>CAYJHQ010000042.1:0-1888 GCA_964369775.1 uncultured Lachnospiraceae bacterium
CTTTCCATTGTTTCATCGCCTAGGATTGCGTCAGCAATCACTTCTTCGATGGCCTTGTTAAGTGCAAGGTTGCATGTCCATCGCTCGTCATCAATCTGCCAATAGATTCCATATAAAATGCTACGAGGTAGCCAGAAACCTTTGAAGGATGGTGAGGTGTAACCAGAAAACTGTTGATCCCACTCGTGGCTTGGAACGCCGTGATTATCTACAATTACATCAGGTAAGAATTTGTGCCATAATCCGATTAACCCTCTAGATTCTGTGTGAATCGAATCTTCGTTGAAGTGTTCTCTGAAAAATTCATTCCCTAGAGCATTGAATCTTGCTACATGGAAAATCCAGTTTGGATTATCCTTCATCAACTCCTCGTGCATGGCAGTTCCATTTGTATTCTCGACGGGGATGATTGTTAAATTCATTTTATTGCCGAGCCCTTCATACTTTTTATCGGTCAAAAGTGTTTTAACAATCTGGAAGGATGCATTTGTAGAGGATACTTCGTTAGCATGATGTCTACAATTGATAATCTCACTAGGCATATGAGTAATTCTTTTGGTGCGAGAGAGATAGCCTTCATAAGTTGGTGCGAACTCTACTGCATACACGGTTCTTCCAAGATAAGATGTAGCAATCGGATAAACTTCCACACCTTCTACGCGCTTTAATTGATCGATATAATGTATATATTGATCATAGCCGATTACATCTTGTTGGGTAAAGTCTAAAGATTTAATATCTAAATCCTTTGTTATATTGGGAGCCATCTTCACATTTGAACAATAATTTCCAGTAGTGGTCTTAAAACAAATAGTTCCGATTTTATCAAAGTTTTCATTTATTGATAAATGTCCCTTTTCCAATAAGTGGGCAAAGGATGCTACTATAGTAGGGTCGGGACAATCTACTTCAATATCAAGATTTAATTTGTTTTCACTTAATGTTACTGTGGAAATATATGCGGAAACATCTTCTTTGGCATACTTTTTCTGGTGTAGCCTACCATCAACATCAACAGTCACTCCAGAAAATAAGTTATCAGATAGAGTGACTTTAAACAGTGGCTTCCCTGTGGCTTTTTTTATTCTTGGATAAATCAAACCAGGTGCATTGAAGTTTTCACCGGTCTGTTCTCCAAGGAATTTAAAGTAATCACTGCCGACAAAATACATATCTTCATGTAATGCATCGAGAGAAGAAATTATATCTTGACGTGATTTTAAAGGATAATCAGGTTCACTTACCTCAACTTGCAAGTCTAGTTTTGCAAAGAAAGGTTGATCGGCTGCTGTTGGGATGTGTCCCAATCTAGTGGTAAAGTAATTCTTACAGTCAGGAAGCACTTCAGATTGATAAATATCCCAGATTCGTTCAAGGTCAGTTGGTATTCTCTGCTCTAAAACTGCCTCGTCATTAATATAGACATTTACATACCCAGTACAAGGATGAACCTTCCCTAGTTCAGGATAGTCATTGATATAAGAACGTTCAGATACATAGGTCTTGTATTGATTCTCGTATAATGCTTGATTGTTTTTACCATACGCAACTACTCTATAAGTAATATCCTCGCATCCCTTATATTCTTTGAATACAATGTCCTCAGATTTTAAATTAAGTTTATCTATCAAAATATCTTCGATAGGATAGAGTTCTTGTAAAAAGCGAATTGGAATATCAAACCAAGTATCTTCATTTTTGCCAGCTGATGAATTATAGGATGGCATCGCGCCATCTTCGTCTAACCAAGTATCCTCTGGATTTTTCAGGAATGCTTTGAATTCAATTTCAATTTTTTGTGCGTTTGCTAGCTTTAAATCTTGTATGACGTAGTCATCTATCCATGAAAATCCTTGCTTAAATGCACAAACCATTTCATGCTTAATAT
>CAYJHQ010000042.1:1988-20223 GCA_964369775.1 uncultured Lachnospiraceae bacterium
TCATCTATCCATGAAAATCCTTGCTTAAATGCACAAACCATTTCATGCTTAATATAAGTTACCTGTTTCAGTTTTATTAAACGTCATTTTACAAATAGAGGATGAAATAAATTGAATTTGATTACCACTTACAGGTTCGAAAGAAAGTAAGGAATCGTTTAGTTGTGTAGTATCCATACCAAAACGAAATGCTAAATCACAAACAGCTTGTGCAGTGTATTTATCAAAGGCTGGGGAGACTACAATTTTGAAGTTGGTTTGATCTGCTAATAAATCCAAATTGGAATCTAACAAGAATTCACCAATTTCAAATACGCTTTCTAATCCTTTTTTTAGTCGTTTATCAAAAGAAGGAAGAGGCAGGGCATTATCTAAAGCACTAATATAACTATCTGGTTTAGAACTATAGAACTCTAAAGAGTTTAAATAAGTATTAAAGTTTAGTTCAAAATCTTGTTCTTCGCAAAATTCGCTGATAGGAAAGCTGCTATATGTATGCTGAAACCCTAGCAGGAGAGCATGTTTAACACAGTATTGTAAATCGGTGCATGACATGTGGTCTGAGATGAATAGTTGTGAAGTAAGTGACATATTATATCCTCCTCATATTTCATAAAGTTAAAATAAAACACAATTATACAATATACGATAAAGATAATCAATAAATATACATTTTCATTGTTCATTTTTTAGGATATTGCTAAAACCTACCTGACCTACCGCCACGACTGCCGCCGAAGCCACTACGTGAACCACCGCTACCCCCACCACTGCTCCTTTTTTTAGGGGGATTATAATGCTTTATAGTTTTTTCGCGAATAAAATCATCACGTTTTAAAGTGAGTATAAAACTATCTTTTTTTAAATATTTTTTCGCATGTGTTTGAATAACAGCAGTTTTCATCTGGCGAAGAAAAACTCCGTGTAGAATGCTATATGCAAAAACAAATGCAATAATTGCAGGTGCGAGTCCTAGCCATGCTATAAGCACTTGGAAAGGTAATGGAGCGCTATAGCTTCTACCATTTTGGGCTAAATCTAGAAATTCTTCAGTGTGGTCAAAGTAGAGATTGAGAGCCTCATAATACCTTTTCTCTGTAAGAAGCGGAGCAACTTCTTCATCAATGACATCTAGTGCATCTTCAGTGAAAGCAAGCATTCCTAAATTTCTGGTAGATGTTGCATAGTTACGATAGGAAGGATCCATGGAAATGCCGAACACAAGACCATCTCTTGTGGGATCAAGACCTTCATAGTAATCACAGTAGGTGAGTAATGATTCATCTTTTGCAACGTAATCCATAGTTAACAAGGTGAAATCAAAGTTGTATGTAGTGTATAAGTATTCAATACGCTTAAATAAGGATTGTTCTTCAGTGTCTGAAAATAAGTCGGCAGCATCGATTAGTGGGTCAAAACCACTAATGAGTGTATCGGATTCTGTTTCTAACAAGACTTCATCTGGACGAGGGATTCCAGTTTGTTGTTCAAGAAAGAATTCTATATTGGTTAAAAAATCAGCATACATAAGAAGGTAGAATTCTTCTTGATCTATAGCATACGCTTCATTGTATTCAGCAGAGCTATATACAACATCTACTAACGACGATCCGATTACATCTGAATAGGAACCATAACCGGCAAAATCCCACTCGTAGCCTCCCTGAATATAAGGACACATGAAGAATACCACACCACTTTCCATCGGATTAAAACTAGAAAAGCTACTGAGGGTAGTGTGAAGATTCTCATATACTTCTATTTCTTTAGAAACCAAGGTAATAGAGTAATCATAAGTTTCTTTAATTATTTCAATACGATTTTCTATGTATATTTCTTGGTCATCAGGAATTAAATCAGCTTCATCTATAATAGAAGGATGCTCAGAGGCTGATGAAGGCAAGTAGAAAAGGAAAACTAGAATAAACACTGTCAATAAATATGATTTTATATTTTTCATTGAAACACCCCCTAATATAACAAGTTGAAATAGATGAAAGATGCAGTGGCGAAGTAGCTTATAATTAGGAGTGCGCTAAACAATATACGTTTTTTCTTTTGATCTATCGGAAGGTGGCCTGAAACTTTGCCAGTTTGTCCGTTGATTGCAAACTTGTATGTGAAGTTGTGGTATTTGATGTTGAGCATCCAAACAGGTAGTAAAACATAGTGAATATCTTCATCTGCCATAGTGAGATTAGATTGAGAAATAGTAATGTTACTATATCCTGTAACAGTAGATTTCATGGTATCTTCTGTTGAGTTCACAATTCTGGACTTAGCTCTTGAAGCACTTTGTTTTACGTCAACATCAAATTTGTCAGCAAAAAATCCAGCCATAAAGCTAGGAGAAAATTCTTTTAACTCGCTATAATCAAAGGGTTCAAGACCATCCATAAAGTTATCTTCCATTTTTTTAGAAGCATCTACTGGGACTTTTTCAAACTCTAAACTTCCTTGTCGTAGGATAGAATAATATTTAGTGGTTATATATTCGTAATTTCCAGATCTACGTTTGCTAACTTTTTGAGCATTGAATTTAATATCTCCACTACCTTTGGCAGAAAAAAGCCAAAAGGGTACATAGATACCAGTAATTTTGGAAACTTGGCTTTTGGATTTGAACAGGTTAGGTAATAGAATTTTTTTTCTGTAGAACTGCATTAATCTTTTTTCAGCCTCTTTTTTGTCAAATTTGAAGGGGAGTATAAAATCAGGTTTAAGCATTCCTGATACGTTATTAGGTACCATAACAGGATTTCCACAATACATACATTCAGAGGCAACTAGGTTTTTATCTGCTATGATTTCAGCACCACAAGAGGTGCAAGAGAACCCATACTGGGTATCCATTTTTTCATGATTTTTAATATAACCTTCGATTTTCCAATCTATTTGTTGAGAATCCTGCTGGGGAAGTGTATGATCAAAATGATTTTCAGGATAGGAACTATTACAAAAGTCACAGATGATTTGTTGTGTTGTTACGTCAAACCTTACGGCACCACCACAAGCAGGGCATTGAAACTTTGTTAAATCTTCTCGCATAGGGAAATTCCTCCTTTTCTTTCGCGTGTACAGCGATTATATATTATAATAATATCAAAATATAAATAACATTATATCGTACATTTGTACGAAGTATGAAACCTAAAAGGTTCTTTATAAGAAAAATCTATTTACAGTTAAGGATAAACACTGTAAATAGATTTTTTGTTATCTAAGTATTAAAATGCACAAAGTGAATCCTCATCAGCAGGTGATTCGAAAAGATATTCATCTCCAAGTTCCACGAAATCAGCATAGAGTGAGAAAATATGATTTACAAAGTTTTCAATAGAGAATTTTTCTGCTATTCTCTCTGCGTTTTCAATCATGGATTCTTTATCATTACGATTTAAGAATGTATGTAAATGAGTCAAAAATTCTTCAGGGTTTGTAAAGGAATATCCGTTTAATCCTTCTTCAAGAACACCATCGAGGCATTCATCTTGGCGGCATAAAATAGGTGTTCCACTAGCAAGAGCTTCAATGTAGGTCAGTCCCTGTGTTTCACTTGTAGATGCGGATACGAATAAATTACCGATTTGATAGTATTTTGGAATTTCGCTAGGGGCTACCATTCCTGTAAATATAATGCGGTCGGCCATATCAGACTCTTCTACATTGTGTTGCAAATCTTTACGCTCAGGACCATCACCAACGATTAAAAGTGTTATTTTTTCATCTTTTAAGGAATTCATATTATCAATTAGTTCGTGGATATTCTTTTCTTTTCCCACGCGACTAACAGATAGAAGCACAACATGATCTTGTGGAATACCCAAACGCTTTTTCATGCGTGCAATCTCATCTTGGGGAGCTTTTTTCTGAAACTTACTTAAGGCGATTCCACTAGGTACGACATAGATAGGGCAAGTGATATCGTAACTTCGCAACATATCTTCCATTTTCTGAGTTGGTGCAATCATACACGATACATGTTCTGCATAGAGGTGAGTCAGGGAAGTAACTACTTTTTTCCCAACTCTTTTACTAGGACTGATATAGTGTGTATAATCTTCATATGCAGTGTGATATGTATGAACAAGTGGTATGGATAGTTTTCTGGAAATTTTTTTAGCGACAAAGAAAATACTAAATTCAGTCTGTGTATGTACGATATCAGGTTTCCATTCTAAGAGTTCACGAACTTCATGACCTAAATCCATCAACTTAAGGCGTGAATCGGGATAAAATTTCCCAGTATTTAAAGAACGAAGATAATATACTCCATCTTCTACATGAGTTTTTCTAGTGGTGGACAATGTTAAGATGCGAACTTCGTGTCCCATTGCTTCTAGACCAGTTCTAAGATTGATTATTGAAGTTACAACACCGTTTATAGTTGGTTTATAGCAATCGCTTGCAATTAAAATTTTCATGATAACAATCCCCCATTTTTTAAGTTTTAATTAAAATTTCATAAATATTATACTACAGATAAAATATTGGATTCAAGAGAAAGTTATGTGAATTAGTTGCATTTTCTAAGAAATTACTATAAAATGTTTTACAGTAGGCAACGGATTTGCGGTAGGAGGTATAGTGTCTATGGGGAATAAGTGCCTTAGTGTATTGGTAATAGATGGTATGGGCGGTGGAATAGGAAAGTCCATAGTAGAAAAGCTTGTGTCAGAAGATATAAAAGTCCAGATTATTGCAGCAGGAACGAATCCTGTAGCCATGAATCGAATGTTAGCAGCAGGAGCGACAGCTGGTATGACAGATGAGAAGATAATCTTGGATCAGATGGATAAAGTGGATATTATTGTCGGTGCAATGGGGATTTTAATCCCGAATGGACTCGCAGGTGAGATTTCACAAGAGATGGTTTTAGCAACTTGTGCAAGTGATGCGATAAAAATATTGATTCCGATGGATCGATGTGGGATACGAATTGCCACAGAGCAAAAGTCGATTACTCATTATATTCATCAGGCAGTACAACAGATAAAAAATTATGTAGATCAATGTAAATAAAATAGAGAATGAAGACTACGAAGGTCTGATGTTAGGTATACTAGCATTGGATCTTTTTATATGAAATAGGAAGTTTATAGGGGGAGTATGAAAAAGATTATAATCAGTGTATATACTTGCTGCTTGTTATTGGTAGGGTGTGCAAATATAGAGGTAAGAGAAGATGAGAGCCAAGTAGTGATTGCTTTAAGTGGAGAGCCAGAAGAGGGGTTTGATCCATGTTTGGGGTGGGGGATAGATGGAGATCCATTGTTTCAAAGTACCCTAGTCTCTTTTGATAAAGACATGAAGCTGATAGAAGAATTGGCCTTAGAGTATGAGATTAGTGAAGATGCAAAGGAATGGATTTTCACTTTGAGAGAAGATGCGAAGTTCTCTAATGGAGAGACATTGACTGCGAACGATGTAGCTTTCACATATGAAACTGCAAAAAATAGTGGTTCGTCTGTAGATCTAACTATTTTGGAAAATGTAGAAGTTATAGATACATATAAAGTAAAGTTTTCATTGAAAAATCCACAGATTACATTTTTAAATACTGTATCGCAGATTGGAATTGTTCCGAAAGCGGACTACGGAGAGAATTATGGAGATGAACCGATTGGAAGCGGTGCCTTCGTTTTGCTGCAATGGGATAAGGGTGAGCAAATAATTATCGGAATAAACCCGTATTATTACGGGGAAAAGCCAGAGTTAGAACGGGTTACTATTTTATTTACTAGTGATGAAGTGGCTTATGGGGCAGCGATTCGTGGGGATGTAGATGTAGCGATTACTAATATGAATCTTGCGGATAAAGAGATAGAAGGGATGGAGCTTCAGGCTTTTGATACCATAGATAATCGAGGATTGACACTTCCGGTTCAAGAAGATAAGGGAGAACTTAATGAATACGGTTATCCGATTGGAAATAATGTGACAGCAGATGTAGCCATTCGACAAGCGTTATCCTATGGTATAGACAGAGAAAAATTGGTGGAAGATTGTTTGAATGGGTATGGAACAGCAGCATATAGCGAATGTGATGGTATGGCCTGGAGCAGTGAAGAAGCTTGTGTGGAATACGATCAAGATCTAGCGATTTCTCTATTAGAAGAGAACGGGTGGTTATTGAAGGAAGATGGAATTCGATACAAAGAGGGAACGAAGGCAGAATTTACACTCCTGTACAACGCAAGTGATTCAACAAGACAAGCGCTGAGTGTTGCAGTTGCAAATCAGGCAAGGGAACTTGGAATTCAAGTGGTTGTAAAAGGGACAAGTTGGGATGAAATCGAAAAGCAAATGCACTCTTCAGCGGTGCTGATGGGGTTTGGTTCTCAAAACCCAATGGAGACTTATTACCTATATCATAGTTCCAACGGTGGAAAAGATTTTTATAATCCTGAATATTATGCGAACCCGCAGACTGATAAATACCTAGAAGAAGCATTGAAGCAAACGGATTACAATGAGTTTCTGGAAGTATATAAGAAGATACAATGGGATGGAAAAACAGGAGTATCCACTAAAGGGGAGATACCGTTTGTATGGCTAGTAAATACGGATCACCTGTATTATGTAGATGAAAACCTAGAAATAGGAGAGCAAAAAATTCATCCCCATGGCCATTCCTGGCCAGTGTTATCAAATCTAAGTGAATGGGAGTGGAAAGAATAATGTTAAAATACACCATAAAAAAATTTATAAGATTGGTGCTACTTTTAATAGGAGTTAGCGTAGTTGTCTTTTCATTGGTAGAATTATCTCCTATTGATCCAATCGACGCATATATTGGTGCAGCAGATGTAGTATCCGAATCTCAAAGGGGAGAAATAGAGAACTATTTTCAGCTAGATAAACCACCTATTCAGCGTTTTTTAGCATGGTTTTCCAACGCGATTCGCTTGGACCTTGGTATATCCACTATCTATAGAGAACCTGTGATTGATGTAATTGGAGAGCGATTTATAAGCTCCTTGGTATTAATGTTACTATCTTGGATATTTGCCGGAATTCTCGGAATTGGATTAGGTGTCGTAATGGGAGGAAATCAAGATAGAAAAATCGATCGAATCATAAGAACAATTTGTTTATCATTATCCTCAATTCCTACATTTTTGTTAGGGCTAGTATTTGCTTTTATTTTTGCTGTTACATTAAAATGGTTTCCGATAGGGTTTAGTTCACCTATTGGTTTGTTAGAGGAAGAGGTTACATTGGGAGATCAGCTTTATCACTTAGTCTTGCCAGTGATAACCCTTAGTCTTGCTTCTTTTTCTAATATTGCGCTTCATGTGAGAGAAAAATTGATTCAGGTATTAAAAAGTGATTACGTATTACTAGCAAAGACAAGAGGGTATAAAAAGCGTAAAATCATATGGAAGCATGGGTTACGAAATATTTTAATTCCAGCAATTACTATACAGTTTGCATCATTGAGCGAAGTGTTTGGGGGAAGCATCTTGGCAGAAACTGTGTTTTCCTATCCAGGACTTGGAAACACGGTGGTAAATGCAGGGCTTCGAGGAGATGTAGCATTGTTACTGGGAATTACATTATTTAGTGCAGTTTTTGTATTTGTAGGAAATTTTATCGCAAATATATTATATGGGATAATAGACCCTAAGATAAGGGCAGGTGGTAACCAATGAGAATGAAAGCATTAAAAGCAGTAATCACCCTGACTCTCCTGTTGTGTACTTTGATTTTAACAGGGATTCTAATCAATGATTCTGTGATTATAGCAAGTTTTGAAGTGAAGAATCAACCGCCTTCTTGGAACCATTTATTTGGAACAGACCAGTTAGGAAGAGATATTTTTCTTCGAACGATAAAGGGAATGGCAAACAGTCTTATCATTGGCTTGATGGCATCTATTTGCAGTGGAATCATTGCATTATTCATCGGTGTTGTAGCAGGCACAATGCCAAAACCTGTAGATGGATTCATTGGGTATATAATAGATTTAATTCTTAGCATTCCACATTTATTGCTTTTGATTTTAATATCATTTTGCGTTGGGAGAGGAGTGGAAGGTGTTGTAATAGGATTAATATTATCACATTGGACAGGGTTGGCTAGGATTATAAGAGCAGAGGTATTATCCTTAAAAGAAGAAACTTATATTAAAATATCAAAAAAACTGGGAAATTCAGATTGGTTTATCATAAGAGAGCATATGATTCCACATTTAATTCCACAATTTATCATAGGCATTGTAATTTTATTTCCACATGCTATCTTACATGAAGCATCAATTACATTTCTAGGATTTGGTATGCCTCCAGAGAGTGCGGCAATAGGAGTGATGTTATCAGAAGGTATGGCATATGTCCAAGCAGGTAATTGGTGGTACTTGTTGCCAGGCGTTTGCTTAATTGTAATAGTGATTCTATTTGCAGAATTAGGAAAAAACATTAGAGTGTTGCTTGCTAGTGACAATAGCTTGGAGGTAGTATGAGTATAGCAGAATTGAAGAATTTGAAGGTGTCCTTTGAAATGGAAGGAAAAGGATTTGGAACAAGAGAAATTCAAGTTATCAAAGGTTTGGATTTGAAATTAGAAAAAGGAGAGGTTTTATCGATAGTAGGAGCTAGTGGAAGTGGTAAAAGTATGCTAGCAGCTACTATGTTCGATATTCTGCCACAAAATGCAAAAGTAAGTGGAACGATGTATTATCATATGGACGAGACAAAAGATTATATAGAAAAAGGGATTTATATTCCACAATCCGCTTCCTTTTTAGATCCCTTGATAAAGATGGGGCGGCAGATAAAGCTTTCTGAAAATGGGCTTGCAGATAAGACAAAAGAGTTGTATCCATTTCAGTGTTCAGGAGGGATGATACGAAATGCGTTCCTAGATCTGATATACGATAGAGAAGAAGCAGACCTTATTGTTGCAGATGAACCAACACCAGGAATGGATGATGAATTAGCTTTAAGCACATTAAAAGTTCTACGAGGGTTAGCCGATCGGGGAAAAGCGGTGCTGATGATTACCCATGATATAGATCTAGCAATACAAGTGTCAGATAAAATCGCAGTATTTTATGAGGGAGAAATTGTGGATGTGGCAGTAGTTGAGGAACTTATAAAAGGAGAATTTAAACACCCTTACACAAAGGCATTATATGAAGCTTTGCCACAAAATGAATTCATGGGAGAGAGTTGATATGGAGTTAAAAGGAGAAAATCTAGCATTTTCCTATGAAAATGGAAAGTATATTTTTGAAAATATAAATATAAAGATACAAAGCGAGGAAAGAGTAGTCCTATTTGCTAGTAGTGGTTTTGGAAAAAGTACGCTGGGTAAGATTTTAGCAGGATACGAAAATGCAGACAGAGGAAGAGTGACAATTGAAGGGGAAGACTTGGTAGCAAAAGGATTTTGTCCAGTTCAATTAATCTATCAACACCCAGAAAAGAGTGTAAATCCAAAATGGACAATTAAAAAAATTCTATCAGAAGGAGGAGACTTTCAACCGGATATTTTAGAAAAATTGGATATTCCAAACGACTACTTGGAGCGATATCCTTTTGAACTATCAGGAGGAGAACTACAACGGATTTGTATAGCAAGGGCATTAAAAGAGGAAACAAGATTTATCATAGCAGATGAGATTACGACGATGCTAGATACGATAACCCAAGCAAAGATTTGGAAGTTTTTATTAGAAGAGGTACAGGATAGAAGAATAGGGCTTTTAGTAATTACTCATAATCAACATTTGGCAAATCGTATCGCAACTAGAGTGATTGACTTTGAAGCATTAGAAAAGGAGTCGAGATGGAAAAGATAAGAGAACGAATTAAAGCATTATTGACAGGAGATATTGTCATAGCATTTTCAGGTGGTGTAGATAGTAGTTTATTGCTCAAACTAACATGTGAGGAAGGGGAAAAACTTGGGAAGAAAGTATACGCAGTCACATTTGAAACAAAATTACATCCAGCATGTGATCTAGATAATGCTAAGAAAATAGCGGAGGAAGTAGGCGCAATCCATCATGTGATACAAGTGGACGAGTTAGAGAATATTGATATAAAATATAACCCAGAGGATCGGTGTTATCGATGCAAATATTATCTATTCCAGACATTGAAAGCATACGCAGAGAAAGTCAGTGCTGTGAATATATTAGATGGGACGAATTATGATGATTTAAGTGCTTATCGACCAGGTATACAGGCATTAAAAGAACTTGGAATTATCAGTCCCTTAGTTGAACTTGAAATCACGAAAAGAGAAGTGAGACAATATGCGAAAGACTTGGGGTTATCAGTATCTAATCGTCCATCAGCCCCTTGTCTTGCAACAAGACTACCATATGGAGCAGAAATAGATTTTGATTTATTAGAACAAATTGATCAAGGCGAAGACTATTTAAAAACTATTGGATTTGCAGTTAATCGAATTCGCGTACATGGTGATATTGCAAGAATTGAGATTGAAAAGAAACAGTTCACTGTGTTTAAAGAACAGTCAGAAGAGATTGTCGAGCAGTTAAAAAAGCTAGGATTTGTATATATAACCTTAGATATGGAAGGTTTTCGCAGTGGAAGTATGGACATTCATATAAATAAAGAAAAATAGAGGAAGTGAGGAGTGGGAGATGGATGTGAAAGCGTTGTTAGAGCAAGTAAAGAGTGGAGAGATAGAAATCAATCAAGCAGAAGAACAATTAAAGAAGCTGCCTTATGAAGATTTGGGGTTTGCAAAGATTGACCATCATAGAAAACTAAGAAGTGGATTTGGTGAAGTAATCTATTGTAGCGGCAAGTCAGAAGAACATCTGGTGAAGATATTTCAGAGTTTTTACGAGCAAAAGATAGACGTATTAGGAACAAGAGCAACAAAAGAACAATACAATGCTGTCAAGAGAGTAGTGCCTATTGTAGAGTTCGATGAAATGTCAGGAGTTCTTAAGGTTGTGACAAAAGAGATAGAGCGCATCGGATTAGTTGCAGTATGCACTGGAGGAACATCAGATATAAGAGTTGCTGAAGAAGCAGCTCAGACCGCAGAGTTTTTTGGAAGTAATGTGCTACGGGTATATGACGTAGGAGTGGCTGGAATTCATCGCTTGTTTTCTAAGATGGAAGAGATTCAAAAAGCAAACTGCGTGGTTGCAGTAGCAGGAATGGAAGGAGCATTAGGTGGTGTTCTAGCAGGACTTGTGGATAAACCAGTTATAGCAGTTCCTACATCTATAGGATATGGTGCGAGCTTTGGGGGACTATCGGCACTACTGACTATGTTAAATTCTTGCGCAGAAGGAATGTCGGTGGTGAACATCGACAATGGATTTGGAGCAGGGTACTTAAGTACACAGATTAATCGATTAGCGAGGTAAAAGGAATGAGGAATCAAGTATTATATTTAGAGTGTTTTAGTGGAATCAGCGGAGATATGAGTGTGTCAGCGTTGATAGATTTAGGCGCAGATAGAGAAGTGCTACAAGAAGCGTTAGATAGTCTTAATGTTTCAGGGTATAAGATAGAGATTTCAAGGAAGAAAAAATGTGGAATCGATGCATGTCATTTTGATGTAATTCTAGATAATCACAATCATAAGCATCATCAGCATGATCACAGTCACGAACATAAAGACAATCACGAGCATGATCATAATCACGACCATCATGAGAACCATGGTCACAACCACGACCATAAGCATCACGAACACAGAAATCTGCCAATGATTACAAAGATTATTGAGGAAAGCAGTCTTACAGATAGAGCAAAAACCCTTGCAAAGAACATCTTTGATTATGTGGCAGATGCAGAGGCAAAAGCGCACGGAATACCAAAGGATGAAGTACACTTCCACGAAGTAGGGGCAGTAGATTCAATAGTAGATATTGTAGCGGTAGCAGTCTGTATTGATAATTTGGATATCCATGCAGTATGTGTGTCAACGATTTACGAAGGGCAAGGGTACGTAAAATGTCAACATGGAGTAATGCCAGTACCAGTGCCAGCTGTTGTAAACATAGCAAAAGCAAGTGGTTTAGCTATAAGAATTACAGATAATCGAGGAGAGATGATTACTCCTACAGGGATTGCTATTGCAGCAGCACTTAAAAATGTAGAAAAATTGCCAGAAAACTATAGTATTCAAAAAGTAGGTATTGGATGTGGGAAGAAAGACTTTAAAAATGCTAATATACTAAGAGCAATGTTAATCGAGGATGTAGAAGAAAATGCAAAGAGAGATGAAGTGATTGTGCTAGAGTCAAATATAGATGATTGTACAGGAGAAGCACTTGCATATACAATGGAGAAACTATTAGAAATAGGGGCGAAAGATGTTTATTTCACGCCGATATACATGAAGAAGAATCGTCCAGCGACTATGCTATCGGTTCTATGCAGTAAAAATAAAGTTGAGGATTTAGAAGATATTATCTTCTCAAATTTGTCTACTATAGGTATTCGAAAATACCAGTGCGAGAGAACGATGTTGGAAAGAGAACAGAAGAAATTAGAAACATCATTAGGTTCGTGTTTGTTTAAAGTATGTAAGCATAAAGAAAAGGCCTATGCTTACCCGGAATACGAATCAGTGAAAAAGATATGCACTGAAAAGAATCTTGATTTTGACACAGTTTTTTATCAATTAAAGGCAGAAGGAAATTCCTTGGTGTAATTATAAAGCTTTTCTTAACTTTTTGAGAGCGAAGTCGATAAAAATAATATAATTAATTTATTGGCGATGTTTTCTAAGAAGGAGGAGTGGTTCAATGAGTAAATCAACAAAATCAGGCATTGTAAAACCGCTTACTATGTTGAACAAATCAAATCAGAATAATTCTTTTAGAGAAATGATGCGAGAAGAGTGTGAAAAGAAAGAGTTTAAATCTTTAGTCGAGAGGATAAGAGAGGACGAAGTCAGGATTACGAATCAAGGAAGAATACTCATAGATGAAGTTTTATCTCTGATAAAAGAAGATGCGAGAGAATAAAAAGCAGTAGGGAGTAAATTTCCTGCTGCTTTTAGTATACTATTATCTAACGATTTTGATAATAAAAAACGGCCAATTGTGTACGGTCTCGTAAATTTAATTTCTCAAGAATGATACTGAGATAATTGCGCACTGTCCCTTCGCTTAAGTAAAGGAGAGCGGCAATCTCCTTGTTGTTTAATCCATCCGCAACTGCACGTATTACATCTAATTCACGTTCATTAATGTTATAATCAGCATAATTAAAGCCTTCTGAGTTGTTGATAAGCTCAGGTATCTTGGAAATGATGGAAGTACCAAAAACGGTCTGTCCAGAATAAACTGCTTTGATAGAAGGCAGAATACTTTCGTAATCTTGTTTCAAGATATATCCTTTCGTGCCAAGCTTTAGTGCCTTTATAATATACTCATCATCAGAAAAAGTAGTAAGCAATAAAATGTTTGCATCTTTATTATTCTTTAATATCTCCTGGGCAGCATCTAGTCCATTAACCTTCCTCATTCGAATATCCATCAATAAAACATCAGGCTTGAGTTTTTTAAATTGGGAGATTGCATCTTTCCCATCATGACCAACTCCACATACGTCTATCTCAGGGTCTGTAGATAAAATAGTTTTCAAAGAATTTGTAACAAATACATCGTCGTCTATGATTAACACTTTCATTTTAGTGTCTCCTTTTTGGGTATCGAGATAAAGATTTGGAATCCATCGTTCCAACTAAAGTTAATCGTTCCATTGAGTGCGCGCACTCGTTCCTTCATATTAAGTAACCCAATTCCAGTATCAGAGTCTGTAGGGGGAACGTTTTTAATACTGCCATTGTCATGAATACTTAGTTGATAAATAGTGGGATGCTCTTTTGTGAAAATGGACACCTCTGTAGCGTTGCTATGCTTTGTAATATTATTGAGGGCTTCTTTTACGATTGCAATCAAACAATATTTTATGTCGCGAGGAACAATGAAACTCAATTCGTAATCAAGTGAGCAGTGAGCTGTTAAAAAATCTTTACACAAAGTTTCTAATGTAACTTGCAGATTAATAGAATCATCATGAAGATCATGCACACTGCTTCTGATATTGTTCATAGCAGAAGAAAGCGTAGTTTCCAATTGAGCAATTGGATTGCTTAGGGTTGTATTATTTGTAGTCATTTTAAGAGCACCTGTCATTAAGATAGAACGAGATAAAAGATGTCCAACATTATCGTGAATCTCTCTTGCAATACGATGCCGTTCTTCTAAAGTAGCATTCAAAATTTCGTAGTTTTGCGCTTCTATTAGTGCAGCGTTCTTTTGGTGCATTAAAATTGTTCGTTCGGTACTGTCATCTTGCAAAGTTCGAAATTCATTCTGCAATTTTTCCAATGTTGTTGACTTGTACTGGAGTACAAAAGATATCAAACACCCTGTTATAATGTAATAATTCAAAGATGATGGATAGCTTGATAGGTGTATTAAGATTCCGATAATAGAGAAAACCATACCACTATAGCACTTATATTTAGACATATCATATGCCAGCACAGGAAGGAAAAAGAATAGCCAACCAAAGGGAAGGATACAGAGCCCGTAAACAAAGAGGATTACAAAGGGATACCTAGTGTGAGGGAATGCATAGATAATTGCAGTTAAGGAGAGGGTGATTAAAAAGCTTGCTATAAAAGTAACATCTAAAGGGGTGAAAAAAGAGCTACCAAAACATAATAGAATTAATATTAATTTATCCCAAAGTTGCATAATCAAGCACTTCCTTCCATCGATATTATTTATTTTATTATATAGGAAGAAGCAGAGGAGGGGAAGTGAAAAAAGAAAATGTGACATTTGTCATGAAGCATTTTGACATGTGACACTGCAACTGAAGTAGAAAAAAAGATAAAATAGTTACATAATCACAAAGATAGAAGTTGGAGGATAAGTATGGAGACAACAATCGTAAAAATAGAAAATTTAGTAAAAAGATATGGGGATGTTTTAGCGTTGGATCATCTTGATCTAGAGATTAAAAAGGGAGAAATATTCGGATTACTAGGACCAAATGGTTCTGGAAAATCAACAGCTATTAACTGCATTTTAGCACTTTTAAAATACGATAAAGGTGAGATAGAAGTCTTTGGTAAGGCGATGACGCCAACTAGTTATGAAAACAAAGGGAAAATAGGAATTGTAATGCAAGAGGTAGCTGTATTTTATGAAATGAGTGTGTGGGATAACATTGACTACTTTTGTGGTCTTTATGTAAAAGATAGAAAAAAAAGAAGGATATTAGTAGAAGAAGCAATTCACTTTGTCGGATTAGAAGAGCATCAAAAGAAAAGGCCAAAGGCATTATCCGGAGGGCTTCGTCGTAGACTAAACATTGCCTGTGGAATCGCCCATAAACCAGAATTGATTATTCTAGACGAACCAACTGTAGCAGTAGATCCACAGAGTAGAAATAAAATATTAGAGGGGATTAAGGAATTGAACAGGCAGGGAGCAACTGTGATATACACCTCTCACTATATGGAAGAGGTGGAGCAAATATGTGGTAGGATTGCGATTATTGATGGAGGTAGAAACTTAGCAATAGGCACAAAAGATGAGTTGAAAGGATTATTAAAGGTAGGAGAGACGATTGGTATTTCCGAGGTACAATTATCAGAAAATCAGTTGGAAGAATTGAGGGAAGTCGGTACGGTCATTCATTTAAGATATGAAAATACAGAATTAGAATTGAAATGCAGAAGTGGAAAAAATAATCTGATATCTATTTTGAATTATTTGCAGGACAATGAAATAAGTTTTGGCAGAGTGACTACGGAACTACCAACATTAAACGATGTATTTCTTGAAATTACAGGAAAAGAACTGAGGGATTAGAGGAGGAATGATATGCGATATCATATAAAATATGGAGTGAAAGCATTGGTACAAGATAAGACCATTATGTTTTGGAATGCAATTTTTCCATTGATTTTAGGGACTTTATTTTATTTTGGACTATCAAATTTATCCGATGTAGAATCATTCCAATTAATACCAGTTGCAATTGTAGAGAATCAAGAAGAGAATTTTGTATTTGAAGAGTTTATAAAAAGCGTTGATGGGGAAATCGTCGAGGTACAATACGCAAAAGAAACGATAGCATTGGAACTATTAGAAGAAAATGCTGTCAAGGGTGTCTTTTTTGTAAGTGAGGAACCAAGTTTGACCATTCTACAAAATGGTATAGAAACCAGTATACTAGGAAGTGTGTTTGAATCATTCTTGCAGGGGCAAAAAGTGGTAGAAAATATTATGAGAGAGCATCCTGAAAGTCTCGAAAAAGCAATGGAAGTCTATATGAGTACAGATACAGTAGTTCAAGAAGCATCCATAGATGGAGAAACTATGAATTTTACGCTGCAATTTTTCTATGCACTAATAGGAATGGGATGTATGTATGGGGCATTTTTAGGAATGAAAGTATCTATAAATATGCAAGCGAATTTAACACCGCTTGCAGCAAGAAGATGTGTTTCACCAGTGCATAAACTGGGAGTAATTGTAAAGGATACCACAATAGCAATCTGTATACAATGGATTAATAGCACCATTCTACTTTGTTACCTTCGTTATATTTTAGATATTGGGATGGAAAATCAATGGGGGTATATGCTATTAACGACTTATGCAGGAGGTGTGATTGGAGTCTCTGTTGGAGTATTTATCGGAGCAATTGGAAAGATGAGTGAAAACACAAAGACAGGTATTATTATTGCAGAATCTATGGTATTTTGCTTTTTGGCAGGATTAATGGATTCACAAATGCCGTTAAGAGTAGAGCAAGTTGCCCCTATTATCAATGACTTGAATCCAGTAGCATTGATTACAAATTCATTTTATAGCTTAAACACCTATAACAATATGGAAGCTTTTTATAGAAATATTATTATGATGCTGATATATAGCATCCTATTAATTGTAGGATCATATTTCCTAGTGAGGAGGGAGCAATATGACAGTATTTAAGAGTTATTGGACGCTAGTAAAGGATAGAAAAGTAATGTGTATTGTCTACATTGCAATTTTTTTAGGGATAACTTTGATCAATTCATCTTTTGCAATCGAGACTGGGAAAGAGATGTATCAATCGGCAGCAGTAAAGATTGCAATTGAAAACGAAAGTACCGGTGAGTTTGGAGATGGGTTGGAAGATTACTTGGGGACTTTGCACACAGTGGTGCCATTTGAAAATGAAGAAGATATGAAGGAATCACTATTTTTACGAGGAATCGAATTTATCGTACGAATCCCAAAAGAGGGGAAAGAGGTAGTGGTAGTGGAGATTCCTAATTCTACAACGTCTATTTATTTAAAAGCGCAGATTCAGGAATATATACAAATAGTATCTGCATATGAAGGTGCTGGATTTTCTACAGCAGAGGCGATTCAATACTTTCAAGATGGAATGCAACAAGAAGCAGCAATAGAAGTCTATGAGAACACGAAAGGAGAGACCTATGAAAGACCTAATTATAATTATATGATTAACTATTATCCGTATTTGTTTATCTCTATTAGCTGTTACGCTGTTAGCACAACATTATCATCCTACAGAGAAAAGAGAATCAGGCAAAGAATAGCTTGCTCTGCAACAGAGAATAAAAAAATTGTAGGACTTGGAGTTTTCTTTTTCACCTTGAGTGGGAGTGTATTTTATTTGTTGATGATTATACTACCAAGTATTATGTATGGTGAAAGTCTTATAAATGATAACAATCTGGGGTGGTACCTTCTTAATATATTGGCATCCTTACTAGTAGCAATTAATATTGGATTTTTGCTAGGCATGTTAAATGTGCGGGAAGAAGTGGTTACAATCGGTGCCAACGTAATCAGCCTTGCACTTAGTTTTCTTGGAGGAGTATTCGTTCCACTTGCGCTCATGGGTGAAAGTATTAAGAACGTTGCACAACTAGTACCATCGTACTGGTTTGTGGTTGTGAATGATATCTTGGGGACAGTACAGACTCTAACAGGTAAAAATCTGGAACTAGTGCAGCAAAGTATAGCCATTCAGTTTGGTTTTGCGATAGCATTTGCGTGTATAGCACTTGCAGCAGGTAGATATAGCACAGAAAAAGAATAAGAAAAAATCTTCGACCCAGTAACAGGGAGGAGATTTTTTTATAGATATCTCCATTAGAAATGGAGGTATGAAATTACAAAAAAATTACAAACAGAAAATAGGATACGATGTATTTTTATGATAAAATTAATCCAAGAGATATCATT
>CAYJHQ010000043.1:0-19728 GCA_964369775.1 uncultured Lachnospiraceae bacterium
GGAAGTAAAAGTGTATCGGTATCAGTAGCCGGTGCAGCAACACCAGCTCCAACACCAACACCGACACCGAGCACTCCAAGTGAGCAACCTGAGCAAGAGTCGCCTGAGGAAGATGACGAAGAAGAGGAAGATGAGGAAGAAAAATCTTCAAATAACAATTTAGCGAGTTTAACTGTGTCGGAGGGAACTTTATCACCTGCGTTTTCAGCAGGAGTAACAGAGTATCAGGTTAATGTAGTGGATGTAACAGCTGTTACTATTAACGCAAGTGCAGCAGATGCAAAGTCTACAGTATCTGGAACTGGTGAAAAAGCTTTAGTTGCAGGAGCCAATGAAGCGATTGTAACAGTTACAGCTGAGAATCAGTCAACAAAGAGCTATAAGATTGTAATTAACTTAGAAGAAAAGCCGACAGTTTTTTCAAACTATGGAGATCAAGAGTTAGGCGTTGTTAAGAATACAGATGATGTAATGCCACCAGCTGGATTCGAAGTAACAACAACTATGTTAGGTGGAGAAGAAATCATAGCTTGGACAAATCCAGCAACAGCTCTTACAGTTGCCTATCTAATCAATGGAGAAGGTGTAGCTGATTTCTATGTAATAGATGGAGAGGAAATCACTTCAGTTTATAGAGCAACAGCTCTTTTAGGTTTGAACGTGATTATCCTAGATATTCCTGAAGAAGAGCAAACTAGAGATGGGTATGTGTATCAAGACATCACGGTAGACGGAGTTGAATTGAAAGGATGGGCATTTGAGGATCCAGCACTTGCAGATTATGTTCGTCTACAAGTGATAAATGAGCAAGGTCAACCAGTAGAGTATTTATACAGCATTTCAGGAAATACTATGATTATTGCGCCAGATTTAGTTCCTATGTCTCAAGAGATGTATGATACGATGATGGCTGAAGAAGTGAATGAAGATGATTCAGAAGGAAAAATCGAGATACCGCAGCAGTGGGCTATTATAGGCGGAAGTGTTGCAGGAGGATTATTATTACTACTTATCATTCTTACAGCAGTAACCGCATCGAAGAATAGCAAATATAAGAAGAGGCTTTCGGCACTGGCAAGTCAAATGCCAGGAACAAATACCGAAGAAGAAAATGAAGATTTGACTAGTGAAACGGAAGAGGAAATTACTACTGACGAAGCAGATGAAGACGTATTTTTCTTTGATTCGGACATAGAAGATGAAAATGAAAATGAAGAATATGAAGTTCTTTATGATGAAGATGATGAAGAATAAATAGAAGAATAAAAAGCACCCAGTATATTTCAGTGAAATGAATTCATAGAAATATGCTGGGTGTTTTCATTTATGAGATGTCTATTTCTTGACTTAGATTACCTAAGTATTATATGATGATACGATAAGGTTAAAATTTGAAAAGAGATGGGAAAAGGATTGAAATAGAATGAAACTGTCATATGATAATAGAGAATTTACAGTATTGTTACAACCAAAGTTTAGTACAAAGAAGCAAAGAATTGTAGGTGTAGAAGCACTGGCAAGGTGGGTGGATTCGGAAGGAAATATGATTTCCCCAAGTGAATTTATTATTCAATTTGAAGAAAATGGATTTATCGTTGATCTCGATAGATATATGGTTGAACAAGCTTGTCAAATTCTAAAAGAATGGAATCAAAAGGGATATGCGAATATCCCAATTGCAGTTAACTTTTCACAGTTAAATTTAAAAAATCCTAATTTTGTAGAAGAGATTTCTGCGATTGTGAAAAAACACGGTGTTCAGCAAGAGTGTATTCATATAGAGTTATCAGAAACTGTAATGGTGGAGAATAAAGAGTTATTAGAGAATTTATTTGTTGAGTTAAGAGCTTCGGGCTTTAAAGTCTCGATAGATGATTTTGGATCTGGTCTTTCATCGTTAGGGGTGTTGAAAGATTTAAAAGTTGACATACTGAAACTGGATAAAAGTTTCTTTGGAAGCAATAAAGAGGTTTTGAGAGGGGATTTAGTAATTGAAGGATTGATAAAGCTTGCTCAAAGTCTAAATATGTATGTGATAGCTGAAGGTGTGGAAAGTTTAGAACAAGTGGAATTCTTGCGTTCGATAGGTTGTGATGCTGTACAAGGTTATTGTCATGCAAAACCTATGCTAGTAGAGGAGTTCGAGAAGAGATATAAAGAAGAATTGCGTGCAAAGGGGAATGAAAGAACAGAAGGTTCACCATTGACTGTGATGCACAGACGAGGAAATAAAAAAGTAGATATAGCGATAAACATATTGGATTCATTGAAGGTTCCAGCGGCTATATTTTCATATAATTTGAATGAACATAAGTGTAACAAAATGGCTCTTCATATGTTTGAGATGGATTATGAGAATCAATGGGAGATGATGTTCTTTGAAATGTCCCCAGAGATGCAACCAGATGGAACAGTATCAAAAGTTGCATCTAAAGAGTATTTAAATACAGCGATACGTGAAGGATATGTGAAATTTAATTGGATTTATGAAACTACGATAGGAAAAGAGATTCCTTGCGAAACTACAATCAATAAATTGTATATATTAGATGATTATGGTGAAGAGCTGTTTATTGCGATATTTAAAGATATGAGAGATCAATTGGCTGAGTTTGATGATAAACAAGAGAACACAGGATTCTTTTTTGATAGAATAACAGATAAGACTTTATTTAATATTGTAACGAGTCTTTCGAACGAATGGTTTTTTAATTATGATATAGTGCAATCGACAATTCAATTTTTTGGTGAAGGTAATGATAAAATTGAGTTCCCTAGAGGAAAGCATCATTTTCCAGATGCAAAATTAATGGAACAATTTGTGAATCGGGAAGACTTAAAGTTTATGTATAAACTTGTAGAAATAGTGAAAAAGGGGGTAGAGAAGTCTGTCGAAATTCGTCTAAATCACATGGATGGGGAAGTTTGTTATTATAGATTTATCTATAAAATCATCAAAAATGATTCAGGAATTCCAATCTATGCAGTTGGCAAGATATTTGATATAGATGAACAAAAAAAGTTGGAAGAGTTAGCTCAGAAAGATTTATTGACAAATTGTTATAATAAGATGTCAACGGAGAAGATTATAGAAGATATTCTTTATGAGAAGAGGGCGAGTTCCCATGCGCTATTTGTGGTAGATATCGATGACTTTAAAGCAATTAATGATAATCTAGGACATGCATTTGGAGATACAGTTCTAAAAGAAATTGCAACAAATCTACACTCACAATTTAGGGAGGGAGATATTGTTGGGAGGATTGGCGGTGATGAGTTCGTTGTATTCTTGGAAAATATGGAGAATTTAAAAGCGCTTGAAGAAAAAGCAAAGGCAATCACAACCGCGTTTAAAAACACCTATACAGGAGAGACGAGAGATTATAAAGTGTCGGGAAGTGTGGGGATAGCATTATATCCACAGAATGGAAAAACATATACAGAGTTATTTGCATCAGCGGATAGGGCATTATATCAATCCAAGTTACAAGGTAAGGACCGATATTCTTTCTACTCAGAGGAGTTTAATGACGGAACGATGAGAAATTTAACATTACTAGAGAATGTAGGAAGGATTGCAGATTCTTATTTTGACGCAGACTTCGTGTCAAATGTATTCGAACTTCTGTATGAAATGAAGAGTAAGGATACATCATTTGAACTAGTGCTCGAATTTATAGGGAAGTATCTAAAAGTAGATAGATGTTTTATATTTGAAAGTTTAGATAAGGGAGAAAATTTTTCAGAGACAGGTGAGTGGTGTACAGATGCTGTCACACCACTACGTACGCATTTCCAGAATGTTCCAAAAGAAGTAGTTGTAGAGTTTATAGAACTAATTGATAAGGGGGGAATATTCTATTGTAATGATTTTAGCACTTTGGCGTCAGAAGGCGCAAAGACCCTTATAACAGCAGCTGATATACAGTCGATTCTTTTATTGCAGACGAAAGATAAAGAGTTGAACTACACAAGGTTTTGTATTGGTTTTGGCGATTGTAAGGAAAAAAGAGTATGGACAGAGAAAGAAATTAATAGTATGAAATATATTTTAAAGATGATTTCTATTTTCATGCTTGTGTCTACGGATTAAAGGGGAAATTCATGAGAAATACAAGAAGGGATTAAAACACGATGGTGCTTTAATCCCTTCTTGTATTCAGTGTTTGATTATTTTCATAAAAAGCACGTTTATCAAGATACATCTGATGATCAGCTTCTTTTTGAACAGTTTCCCAATCAGAAAGCGTAGTACCACTACAAGTAGCATATCCCATAGAAACGGATGCGGTTGGAATAGTGTCTTCGCAAATAGTGATCAGTTGTTTCTTTACTAATTCTATATATTGAACTACATTATTACCGTGCTTAACAGGAATAACAGTTGCAAATTCATCCCCACCAATGCGATAAGGAATGCAATCTTCAAAACCTGGTACAACCAATGCTTTAGCACAAGCGCTTATATAAAAGTCACCGGCTTTATGACCTTGCTTATCGTTGACTGGCTTTAATCCATTCAAATCAGTGATAACAAGAACAACACCATTTAACGCCTTTCGCTGAATGCTATTACTGATATCCGTGTCAAAAGCATTACGATTTTTAAGTTGTGTCAGTGAATCTGTATTGTAAATATCCTTAAAGTGAGGATTGGATATTCGGCGGAACAGAAAGTGCGCAACAAAGCCTGAGAGCGTACAAAAGATGAAAATAGCTAATGTAGAACGGGTACGAATCAAATCATAGGCAGTTGCTTGGCTATCAGCGGGAAACTCAATGCCAAGGGCGGCAACTACGTCACCTTGATCATTATGTAGCGGATAGTAAGCTACATAGACATTGCCCCATTCTGTTTCGAGAATATCGTCAGGCATTACTACTTCTCCGCTTAAAGCGGAGAGGAGTGGCTCTTGGAACTCTGGCTCAATCAAGTCACCAACATTTCTAAAGTCATTATCCCTTTGAGGGAGTCCATCAATATGATAGATTAAGTCCCCATTATCGTTTGTAGTTGCAGTATAAAGATACTTCGTTCCACTGATACTACGAGCTTCATTAAGCAAGTTATAGGCTTCAACATAAGCAGGACTTGTCATATCTGCTTTTTCTTGAATGTCCGAAAAAACAGAATCATCAAGATGTTCGTCAACGTAGGACTTCAGTGCAGTGGCATTTCTATCGAGAACTTTAATCATCTCAGAGTAGCTCATAGAATAATCTAGAAAGAAAATTAAGATGCTACTAAGGGCGACTAAAATCACAATAAGAATCGTTACCTGAAAATCAACACGTTGCAACAATTTTTTCTTCATATAAAGGCCTTTCCTAGAAATAGAATATTAACAAGTTGTACATATATTATAAGTTGTAGTTACTAATAAAACAAGGTTTCTTGTGAAAATAAAAGTGAAAGTAACAAAAAAGTCAAAGATATAAGTCGACAAATTCGGATAAAGATGACAATTTGCGAAAAATATTAAATTAATTGTAATTTTATGTAAAAAATAAAATGTAATCAGAAAATTGTTGTTTTTTTATCTAAGATATGTTAATGTTTTTTCGTAAGAAACGCGAAGTAGCTTGATTATATTGTGTTTTATAGAATTCGCAACTAGTATGAACCAAGTATGAAAGGTGGTAAAAATTATGACATACGAGGAAATTTTTGCAGAAGTAAAGAAATCAGTAAAAGATGCAGATGTGAGCGGTATAGATGAGCATTTAGCATATCAGTTTACGATTACAGGCGAAGGAGAAGGCAAGTTTTACGCAGAAGTAGACAATGGAGAATTAAAGATTGAGCCATATGACTATGTCGGTTGTGACGCAGAGTTTGTGGCTGATTCTAAGACTTTGATAAATATGCTAAAGGGAAAGACAGACCCTGTTCTTGCGTTTACTATTGGCAAATTAAAGGTAAATGGAAGTGTAGAAAAAGCTTTGAAGTTAAAGGATTTTATTGTGAGTAATCAAAAAAAATAGAGTTATATTAAGGGTGGTTAACATTGTGTTAAACACCCTAGACTATTGTGAGAGGGGGGCGGTTTGTTATTAAATTAGAATGGGTTTTGAAAATAGGAGGAGTGGCTACGATTTCCTATGCGGCAGTTACAAAATACTTCTTTAATCGTACAATGGTAAGGCAAAATGCAGTAACCGAGCGAACGATAAGGATGTCAGGCATTGACTGGAATCAATATAGACCACTGTTAAAAGAAAATAAGGAATGGCTTTTAAAAAAGAAAAGAGATGTGATTACAATTACATCTAAAGATGGCCTAAAACTTCGAGGTTACTATTTTGAAAATGAGGAAGAAAAAGATAAAAAAGAACAGAAGACCGTAATGCTTTTTCATGGATATACAAGTAAAAGTTTAATGGAGCACCCAACTATAGCGAGGTTTTACCATGAGCAAGGATACAATGTTTTTATGATGGACCATAGAGCTCATGGAGATAGTGAAGGAAAGTATATTGGATTTGGAACGTTAGACCGCCACGACGGGATGTCCTGGATTCGTTATCTCAATAATAGATTTAAAGAAAATCCACATGAGATTATATTACATGGAGGCTCTATGGGAGGAGCTACAGTTACAATGATGAGTGGGCTTCAACTGCCTGAAAATGTTAAGGCAATTATCTCAGACTGCGCATTTACTAGCGGGTGGGAAGTTTTTGAGTTTGTGATTAAATCGATGTATCACGTTCCAGCATATCCGATACTTGCTTTAGCAGAAAAAATAGGAAAGTTAGAAGCAGGGTATAGCATTAGAACATGCAATGGGAAAGAAGAGGTTAAAAAAGCAAAAATCCCAATTTTATTTATACATGGGAGTGAAGATTCGTTCGTGCCTTGTAAGATGGTATATGAATTATATGAAAACTGTGCATCGCCTAAAGATATTCTAGTAGTAGAGGGAGCAGGACATGCAAACAGTATTTATCATGAACCAGAGAGATATCGAGCGAAAATCAAATCATTTTTAAAATCTAAAGGAGAGTAACAAATTATGAAGACAAGATACGGAAACAAAGTTTATCCATTGACAGCAGCGCAAATGCTACATTTTTTTGCATTGAAGTATTGTCCGAGAAAAGAACTTCTCAATATAGGAACTAGTCTTACAATTGAAGTTGACATAGATAAAGAGTTACTAAGGGAAGCAATCGCGGAAGCATACGACAGACAAGAGGCGATGAGAATTCGACTTGTTGAAGATAAAGAAGGTAACGTGTACCAGTATGTTGTAAAGAAAGAAACGAGAGAGGTAGAGTACTTTGACTTTACAGGTTGGACTGAGGACGAGTCGAAAGCAAAGATGGAAGAGTGGACAAAGACGCCATTTGAACGATATGATACGCCCCTTAATAAGATTGTGATTGTCAAGACTCCGGATGGGTTTGAAGGTTTGTATTTTTGCGCAGATCATATCACAATGGATGCCCAATCTCTTATTTTGTTTTTGAGAGATGTGATTGAAATTTACTGTTACAAAAAATACCCAGAACATGAAGAGCTAATTTATCCAAAGCCAATGGCATCATACATCAAGCAGTTAAAGAAAGATTTAGAATACGAAGCAGGAAGCAAAGCTAGTTTGAGAGATAGAGAGTTTTTTCAAAAATATATTACGGAAAAAGAGCCTATATTTACTCATTTTGATGGGAAAGAATTTCTTGAAAAAGAGAGAAAAGCAAAGAAAAATTCTAAGCTAAGAGCGGCCACATACGTGTCTGATAGCATTGATGCAAACATCGTCAACTTTAACTTAGAAGAAGATCCGTCTAAAGAGTTGATGCAATTTTGTCAAGACAATCAGATTTCTATGGTTTGTTTGCTATTGATGGGGCTTCGTACGTATTATCAAAAAGAAAATGAAGTTGATGATGTATCTATCGTGTCAACAGTGGCAAGGAGAGCGACTTTACAAGAAAAACGGTCAGGTGGAACTCGTATCCACTGCTTTCCGTTTAGAACTGTAGTGCCTAGAGAAGATACATTTATGGAAGGATTACTAAAAATTCGCGATGGACAAAACCAACTGTTTCGCCACGCTAACTTCAGCTCTGTTGAGTACTTTGGCACTCGTTCAAAATATTTTAAATTAGAGCCAGGTCAAACATATGATGCAATGAGCCTTACATATCAGCCGATGACTCAAAGAGAGAATGGGCTTGGGAAATTAGGAGATATTCGCTACAAATCTGCTAGATATACAAACGGCGTAGCAGCACATCCGTTATATTTAACAGTTTCTCATAGGGGAGAAGACAATGGGTTGGAATTTGGTTTTGAACACCAAACTGGCGTTGTGAGCTACGATAAATTGGAATATATGTATTATTACATTTGCAAAATCCTTTTTGAGGGGATAAGAAATCCGCAAAAAACTGTTGGAGAGATTATAGACACAATCTAAAGGAAAGAGAAGGGGAATGATTATGATTAAGAAAATGAAAAATATTATTGTAAATTATGTTGATGTTGCTGAGAGTGAGATTGTGTTAGAGTCAAGATTTGTCGAGGATTTAGGGTTTAATTCTTATGACTTCATGAGTATGGTAGGAGAGATTGAGGAGACATTTGATATTGAAGTTGAAGAGCGAAAAGTTGTGAATATCAAGACTGTAGGAGATGCAATACAGTATATTGAAGAATTGCAGTAGAAGACAGCAAGGAACGATGATAAAAAAGGATTAGGGGGATAATCTGTGCAACCAAAAAACATGAAAGAAATTATAGATTACGCTGCAGGAGCTTATGGCGATAACATTGCGTTTTGCTATAAAGAAAAAAAAGAGTTAGCGGAAAAGTCGTATATTCAATTAAAAGAAGATAGTGAGAGTTTTAGTAGAGTACTAGAGTCTTTAGATATGTTAGGAAATCACGTGGCAGTAATCGGAATGACGAGTTATGAGTGGGTGATTACTTATTTTGGGACAGTAAATTCGGGTAGCGTAATTGTGCCAGTGGATGTGCAGCTTTCAGCAGAAGAACTTTGTGAACTGTTTATTAGAGCCGATGTATCTGTTCTAGTATTTGATGAAATACGAACAGATGTAGCAAAAATGGTAAAAGAAAAATGCCCTAAGATAGAGTATGTAATTTCTATGTTTGCAGATGAGGATGCGGATGATTTCTTATCGTTGCCGAAGTTACTAGAAAAAAATAAAGGTACATTTGAAACAGAGCTTAATAACGAAGAAATGTGTTGTATCTTGTATACTTCAGGCACAACTGGAAAGAGTAAAGGAGTTATGCTTTCTCATAAGAACTTAACGGAAAATGCAACTTGCTTTGACATGAAGATTCCAGCAGGAACAGTATCGATGACAATTCTTCCAATTCATCACGTATATTGTTTTACGATGGATATTTTAAAAGGCTTATACATAGGAATGAAAATATGTATCAATGATTCTATTATGCGAGTATCAAAAAATATGAAGTTGTTCAAGCCGGAAATCGTATTGTTAGTGCCATTGGTTATCGAATCGGTGCATGCGAAGTTAGTAGCAAGCGGTGGATTATTACCCAAAAAGCTAGTAGCAAAGAGTGCATTTGGAGGTAACCTAAAAACGATTATTAGCGGAGGCGCTTACTTGAACCCAGAATTAATCAAAAAATTCCGAGCGTATGGAATTACAATTCTTCAAGGATACGGAATGACAGAGTGTTCGCCAGTAATCAGTACCAACTTATTCTGGCAGAGCAAAGATACTTCTGTAGGAAAATTGATACCGAATTGCGAAGCTAAAATTGTGGAAGAGGAAATTTGGGTTAAAGGTTCTAGTGTAATGCTCGGATATTATAATATGCCAAAAGAGACTGAAGAAGCATTGGAAGATGGATGGCTAAAGACAGGAGATTTAGGATATATTGATGAGGATAGTTTTGTATATATTACAGGGCGCAAGAAGAATCTAATTATTCTAGCGAATGGGGAGAATGTATCACCAGAAGAAATAGAAAATGTAATTGCGCCAGCTCCAATAGTAAAAGAGATTATAGTAAAGGAAAAAGAAACACAGATACATGCAGAAATCTTTCCAAATCAAGAGTATATTGATAAAAAGCGAATAAAAAATATAAATGAAGAATTACAAATAGCAATCGATAAGTATAATGTTAAAGTACCGATGTATAAAAGAGTGGTAAGTTTCTCGGTGCGAGAAACAGAATTCGAAAAAACTCCATCTAAAAAAATCAAGAGAAAGTAATAGTTATAATCGAAATTTTGATTCAAGTCAAATCATTCGACTACTTCATTAGGAAGAATCGAACTGTTTTCAAAGTTAAGAGCATTTTGGAGTGTTACTTTTGCAATGGTTTCTAGCGCATCATCTGTGAGAAAGCCTTGGTGAGAGGTGAGGATGACATTTGGAAATGACAAAAGTCTCGCTGAAGTTGTTCGGTCTAAAATATCATTAGAGTAATCATCAAACACGAGTGAGGATTCCTCTTCATAAACATCTAAAGCGACTGCATGAAATTTCTGTGATTTGATTCCTTGAATAAGATCTTCCGTCTTAATAAGCCCACCTCGTGATGTGTTTACTAAGATGACCCCATCCTTCATCTTGTTGATAGAGTTGGTGTTTATTAAGTAGTGTGTGTTTTCAAAAAGAGGACAATGTAAAGAAATTAGATCGGATAATTCCATCAATGAATCGAGAGAGACGTATTGAACATCTAAATCCTTATTAGGAAATGTATCATACGCTAGGATATTCATCCCAAATCCTTTACAAATATTAATCATAGCTTGTCCTATTTTTCCAGTGCCGACAATACCAACTGTCTTTCCATAGAAATTTATTCCCTCTAGTCCTTGAAGGCTAAAGTCGTTTTCACGTACGCGATTGTAGGCCTTGTGTATTCGACGGTTGGCAGCAAGTGCAAGAGCCATAGTATATTCAGCTACGGCTTCCGGAGAGTAATGAGGGACTCGTAAAACGGTGATTCCTTGCTGTTTGGCAGCAGCGAGGTCGATATTGTTGTATCCAGCGCAGCGCATCAGTATTAATTTAACACCATTTTCTTTTAATGATGAAATTACTTGGCTAGAGATATTAGCATTGACAAAAGCGCAGACAGCTTCAAATCCATGTGCTAAATTGGCAGTTTCAGGGGTGAGTTTAGAGTCGAGAAAAGTTAAGTCCTGCTGAAATTCATTCGCATAATGTTCAAAAAATTTCCGGTCATAAATCTTGGTATCAAAAAAAGCTATTTTCATAAAAATATCCGCTCCTACTAGTCGAGATTTTAAAATTATCACGACTAGTATGTGCGGATAGAAATAAATTATTCTAGCATAAATTTTTCAATGACATGAAGGACTCCGTCTTCATCATTTGAAGTTGTGATATAATCAGCAGCAGCCAAGGCGTCTTTGTGAGCGTTTGCCATTGCAGCACCAAGACCAGCAAATTGAATCATTGTTACATCATTGCTACCATCTCCACAAGCAATGACTTCATTAGGAGTCAGCTGTAAATGGTTTAGCAAGAAGCGTAAAGACTCACCTTTATCAACCTTTGCCGGTGTAATTTCGATAAATTCTGGGTGGGAAGTGCAAATGCCGAGGGAAGAACCAAAGGCGTTACGTAATTTTTCTAACATCGGATTCACTGAGTCAATGCTACCGACAACTAGTAGTTTATAGAGTGGACCAGTAAAGAAATCCACAAAATTGTCCACTTGCCGTATTGGCATTTGATTGTTTTTTGCAGAGCGAAGTGATGGAGAATTCGGTTCAAAAGCTGAGATGATCTCATTGCCCCAATAAGCAACAATATTTAAATCACTTCCCTTTACAAAATCATAAATTAACTTGATATACTTTGAATCTAGAGTCTGGCTAAATAAGACTTCTTTAGTCCTTGCATTATAGACCTGACCCCCGTTATAAGAAATGATATGTCCATCAAATCGTTCAATTTCCAACTCTTTTGAAATATGTTCAACTCCAGTAGGAGGACGACCAGTTGAAATCACAACATGCTTTCCCATCTCCTGTAATTTAATAAGAGTATCTCGTGTGGTAGGTGGAATAATTTTTTCACTGTTTGTCAGAGTGCCATCTACATCAATTGCAATTAATTTATAATTCATATATAAGCTATCCTTTCTATAGTACAATGTCTAAGAGTTTATTATACGTGGAAGAAGGAAGAAGTTCAATAACAATACAAGATTCTCTTATTGTGGATTTTCTAAAAAAATATTATAATATAATAATAGAAAAGCGGTAGCAACACTGAAAAATATTCAATATTTATTGTAGGGGTAGACTATGAGCGAAATAAAAGATGAAGTAGGGATAAGTGTAGAGAAAAAGGTAGAAGAAGAAAAACTGGATCCAGTTGCAATTTTATCAAATGCACCGCATTGGGTAAATGCTATTTGTATTGCGGCGAAGATAAGAATGGTTTCGGTGCCAGAACAAAGTCCATTGTGGAGAGAAGCGTCAAAGTCGTTAGCACCACTAGCGAGAGGGTTTGTGTTGCAAGACTTGCCGGCAGAAGAGAAAGTTGATGCTAAAGCATATGCATATGTAGAAGAAGATAAGGAAAGTGCATATGTATTTATATTTCCACCACTTCATGGTGGAGAAGATATCAGCTTGTTATCTATTTTTAATGCACTGCAAGAAAATGGGGTGGTTTTTGGTCTTTTGCAATCCGATTTATCTGATGCGGTAAAGAATAAATTGTATTGTAGGTTTATTCAAGTGGCAAAGGCACAGCAACCAGTAAAAGGTGAAGACGGAAAGATTAAGGAGTTGATTGATCCGGATACGAGTGTGAAATTTGTTGAAGATGACAAGGGGAACATTGATTTTAAAAACTTAAATACTATTAATAATATTGTTACAGGAACGGCGATTTGTGAGATTATACCACCGACAGAAGGGGTGGATGGGATAGATGTCACGAGAAATCCAATCCCGGCACTTTCAGGGAAAGAAGTAGAGCTTCCAGCAGGTCGAAATGTTATAAAATCAGAGAATGAGCCGTATTTAGTAGCTGAAATTGAAGGGAATTTAACCTATAGAGACGAAAAATACCATGTGGATAATTTACTAGTAATCCCAGGGAACATTGATGTTTCTACTGGGAATTTAGATTTTCTTGGAGATATTCAAATAAGAGGCGATGTACATAGTGGATTTAGTGTGAAAGCAGGAGGCTCCATCTTCGTTGGCGGAATTGTAGAAGGCGGAACGCTAACAGCAGGGCAAGATATCATATTGTCTCAAGGAGCCCACGGTGCAAAGTCTTCACTATTTACAGCGGGAGGAGATATCCATGCAAAGTTTTTAGAGCATTGCAACTTAAACTGTGGAGGTGATGTGGCAGCAGGTGCGATTATCGGCTGTGACATTGCATCGGATGGGTCTATAAATGTAACATCTGGAGTGGGGGCAATTATAGGTGGAACGCTACGTGCACATCAGACGATAGAGGCGAAGTCTATCGGAAATAAAACAGGGGTGATGACAAATCTTTCATTAGGGGCATCACGAGAAATGTTAGAAAAGAGAGATCGTCTAAACAATGAATTTGCTACGTCAAAAGATACGTTACAAAAGTTGAGGCAAAACATGCGTTTCTTAGATTCGGTGCATGAAAAAACTGAAAAGCAAAAAGAACTCGCAAAAGTTATAAAAATACAGTTGCCGCTTTATGAAGCGAAAGTAAAAGAGTTAGATGTAGAAGTTCAAGAGTTTACAAAGACAATTAGAGACTATAGCCCATACTATATCAAGGCGAACAAGGTTTATCCGACATTAGCGGTATCATTTGGATCAAGGAAAAGAAAATTTTCAGATGAATATAATGGGGTGAGGATTATAAGAAGCCCTGAAGGTGAAATCTTGATTCAAGAGTAAGAGGGAAAAGAATATGAGAAAAAAGATAGGAGCGTTAAGCATAGCGATACTATGTTTAATTTTATTGGTTGCTTGTTCTGGTGAAGAGGATAAGTATGTCGGAGAATGGAAGGCAACTATGGAAAGAACTCAAGAGGTGGAAAGCATAGGTGAGATTTCGATGACATATAATTTTGAGCTAGATGTACATAAACGTCATACCTATGAACTACAGATTAGTAAAGATGAAGAAGCGACAGAAGAACTTAAAACGGTAGTAGTTGACACCTTGAGAGATCAATTGGCAGATACTATAGAGCGCGAAGAGATTACAGAAGAAAAGGCCTTAGAGAATTTTGTAGATGAAATGGGCATGGAGTTTGAGGAGTATATTGATTACGTAACAGCGAGTATAGAGTCATCGTTTCCACCGCATCTAGATGACGGAGATTGGGAATTGATGGAAGATTATATACAGTTGATGCGAGGCACAGAAGATAAAGGAAAAGCAAAAGTAGATGAAAAGACGTTAATTCTTGAATATGGGGAAGATAGTTTAGTGTTTGAGAAAAAGTAAGATAGTATAGAGTGCAAACTTGAATGAATGGAGAAAAAAACGACACAATGGAAAACGCGAATTTAACTAAGAACAGAAATTTAATAATAGGAATTGTAGTAGGAATCATAGCAGTTATAGCATTAGTCATTGGCGGAGGAGTGTATTACTATACGACTTATCTAGTAGTGCATGAGATAAAGGCTAAACCTATGAATCTTGAAATAGGAAGTGTTGTTGACATTGATGCAGAGATAACACCAGATACACACATGGATCGAATTGCATACGAGATAGTAACAGGTCAAGACTACATCATGGTAAATAACGAGGGGCAAGTTACAGTTAGCACAAGAACAGTGCCGGAGGGAGAAGAACTTTGTCAGGTTAAAATCAGCGCCTCAAATGGAGTCGAAACAGTAGTGGATATCACATTAGAAAACATTGAGATTACAGTTCCGGAAGAAAGGATTGTCTTAGAACTTGGAGAGTCTTACACACTTACACCAACCATATTGTCGAAGGATACAACAATTGAAAGAACATTTTCTTTTGAGACAAGTGATTCAGAGGTGGTAACGGTTGGAGAAGAGGGAGAAATAGAAGCTGGAATATTTGAAAACGGAGGCGAAACGAGAACTGGAGTAGTAACAATTACTTCTGAAAACGGTCTAGAGAAGCAAGTTGAAGTTGAGGTAAGGGATACTTTTTATTCAGATATCTCACAGGAAATACGCCACCATACGAACTATAACGCAGGGTATGAATGGTCCGGAAACACAGCGGTATTTAAAAATGAAATAATGAATTGTACAGCTTTGTCGATGAGTCATATTATTAAAGACAATGCAGGGTATACAGGTGGGAATTTTGAGGTTTATGGTATTTCTTCAACAGGGAAGTGGACAAAAATAGGTGATTTTACATGTGGAGAAGTCAATACATTCACAAATGTAGATTTTACTTTTACGCCTATAAATATAAAAGAAGTGGCCTTAATCCCAAGTACAATGAATGGAGAATGGACCCATTCATTTTGGTTTACAGATGGAGAATATCAGTAAGTACTTGTAAAAATACAGTTAAAATACAGTTAAAATATCTTTTTCACTTGATAAATATTGTGTGATTTGATAAACTGAGAAAGTTGAAAAAAGCAATTTAGTAAAAGTAGTTGGAAAGAATGGAGAAAAAGAATGAAAAAGTTATTAGCAATGTTAGGAGTTGGGGTGCTAAGTGCATCTTTACTAGTAGGATGTGGCGGAGTTGACACAGAGAAGTATGTAGGCGAGTGGTCGTCTGTTGCAACAGTATCTGAAGAAGTACCAGAGATGGGAGAGCTTTCTGTAGATGTTACTATCACAATGACAGTTAACGAAGATGAAACTTACACACTTGAGGCAGCTGTAGAGGAAGCATCGATAGAAGAACTTAAGACAGCTACAGTTGATGCAATTAACGCACAAATCGATACTACTGCAACAACAGCGGGTGTTGAAAGAGAAGAAGTTGTAGCTCAAACAGAAGAACAACTTGGAATGACAATTGATGAGTATGTTAATGCAGAGATGGAAGCAAATGCAGCAAGTTTTGCACCAGAGTCACTTGAAGGAGCATGGGAAGTTAAGGACGAGACACTTGTGTTGAGTGCTGGAACTGTTGATGAAAGTACATTGACTTGGGATGGAGATTCTCTAGTTTTAACAGATGAAACATTAGGAGAAGTTGTATTTACAAAATAATAGGAGTGTTTTGCAAGGTTGCTTAGGCAACCTTGTTTTTATGTAATGATATAAACCATAATTATTAAAAAGCTTCCTCCTAGACATAGCACGATGTTATTAAAGTCAAGGGTAAAGTCAATGCCAGATTTTAAACGCGCACTACGGCTTAACACTTTGCGGTATAATACCTCAGCAGCGATGAAACTTCCAGCCCAGATAAGTGTTTTGCTGATATATCCAGAGAGACCGATGTCCAAGGTTACTCCTAGAACAAAGTCGAGGAATGGTTCCGCAAAAATACCACTGAGAAGGCATAGTGTACTAAGAGTAAGTATTACAGCAGTTGAGAAGAAATCATAAGTAAAAGAAAGTTCTCGTTTTGGACCGAATAATACCCTTCCGAATTTTACAAAGGACAAGATAGTACCAAAGTTAATCAATGTAAATAAAAAGGTGGAAAGAGTAGTATCTGTCTGTGCTAAAAAATATTTTGAGATGCTACCATTGAAAAATGGAGCGCCAGTTATACCTAGTATCCCGCTTGCAATGGCAATTCCAGCAAGGGGGATACTTTTCATTACCCCGTTAATTTTATAAATGTTGCGAGTGCCATATTTTTTAATTAAGATTCCAGCAGCAAGAAATAGGAGGGATTTAAATATTGCATGGTTTACGATATGTAAGACAGCACCAGCTTCGACTTTATCGTTATTGCTAGAAAGTCCAGCGATGATTAACCCAATTTGAGAAATCGTATGATAAGCTAGTATGAGTTTAATATCGTTTTGGCAGATAGCCATTATAATTCCTGCAATAGAAGTGATAACACCCATCCAAAAAAAGAGTTCACCAACAGGAAATAAATCAGAAAATATTTCCTTCATGCGCATAAAAAGATAAATTCCGCTCTTTACATACACTCCAGAGAGGATGGCTGATACTGCAGTTGGAGCTCCAGGGGTACCATGTGCGAGAGGTAACCAAAAATGCATTGGGAATATAGCGCATTTTAGCAAAGTTCCTGTCATAAGTAGTGCAAATGCTAATGAGAGTTCATCAGCAGAGCGAGTATGAATTGCAGCAGCAATTCCATCAAGGTCAAGGATGCCTAGTTGACGGTATATCATGCCAATTCCAAGTAAGAAAAATAGCATACCGACAATATTTATTAAAAGGTAGACAAGACCGTCATAGATAGAGCGGCTTTCTCGTTTGAACATAATAAGGATTGCACAAACAATGGCAGACACTTCAATAGCAACGTAGATATTAAAAAGATCTTGAGAAAGGAAAATAAGCATTACCAATCCCTCTAGTACAGTAAAGAGGAAAGAAAATAACTTATCTGTGCGTTCTCTGACACTAGTGTACAAAAACATGCACAAAAATAAGAAGGCAACAAGGACCAGAAATACACTTGCTGTCTCATCACAGTAGAGAGTGATTCCAAGGAAATTGTCACTGTGTTTTGTGGTAAGAGTTTCACCTAAAAAGCGTACACGATAGAAGATGTTCAAGGTGAAAACGAATACAGCGACATAGACTAGGGTCGATAGGGTAATAGCTATCTTATGAGGAATCAGATAAAAAAATAACGCGGCAAATATAGGTAGTACAATGATTAAATATAGTTCCATTAGCTTTCCTGTTCCTTTTTACGTATTTTGTGAACTTTTTTCCAATTGGTTGATCCATAACGGTGATAGAGCGCAGAAAACATAATTAAAGTTACCGCAGTAACGGCGACTCCAATAATGATTGCAGTAATCATCAGAGCTTGAGGAACGGGATCAGCTGTTAAGGATTTTTCAATTTCCTCACCAATGGGTGGTTCCATAGCTAGCTGGTAGCGGATTCCTAGAAAAAAAGTGATGATACCAATATCCATAATACCAAGTGAAAGCACAGTTTTTACGATATTACGGCGAGCAATGAGCCCATAAAAACCAATCAAAAATAATAAAATTCCTACAATTTCAATATAATTAAAGTCCATCTTCATCCTCCGATCTTACAGACATAAAGTAAAGATATATAAGGGATAATCCTGAAAATACTTTGATACCTATTAAAATATTCATCACCAATAGATATAATCGATGGGTGGTGAACTCCCAGTTAGCTGAAGTAAGTAAGAAAAGAGTTCCAACAGCAAGAATACACACGTACATAGTTTTTTCTAAAATCGTGGCAGTTCTAATAGATATTAGGTGTCGCCCTTCGGCAAAATGAGCACTAATTACAATGGCAGCTAGGATAGCACCACCTTGAAAACCGCCTCCAGGACCATCCATACCAGTTACAATTATATAACTTCCAAATAACGAAATCAGCAGATAAACGGGAACTAGTGAGCCTATCATAATGCGAGACGAAGTATCGTGTCTAGGGATTAAGTTTTTGGCAGAGTTAGAGTGTTGTTTTTCCGTATGCGCCAGTCTAGCGAATTGTGAGATGCCAATTACTGAGACAAGCAGTAAAAGAGCTTCTAAAAGGGTATCGAATAGACGATAGTTAAGATATATAGCAGCGACTAAATTATGAGCCGCAGTCTCCGCAAAACCTCTTGAAAAAACTTCATCAAATAGAAGCGAATTCCCAGCAGATCCTTGCATTATATAGCCCTTAAAAAATATGCATGCAAAAGGAATTAAAAAAAATAATGAAATATACTTTCTAGTGAAAAATTTTGACTTTTTCAACTTAATCCTCCTCTCTAAAATTTACAGTACTATCATCAATACTATCCTCAACAAGGACGCTCCCAGATTGGATTTCAAGGGACAGAGCCTCTGTAATTTCTGTGAAATATTGGCTTTGCAATTCTCCATGAAGTACAATTTTTTCCTCTCTTTTTTCAGCAACCAAGTCACAGTTAGGATGAGAAAATAGTTCATGAGCATCACTTTGAGTCTGAAGCACATTTAGCTCGATATTCATTTTCTTTAGTGTAGAAGTAATTGTCTGCAATACATGGGTTGAGAGTGGATCCTCCCGAGTACCAACAAAGTAAACTGTAAAGATTCTATATTTTTTCAAGGTCACTAGAAAAATAGCAGTTGCTAACGTGGAGCCGATTACAGCTTCTGCCAAAGCTACATCAGGAGCTCCGAGAAGAAGGTAAGCCAGTGTTGTAAGTATTGATAGCGCACTTGAATAGACAACTGCTGTAAATAGCTTTTCTGTTATAACCGTTAAAACAGCTGCGACAATCATAAAAAAAAGCACAACATACAATAATTCATTCATTTATTTCCTCCGTTTCTTCTTTGTGACCAGATAGATAAGAAGCTCTACCTAATTTATGAGAGATTAGTGGTGCGGTTAAAAAAATGATAATAATCAGTAGCAAAATCTTTAGAGCGAAGGCGGTGGATGGTGCGCGAAGCGACATACTGACTAAAAAGACTAGAATTCCGATGGTATCGATTAAGGCAGAGGTCAGTAGTCTTCGGTAAAATCCCTTTGCACGAAATAAGCCAATCATTCCGCAAATCATTAAGAAGAGGGAAATGGCAAGGAGTATATTAGAGAAGAGTATCATTATAAATCCCCCTTTCGCCGCAAA
>CAYJHQ010000044.1:0-6687 GCA_964369775.1 uncultured Lachnospiraceae bacterium
TGGTTCTGGTGTTGGTGTTGGTTCTGGTGTTGGTTCTGGTATTTCCCTTTCCCAATTCGCTGTAATATCTACATTTGCATTTGGCATAATAAATGTAGTTTTTAAGCTCATCGGATCATTCATGTTCAATATTATTGCCTTTCCACCTGGAAATGTCACTGTCCAACCAATAAACCTGCTACCTTCAAGTGTACCCGCATCAAGCGTCACTAACTCTCCCGCTTCATATGTTCCACTTCCATCATCGCTTGCGTGGCTTTCAAATACTCTCACAATATACTCATAATATGGTGTTAATGTTGTATCCTTATTCACAACATCTTTCTCAAAATCCCAAAAGTCTTCTTCTGGATCTTTCACTCCGTCATTATCTTTATCTTCAAACCAACCCTGTGGATCATTTTTGTCGCTTGTTGGTGGATTCGTTGGCGGATTTAGTGTCTCCCCTTCTGGAACCACTTTTTCTTCATGAGGTGTTTTACCATCCTCTTTTTCAAAGGTTACTGTAAATTCGTAATATGGGTGTAATATTACATCTCTCTCTATCGGTGTAAGGAAGTTCCATGTTTCCCCTTCATCATACTTCCCATTATTGTTGAGATCTTCAAACCATTTGACTGGAACTTTACCTTCATTCAATGGTGGGTATGATGGCGGATTCACTGTATCTCCTTTTGGAATCTTGTTTACCTTACTATGTATCTCGCCACCAAAATCTTTATCATCAAATATTACCGTATAACTTTCAACAACGTGAGGTGTTAATATTGTCGGTTTTGTCACCACAGTTTTATCAAATTCCCAATATGGTTCATTGTCATCTTTTACGCCATCGTTATCCACATCTTCAAACCAACCTTTTATTGTTTCGTTTTCTTCAAGTTCACCTTTCAGTTCTTCTTCAGTTGGTTTTGTAACTTTCTCGTTATTTTGAACCTTGTCCGACTTTAAAATTTCATCTTTGTTTGCTGGTTTTTCAAAGTCAACAGGCCACTTAACATATGGCTTAAGTACAGTATCTTCAACTACAGGTATTGAACCTTCTTCACCTTTAAAACTCCACAGCTTTTCGTCTTCATCCTTTTTATTATTCCCGTTATCATCTACATACCAACCTTCCAAGTTGTCTTGAGCCTCTTTATCGCTTAGCTCCTCCGTAGTTTTATTAACCGTGTCCCCGATGTTAACAAATTCATTATCGATATCAACTTCACCATCTACATCTTTAAAAATAACCTCTGCTTTCACCGCATATAGCCCAATATCTACCATACTATCATCGAGCTCCTCTTGCGTCAGATTTTGTCCCGCAATGCCTTCCACACTCAATCCTTTTTCAATATTTGCTACAAATTTAATTCCTTCATTTTGTGGTAAGTTATTATTTTTATTTAAAGGCTGTAATTCTTCTATATTGTAATCTGTTATTTTATAAGTTTCTTTCAACTTATCATCAATATTTAATAGGAGTTCATACTGTTTTTCGCTCGGTTGAATTTTAATTGCATACTTTCCCTCTTCACTCCAAGTAAGTTTCCCAACTTGTCCTCCTAAAAGTGTTTTATTGATAATTGGCAAATTTACAAATGCATCATTATCAGACATTAATTCCTCACCATCATCATATATTCCATCTTTAGTTAATGAACTTTCAACAAACCCCAGTCCTCCAAGTTCATACCATTCAAATGTAAATCTAACAGGTTTTGTTTCAACTGGTGAACTTACAGTTGTTCCAATAGTATATTCATGAGATACCGTAATATCAGATTGGGCTCCATCCTCTTTCGAATATACGTCTGACTCTATTGCCATTAATTCAAGTGCTATATATTCCGTACTATTTTCAACTGGATCTGGAATACCACTTTCAAACTGTACCACTACTTCTCCATTTATTTCATCATATGTTACATCAGTAGGATTCTCCCACTCTTCCGGGAATTTAATCGAATTTCTAACCTCTTCTGAATCTCTCGGCACCAACTTGAGCCCTCTTTCTTCAGATTCAGGCAAATCAATTGTTAACTCATATTTTGCATATGCCTCTGTTCTATACAAATGCATTCCTAAAATCAACGATTTAGACTCGTTGGCATAATAATTGACATTCGCAGTTCCACTACCTATTCCGCCAATAATGTATGCTCCATCTGCTCTAATCATTCTTGGTGTAATACTTAGTGTATTAAGCGCACCTCCGCCTACTGTAACTTCTTGATCTTCTGGATTCATACCTGGCGTAATTGCTAATGGGTACAGTTTAGCATTCTCCTCTGCAATCCCCCATATATTTTCCACTTCGTCTACTGCAATATCGCTACTTGGCCTATAATCTATAAATGATCCACTCGCTCCATCCTCTGCAATAATTGGCCCTAAATCAATATAACTATCGGAAAATAAAGTATGGTTTTCCAACGACTGTGCAAAAAAGTCATTTGCATCTAATTCAATAATTGGATTTCTGTTACTTTGCACATATAAACTTGTCCCTGAAATATCATATTTAAGCCAAATCTCACTATTATTGTCTGTAATTATCGCAATCTTCGGATCGTTTCCTGTATACGCAAATGCAGGATTCATTTTTAAATATATTGCACTTCCTTCTGGATACACTTCTCCCGAACCATTTCTTGATGTCACATAGTTGTTATATATCTCAATGGTATTACCCTTTGGTAAATAGGTTCCAATCGTTCCATTATCTGGTATGATTGGCGCCTTTTCAACACCAAACCTAGCCACCTCATCTACATCCGCATAAAGAAAATATGTGGTTCTAGTATCTCCATATCTTTCCTTTTGAACAAATTCTTCCCCGTCTTCGCCTACTGTATTAGATGGTATAAATGTAACCATCAAATCATCTTCATATAGTACTTTTCCGTCTTCTCCAGATCTAGTGCTCTCTGTTGATATTGGCGTCTCTCCGTCGGAAACCTCACGATAGCGTTCATATTTAAATTCCATAAATGTATATCTATTATACTCTTCACCATTTGATCCCTTTACTTTGAGCTGTAATTCCTCTACTTCAAAGGATAACTCAGTGAGGTACTGCCCTTCTGGAACTGTAAATACATATTCACCATCAAAACTACCACTAGGCTCTAATTTTTCTCTTATATCTGTCTGCTCGTTTGTACTATAGGTTGCCCAAATTTCTCCATTAACAATATCAGGATATCTCGAACTTATAGAACTATTTATTTTCACCTTTTCATATAATACTACTTCACTGATAAGTTCCAAGTGACTGCCTTCTTCACTTGCTACATCAATCAAAACATCTTCATATACAATAGAGTCTCCTGGTGCAGATTTAGCAGAATTGCGACTGGTCGGATCTCCTGTTGACGTCTGTTGAGATAAAATTACAGAAGACACATCTATTCCTTGTTCATTATTTAAAAACAATGGATCATTCCAATCGCCTCTATCATCATATGCTGACTCCACGCTCACATATAGATTATCAAGTATTTCTGGTCCTTTATATATCCACCAAAGATCCATATCCTCAAGATGAATCCCTCCTACAGGTTCCGTCTCACCTTCCGCTGTAACAGAAACATCTATTTTAATCGCCTTTTCCTCTGGCTGTTTACTCCACGCACCTATCGCTTCATCTCCTGGATCTGAGAACGTTCCTGTGAAATATCCTGTAAATTCATATCTTTCCATTCTATTGTCTTTTTCTATGCCTTCTCCTATTCCTTCACTTCCAATGTGAAGATCAATACTGGCAACACTCTTGTCAAGACCTGATATTGTAAAATAATAATCGCCCTCATTCCCGTCAAAACTATAGCCATCTCCTGGTAAAAATGTTGGCTCACCTAATTCCACACGCTTCGCCGCTTTACCATCGCTATAATGAATTGTATATCCCGTAAAACTCTCAGTTGGATAAAGAGAGTATCCATATGTCGGATCATATCTTTTAAACTCTCCCTCTGGCTCATGTATTGATAGCGTAGTTGGTTCAAAATGTTCTGGCATTGTGAGCGTTAGCTTTCCATCTGGATAAGTTTCCATTGCAAAATCACTTTGATACGCTTTCGAATCCAAATTATTTCGAAAACTAAATTCGTACTGTTCATCCACATCGCTTTCATGTACCCTACTAGGTGCTGTCGCACTTGCTGTCAAGTAATCTACAAATGTATATTCAGGTATATTGACTCTAATCTTTCCTATATCGTATGCAATTGGCTCATCTACCTTGTACTGCTTATAAGATATTTGTGACATTTCCGATTCGTAATAATCTACGTCCAAATCATGTAACTCTCTTATACTTTTATCTGTTAAAAATCCTATTCTGTCATAATAATTACCATACGCAATCGAAGTTAACGCATGATAAATATAAGGAGTTAAACCTGCTGTCTTTACTAATGACCCTTCCAGCAAATCCCCTTGTGCTTCTGTGATATTTGTATTAATCATAGGGCTAAAATCTTCAACATCTTTATACCCTGTATTACTTCCGTTCAAAGGAACGTCTAGTCCCATATATGCCAATGATGGTTCTCGGGTTTCTGAATTGTCTGTTCCTCCGTAAAAACTATATGTAAAATCACTTACTGGAAAATGGTCTAGTTCCAAAAAATTATACTTTAGAAAATAAGAATCCTCACTGTAATAACTTCCCACAGTATTCGATTTTCTAAAATAGATTTCTCCATTAGAAGCTAAATATAAACCACCTATGCCACTTCCACTTATAGAGTATCCTTCTGCTTCAGTTGCATCTGCTTGATCATCTATACTTCCTTTCATTACGCTCTGTCCAGTAATCAAACCATCCTTTACCATACCCGCAAAGCTTAATGTATGCGGTATTTTATTTCGGAAAGTATTAAATTCTGTAAATTCTGTAGGTTGCTCTGTTCCAACTGCAACCCCAACTCCAAATTGGGCGCTTGGATTATCTACCAATATATTTCCTATTTCTGCTGCAAAAGTTCCGTTAACCTTATGGTAAGTTGTTGGTCTCTCTGGTGCAATATAAATGTTAAATTTCAAGCCACCTGATGGTATATCACTTTTCTCTACTTTAATTGTCAATGCCGTCTTATCTTGACTCCTTATAATATCACTTTCACTAATTTGTGAGGAAATTATATCTAGCGTATCATGACTTATTTTTAATGGAAACTCTTCAATATCATAAGGGTTGATATCAACAGTTACGTAACACTCATCAATTAATCCATCATCTGTAATTGTAATTTCATATCCAGTATCATTCGCTACATCTCTTGAATAATCCCAGTTTTCTGTATCCTTTTCATAAACAAATCCAATCTCGTTAACCTGTACGCCTACCTGATTACCAGTTCCAGCATATGTTTCTATTTCTGCTGGTGTATCGCCTCCGTCGCCTGCTGTTTCCTTTATATCTATTTCTTTTTCCGATGGTTCAACTTTTATCAATATACTCGGCGCTTCCACACCTTCTATAAGGCTATATTTTTCATCTTTTATAGTAGGCAGATAGGTATACTCTCCTTTAATATTATTATCTAAAGCAGTAGCAGCTGTCCATCCAACTTCTATTTCTACGGTTACCCCACCTTCGCTAGTCGCTTCTAATACTTCTGGCAAAACTGGTACTTCATCACTGCCCTGTTCAATGATCTGGACCAAAATATCTTCTTGTAATTTAGAAAACTGTGTAACAACAATCTTCTCACTTTTCTTTTGTACACCCTCTTCATCTTCAAATTTCTCACTGGACTGCTGTTCATTAGTAACAGGTGTACTCACACTTGCTAATACTGGTTGTAAGGTTAAACTTACAATCATTAACGTTGCTATCATTGATGCCAGCATTTTTCTTTTAACACTCATCTTTTCTTTTCCTTTCACCTTTTTATCTATGTAAACTTCATTGCTTTCCATTAAATATTCTGTCATATTTCCTATCATTGTGCAACAGCTTTTTCATTATTATTACATTAATTTTGTTTTTTTTGATTTTACTTGTAACCTCACTGTTATTATCTTACTATTTCTCTAGAACTACCCTCTCGCTAACAAGCGCTTGTTTCGAGCAAATTTCTTCCTAATTCCTCTAAAAAAGAGCTACTATATTTCAAGCAGCTCTAAATTGCTATATTCAATTATAAATAATCGGAGGAAAATTTCTTTCCTAGTTTCCTATTAGCTTATCTTTATTATTATATAAACATCTCTTCTATAATATATTTGCTTTATAACACAAACTCCTTCATTCTATATTACAATAATTCCTACCTCTGAACTTTGGATAATCTCAATTATCAATCTCTCGTACGCAACTTCTTAACTTCATCCTTTTATACGCTAGATCTATAACATCAATTGTGCCGCTAATGTTTCTTTACACATCATAAACACGTTTGCATTAAATGTGGTATTCTTTTCAATATGTTGGCAAAACCTTGTATTTTACTTCCAGTCACATCTCCGACTTCTTTTTTATAATACTGGAATCTCATTTATGGTAAAAGCTATATCATAGGAAACCCTTGCCAAACCACTAACATATTGAGTTCTATTAAACGATATTTCCAACGGCCCTAGCCTCCTTTACCTTATTTTCAATCTTTATTACCAACGAGCCGGTTTAAAACCTGAGGGGTATAAACCAAAATTTTTCTTTAATTTTATTATTATTGCTTTTATTTCTTT
>CAYJHQ010000044.1:6895-12127 GCA_964369775.1 uncultured Lachnospiraceae bacterium
TTACTTCTTTTACTTCTTTTACTTCTTTTACTTCTTTTACTTCTTTTACTTCTTTTACTTCTTTCGCTCGTGGAATAAATTGTTTCTTTGAATTAACTAAATACTATCACAAAAATCCATTTTTGTAAATACAATTTTGCAACTTAATGTTTTTTTAAGTAACAATTCTCTACGGCCATATAGCTCTCGCTTTTTTTGCATCTACTACACGCTTTACTGCAATCAGGTAAGCCCCTCCACGAAGTGTTGTGTTATTTTTTTGTGAAATCTCCCATACTGCCTCAAATGCTGGATCCATGATTGTTTTTAATTTCTCATTAACTGCTTCTTCCGTCCAACTTACCGATTGGATGTTTTGAACCCACTCAAAATAAGATACTACCACACCTCCAGCATTTGCTAAAATATCTGGCACTACTAAAACTCCTTTATCTTCTAGTATTTCATCTGCTTCAATAGATACTGGACCATTTGCTGCCTCCACTATAATCTTTGCATTGATATCCTTTGCATTATTTCCATGAATCTGATTTTCCAGTGCTGCCGGTATTAAGATATCTGTCTCTAAAGTCAATAGCTCTGCATTTGTGACTACTTTATTTTCGCCTTCTTTGTAATCTCTTAATACATTTTTTCTATCTTTTGAAAGATATTCTATAATTGTTGGAATATCTAATCCTTCTGGGTTATATAAACCGCACGATACATCACTCACCGCAATGATTTTCATTCCTTTTTCATGCAGTAATTTAGCACTGATACTTCCAACATTTCCCATTCCTTGAATTACTACCTTCGTCCCTTCTACAGCCATTTCTTTTTTCTTTAATATATTTAATGTTGTGAAAAGCACACCTCTGCCAGTAGCTTCATTTCTTCCGAGTGCTCCTCCTAACTCTATTGGTTTTCCGGTTACTACTCCTGGTACACAATGACCTTTTAGCATACTATAAGTATCCATCATCCACCCCATTACTGCTGCATTACTTCCTACATCCGGTGCAGGAATATCTGTATCAGGTCCGATGAGTGGTGCAATTGCCGCTGTAAACCTTCTTGTTATTGCTCGCATCTCTTTTTCTGAAAGCTGGCTAGGATCGCAAACCACTCCACCCTTTCCCCCTCCATAAGGAATGTTTACTACAGCACATTTAAATGTCATCCATGCTGCCAAAGCCTTTACCTCATTGTTATCTACTTGGTGATGAAATCGAATGCCCCCCTTTGCTGGCCCTCTAGATGTAGAGTGCTGAACTCTATACCCTTCAAACACTTTTACGCTACCATCATCCATCTCAACCGGAATCGAAACTTTAAGCTCTCGTTCTGGATATTTAATCGCTTCATATTCACTTTGTTTATACCCTAAAATATTTGCTGCTTTTTCTACTACATTTAATACGTTATCATATGGATTGTAACCACTCATTTTATTTTCCTCCTGCCGAACTAACTCGTTTATTTTCTTGATTTTAGTATAAATCTCTGCTATATTATTTTCAAATACTTATATTTATATAACACATATAAGCATTTGCTTATACCATTGTTATTTGCAAGGAGGTTTTTATGTTTAGCAATATGACTTATGTTTATGAAGTATATAAAGAAAGAAGTTTTTCTAAAGCAGCCACTAATCTCTATATTTCTCAGCCTGCGCTTAGTGCTGCTATAAAAAAAGTTGAAGAAAAAATAGGTATGCCTCTCTTTGAACGAAGTACAACGCCTATTCAACTTACAGAATGTGGAGAAAAATATATAAAAACCATGGAAGCAATTATGGACTTAGAAAACAATTTCTCTGAAGAAATGGAGAATCTTGGTAATTTACATACTGGTAAATTGGTGATTGGTGGAAGTAACCTTTTTGCCTCCTTTTTGCTTCCTCCTATTATTGCCAAATACAAGGCTATTCATCCAAACGTCGAAATCAGTCTTGTCGAGCACCACACTGCCTCTCTCGAAAAACGTCTTTTTGAGGGTACTGTAGATATTGTAATTGACAACTTGGATTTCCCAAAAGATACGTATGAAAAAATTGACTTTTTGGAAGAATACCTTTTACTAGCTGTCCCAAAACAATTTCTTCCTCCGTTAAACATATCCACCGGTTTCTCTGCCCAAGATGTTAAATGTAACTTACATCGTAGCGCCTCTGGAATCGATGTTTCTCTTTTTAAAGACTGTCCTTTTATCTTTTTACGTTCTTATAACGACACAAGGAAACGGGCAGTAAAAATCTGCAATGAGTTTGGATTTTCTCCTAATGTTACACTGAAGCTCAATCAGCAGATCACCTCTTACCATCTAACTGATTATGGTATGGGAATCTCTTTTATCAGTGATACTTTGATAAGTCGGATAGCCCCTAGTTCAGAGATTATCTATTTTAAAATAGACAGCTCTTTCGCAAAGCGTAGCGTCCATTTTCACTATAAAAAAAATAGGTATTATACAAATGCTATGCGAGCATTTTTCGACATAGCGCAGAAAGGAAATTAAATTATGAAAAAAGTACTTATCCTTGGAACTGGAGGAACAATCGCTTCTAGTACAACTGATAACGGTCTTTCTCCAAATGAATCTTCACCTGAAATTTCTCATGAATTAGAAATGTTCCGTTCCCATTTTAACATCACTTTCGAGAATATTATGAACCTCGATAGCTCCAATATCCAGTCTGAGGAGTGGTTGACTATCGCAAGGACTATATCCGTTAACCTCCCTAACTACGACGGAATCATTGTTCTTCACGGAACAGATACCATGGCTTATTCAGCCTCTATGATTAGCTACATGTTGCAAGGACTTGATAAACCTGTCATTTTCACAGGTTCACAAACTCCTGCTGGTGAAACATTTAGCGATGCTCCTTCTAACCTCGCAACTGCATTTGAAGGTATCAATAAAAATGTTGTTGGAGTGACAATAGCCTTTAATAATAAGATTATCCAGGGCACTCGAGGCGTAAAAGTCCGTACCAAAGGGTTCCATGCGTTTGAAAGTATCAACGCTCCTTATCGCGGTGAAGTCTTTGCCGACGGATTAGAGGTTTATCCTTATACACCTCCAAGAGATGCAAGCACAATCTGTTCATTACAAGATAACATTTGCAACGATGTTTTCTTATTAAAATTAATTCCTGGCACCAACCCTTTAATTTTTGATGCTATTACAAGCCTTAATTACAAAGGAATTGTAATTGAGACTTTTGGCGCTGGTGGAATGCACTACATTCGCCGTGATCTACTCCAATCCATTGAGCGCCTCATTCAGCGTGGGATTGTCGTAGTTGTCTGCAGTCAGTGCCTATACGAGGCGAGTAACCTCTCTATTTATGAAGTTGGAAAAAAACTACTATCCACAGGTGTAATCCCCGCTGGTGATATGGCAACAGAAGCTATTGTCACCAAATTAATGTGGGCTCTTGGGCAGACTGATGATGTGGATGAGATAAAAAAAATGTTCAGCAAAAATTACACAGGCGAAATAACTATCCAGTAACTCCTATTGTTAACTTGTTTTTATTTTCAGTTGACATTTGTGCTTTCTTGAATTATACTTCTATTATCATAATTCAAGGAGGCATTTTGTATGCAATCTACTACTACGACTTCAAATATCAAAACTCAAACTATGGTGCGCATTGCACTTGTCACTGCAATTACCTGTATACTTGCACCACTTTCTATTCCACTTCCGTTTACTCCCATTCCAATCTCACTAACTGTATTAGTTCTCTACATCAGTGCTTATATACTCGGTTGTAGAAGGGGAGCGATTAGCTATCTTGTTTATTTGCTACTAGGCGCAATTGGACTTCCTATTTTTTCTGGATTCGAGGGTGGGTTTGGTAAATTATTAGGTCCTACAGGCGGCTACCTCATCGGATTTATATTCTTAATTCTAATCGCTGGGTTTGCCGTTGATAAATATCCGCGTTCTATATTTATCAACGTTATTGGAATGATACTTGGTACTGCTGTCTGTTACACTTTTGGAACTATTTGGCTTTCTTATCAATTAGATATAAGCTTTTTACAAGGTCTATCTATCGGTGTTCTTCCTTATTTGATTGGCGATGGAATCAAGGTATTAGTAGCGATTTTCATCGGTCCTCTTTTAAAAAAGCGACTTAGTTCTTTTAGTTAAACTCTTATACCGTAAAAATTTTATTTGGCGAAATCTTTTCTTGTAACCATACTTTGGCTGTGCTAGAATTAAGTACACGTCAAAGTGAGGTTACTCAACCACTATTCTTGTGCTTTCTAGAGCACAATTTATTCACATCACAATACCGTATTTTATCTAAACGGTTGAAATCCCATACGTATTACATTATACTACTAAGTAAGAAATTAATTTTAGGATGAGTAAACTTCTTCTTTGATCGTAACTAATAACAGCATCATTGCGAAAGGAGAAGGACTATGGAACTACTTGACCCAAAACCAAATCGTCTCGTAAAAGACAGACTATTTAACATTATTCTGAAATCTAGCGATGTTAAACTGCAAGTTTATAACGCATTAAATGGTACGAATTATACAAATGCAGACGATTTAATTGTAACCACTTTGGAGGATACCGTTTATTTAGGCATGAAAAATGATGTCTCTTTTTTAGTGAGTAATACACTTAATTTATACGAACATCAATCTACCAAAAATCCAAATATGCCATTTAGAAATCTTTTATACGTAACCAGACAATTGGAGCATTTGATTGATAAAGGTGAAATTTATGGTTCAACACCTGTTGAAATCCCGTCGCCAGACTTTGTTGTATTTTATAATGGCGATAGTGAGATGGAAAGTACAGAGGTATTACGTCTATCCGATTTATATATTCAACCTCCAGGTGGCACCCACAAAGTTCGATTAGAACTCATAGTTACTGTAATCAATATTAATAAGGGGTATAACGAAGAATTAAAAGGACACTGCAAAGCACTTAGTGATTATTCGGTGTTTGTTGACACATTAAAGATATTTAAGAAAATCACAGACATTAAAAGTGCTACCATTCAAACTATTGATTACTGTATTCAAAAGAACATCCTAAAAGATATATTAGAGAAAGAGAGGGATGCAGTTATGTCTTCAATATTAACTGAATACGACGAGGATAGTGTTAGAAAAGTATGGAAAAGGGAGGCTCGTGCTGAGGGCTTGGCTGAGGGCCGTGCTGAAGGACGCGCTGAAGGACATGCCAAGGGACTTGCTGAGGGAC
>CAYJHQ010000044.1:12227-19556 GCA_964369775.1 uncultured Lachnospiraceae bacterium
AGGGACTTGCTGAGGGACAAATCGAAACTAAACAAAGTTTAATAATTAAACTCTTAAACTCAAAAGGCACCTTACCTTCTGAACTTAACAGTAAAATTCTTGCCGAGAAAACTCTTACCACTTTAGACAATTGGTTTGATATCGCTATTCAGGCATCTACAGTTGATGAGTTTGTTAAATCTATTTAATCAAAACTAGGGTTATTGAAAAGCAGGGTATCTACCCTATTAGAGAGGGAGTAAACTCAAATTGAGTTTACTCCCTCTCTTGTTTTTAACCTCTATAATAGTTGATTAGACACCCTTTTTCAATGATTTCTCGTTCTGTATCTGTCATGCTTCCAAGTTTTAATTCTATTGGATTCATGTCTCCATCTTTTACTACGAACGCTTTTATCTCATCTTGTTTTTTGCTAATTGCTGATTTGATATCTGGTACAAAGATATAATCTCCATTTACGAAGCTTAGATTCTCGTGCTTTTCTTCTGTAATAAATGGAAGCATTCCCCAGTTAATCAAGTTAGAACGGTAACGCTTTGTTGCATACTCGTTTGCGATATTAGCCCAACCTCCTAACACTTTTTGACACGATGCTGCTTGCTCTCTTGCTGATCCATCCCCTGGCTTTACTGCAAAGATTGTACTACCAATTCCAAGGTTGTTTTTTCCTACCTCTGGGTAAGATTTCTGAATTGTCTCTAGTATCTCTTTCACTTCATCAAATGCATCTATTGGACATGCCCCTGCTTCAATTGCTTTTTGTGCCTCTTGTACTTCTTTCGCACGATTTACATACTCTGGGTCTTTTCTTGATAGTGTAAATTCTGCTAAACCTAATGGATTCGATCTATATGATGATGTCTCTCCAGATGGAATTAATTCATCTGTAGTCGTTATTGGATCGTGTATCTCTGAGACTACTTTCAACACCATGTTTTGTGGCAATGGAGACATTGCTGGCCAGTCTTTGATATTTGGACCAAACTTTACTTCTACACTTGAATCTCCTTTTCCATTGCTGTCAAAAATTCTGTTTTTATAAATAGTGTTGTCAAAGTAATATGTTGGGTTTTTATATTCTATATCTGTCATTTCTGTTGCTGATGTTAGGAAGCCTTTATTTGCTGCTGTTGCTGCAATTGATCTCGCATCCATAAGCGCCACTGAAGCAATTTGACCACTTTGAAGTTTTGATCCCTCTCTATTTGGAAAGTTTCTTGTAGAGTGACGAATGCTAAATGCATTATTTGCTGGAGTATCCCCTGCGCCAAAACATGGACCACAAAATGCTGTCTTAATAACTGTTCCTGCTGCCATAAGGTCTGCCATTGCACCATTTTTAACCAACTCCATATAGATTGGTGTACTTGCTGGATAAACGCTAAATGTAAATTCATCGGCTCCGATACTTTTCCCTTTGATGATGTCTGCTGCTGCACAAATATTTTCAAATCCACCACCTGCACAACCTGCTATGATTCCTTGCTCAACGTATAGCTTATCATTTACAATCTTATCTTTAAGTGTATAAGAAACTGCACTTCCTAGACTTACTGCCGCCTTCTTTTCTACCTCATGAAGGACATCTTTCAAATTTTGATTCACTTCATCAATCGTATACACATTACTTGGGTGGAAAGGCATTGCTATCATTGGCTTTATTTCACTTAAGTTCACATGCACTATCCCATCATAATATGCTACTGCGCCTGGGTTTAATTCTTTGTACTCTCCAACTCGTCCATGAATCGCATAAAATTCTTCAATCTTTCCATCTGTCTTCCAAATAGATGATAAGCAAGTAGTCTCTGTTGTCATCACATCAATTCCAATTCTGAAATCAGCACTTAACTTGTCAATACCTGGCCCCACAAACTCCATTACTTTATTGTTTACAAATCCATTTTCAAAAGTCGCACCTATGATTGCTAGCGCAACATCTTGAGGTCCAACACCTACTGCTGGCTCTCCTTCTAAATAGATTCCCACTACTTCTGGCATTTTAATGTCATATGTTTTTGAAAGCAATTGTTTTACAAGCTCTGGTCCACCCTCGCCCATAGCCATAGTTCCCAACGCACCATAACGCGTGTGGCTATCAGACCCCAGTATCATCTTTCCGCCTCCTGCCATCATTTCTCTTGCATATTGATGGATAACTGCTTGATGAGGAGGTACATATACTCCTCCATATTTCTTTGCACATGTCAATCCAAACATGTGATCATCTTCATTAATCGTTCCTCCAACGGCACATAAACTATTGTGGCAATTAGTCAAAACATATGGTACTGGGAATTTTTCAAGTCCTGAAGCTCTCGCAGTCTGAATGATCCCTACAAAAGTAATATCGTGAGATGTCAACTTATCAAATTTAATCTGTAACTGCTCCATATTCTCCGTTGTGTTATGCTCTTTTAATATCCCATACGCAATCGTATTCTTTTTTGCTTCTGCTTTATCTATCGGTGCTGTTTCACTTATTGTGTTTCCATCTAATAAATATACACCTTCTTTGCATAATTTAATCATAATTAATCCCCTTTCTCTACCTTCTCTATTATAGGTACTCTCTCATTAAATTGCAAGAAATTCATATGATTAGAGACCATCATCGCTATTTTAAACAACATTGCATCTTCAAATGTTCTCACGTCAAGACCTGTGATTTTCTCTACCTTTTCTAATTTATAGACTAGTGTATTTCGATGCATATATAATCCGCGCGCTGTTTCTGAAATATTTAAATTGTTATTAAACAGCGCTGTTACTGCTACCATCAACTCTTCGTCAAATTGTGAAAATGCTTTCCCTACCAAGACTTCATCTAAGAAAACACTGCATAAACTTGCAGGAAGTTGATAAATCAACCTTCCTATTCCCAACTTTGAGTATGAAATCACTGTCTGTTCAGAAAAAAATACTTTCCCAATATCAAGAGCCATGAGCGCCTCTTGATATGCTTTTGCTACGTCTTTTATCTCTTCTTTCACTTTTCCATAAGCTACTAAAACTTTGGTCATAACTTCTGCACTCAATGTATCTGATATTGTTGCTGCAATCTGACTCACCTCTTTTTCGCCTTCTTCACCCCTTAAGTGTTTGACGTAAATGATATGATTTTCGTCAATGGCTGTCATAAAATCTTTCGCTCCAAGCTTATAGAGATTTCGCAATGTCTCCATAAGGTGTGGCGTATTTTCCTTTTGAGGCTGAATCACATACACAACTCTGCGTTCACGAGGTTCAATATGCAGTTTTTTTGCTTTGTTATAAAGGTCTACCGGAAGATAGTTTTCTAACAACACGTTTTGAATAAATGAGTTCTTTGTCAATCGCTCTTTTGCTGTCTCCATTAAGTTCTCAAGCTGGTTTGCACACAATTGCCCTACAATCTCTACATCTCCTGATATACCACTTAACATCAATAGATATGTGACATCTCCATTTTCGCCTATCATAAAAAGGGAATGTTCTCCTATCACATGATTTCCATCCTCTTCTACTAGTGTATAAAGAAAGCTATGTACAGCTTCTTCTTGTTCTTCCTTTACTGTGTCTGTGGAGACGATGCAACTTCCTTCCAATTCCCATACAGAGACTTCTGCTCCTGTAATCCCCTTCATATCGTATATCACTTTTTGTAACATCTGACTCGATAGCATATTAATCCATCCTTTGTAATTATTTTCAAAAACTACAAAAGCAGGGCTCTTGTTCTCTACAAGGGCCCCACCACCTATTCTTTACTATAGTCTCTTCATCAATTCTTCGCGCTCTGCTTCAAATCCTGGTTTTCCTAGTAATGCAAACATATTTTTCTTATAACTCTCTACACCTGGTTGATCAAATGGATTAATTCCAAGTGCATATCCGCTTACTCCTACCGCAAATTCGAAGAAGTAGAATAACTGTCCTAAACAGTACTCATCTTGCTTTGGAATATTAACTACTAAGTTTGGCACTCCTCCATCGATGTGTGCAAGCATTGTTCCTTTCATTGCACTTTGATTTACAAATTCAACAGATTGTCCTGCTAAATAATTTAATCCATCTAAGTCTACTGCTTCTTCTCCGATCAAAAGTTCATCTCTCGAGGATTCTACGTTTAACACTGTCTCAAATAGTATTCTATTTCCATCTTGGATAAACTGTCCCATCGAGTGTAGATCTGTTGTCAAGTCTACTGCTGCTGGGAAAATCCCTCTTTGATCTTTTCCTTCACTCTCTCCATATAATTGCTTCCACCACTCTGATACATAGTGTAGCGTAGGCTCATAATTTGCCATTACTTCTATTGTTTTTCCTTTATTATAAAGAACGTTTCTAATTGCTGCGTATTGAAGTGCACCATTTTCTTCAAAAGAATTGTTTAGAGCTTCTTCTCTCGCATCGCTAGCACCTTTCATAAGCATGTCGATATCCATACCGCTAACAGCGATCGGCAAAAGGCCTACTGCTGTAAGAACTGAGAAGCGTCCACCTACATCATCTGGCACTACAAACGTCTCATATTTCGACTCAGTCGCAAGTACCTTTAATGCTCCACGTGCCTTATCTGTAGTTGCGTAGATTCTTTTTGCAGCTTCTTCTTTCCCATATTTTTCTTCTAATAATGCTTTAAATACTCTAAAAGCAATTGCTGGCTCTGTAGTCGTTCCTGACTTCGAGATTATATTTACCGAAAAATCCCTTTCTCCGATAACTTCGATTAAATGTTTGATATATGTACTGCTTATATTGTTTCCAGCATAGTAAATCTCAGGGGATTTTCTAATCTCTTTTGATACATTATTAGCAAAAGTATGCCCAACAAAGTCAATTGCCGCTCTCGCCCCTAGGTAAGATCCACCTATTCCAATAACAATTAATACCTCCGAGTCTTCTTGAATCTTATTTGCCGCTTCTTTAATACGTGCAAATTCTGATTTATCATAATCTACTGGCAAATCAATCCATCCCAAGAAATCGTTACCTACTCCTGTTTTACCGACTAAAGTTTCTTTCGCTTGCATAATTGCACTCTTTGCATTTTCCATCTCGTGTGCTTGTACAAATTTTGATGCTTTGCTGTAATCAAATGTAATTTTAGACATTTCCTCTTCGTATGCGTGTCTCATGACTCACATACTCTCCTTTCTCTGTAAACGCTGCGAATCCGTTATACCTCTCATAACTATTTCACATCTATTCTAACAAATCGTTTTATTTTTATCAAGCTAAAAACTCTTGTAAAATATCTCGAATCATTGTTTCTTTTGACGATACTTCTTCTTCCTTCTTTTTTTCTTCTTGTTCTCGCTCTTGTTCTTTCTCTTCTTTTTCTACTAGATGCTTTGGTTTATCATATACCTCTATAGTATTTACGACTAAGCTATCAGCTGTTTTTTCCTCTTTGGGTACAATCTCTTTTACTGTATTCTCTTTTGCTTTTTGTTGGTTTATTTGTGTTGCTTCTTTCTTATGAATCGCTTTTCTCTCTACATTCTTTCGCTTCATCCTAACCGAGTACGCATTTTCTAAATAATCGACCATATATACCTTTAATGCGCTCAATCTGTATTTTTCATCTGATAGTTGATAAACCGCTAATAATAATATAATTGCTCCAGCCCCGATTGCTAAAACTTGTGTAAAATACCATTGCTCTTTTGAAAACATGTATGCTCCCCCTGCCGCAACTGCTGTTAAAATCGCTACAACTATAGCAAAAAACTTTTCAAGCCTTTGCCACCTATGCAATCCCATCCATAGCACCTGATACTCATGTATATATTTTTCCACGAATATAGGTATGTTTTCCACTGTATTGTTGACTAGATAGGCATGTTCGAATTTTGCCTTCACTAATCTCATAAACCCATGGTTGCTCTTAGACATATTGCTTGCCTCTCTCACCAACTTGCGTAGTGAAATACTCACTATCAACTTACATACCACACCACAAAACACAGCTCCTCCCAAAAGGGGGTAAAAAATATTTGCTTCTACAAAGCTCTCCAACATAAAAGAGTCCTCCTCACCTAATTTCTTTGCTCCATTATAGACCAAAATCAAGTGGAATGACTCTTAATTCGTTCAACAAAAATCTACATTCAAGAGATGCTCTCTCTTCATTTTTGTCGTTTTTCACTTTATAATTTTCCTAAAAACCGCTCTACTAATTTGACAGAATGTCTAATTGCTTGCTTCTCAAATGTAGGATAATCCATCGTTGCACTGTTGTCGGCTTTATCCGAAATAGCACGAATGATGACGTACGATACTTTATTTAAGTAAGCAACTTGTGCGATAGCAACACCTTCCATCTCCGTACAAAGCCCATTGAAGTTCTCAACAATCTTTTCTTTTACTTCCTTAGAAGCCACAAATTGATCTCCACTTACCACTCTTCCTACAAACGTCTTGATATCTGGGTTTGCCTCTTTATTTGCTTCGCTTGCCAAACGTACAAGGTTCTCATCTGCTAAAAAAGACAGTGTATCCATCCTTGGAACTTGCCCTAGCGGATATCCAAATGCTACTGCGTCCATATCGTGATGGACTGCATCTGTTGATATCACAATATCTCCAATATCAATAGCTGCATCCAAAGAACCAGCGATTCCTGTGTTAATCATTATATCCACATCAAATAAATCTACCAAAATCTGAGCGCACGTAGCTGCATTCACCTTCCCTATGCCGCTTCTAACCACTACTGCCTCTTTCCCCCACAACACACCTCTACTAAATTCCATGGAAGCTCTATTTTTTACCTCAACAATATCCATAGCCTCTTTTAAAATCGCAACTTCTTCTTCCATTGCACCTATAATTCCAATCATAACAACCTCCATTTTAACGGGAATCCCCTCTAGTAATTTACTATATCTTTTGTTATAATGTTTGTCAACGCATAACTGCGTAATAAGGAGGAAACAATATGCAATACAAAACTAAAGGCGTCTGTTCTCAGACAATTGATTTTGAATTAGATGGAGATGTGATTAAGTCTGTAGTATTTACTGGTGGCTGTAACGGAAATCTTCAAGGAATTGGTCGCTTGGTAGAAGGAATGAATGTGGACGAGGCAATTTCTCGCCTTTCTGGAATCAACTGTGGTCCACGCCCAACTTCATGTCCTGATCAACTTGCTACTGCACTTAAAGATGCTCATGCAAAATAGTAAGTAATAGAGTGAAGTTCATCTAACTTATAAAAGGAGAAAAAAAGGGAGAATGCAAACCGCTAAGCAGTTTGTTCATTCTCACTTTTTTCTCCCAATAGATAGCCTGTCCGTTCTTCACATAAAATTTGGTTCACACATTGTTTTACACATAAAATTTA
>CAYJHQ010000045.1:0-19063 GCA_964369775.1 uncultured Lachnospiraceae bacterium
CAACACCAACGCCAACACCAACACCAACACCAACGCCAACACCAACGCCAACACCTACACCAGAAGAGGATACAGAAGTAGAGGACGATATAGAGGAAGAAGATAATACAGATTTAGAAGACGGTGACGAGGGAGATGACAACACAGGTGGCAATGAGAGCGCAGGTGAAGATGACAATACAGAAGAAGACGGATTCACAGGTGGGTTGAATGAAGAAAATGAAGTAGTGATAGCACCGAGCATTGAAGGTGGAACAGTCGAGAACGTTCAAGTTGATGGTAATAACTTAGAGGATGATGACTTTGAAATAGACAACGATGGAAATTTAATTATCAATCCTGAGTACATAGCGACTCTTCCAGATGGAGAGCATACAATAAGAGTAGAAACACCAGAAGCAGCATATGAGTCAACATTAGTCGTAGATGATGGGGTACCTTTATCTATGGGCGACTTTCAAAAAGTAGGCGGAGCGTGGAGTTTATTTGATCTTATTATGACAATACTCGCAATTGTATTAGCACTAGTATATACAATAATAAGACCGAGAAAACGAGACGAAGAAGAGGATGATATTAGTATTAGTACAGATGATCAAGAACAGAAGCATAAGAAGAGAATTGTGACAAGTGTCGTGTTAGCACTATTTGCAATATTCAATATAATTCTATTTATTATAACTCAAGATTTAACACAACCTATGATTATATTTGATAAGTATAGTATCATATTTGCACTTGTAGTACTTGTTCAACTAGTCATCATGTTTTTTGTTAGAAAAAAGAATGATGAAGAAGATGAAGAGGGGAGAATTGGATCCAAAGCATAAATAGTATAAGTAGATAAAGAATCACAGATTGTAAGGGAAAGTCTTTGCAGTCTGTGATTTTTATCGGAGAAAAAAGAGTTAAGTTGAATCATCAGTTATATAAAAAATAGAATTGAAAAATTTTCTTAATATAGAAGAAGGAATAATGATATAATATTACAAAGAGTAAGAGAGGAGATAGTGGATATGAAGGTAATGTTGATAAATGGAAGTTTTAGAGAGAATGGGAGCACAGCTCGAGCACTGAAAGAAGTTGTGGAGGAATTAGAAAAACAGGGGATTGAAACAGAAATCATCCAGATGGGAAAGGGAACGATAAGGGATTGCATTGATTGTAGGGTCTGTCGCACTTCGACAACAGGGTGCGTGTTTAAGGATGATATTGTAAACGAAATTATTGAAAAGGCTAAAGATGCAGATGGATTTGTCTTTGGATCTCCAGTATACTACGCACATCCAAGTGGTAGAATTCTATCGTTATTAGATAGAGTGTTCTACGCAGGAACAGCAGCTTTTGCGCATAAGCCTGGAATGGCTGTTTTAGCAGCTAGAAGAGGCGGAACAACAGCATCTTTTGATGTGTTGAATAAATATTTTACAATTGCGCAGATGCCTGTGGTCTCATCGACGTACTGGAATATGGTACATGGAGTAGCACAAGAAGATGTAGAGCAAGATTTAGAAGGGTTGCAAGTAATGCGAAATGGTGCTAAAAATATGGCGTGGTTATTGAAATGCATCGAGATGGGAAAAGAAAATGGGCTAGATGCACCTAAAGCAGATACTACGCATAGAACTAACTTCATCAGATAGAAAATAGAAACGTCAGATAGTAGAGTAAATTAAATCTATTGTCTGGCGTTTTTTTTGTAGGTGGATTTTTATTTGAAAACGCATATTGCACAAATGAAAAGATAGAAGTGGATAAAAAATGTACAAAACAAATAAAGAGTGGTTGGAAATAGATTGACAAAAAGAAATAAACGTGATAATATTCAAACATAAATGGTCCAACCAGTTAGACCGATGGTGTTAGAAAGTTGAAGTTTATCAATAGAAATAAAATCAGTCATGATTTTATATATACCAAAGGAGGAAAAGAGTATGAAGAAAAAATGGTTATCATTGTTACTCGCTTGTTGTATGGTTAGTGGAGCACTAGTAGGATGCGGTGGTTCTGGAGACAGTGGAGAGTCATCAGGCGATGAAGGGGAAAAAAGTACGGAAGAACTTCGATTTATTGATGTGAGTCCAAGCCCAGAAAGACAAGCTTATTACGAAGGTGTATTTGCAGAATTTGAAGAAGAGACAGGCACAGCAGTTATTTATGAGAGTGTTCCATGGGATGATGCAGCGGATAAACTAACAATTTTAGGAACATCAGAGCAGTTACCAGATGTTATCACAACACATCCGAGTTGGTTGGGACAGTTTATCGAATCAGATTGGATTGTACCATTAACTGATTACGCAGATGAAAATGCAGATGACTATGTAGAGGCTGTTAAGAGTATCAACTGGGCACAAGAGCAAGAACGTTATGGTGAGATTTACTCGATTCCAGATGGGTTTATGGTAAAAGGTATATTCTATAGAAAAGACTGGGTTGAAGAGATTGGGTATGAGATTCCTACAGGAGCAGATTGGACATATGATGCATATTTTGATTTGATCAAAGCTTTGGCAGACGAATCCCAAGATAGATATGGAAACTCTTTTAGAGGAGCTCGTGGAGCAGTTGATCCACTTCTTACATATTTGCAGACATACACAGGTGGTTATACATATGATGAGGAAGGAAATTTCCTATTAAACTCTCCAGAATGTGTAGAAGCAACAGAGAAATGGGTAGAAATCTATACAGGTGGATATGTGCCAAAAGATTCAGTTAACTGGGGATTCGTTGAGATGGTAGATAACTTTACAGGTGGTTTAACAGGAACGATTTCAAATGACTCTGAAGTAGCAAAGACATGCCAAGAGAAGATGGAACCAGAGCAGTGGGGAGTACTTCCAATGCCAGTATCTACAGAAGATGGAATGTTATTAAATACAGCAGGAAGCCCATATTCTTATACTGTTTCAAAGACATCTGAGAACTCGGAAGCAGCGATTGAGTTAATTGATTTCCTATCAAGACCAGAGAACAATATTGAATATTGTAAGATGGGGGGATTAATCCCAGTAAAGAGCGATGTTGGTGATGATGATACATATGGACCAGATGGTCAATACGCACCATTCTTAGCGCAATTAAACGATCCAAACTTCGTAGTACCGCCAACATATGGACAGTTTAATTATACAGATTTACACCAAGATACATTCCATGCAGAATTCCAGAAAGTGTTGTTGGAACAACAGACATCTGAAGAATTCTTAAATGTAATAGGGGATGAACTTACAACACGTATGAAAGCTTATTTAGAAGAAAATGAAGGAGCTGTTGTAGAGTCACCAAAGACAATGCAGTAGTTTAAATATAGGGTTTCAATAAGGTGGATACTACTTGTTGAAGCCCTATAATAATATAGAAACAAGGAGAAGCAGATGAAGAAGAATGGGATTTTGAAAAGAATAGAACCGTATTTATTTATATTACCTGTATTAGTAGTACTGCTAATTATGTTTGGATATCCTCTGATTAACAGTTTTGTGATGGCGTTTCAGAATTATAAATTAACAAACCCTAATGATATATTTTTTAATGGTATAGAGAATTTTATGAAAATAACTGCTGATGAAAATATGGGAATGATTATGAAAAACTCATTGCTATATGTAGGGATTTCTACGCTAGGACAGTTTTTACTAGGGCTTATTTTAGCGGTTGCATTAAAGAAGAATTTCAAGGGACGTGGCCTTTATCAGTCGATTGTTTTCTTGCCATGGGCATTTTCAGCATTTGTTGTAGGATTGATTTTTCGCTGGTCTTTTAATGGAGAGTATGGAGTGGTAAATGAAATACTACAAATATTAGGAGTAATAGAAGAGCCAATTGCATGGTTAGGTACGCCAGGTTGGTCATTGGCAGTTATTATTATGGCTATGATATGGATGGGAATTCCTTTTTTTGCGATTATGATTTTAGCAGCACTCCAGTCCATACCAAAAGATGTATATGAGGCGGCAGATGTAGATGGATGCGGTGTAGTAAGACAGTTTTTCTCGATAACATTACCATATATAAAGCCGACAATCATAACGACAGTGCTTCTTCGAACAATATGGATATTTAACTCGTTTGACTTAATTGTAATTATTACAGATGGTGGTCCAGCGAATAGTTCTCAAACACTTCCAGCATATATGTACTCAAAAGCGTTTGGAACATATGACTTCGGATTTGCTGCGGCATTAGGAGTTGTTTTAATGCTTATTCTTGTACTTTATGCAATATTCTTCTTAAAAATCACAAAATATGAAAAGGCAGGTGACTTTTAAATGAGTAGAAAAACACAAAATCTATTATGGGGTATTTTAAGAGTTGCTATCTTGGTATTTTTCTTTTTGTTAGTTGTACTACCAATTTATTGGATAGTAGTTACTTCTTTTAAGACAAGTGGGGAAATTTTAGATGTCAATAACATATCATTTTTCCCACGAGAGTTTACAGTAGAGAATTATTTGGGGTTATTCGAGCAGTATAATTATGGTGTATTATTAGGAAACAGTGTAATTGTTTCTGTGATTACAGGAGGAATTGTAACACTATTGTCGATGTTTGGAGGATATTCTTTAGCAAGATATAAGTTTAAAGGAAAGCAGTCAATCGTAGTGTTTTTTCTAATTACACAGATGATTCCGGGAATCTTAGTGATTATTCCCCTGTATATAGTGTTCTCCAATATGGGGATTATTAATACACATTTAGGCCTAATTATTTTTTATATTACTGCTAACTTACCATTTTGCGCGATTACGATGAGAAGCTTTTTTGAACGGATTCCCGTAACACTAGAAGAGGCAGCGCGTGTAGATGGGTGTAGTAAGTTTCAATCTCTATTTAAAATTGTATTGCCAATTATGTTCCCTGGTATTGTATCAGTGTTCGTCTTTGCATTTATTGGGGCATGGAACGAGTTGATTGCAGGATCAATCTTTATAAGCACGCCAGATATGTGGACAATTCCAGTAGGATTGAAGACGTTAATTGGTAGATACAATGTCGAGTGGGGGTTATTGATGGCCGGTGGAGTTATGGCACTTTTACCTACAGCGATTATGTTTTCGATTATGCAGAAATTCATCGTAGAAGGGATGACTTCAGGAGCTGTAAAGGAATAGAGCGTACTGTGAAGTTAAAAGGTGTGAAAAGGATGAAAATTAATACAAAGCAAAGAATGGAAAATCAGTTGTGGAATCCAAACCCCGATGCGCGAGGATATACAAGATGGTGGTGGTTTGGTTGTGCGGTCACAGAAGAAGAGATTAGCAGAGAATTAGACTTAATGAAGGATGCACAGATTGGAGGGGTAGAGGTACAGATTTTGTATCCTGTCGTTGCTGATGACGAGAATAAAGGGATAAAAAATCAGCAATATCTATCACCAGAGTTTCTTTATTATATTAAGTTTGCTTGTGAAGAAGCAAAAAAAAGAAGTATGGAATTCGATTTTACACTAGGTTCTTCGTGGCCTTATGGAGGACCATTTGTAACAGAAGAATACAGTGCTCCAAATATCATTCCATATACGATGGACATCAAAGGTCCTTGTAAGTTTAAGTATGATTTAACGACAAGACTGTATGGCGAGTGTGTTGCTTGTGTCATGGGAAAAATGGAAGAGTGCGAGATGATACCTGAAACCATTCTTGACATTACAGATAAAGTAATTGACAAGTATCTTTTTAACTGGGAATGGGGAAAAGAGTTACTAGAAATTGAAATACCAGAAGGCAATTATAAAATTGTATTCTTTATTGTAAGTGACAAAAAGCAGATGGTGTTAAAACCATTAGGTGGCGGGGATGGAATGATAATCGACCATAATAGAAAAGAAGCTACGCAAATGTTTCTTACACACGCAGGGAATCCTATAGCAAAGGAAATTGAGGGGATGGTTCGTACATATTTTTGTGATTCGATAGAAGTGTTCGGGCAGAACTGGTCACCTATAGTGTATGAGGAGTTTGAGGCGAGAAGGGGATATAGCCTAAAACCATATGTTTATGCTTTATGGGGAGAAATCAGAGGAATAACCGATCAGATTCGCTATGACTTTCATAAAACGATGTCAGAACTTACCGTAGAGAACTTTTTTCAAGAGTTGACGAAATGGTGTCATGAAAAAGGGGCGAAATCAAGAATTCAAGCACATGGAACCTGGGGGGATATCCTACAGGCTTATGGGGCAGCAGATATTCCAGAGGGAGAGACTTTTTCGGCCTTTGACCGGTATGAAGTAAATACGGTACACAGAAAGTTAGCTACATCAGCAGGACATATATATCAGAAGCCAATCATATCTAATGAATCCTTCACTTGGTTGAGATTTCCACGGTTTATTGTTACTTTAGAGCAGATGAAGGCAGCAGTAGATAGCATATTTTTAGATGGGGTTAATCATATTATCAATCATGGATATGCATATAGTCCAGAAGGAAGTGGACAGCTAGGGTGGCCGTTTTATGCATCTACGCAGATTAATCATACTAACACATGGTGGCCTTATTACAAGCACTTAGGAGCTTATATTAACCGAGTGTGTGATTTTATGCAAAGAGGGAAAACAAAGATAAAAGTGGCAGTGTATCTACCGCAAGCGGATATATGGGCAGAAAATCCATTGTCTGATATCCATATGTGTATGAAGTTAGAAGAAAGATTATCCACCAAAAATGTGGATAGACTGCACAAAAGCGGATATTGGTTTGATTTTGTGAACGATGATGGGGTTCGTAATTGGGCAGATTATGAGTATGAAGTGTTAATATTTCTAGAGTGTGATAGAATAGAAGAAGAAATAGCTAATAAAGTATTTGAGATTGCATCGGAAGGAACGAGGATTATCTGTAAAGGAAAATCACCGTCTATGTCATGCGGATACCAGGATTATGAAGAAAAGACTCAGTCTATTTGCAAAACCTTTACTGAACTAGTGGAGACGAACCAGTGTGTAGTGGCAGATAATGATATTGAATCAGTGATAAATGTACTAGAGAGATGTGTGAAAAAGGACCTTATCATAGAACATCATAAAAATGAAATCGGGTATGTGCATCAAGTGGATAAAGATGTAGAGATATATTTTGTTTCTAATGTAAGTCAGGAATGGAAAGAAGAAAAGTTGACTTTCATAGGACAAAGCCAACATTTTTCTGTCTATGACCCTATGACGAGTAAAGAGAAAGAATTGATTTCGGTTACAGATAAAAATGGAGATCAAGAAGTATGCGTAAAATTTGAGCCGTTTCAAGCATTGCTTTTTGTGTTTTCAAAAGAGATGGGTGAAGAGCGCTTATTAGAGGAAGGAAAAGATAGAAGTGTTCTATTAAACCTATCAAACGACTGGGTGTTGGAGGTACAAGAGAAAGGATTTGCAAGAGAGTATGATACCCTAGAGAGTTGGGAGAAAGAAGAAAGACTTCGGTATTATTCAGGAGAGGGAATATATAGGTCACAGTTTAAGGTTGATGAAAAAGTATATGCGCGTATTCAAAAAAGTGTGAACGTAGAATTGAACTTTGAGAATATAGGCGAGACTGCAACTGTATACGTTAACAATCAAGAAGTAGGCGTGATTCTAAAGCATCCACACACTATTAATGTGAAAGAGTATATAATAAGTGGCGAAAATATTGTAGAGGTTAGAGTGAGCAATTTGTTAATTAATTGTGCAATTAATCCAGACTATCCAGAAGGTGATTATGCTGAGGTAATAGAAGAGTGGCCTTATACAACAGGTAGATTGAATGCAGGGAGACAAGAACGAGTATTCAATTGGAGAGAAAATAAGATGATTAAAGAACCACTGCAATCAGGAATCTGGGGAACAGTGGAATTGATAGTCGTTGAAGGGTAGGTGCAAGAAGTGACAAATAAAAAGGGGAATTTTGGTAGTGGGAAATTGCTATACTCAAGAATTTCAGATCAGATATGTGATTATATCGCAGAGAATAAAATTGAAAAAGAGGAAAAATTACCGAGCGAGCGTGAACTTGCAGGATTGTTAAAGGTAAGTCGTAACTCTATTCGTGAAGCACTTCGTGAATTAGAAAATCATGGTGTGGTGCGCGTAGAGGCAGGACGAGGTTCTTTTGTGACAGGTGAAGTGACGGATCGCTCTTTCATTTTTAAAATCAAAAAGCATAATTTTTTTGAACTTTTTGAGATTAAGTCTGTATTAGAGGAACATATGATTCGAGAGTTAACCCCTACAATATCGATAGAAACCCTGAATTCTTTAGAGTCAGTGGCTATGCAGATGATAACGCTAGCAGACAATGGGATTTTTCCCCAAGAATTGGATGACGTATTCCATAGAAAATTATTAGAGTCTTATAGAAATAAAGAAATGTTTGATGTAGTGTGGAATATATTGGGGAATTTTATGGAAGTGAATGACCTATATTTTAATCGAGGGTTAGGAATTATTTCGGAAAATAACAGAAGTATTTTCAATACAGTTCCATGGCATTTAGAGATTGTAAAGGCGATGAAAAGCAGAAGTGCGAAAAAAGCGGTTGAAGCGTATAGACAAATTGTAGAGATAGACATAGAGATTTACAGTCTCGTAAAATAAACTAGAGAGGTAGTATAATGGATGATTTATTAAAAATAACACATTTGGGAGATGACTATGACAAATATTTAAATGCAGTGGTTCCACCCGTGTTTATGACATCTCTTCATGTTTTTGACACAATAGAAGATTATCTTAAGAGAGATCAATCTAGTGAGGACGAGTTTGTATATGGAAGAGTATCCAATCCTACGGTACAGCTTTTAGAGCAGAAAGTCGCAGCGCTAGAAAATGGGTGTCAAGGGATAGCATTTTCAAGTGGAATGGGTGCTACATCAGCAGCAATTTTAGCAAGTTGTAAAGCTGGAAGCCATGTGATTTGTATACGCAACACATATAGTCCTGTGAAAAATATTTTAGAGAAAATTTTTGTTCCACGTTACAATATGTCTGTTTCTTATTGGGATGGAGTAGATGTAGGAGAGTTGAGTGGGCTGATTCAAGAAAATACAGATTTAATCATATTAGAGAGTCCGTCATCAATTGTGTTCAAGGTTATGGATATAGAGGCAGTGACAAAGATTGCCAAAGCACGTGGAATACTAACATATTTGGATAATACATATTGTACACCGCTCTACCAAAAACCGTTGAATATGGGAGTAGACATTGTGATGCATACTCTTTCAAAATACATTAGCGGACACAGTGATGTAATTGGAGGAATGCTGATAGTGAAAGATAAAAAGTTGGGACTGCGACTACAGTTTGATTCTAGAGAGCTATTCGGTGCCATTTTAGGACCACAAGAAGCGTGGTTGGCATTGCGAGGACTTCGGACTATGACTGTAAGACTAGAAAAGCATCAGGAGATAGCTATGAAAGTTGCTACTTTTTTAGAAAATCACGAAAGAGTAAAACAAGTGTATTACACAGGCTTGGAATCACACCCTCAAAAAGAATTGATAGATAAGCAGCAATCAGGTCATACGGGGTTAATTAGCTTTGTATTAAAAGATAACCCAGAAGACACGTTAAGTATTATTAATAAACTAAAACATTTCAAAATTGGATGTTCATGGGGTGGGTTTGAAAGTCTTGTTTTAAATCCATTATATGCAATGTCTGATGAAGATATGGAATTTTTAAAAATGACGAATCATGATAAAGGGTTGATACGTATTCACTGCGGGTTAGAAGGAGCAGAAAACTTAATTGAAGATTTGAAAAATGCTCTTGAGTAAATGGAAAATTATCATATAGGAGGTTAGTAATGAGAGATTCTGGGCAACAGTGGTTTAAGGATGCTAAGTATGGATTGTTTATTCATTGGGGATTGTTCTCGATTCTTGGTGGTCAATACAAGGGGAAAGAGACAAATAATATTGCGGAGTGGATTATGTTAGACTTTAAGATACCAGCAGAAGAGTATCGTGAATTAGCAAAACAGTTTAATCCACAAAATTTTGATGCGCGAGAGATTGCTAGAAAAGCAAAAGAGTGGGGGATGAAGTATATCGTATTTACGACAAAGCATCATGAAGGTTTTGCGATGTATCACTCCAAATGTAATGCGTATAATATTGTAGATGCGACTCCTTGTGGAAGAGATGTTCTAAAGGAGTTACAGTTAGCATGTGAAGAGTATGGATTGAAGCTTGGACTGTATTATTCACAAGCACAGGACTGGGATGACCCTAATGGTCATATGTATGGAGTGGATAACTCGGGGAAAGATTTTAGAAAGTACTTAGACGAAAAGTGCAAACCTCAGATGAAAGAGATTCTTACAGAATACGGTGAAATTGGATTAATATGGTTTGATACACCCGTAGATATGACAAAAGAGCAAAGTGAAGAGCTGTACTATTTTGTTAAAGAGTTACAACCAAATTGTGTAATTAGCGGCCGGATTGGAAATGGAATGGGAGAGTATCTAACGACAGGAGATAACTTTATTCCAAGTTCACGAATCGAAGGAGATTGGGAGGTACCTGCTACACTGAATGATACATGGGGATATAGCTTTACAGATGAACATTGGAAAAAAGCAGATGATGTATTAGAACTATTAGTTAAGATTAATAGTAGAGGCGGGAATTATCTATTGAATATTGGACCAGATGCGGATGGAGTAGTTCCAGAAGGAAGCTTAGAAGTACTAGATAAAGTAGGTGCATACGTCTCAGAGAATGAAGATGGAATTATTGGTACAAAATATTTTGGAGATTATTGTTATGATATTCAAGGAATCTACTTTACTAGAAAAGACTATAAAATCTTCCTGCATATGGTAAAGCAAAAGAGTCGACTTGAGATTTTAAACATAGGAAATAAAGTGAAGAGAGCATATATTTTAAAGACAGGAGAAAGCCTTGAGTTCATGCAAAAAGTGACTTGTGAAGGCGATGCATATATCGAAGTATATTTAACGGAAGAGTTAAAGGTAGAGAAAAATTACTGTATATGCTTAGAAACAGAAGAAAAAGAGATAATATTTGAACCGATTCATTTATAAAAGTAAGAAAGAAAAGGAGTGCGCAGTTTTTGGTCAAACATGCTGCGTACTCCTTTTCTGTATTATAGGTCATCTAACAACTTCAAGATAATCTCATTAATCATCACAGGATTTCCTTTTCCTCCTGTTTTAGCCATTACTTGACCAATCATAGCTTTGTAAGCATTCTTTTTTCCGCTGTTATAATCAGCTACTAGTTTTTGAGAGTTTTTAAGGATTTCTTTAGCATAACTCTCTAAGATTGTAGGATCGCTAATCTGTGCCAAGTCGTGTGAATCTACATATGCCTTTATGTCAGTTGATTCATCTGTCCTCCATAAATCTTTAATCAGTTTCTTTCCAACACTGCTGTTGATATAATCAGTACCTAGAAGTTCTGCAATTTTTCCGAGTGAAGATGCAGGAATCTGAGGAAGATCTTCTTCGCTTTCTAGAAGTTTGAACACCTCACCGATAAGCAAGTTGGCAAGAAGTTTGGTATGCACAGTGACTTTTGCAGCACTCTCAAAGTAATCTGAGATATCCATATCATTTGTAATGAGTTCAGCATCGTAAGCAGTGAGTCCGTATTTACTGATGTAAAGTTCTTTTCTCGCATCTGGCAATGTAGGAATAGATGATTTCAATTTCTCTAGGGTTTGTTTAGAAGTAATGATCGGAGCCAAATCAGGATCAGGGAAATAGCGATAATCATTAGCGTCTTCTTTCTTTCGCATAGAAAAAGTCTTTCCGCTAGACTGATCAAATCTTCTAGTTTCCTGTATGATTTCTTCGCCTTTCTCAATGGCTTCTACTTGGCGTTTGTATTCGTATTCAATAGCCTTTAGAATAAATTGAAAAGAGTTTAAGTTCTTCATCTCTGTACGAGTACCAAATTTTTCTTCCCCTTGTTTACGGACAGATAAATTGACATCACAGCGAAGAGAGCCTTCGTTCATCTTACAATCCGAAATTCCTGTATAGAGAAGGATGGCTCGTAACTTTTTGAAATAAGCAACAGCCTCTTTGGCGGAACGAATATCTGGTTCGGATACAATCTCTATAAGAGGAACACCGCAGCGATTACAGTCAATCATAGTTCCTTGAGTATCGTCATGAACCAATTTACCAGCATCCTCTTCTATATGGATTCTAGTGATTCCAATTCGCTTGCTACCATCATCAGTTTCAATATCTAAGTGTCCACCATAACAAAGCGGTAAATCATATTGTGAGATTTGATAAGCCTTTGGTAGGTCTGGATAAAAATAATTCTTTCTGTCTTGTTTAGAAAATCTACTAATCTCACAACTGGTTGCAAGACCAGCTTTGATAGCTGAATTAACAACTTCCTCATTAAGTACAGGAAGGGTTCCGGGCATCCCTAAGCAGACAGGGCACACTTGTGTATTTGGTTTGGCGCCAAAGGTTGTGGGACAGCTGCAGAAGATTTTAGTCTTGGTATTCAATTCGCAGTGTACTTCCAAACCGATGACCATTTCATAATCCTTAATCATTGTTCTAATCCTCCCTATGCTTTGTAGTATGATATGCACCTTTTACTTGTTCAAAAGCATATCCAATTCTATATAGTGTAGCTTCGCTAAATGTCTTTCCGATGAGTTGCATTCCAATTGGTAACCCTTTTTTTGTTTCGCCACAAGGAAGAGACAAGGAAGGAAGACCAGCGATGTTAACAGGAACGGTGAAGATATCGCCCATATACATTTCAAGTGGTGTTTCGCTCTTTTCTCCTATTTTATAAGAAGCAGTTGGTGCAACTGGTGATAAAATACATTGGTATTCTTCAAATATTTTTGCAAAATCTTGCATTAACAAGGTGCGAACTTGCAATGCTTTTTTATAATAAGCATCGTAGTAACCAGAACTTAAGGCGAAAGATCCAAGCATGATTCGGCGCTTTACTTCCTTACCAAAACCTTCGCTTCGTGACTTTTTATATAATTCTTCGAGATCGGTAAAGTTTTCAGTGCGGTGACCATAACGAATTCCGTCAAACCTAGCGAGATTTGAAGATGCTTCAGCACTAGAGATTACATAGTAAGCAGGAAGCGCAAGGTCAAGAGAGGGCAAGGATACTTGAGTCACTGTAGCGCCTAGCGCTTCGTATACTTTTGCGGCATCAAGAACTGCTTGACGTACTTCATTAGAGATACCTTTTCCAAAATATTCTTTAGGTAAAGCGATTTTCATACCTTTTACACTACGTCCGATATCAACCGAAAAATTGTTATAGTGTTTATTGATGGAAGTGCTGTCTTTTTTATCGTGCCCAACAATGGCATTTAAGACAATAGCGTTGTCCTTTACATCTTTTGTAAGTGGGCCAATTTGATCAAGGGATGATGCAAAAGCGATTAAACCATTTCGTGAAACTGTACCGTAGGTAGGCTTCATACCAACTACCCCACAAAAAGCGGCAGGTTGTCGGATGGAACCACCGGTATCAGAACCTAAGGTAAAGACTGCTTCGTCAGCAGCAATAGCGGCTGCAGAACCACCAGAACTACCTCCAGGCACATAATCTGTGTTGCGTGGATTTTTTGTGGTTTTAAAATAAGAATTTTCTGTAGTAGAACCCATCGCAAATTCATCCATGTTAAGCTTTCCAAGCATAACGATATCTTGCGAATTTAGTTGTTCCATCACATAAGCATTATATGGAGGAATGAAACTTTCCAACATTTTTGATGCGCAAGTGGTGGTAATTCCTTTTGTGCAGATATTATCTTTGATTCCACAAGGAATACCTGCTAGAGGAGATAAAGGTTCTCCTTGTAGTCGTTTATCGTCCACTTTTTGTGCAGTAGATTTTGCTTGGTCAAAATTATAAGAAATGTAAGCACCGATAGAGCTATCCTTTGATTCAATACCATCTATATATGCGTTTGTAAGTTCAACAGAAGAAATCTCTTTATCAGAGAGCTTTTCTTGTAGTTGAACGAGTGTAAGTTTTTTTAAATCCAATTGTTCATTCCTCCTATTCTAAAACCTTTGGGACAGTGATATAGCCCTCGTATTTTGTAGGTGCATTGAGTAGTAACTCTTCTTGGTTCCCTGGAATTTCTACAGAATCTGTGCGAAATACGTTTTCCATAGGAACTACATGAGCTGTAATATCAATACCATCAGTATCAATTAAGCTTAGTTGGTTTGCAAAATCAATAATTGCCTCCATCTCAGGTGCCATGGCTTTTTGCTCTTCTGGAGTGAGCGTAAGTCTAGCAAGATGAGCTACATTATTTACATCAATCTTTTTTGTCTTCTTTTTTCGTGTGGATTTTCCTTCACGTCCTTGTTCGGTGAGTCCAAGTTCGAGAACCTCTAGTTGTTCATCGTCTACGATACTTGGGGCTTGCGTCATGACACAAGAAGCATCTTTCACCTTAGGGAAGGCGATAACATCTCTTAAGGATTGCGCACCAACCATAAGCATGACAAGTCGGTCTAATCCAAAAGCAAAACCACCATGTGGAGGTGTACCATATTTAAAGGCATCCACCATAAAGCCAAAGCGCTCATCAATCTCTTCTTGAGAAAAACCAAGTGCTAGAAACATTTCTTTTTGAATGTCTTTATCAAAGATACGAATACTTCCACTTCCAAGTTCTACTCCATTAAGGACGATGTCATAAGCCTGAGCACGAACTCTACCAGGGTCGGAAAGCAGGTATTTAACGTCCTCTTCATACGGCATGGTAAATGGATGGTGCATTGCTATGAAGCGATTTTCTTCTTCAGAGTATTCGAATTGAGGGAAGTCTGTCACAATTAGCATCTTAAAATCATCTTTCTTTCGAAGGCCAAGCTTATCTCCAATATCTAGGCGGAGAGCCCCAAGCGTTTTGCGAACAACATCCAATTTATCTGCGCAAAACAAGATGAAATCACCTGGTTTTGCATCCATTTCCTTGAGTATTGCATCCATATCGCTCTGAGATAAAAATTTAGTAAGGATAGAATAAATTTCGCCATCTGGACGAAGTGCAATCCATGCCATCCCTTTTGCACCATAGGAGATTGCTTTGTGAGTCAACTCTTCCACATCGCTACGGTTATAGTCGGCCCAACCCTTCACGTTGATAGCTCTTACAAAACCGCCGTCATCAGCGATATTGCGAAATACTGTAAAGTCACAAGTCTTTGCAATATCAGTAAGGTCAACAATTGGAAGATCGAAGCGAAGATCAGGTTTATCACTTCCGTAGTAATCCATAGCTTCATGCCAAGTGATTCGTTGAAAGGGTTCAGTGAACTCAACATCTAGAGCGCCTTTGAAAACATATTTAAAAAGATTTTCTAGATGAACGAGAATGTCCTCTTGCTCGACAAATGACATCTCCATATCAACTTGAGTAAATTCAGGCTGTCTATCAGCGCGCAAATCCTCATCCCTAAAGCAGCGAGCAATTTGGTAATATTTATCGAAACCACCCACCATAAGAAGTTGTTTGAAAATCTGAGGAGATTGCGGCAATGCGTAGAAAGTACCTTTGTGTACACGGCTAGGAACGAGGTAATCTCTAGCGCCTTCAGGAGTGCTTTTAGTGAGCATCGGCGTTTCAACTGCTATAAATTCTTCAGCATCAAGATAATCTTGAGTTAACTTTTGTACTTTGTGCCGAAACTTTAAGTTCTGAAATAGCTCCTGTCTTCGAACATCTAAGAAACGGTACTTGAGTCGCAGATCCTCGCGAATACTTATATCGTCATCAAGAGAGAACGGGAGGGTTTCGGCTTGTGATAAGATTTTGATGTTACTTGCAAAAAGCTCCACTGTTCCAGTGGTGATTTTTTCATTGATTGTCTCTTTATCACGAAGGCGTACTTTTCCAGAAAATTGAACTACAGATTGGTTCTTCAAGCTCTCTACGAATAGAAAGTCTTGATTACTCATGTTATTAGCATCGCATACCACTTGAAGAGTACCTTCTCGATCCTTTAAGTCAATAAAGATTACTCCACCCATATCACGTTTTGTCTGAACCCAACCACATACGGTTATAGAGGTGTCGATCTGTTGTTCACTTGTTTTTCCACAATAAATTGTTCTTAACATTGTTATATTCCTCACTTTCTCATTTTCAACTAGAATAAAAAAGACTTTTATTTCAATTAGAATAAAAAAAGACTTTCATCCCAAAATAGGGACGAAAGTCATAAGTTCTTCCGCGGTACCACCCAGATAGGTTAAAAAACCCTCTCAAATCAGCACAGAAATAAAAAGTCGATGCCTACTAGATTAACGCACTAGATACGTCTAAGCCTACTAGCAAATGCGTTCGGTTAGCAACTCCGAGATGTTCTTCCTCTAAAACTCTGTGCTGTTTCACACCAACCAACAGCTCTCTGAAACTTCTGTATTAGAATACTCTTCTCATCATAGTCTTTTATGTGTTTATGTTTTTTACTATACTACACTAAAGTGTTCGCGGTGTCAAGACAAATGTTTTTTAAAATGTTAAATGTGAAAATTTGGATATTTATTATGAGGATGGAGCAGTCTCTGTAATGGCAGACTCAAGTTGGGATATAGAGTCTGTTAATTCGGTACGAAGGTCAGAATAATCGGTTGGTTCAGCAGGTTCACTAGGATCTGCAACTTTATCTGCAAGACTTTTATGCTTTTTACCATCTTCGTTTTGCTCTTGTAAAATTTTAGCAGAGGCATAAATATCAGGGTAATGCTCCATAAGCAGTTGCTCGTCTTGCCGTGGTACCCTATCACCTGCAATAATTCTGGTGGCGATTTTAATACACTTTAAAAGAATGTCAAATGTACGTATTGTGTTTTCTATTTGAGATTTGGAAGCAGCAAGTTCTGATTCCATCATTTCTTTTTGATTGAGCGCTTCCAAAGAAGCCTCTTTTTCTTTTAAATAAAGCTCTAAAGTATCTAAATCTGCAGGTTTATCTGTTTTTGAGAAGGTTGATGATAAAACTGCTTCTTTTTCGCTTTTGGATAAATTTTTTACAACTTCAGGTGCGACATTTCTCGGTTGCTTTACGTATAGATCATTAAATGCTTTCATTAGAAACCTCCTTGCTTTTTCTTGAATGAAGATCAATCTGTGTAATATATATCGGAGTTTTTTTAGAAAATATAAGCGAAGGAAAAATAAAATATATAAATGACGCCAATTCTTTTGTAAAAAAGAATTGGCGTCACGTTAGAAATCTTATTTTGCTGTAATTGCGGCCATAGTAATATAATTGTAAGGTTTATTAAAATGAGGAAGGAAGAAGATATCTAGGAGTTTTAATTTATCAATAGTTACTCCTTCCTGGATTGCTAGTGAGAACATATGAATACCCATAGACAAGTCATATTCTGAAGCCATCTGCGCACCAAGGACTCTTCTTGTGTTCTTGTCATATACGATACGTATAGATACTTCTGAATTTTCTCTTGCAAATTCAGGTCTTTGGTTATCAGTAAAGTCAGTATACTCTATGTCAATTCCTAGTTTTGCGGCTTTACAAGCTGTGATTCCGGTCGAAACCATATTATATCCATAGATACAGATTCCGTTAGAACCCTGGACTCCAATAGAAGGTAGGTCAGTTCCGCATGCGTTGTGTGCAGCTACAATTCCAGAGCGAACGGCATTAGTTGCCAAAGCTATATAATTTGTATTCTCGATAGAGTTGTCATACACAGTTGCGCAATCTCCAATTGCAAACACACCGTGTTCACTAGTCTCTTGATTTAGATTCACCTTGTAAGCGTTGTTAGCAAATAATTCTAATCTATCTTTTCCAAGAGTCGTATTAGGCTTAAAGCCAACGGCAAGTATGACCATATCTGCATCAATTTCTTTTTTATCAGTTACGATTTTTTCTACTCGCCCATTTCCTTTAAGTTCAAGGACTTTTTGACCAAATTCAGTATTGATACCGTGCTTTTCTAAAGTGTCGCGCATTTTAGATGTGAAAATATCATCATAATAGGCAGTTAAACAACTGTCTGCTATATCCACAAGAGTAGTGTTTTTTCCACATCGCTCAAAAGCTTCTGCAAGCTCTACACCAATGTAGCCAGCGCCTACAACGGTCACGTTTTTGATTTCTGGTTGAGTCTCTAATTTTTTGATTACTTCTTCCGCGTGTTGATATAACTTGACATATTGAACATTTTCAAGATCAGCGCCTGGAATATTAGGCTCGATTGGCCAAGAGCCAGTTGCAAGGATTAATTTGTCGTAGCTTTCTTCATAGGTTTCCCCATTTTTAGCAGTTGCGTATACAATCTTTTGGTCGAAATCAATATTATCAACCATTGTTTCCATATGAATTTTTGCACCTTTTGCTTCTAATGTCTCCTTATTGGAATAAAATAAACCCTCAGGTCCATCAATTTGTTTTCCAATCCAAAGTGCCATTCCGCAACCTAGAAAGCTAATATTACTGTTAGAATCAAATACAGTGATATCATTGCCAGAATAGTTGTCAAGCATAGTGTTTATGCAAGCAGTTCCAGCATGATTTGCACCTACTACTACAATTTTACCCATAATCTCCACCTCTTCTTTTTATTAAAAATTTATCATTGCTTACATAAAGTACTGTATCATGAAAAAATACAAGAATCAAGCAAATTAGATGAAAACAGTCAAATTTGTAGAGGGTGTACTAAAGTATAGAAAAAATCGTTTCGATTGAAGTAAAACCTTGCATTTTGTGGAGCTTTGTGGTATGATACAAATCGTGCAGCCGGGGCGCTAGCGGTGCCTTGTACCTACAATCCGCTATAGTAGGGGTGATGCTACATGGAGGGCTTGGATTTGCGTAGCTGCCTTAGGTAAGTGGCGTTGAAACTTGGGTCTTACGCGACGGGAATCTATGAACCGTGTCAGGTTGGGAACAAAGCAGCACTAAGTAGAACCTTCCGGGTGCCGTAAGGGTGCCTGGGTTGAGTTAACTGCTTAAGTAACGTGCGGGGGTGCTTGTTCGAAATGTAGCGCACATGAAATAAATAGCAAATGAAAAATAGCAGCTACTACTTGAAAAAAGTGGAAGCTGCTTTCTTG
>CAYJHQ010000046.1:0-18962 GCA_964369775.1 uncultured Lachnospiraceae bacterium
AAAAAAGAGAGGAGCTACACTCGCCCCTCTCTTCAGAATTTCATCTCACATTTTTTAATTAAGCCTCGATTGCTTCCACTGGACATTGTCCTGCACATGCGCCACAATCAATACATGAATCTGCATCAATTACATATTGGCTATCTCCTTGGCTAATTGCGCTTACTGGGCACTCTGATTCACATGCTCCACAGCTTACACACTCTTCTGAAATTTTATATGCCATAATGATTATCCTCCTTACCCTCTATTAGTGACTCTCGTCCCTACCCATATTCTATTACAACTCTTCTCTTAATTCAAGAGAATGTTATCACTTCATTCGCTAACTTATGTTCGTTGCGTCTTCGTTTTTTTATATGCATTCAATATTATATTTTTAGCTGCTGCCGCTTCGTCTGTTGTAGCATCTGGGACACCTGCTAATTTATATTCTTCGTTTAATTCTTCATACTTAGCTTGCCCCAAAGAATGATATGGCAAGACATCGATGGCTTTCGCATTATTCAAAGTTGCTATAAACTCACCTAGTTCTTCTAGATACTCCTTAAATAATGTGATACCTGGCACAGCTACATGCCTAATCCAAACCGGTACGCCCTTTCTATCTAGGTATCTAGCAAATGCAATGATAGATTCATTATTAAATCCCGTCAATTCTTTGTGCTTATCCGATCTAATATGCTTGATATCGAGCAAGATTAAATCTGTATATCGCAACAATTCTTCTAATTGCTCTGTAAGTTTATGGTTTCTGGCCTGAAATACTATTCCCGATGTATCCAAAGTCGTATGAACGCCTCTACTCTTTAAGTTTCGAAAAAGTTCTATCAAAAACTCCATCTGTAACATGGGTTCTCCCCCGGTGACTGTAACGCCACCGGTTCTATAGAACGCCATGTTAGAATAGAATTTTTCTAGAACTTCTCTCACTGTCATCTTCGTGCCAGTTGACATATCCCAAGTATCTGGGTTATGGCAATAAAGACACCTCATAGGACACCCTTGCAAGAATATGACATACCTTATCCCTGGACCATCCACTGTACCACAACTCTCTATCGAGTGGACATATCCTTCTACCATAACTACATACCTTCGTGGAAGGTTCTTGATATAACATCGTCTTGTTGCTCTTTTGTCAACTTAACGAAGTTAACTGCATATCCTGAAACTCTAACTGTTAGTTGAGGATATTTTTCTGGATGTGCTTGTGCATCCAATAATGTTTCTTTTGTAAAAACATTTACATTTAAGTGATGACCACCTTGCTCAACATAACCATCTAACATTGATACTAAATTGTCTACTTGATTTTGACTTACTGACATAATTAATTACTCCTTTCTAATTTCGCTTACGCATCCATTCCGTCTTCTAGGTTCGGAATCATGCAAGCTTGATCTTTGCAATCTTCAATTCTATCTATATCTAATTCTCCTGCAAATACCATATTATCTTTACCTAACGCTCCTGGTATAATAGAGAATGTATTTGAAACTCCATCTTCCGCATCTCTAAACGGAATCTTTGCAACTGATGCCAATGAAGCTAGTGCACCGTTTGTATCTCTTCTGTGCATTGGGTTTGCCCCTGGTGCAAATGGCTCTCCGTAACGTCTACCATCAGGTGTATTTCCTGTCTTCTTACCGTATACTACATTTGATGTAATAGTAAGAATTGACATCGTTGGAACACCTTTTCTGTATGTGTGATGCTTACGAATCTTATTCATAAAGTCACTTACTAGTTTTGCTGCAATATCATCTACTCGGTCATCATTGTTTCCGTATTTAGGGAACTCACCCTCAATCTCGTAGTCAACAACTAATCCGCTCTCATCTCTAATTGCTTTTACCTTTGCATATTTAATTGCACTTAATGAATCCGCTACTACCGATAGACCAGCAATACCTGTCGCAAAATAACGCTTTACTTCCCTGTCGTGTAATGCCATTTGAATTCTTTCGTAGCTATATTTATCATGCATATAGTGAATGATATTTAATGTATTCACATATAATGCTGCAAGCCATTCCATCATGTCATCAAACTTTACCATAACTTCGTCAAAGTCTAAATACTCACTTTCCACCGGACGATACTTTGGCCCAACCTGCATCTTGATCTTCTCATCCATTCCACCGTTAATCGCATAAAGCATACATTTTGCTAAGTTTGCTCTCGCTCCAAAGAATTGCATCTCTTTACCAATCTTCATCGACGATACACAACAAGCGATTGCGTAATCATCTCCCATTGTCGATCTCATCAAATCATCGTTTTCATACTGAATCGATGAAGTTTTAATCGACATCTTCGCACAGTACTCTTTAAAGTTCCTTGGTAATTTCGTTGACCACAACACTGTTAGATTTGGCTCTGGTGAAGTTCCAAGATTGTCTAGTGAGTGCAAATAACGGTAAGACGACTTTGTTACCATATGACGTCCATCTACTCCCATACCTGCAATTGTCTCTGTTACCCAAGTTGGATCTCCCGAGAAGAGCATATTATACTCTGGTGTACGTGCAAATTTAACTAAACGAAGCTTCATTATGAAGTGATCGATGAATTCTTGTGCTTCTTCTTCTGTTATCACTTCGTTCTTTAAATCTCTTTCAATATAGATATCTATAAATGTAGACGTACGCCCGAGACTCATTGCTGCTCCATTTTGCTCTTTTACTGCTGCAAGATATCCTAGGTATAACCATTGAATAGCTTCTTTTGCATTTTTCGCTGGTCTACTTAGATCGCAGCCGTAAATATCTCCCAACTCTTTCAACTCTCCAAGAGCACGAATCTGCTCAGATAACTCTTCTCGTAATCTGATGTTTTCGCTTGTCATTCTTACAAGTGATGTCGCTAGCTGCTCTTTTTTATCTTCAATTAAGATATCAACTCCATATAATGCTACACGTCTATAGTCTCCAATAATTCTTCCACGACCATATGCATCTGGAAGCCCTGTGATGATTCCTGATTTTCTCGCCATCTTCATCTCTGGAGTGTATGCATCAAACACACCCTGGTTATGAGTTTTTCTATATTTTGTAAAGATATCAACTACTTCTTGATCTACTTTGTATCCATTTTCAGAACACGCACTCTCTGCCATACGAATTCCACCAAATGGTTGTAATGAACGCTTAAATGGTTTATCTGTCTGAAATCCCACAATTTGCTCTAAATCTTTGTCTAGATAACCTGCTCCATGAGAAGTCAAAGAAGAAACAATCTTCGTATCCATATCAAGCACTCCACCTGCTTCTCTCTCTTGCTTTGTTAGTTCCATTACTTGTGCCCAAAGCTTATCTGTTGCTTCTGTTGCACCTTTTAAGAATGACCCATCTCCATCATATGGTACATAGTTTCTCTGAATGAAATCACGTACGTTGATTGAAGTTCTATTCCACTTTCCTACTGAAAATCCTTCCCAGTTGTCATGCCATCTTCTTTTCATTATTTTGTTCCTCCTATTATTTATCTGCAATGCTTTTCACATTTTCTTTTACAAGACCATCTTATAACTAACCTAAGTTGTAGTCAAGTCATCTAGTATAGATTCTTGTTCTTTATTGTATACAATATACTTAATACTGTTTTCACAATTATTTTATCCAAAACATTTTTAAAATATACTTTCCTTTTTCACAAAATGGTGTATATTATAAGGATAGCAATTTTGCGATTTTTGAAAGGAGTATTCAAAAAATGAAAAAACGAAGTATTTTGCTTGTTGCTTTGCTGATAAACAGTTCTATCCTTTTGCATGGATGTGAATCGTTTTCTAATAACGAAGATTCCACTTACAAAGTTGATACTGGTCAAGCCTCTGACACACCTGTCAACGAACCATTTGAAACTGCCTTAGCATTGATTCAACCACAAGCGTACACTAATATACATGATTTAAACGTAGACCCTGAAATGACTATATCCCTCATTGCTCAAGATGAAAGCGCATCCTATTGGACGTCCCTTGAAGAAGGTGCACAAAAGGCAGTTGATGACATCAATGAATATTTAGAATTTTCTGATAGCGATAAACTTTCTTTAAATTTTAATGCACCCGAAGAAACTGGAAGCATTGAAGAACAGGTAAATATCTTAGATGAGGAGGCTGCACGTTATCCTTTGGCAATTGGAATTTCGACAGCTGAAACCGGAGCCTTTGAAGTGCAACTCGATCTAGCTATTGAAAATGGTATTCCGATCATCGCCTTTGATTCTATCACTGATTACGCAAATATCTCATCTACTATTGGCTCTAACAAAGAGGTTTTATGCACTTCTGCGCTCTCTAACTTAGCTGAGCAAATTGATAAAACCGGAAAGATTTTATGTATTGCAGACAGTGATAACAGTAGTAATAGCATTGCTATGAAAGAAACCTTAACCACTCAGCTAGCTGCTAGTTATCCTGATATTCAATTGGTTGAGTTTATCACTTTAGATGATTTGACCTCGTTAAAAACAAAGATAGTCGATGAAAGAAATTATGGAATTGTAGAAGAAAGCCATATCACTATCGAAGAGATAAGCGATCAAGACGTGTTGAATTATCATCTCGAAAACCACAGTGATATTGCAGGTTTTCTTACATTGGACGAAACATCAAACTCCTTACTGTTAGAAACTCTTGATTCTGCAAAAAAAGATTATGATTACTTTTCTATTTTATCTTTTGGTAGCACAAGCGAACAAGTAGATGCATTAAACAATGGAAAGATTGAAGGGCTAATGGTTGAAAATCCATTCGGAACAGGTTATGCTACTGTTGTTGCTGCACTACGCGCCTCATTAGGATTAGCTAATGAATCTTTCGTTGATACTGGATTTACCTACGTCACACAAGATAACTTTGAGGATTTAGAAATTCAGCATTTATTATATTAAAAAAATAAAACAAACCCTTTTCATATATCTGGGTTTGTTTTATTTTTTAGTCTTGTCGTTTTAAATTTCCAAACTTTGTATAATGCGGTAACCATGCTAAACTTACAGTTCCTATTGGACCATTACGCTGTTTTGCAATTATGATTTCTGCTACATTTTTAATCTCTGAATCTTTATTATAATAATCATCTCTATAGATAAACATAACAACATCCGCATCCTGTTCAATCGCCCCTGACTCTCTTAAATCGGACATCATCGGTCTTTTATCAGGCCTTTGCTCTACTGCACGACTTAACTGCGACAACGCAAGTACAGGAACGCTCAACTCTCTTGCTAATCCTTTTAAAGATCTTGAAATTTCCGAAATTTCTTGCTGTCTAGACTCGCTTCTTTTCCCAACACTTCCTGTCATCAATTGAAGGTAATCAATAATAATAATATCAAGCCCTTGCTCTAATTTATATTTTCTACACTTAGAGCGAAGTTCTGAGATAGATATACCAGGCGTATCGTCTATAATTAATCTAGACTTCCCTATTGTACCTGCCCCTTCTACAAGCTTCTCCCACTCTTCATCTTTTAGATTACCTGTACGAAGTGCCTGCGCATCTACTTGTGATTCCAACGAGAACAAACGGTTTACCAACTGCTCTTTTGACATCTCTAGACTGAATATAGCTGTTGCTTTTTGGCAGTTAATAGCAACATGCTGCGCAATATTTAACACAAAGGCAGTTTTTCCCATTGAAGGCCTCGCTGCTATCAATACTAAATCTGAAGGTTGTAGCCCTGCTGTCTTATAATCAAGATCAAGAAAACCTGTTGGGATTCCTGTTACAGTTCCTTTTGACTTAGCCGCATCCGCAATCTTATTAAGAGCATTGAAGACAACTTCTCTAATCGGCACAGAATCTCCCGAGTTTCTCTTTTGCACCAGCTCAAAAACCCTCTTCTCTGTCATATCCAAAATCGCATCTAGTGGCTCATTTCCCAAGTAACACGTATTCGCTAGCTCTTCATTTAGCTTTATCACTTTTCGAAGCATCGATTTTTCCATTACGATCTGGGCGTAATGCTTTATATTCGCTGAAGTTGGAACTGCATTAATCAACTGTCCCAAATATTCAGCACTTCTCACTTCTGGTGGCAAGTCTTTTTCTTGCAATCTGTTGGAAAGAGTAATTAAATCTACTGCTTTTCCCTCTGAATAAAGCTCTACCATAGCTTCAAATAACGCACCTAACGCCATTTGATAAAAGTCGTCTTTACTGATAATTTCCGAAGCAGCTAATATTGCATCTTTATCTAGCAACATCGCTCCTACCACCGACTGCTCCGCTTCTACACTATGCGGAAATATTCTTTTAATCAGAGCCTCTTCCATTGTATTCCTCCTAAGCCTCTTTCACTATTACTTTCAACTCAGCTGTGACTTTTGTATGAAGCTTTACTGGTACAGAATGATTTCCTAGGGTCTTTATCGCATCTTTTAGCAATATTTTCTTCTTATCAATCTCGTAACCCATCTGCTTTTTCACTTCTTCTGCGATTTCTTTAGTTGAAACCGAACCAAAAGCGCGTCCGCCTTCTCCTGTTTTGATAGAAACTGCAATGTTTCCTTCTTCAATCTTCTCTTTTAGCGTTTGACACTCTTGTAAATACTCAGCAGCTTTTTTCTCTTCATTTTCATTTTTCAATCTTAAATCATTCAAGTTCTTACCAGTTGCTTCTAACCCCTTGTTCTTCTTTAAGATAACATTTCTTGCATATCCATCGCTCACTTCAACAACTTCGCCTTTTTTCCCTACACTTTTTACATCTTCTAGTAAAATAACTTTCATTCTATATGTCTCCTCTTTCTATCGTTTCGTCTAGTACAACTTTTAACTGTTTAATTACTTCAGCAATTGTCATATCTTTAAACTGCGCTCCAGCCACATTTATATGACCTCCACCACCAAGTTTTTCTGCTACGACTTGCACATTTAATTCATCAATGGATCTCGCACTCAAATATATCACTCCGTTATAATCCGTCAGGACAAACGATGCTTTTATCTTGCTGATATCTAGTAGCTCATTTGCTGTTTGTGCGCCTAATACAGTAGGGCTTTCTACACCTTTTGCTGGGCAAGTCGTAATCGCATAATGCTCTTTGTACACTTCCGCGTTTTTTATTGCTTCTGCCTTCCCTCTATATGAGTCCATATCATCACGAAATAGCTTTCGCACCCTTGTAACATCTGCACCACAGCGTTTTAAATATGCTGCCGCTTCAAAGGTTCGTACTCCTGTACGATTCATAAAGTTGTTAGTATCTATCAAAATTCCAGAGTATAAACAATCCGCCTCTATCCCTCTAAGCTTCACATTCTCCGTGATATATTGTAGAATTTCCGCTACCATCTCACTTGCTGAAGATGCATACGGCTCAATATAAGAAAGTACCGCATTTTGAATTCCTCGCTCGTTTTGACGATGATGGTCTAGTACCGCTATCGTATCTGAATTTTCTAATAAGTACTCGCAGTCACATAACTGCGGACGATTTGTATCTACTACAATTGTCATTGTATTATCTGATAAATAATGCTTTACTTGGTCGGATGTAAGAAAAATATCGCTTGGATACTCTTCATCATTTAGCATTGCTTCATAAAACGGCTTCACCGAAGTTGTAATCTCATTAATTACGATAAAAGCTTGCTTCTCCAATGCAACTGCTGCTCTATATATCCCGACTGCTGCTCCAAAAGAGTCAACATCTGCAATCTTATGTCCCATAATCATCACTTGATCTTTTTGACTAATAAATTCTCTCAGCGCTTCTGCTTTTACCCTCGCTTTTACCCTTGTATATCTAGATGTCAACTCTCTTTTTCCGCCGTAATAACTAAGATCATCTCCGTTTTTGAAAATAGCTTGGTCTCCACCTCTTGCTAAAGCTAAGTCTATCGCTACCCTTGCGTACGAATAACTCTTTATATAGTTATTCTCAGCAAGGCCTAATCCAATACTCAACGAGGCAGAACTAGTATTTCCCATGTTAACATCTTTCACTTCTTCTAATAATGAAAACTTATCTTCTTCAATTTGCTTATAGTTCTTTTTCTTTATTATTACAAAGTATTTATCTTTCTCTAACTTCTTAATAATCCCATCTACACCGGCAATGTATTGGTTGATTTTTCGTTCAACAGTAGCTATAAATAGCGCTTGCTTCTCTTCCTCCACACTATCTAGTAACTCATCATAATTATCAATGTAGATTAAACCTGTTATCAATTTTTGGTTATCTTGCTCTCTTTTATACTCATTTAATCTGGTCTCATCAACGAATGTAATCCCTATAAAAGACTTTCCTTTTCCAACACTCTGAAATATCTCAGAATTTTCTTTTAATCCTTGAGTTGAAATCCGTTGCATCTCAACGCTCAATTCTTTTTCTTGATACTGAACATCAATATTGAAAGACTCTGTCATTCCTCCTGGAAATACATTCTTATTAACCGCAGGTATAATTCTGCTGATTAGCTGCTCTTTTTGATGAAACTCACTCACCATCTCTCCAAAGGCACAGTTTTTCCACACGATTTTTCCATCTTCAGTTGTGATTGCTACTGCCGTATCAATATTATCTAACAGCTTATCTTGTATCGTTTCAAACTGGTTAGACATCTGTAATAAATCAAGCAAAGCAGTTTTTTTGTTCCAATAATACAGTACAAACACAGTAATTATATACACTAAAACAAAGCCAGTCATAATCATTCCAGCTACTCTATCTACAAAATATATCCACCCATTCATCGCTATTAATATGACTGACATAAAAATTGGCCACTGCATATATACACGAATCTGTCCTCTTAGTTTTTGTTTTCCATCCATCTCACAACCTCAGCGATTATCTCATTTTATAGGTACGACTTTAGAACATCTACTTTATCTAGTTTTTCCCATGGAAGATTTAAATCGTTTCTTCCAAAGTGTCCATACGATGCTGTTTGATTATAGATTGGTTTTCTTAGGTCTAGCATCTTGATGATACCTGCTGGTCTTAGATCAAACTCTCCTCGAATAATCTCAACAAGCTTTTCTTGACTGATCTTTCCAGTTCCAAAAGTATCCACCATTATCGATGTAGGTTTTGCAACTCCGATTGCATAAGACAATTGAATCTCACATTTTTTCGCAATTCCAGCAGCAACTATGTTTTTTGCAACATATCTTGCTGCATAAGCAGCTGACCTATCTACTTTTGTACAGTCTTTTCCTGAGAATGCACCGCCTCCATGTCTTGCCATTCCACCATAAGTATCTACAATAATTTTTCTACCTGTCAGTCCACTATCTCCGTGTGGTCCTCCGATTACAAATCGACCAGTCGGATTGATAAAGAATTTTGTATCTTCATCTACCATCGACTCTGGTAACACTTCATCAAAGATATATTTTTTCACATCTGCGTGAATCTGTGCTTGATCTACATCTTCATCATGCTGCGTCGACAATACTACCGCATCTAATCTAAGCGGATTTCCATTCTCGTCATATTCTACTGAGACTTGAGTCTTTCCATCTGGTCGTAAGTAACCTAAAGTCCCTGATTTTCTCACCTCTGATAACTTGCGTGATAATCGATGCGCAAGAGAAATTGGATATGGCATATACTCTTCTGTTTCATTGCAAGCATAACCAAACATCATTCCTTGGTCACCAGCTCCAATTGCCTCGATCTCTTCATCAGTCATTTTATTTTCTTTTGCTTCCAATGCTTTATCCACACCCATAGCAATATCTTTTGATTGTTCATCAATAGCTACAAGAACTCCACAAGTATCTGCATCAAATCCATACTTAGCTCTATCGTATCCTATTCCCTTAACCGTTTCTCTTACAATCTTTTGCATATCCACATATGCATTTGTTGTAATCTCTCCCATAACCAATACCAAGCCAGTTGTGATACTTGTCTCACAAGCTACACGGCTCATTGGATCTTGCTCTAACAATGCATCTAATATAGCATCTGAAATTTGATCACACATCTTATCTGGATGCCCTTCTGTTACTGATTCTGATGTAAATAATAATTTTTCCATTTTATCTCCTCTTTCTTTTACGACATATTTTCATTAGTCTTTATGTTTTAATACGCAAAAAGCCCACTGGTAAGTGGACTTTTTTATATGTTGGTGAATTCACTTCACCCAATTGCCCTCTTATCGTTCGATACTTCGCTTAGGATGGCACCTTCCTTTCGGGGTTGCCGCAGCTTCATCGACCCTCTCTATCTCCACTGCTCCACATAAGATTTAGCTAACTTTTAAAATAAATTTTCTAATTTCTTTTTCTGTTTTTACTTTTTCTATCTTCGCTCCGATACTTTTAAACTTCTTATCTAGGCCTTCATAACCTCTAAGAATATACTCAATATCTTCAACATGAGTAATACCTTCTGCTGCAAGCCCCGCAATTACAAGTGCTGCCCCTGCACGTAAATCTGGTGCACTCACTCTTGCTCCTGTATAACCTTTTACTCCCATGATAATAGCCACGTTACCTTCTACCTTCGACTTTCCACCCATCCTAGCTAATTCATCTAGGTATTTAAAGCGGTTTTCAAATAGATTCTCTGCAATCGTGCTTGTTCCACTCGCTAAACCGAGTACAACACCCATCTGTGGTTGCATATCTGTTGGAAATCCAGGATATGGCAATGTAGAAATATGAGTAGCTTTTAAGTTTTTCACTCCGATTACTCGAACTGAATCATCGCCCTCTTCTACAATACACCCAACATCTAACAATTTTGCTGTAGTCGCCTCTAAATGCTTTGGCACTACATTCTTAACCGTTACATCTCCGCATGTAGCAGCCGCGGCATACATAAATGTACCTGCCTCTATCTGGTCTGGTATTACTGAATATTCAGTTTTATGAAGGCGACGAACGCCTGTTATACGAATAACATCTGTTCCTGCCCCCCTAATATTTGCTCCCATGCTCGCCAAGAAGTTAGCAACATCTACTACGTGTGGCTCTTTTGCTGCATTTTCTATAATTGTTCTTCCTTCTGCCATTGTGGCAGCCATCATAACATTAATAGTTGCTCCAACACTCACTTTATCCAAATAGATATGAGCGCCTTTTAGCTGTTCTGCTTCAACTAGAATTGTTCCATACTTCACGCTTACTTCTGCACCTAAGGCTTCAAACCCTTTGATATGCAAATCAATTGGTCGACTTCCTATATTACATCCGCCTGGAAGGGCAACTTCTGCTCTCTTATATTTCGCTAATAACGCTCCTAGGAAATAATATGATGCACGAATCTTTTTGATGTAATCATATTCAATCTTCATGGTGTTTATAGTGTCGCCACTCACTTCTAACGTATGTTTGTCGATTCTCTTTGTCTGTGCTCCGATTCCAGCCAGCGCATCAATCATCACATTAATATCATTTACATTTGGAAGATTATCTATTAGCACTTTCTCATCCGTCATTGAAGCCGCTGCTAAGATAGCCAGTGCAGCATTTTTTGCTCCACCTATCTCTACTTCTCCCCTTAGCGGTGTGCCACCTTTTATAATATATTGTTCCATTATTTTACCTCGTTCACTCTTGAACTTCGCTTTAATTTGTTTATAACGCGCCTTTCATAATATAACATCTTTTCAATAATGTCAAATCTTTATCCTTTTTAGCACTTCTGCAATCGTACCTTCTACATCTTTTTCATCTTGAACTATTGTAATATCTGCGTATTTTTCGAATAATTCTGCTCGTTCATCATAAAGCATTTTCAGAGTCTGTCCTTCTCGCAACACAACTCCTCTATTCTTTATATTTCGCAAACGCCTCTGAATTTGTTCAAACCCTATTTTCAAATAAATAATAGTGGCAATTTCTTTAAAATGTTCCATCGCCTCTTCACAATACACTACACTTCCTCCAGGCGATATAATCGCACGTTCTGCAACCACGTCCCTGTTCACTTGATTTTCCACCTCTAAAAATCCATCCACTCCTTTTTTTGCTATAATGTCTTTCAAAAGACATCCCTCCTGCTTTTGGATTAGCAAATCTGTATCGATAAACGAGTAACCTAACTCTTTTGCAACAATAACTCCTACTGTACTTTTTCCTGAAGCCGGCATTCCAATAAATACAATGTTTTTTTTCATTTGTACTTCCTTTTTCTTCCCCTTGTATCTCAATACAATATTTTTCTTCTTCTCCGCTTGTCTTTTCTTCTCCGACAAATCTCTTGGTATAATAAAACTTCTACAATTTCCCTAATCAGCTTTGCACCTATCTCTTCAGGTTTCTGTTTTCTTTTTACCAATTCTTTTTCCACATCTTTATATGCGCTACTAGATAATAACCTGAGTAAAAACTTATCTGGGTATTGATCATAGATTAAGCTTCCCTCATACTCCAATCGATCGCAAGTTTCTTCGATGATTGGCAGTATTAACTTTGCCATCTGAGGATAGATACTCTTCATATACTCTAAATCAGTCTTCGACATTTTATCCTCATCGAAAAAATTCGGAACAGAATACATCATATAATACGGTAGTTTGTTTTCCATAATATCACCAATATTTTTTCTATTATTCTATGCTTAATATTGACGATAGTTACTGATTACCACTCTAGATTATGAAGCTTTCCTTCCATCTGCATCTGTGGAAATCCTGTCTGTCTCAATGCCTCATACAAAATGACTGCCACTGAATTCCCTAGATTTAGCGAACGTATTTCATTCCCCATCGGAATTCGAATACTTCTATCTTTATGATGTACCAAAATCTCTTCTGGTATACCACTGCTCTCTTTTCCAAACATAATGTAGCAATCGTCTTTATATTTCACTTCTGTGTACACATTTTTGGCTTTTGTACTAGCCATAAAGATTCCCTCTACTGCTTTCGGATTTTTCTTTAAGAAATCCTCATAGTTCACGTATCTTGTCACATCTAACTCATTCCAATAATCCATACCTGCTCTTTGGATTGCTTTTTCATTCAAGCGGAATCCTAAAGGTTCAATCAAATGCAACTTACTCCCTGTAGCCACACAAGTCCTTCCTATATTCCCTGTATTAGCAGGTATCTCTGGCTCAAACAATACTATATTAATCACGTAAAACTCCTTCATCTGTCTCAGGTAACACTGCTGCTAATAACATTCCTGCTACGGCTGCAATTGCTAGCCCTGATATTTTCACCGAATCTGTAATTGGAATATCTGTTGATATTCCAATCCCCAAAATTACTATAACTGAGGCAATCATTAAGTTTCTGCTATTTGAGAAATCAAGTCTTGCATTGATAATGATACGAACACCTACACTTGCAATCATACCAAAAAGGATGACGCTAATTCCGCCTCTTACAGGTTCTGGAATACTATTAATCACTCCACCAAACTTTCCTATCACACCCATTAAAATTGCAAAACATGCAGCTATTCTAATCACTGCTGGATCGTAAACTTTCGTTACTGCAAGCACTCCTGTGTTCTCTCCATATGTAGTGTTTGCAGGACCACCTAGTAAGGCTGCTGTAACCGTAGCCACACCATCTCCTAATAGTGTTCTATGAACACCTGGCTCTTTCAGGAAGTTTTTCCCCACCACAGCTCCGTTAGTTGTAATATCTCCTACATGCTCTATCAGTGTTACAAGTGCCACCGGCGCTATCGCTGCTATCGCTGTCGGATTAAACTCTGGAACTGTCAGTAATTGATCCATTATCGTTTGATCTGAAAACGAAAACCAACTCGCTTCACTAACCACCGAAAAATCAACCAATCCTAACGGAATACATAAAATATACCCCACAATCAAAGCAACCATTACAGGCAATAAACTTAAAAACCCTTTTGCGAACACCGATACCAGAACCATAGTCGCAATTACAGTTACTGATACAAGAATACTCTTACCATTCACAACACTTTCGCCGTTGCTATTCATTGTATAAAATGCCGAGGTAACAGCAACCCCACTCAATCTAAGTCCAATCACTACAATCATAGGTCCTGTTACAATCGGTGGCAATAATTTGTTTACCTTTTCATATCCTACAACTTTTATGATAGCTGCAAAAATAATGTATACACATCCAGCCACGATTAATCCACCTTTTACTGCCGCGAGACCTTGCGTCTCTAGGGTCAGTGCTATCGCTCCGATAAAGGCAAAACTAGACCCCAAAAATACAGGTACCATCCTTTTTGTCAAAGCGTGAAATAGCAGTGTTCCTATTCCTGCACTCAGCAGTGCTATCGATGTGTTAAGTCCTGTCAAAAGCGGCACCAATACCGTCGCTCCAAACATCGCTACTACGTGTTGCAATCCTAAAATGAATTTTTGATTCCCTGCAATTCTTTCCCTCATATGTTCGCTCCTTTTTTGGTAGAAAAACCATTGCTAGTTCTTCTCGTTCCTCAATCGCTCCACAAAGTTACTCAATCGCCCTATTGCTTCTTTTAAATCTTCCAAAGAATACGCATAGGATATTCTCAAAAAGCCTTCTCCGCTATCTCCAAATGCTGTTCCTGGAACAACTGCCACTTTTTCCTCCTCTAAGAATTTCATGGCAAATTCTTCTCCTGTCATTCCAAACTCTTGAATGCTCGGGAATATGTAAAATGCCCCAAATGGCTCAAAACACTCTAAATTCATCTTTTTAAATTCATTGACCAAAAATCTTCTTCTCTGATCGTATGCATCTCGCATCTTCGCTACTTCCTCATCGCAATTTTTCAGCGCCTCTATTGCTGCGTACTGACTATTTGTCGGTGCGCACATAATCGCAAATTGGTGTATCTTAACCATCTGCTCGATGATATTTTCCGGCCCGCAAGCATAACCCAGTCTCCACCCAGTCATTGCGTATCCCTTTGAAAATCCATTAATTACGATAGTTCTTTCTTTCATCCCTTCAAAGCTTGCTATCGACACATGCTCATTCCCATATGTAAGCTCCGAGTATATCTCATCGGAAATCACGTACAAGTCGTGATCAACCACAAATTTCGCAATCGGCTCTAATTCCTCTTTTGTCATAATTGATCCCGTCGGATTATTTGGAAATGGCATAATTAATATCTTTGTCTTCTCTGATACTGCCTCTTCCAATTCCTCTACCGTCAATTTAAACTCGTTCTCATTTTTCAAAGGAATCACAACCGGAACTCCATCTGCTAGTACTGCACAAGGTAAGTAAGACACAAAGCTTGGTTGCGGAATAATAACTTCATCCCCTGGATTAATCATAGCTCTTAATGCAATATCAATCCCTTCACTTCCTCCTACTGTTATTATAACCTCCGATGCTTGATTATAGGAAATACCTATCTTTCTTTCCATATACTTTGCTATTTCAATCTTTAGCTCTTTCAGTCCAGCATTTGACGTATAGAATGTACGCCCTCTCTCTAATGAATATATTCCTTCTTCGCGCACTCGCCAAGGAGTGTCAAAATCTGGCTCCCCTACACCTAATGAGATGGCATCTGGCATTTCGCTTACAATGTCAAAAAATTTGCGAATTCCTGACGGTTTTATTTCTAATACTTTATCTGATAATGGGTTTCTCATCACGGTGTCACCAACATCCTTTCTGATTTTGCTTTCGGTACTAAAATAGTTCCCGCTTCTTTGTATTTCTTCAATATAAAATGCGTAGTTGTACTCAGTACTGAATCAATTGGCGACAATTTATCTGAAACGAACTGCGATACTTCTTTTAGTGTTCTCGCTTCAACTGTTAATAATAGGTCATATGCACCTGAAATCAAATATACTGCATCTACTTCTGGATAGTTATATATTCTTTCCGCAATACGATCAAACCCTTGATTTCGCTGTGGTGTTACTTTGACTTCTATCAGTGCGGTAACAAACTCTACCTCTACCTTATCCCAGTCGATTAATGTGTGGTATCCACAAATAATCTTTTCTTTTTCCATGTCAGCTAGCTCATTGGCTATAGAAATCTCGTCTGTTCCCAATAGAACTGCTAATTCTTTTAGGTTCACTCTTGCATTGTGTTCAATATAGTTCAATATTTTCTTTCTCATAATGCCTCCTTATTATTCAGTTACAAATATTTTTAAAATCTCATCTTCAGTTGGCCTTTCTAGAAAGGCTTTTTCTGTTCCTTTTCTAACAACTCTGTCTAATTCTTCTGTCGTTTTCCCTATTCTAGTAGCCTTTATTCCTCTGCCACAAAGTAGCGCTAAACACTCTTTTACATCTGTTGTCACTATTAAAGCCGCACCCGTTGAGCATAAGCGAAACGGATTCATCCCCATAAACTCGCAAAGTTCTATTGTCTCTTGACTAATTGTTATAGATTTCATATCGATGTCAATTCCAACACTTAACTCTTCACACACTTGATTAAATGTCGCTTGAATCCCTCCATCGCCAATTGCAAAACACCTAGTATTATTCAGTTGCCTACACACACCTAGCTCTTCATCTATAAATAGTCTGTCCTTTTTCTTTTTATACGCATCAAAAAAGCTAGTTGGAAATCTCTCTTCTACTGTGTCTTTTTTCATGTCTAGTATGCGATATCCACCTTCTAGTGCTACTTCATTTAACAATAATATGCTAGCCTCTTTATCTAATTCCAATTCTGTCTTATCAGCCTCTTTTTCAAGATATCCATAGCCTGTAACAACGACCATGCTAGTTTCTATAACTGGATTTCGCTGAGACTTAATCTCTATAACAGAAACTTGATGTTCCTTACAAGATTTCTTAATCTCTTTTGCCATCGTTTTTATTCTCGAAGAATAGGAATGTATAGGGAGGTGCACTGAAAAACTCATGCCGCCCAACATTACACCTTGTACTGCAAACTGGTTTAGTATTTTTGCTATCCCATATATCGCAATGTCCTTCTCTTCCCCATATACCACAGCTTCCATCGCAATAGCCGGCATTTGTTCTCCATGTTCTATCGGAAGTGTTATCACATCTTTTATCTTTCCCACCATACCTACAACATATAAGGTATTATGGCCGTAAGTATCATTGCAGCTATCACGACTAAAATAACGATAGAAATAGCTTTTCTCACTTTTTTATTATAAAAATTCATACCTTGTTTCCTCTTTTATTTCTTAATAATTAAATTACCTTATCTCTTATATTCTATACTTTTTGTCTCCTATTTGCAAGGAAAAACCTTGTTACGCGCCCTTATTACTGTTACAAATGATAGGTTATCGCCTCATTTGTCAGCTTATTCCTATTCTTGTAGTCAAATAAGATATGATTGCCATCTAAATACTCCACATGAGTCATCTTACTCATCTGGCGCTTATCAAACCCTTCATATCCCACTAGTCTTGCATGCAACTTTTCCTCTTCTTCGAAAAATGCGCGCACAAGTTCTTTATCGACTGAATGCTCTTTTGCAAAATTCGGTCTTGTTTTCACTTTTTCTCGTAAGTATAAATCTCGCATCAAAGAATGATAATATCTTTCTAGATTATTCCCATCTTTCTCCTTGATAAATGCATACAAAAATTCATATTTTGCTATGCGGGAATGTTTCCTCTTATGAAGCCCTTGTTCTTCGTAGAAATGGCTAAGGCTTTCATACATCGAAAACGGCGTATCAAATCGTGGTTCCAACAGCTCTAGCGTATATGCAAACTGCCCGCTATTATAAAAAATTTCTACCATCTCTTCCACTCTTTTCAACCGCAACATCTCTTCGTAAGAAATCCAATTGTTATAATAAATCTCGTAAGGTGGTTTTGTCTGATAGACAAGTCCGTATTTATCTTCATTTTGTTTCATGTAAGATCCGTGTAGCACTTTTAAAAATCCAAGCTGTAGCTGTTCTGGCTTTACTTCGTACACTTCATTGAAAGAGTGAATAAATGTTTTATAATCTTCAAAAGGTAATCCTGCAATCAAATCTAAATGCAGATGTACATTTTGTTTCTCTTTTAGTTGATTCACTTTTCTTCTAACCTCTCTAAAGTCCATCACACGACGTATCTCTTCGATGGTCTTTCTATTAGTTGATTGAACGCCAATTTCAAGTTGTATCAACCCTGGCCTCATACTACCTACTAACTCTATCTCTTCTTCGCTCAAAATATCCGCTGCAACTTCAAAGTGAAAATTGGTAATTCCATTATCGTGAGTCTTGATATAATTCCATATCTCTTTTGCGTGTACGTGGCTGCAATTAAATGTACGATCTACAAACTTCACCTGTGGAACTTTCTTTTCCAAAAATATCCCCAACTCTTCTTTCACCAGATCCAAATCTCTAAAACGTAGCTTTTTATCGATAGAAGAAAGGCAGTAACTACAAGAGAATGGACAACCTCTGCTCGATTCGTAGTAAATAATCTTATGCTCGAACAAGCTCATATCACCATATATAAATGGAACTTTATTTAGGTTCATTACTTCCCTTGCGTCTGTCGTTACTATTTCGCCACCTTTGTTTCGATATGCAATACCTTTAACACTTCTAAGGTTTTTCTCCATCGTTTTTACATAGCAAGCTATTAATTCTGTAAAGGTTTCTTCACCTTCTCCAATCATTACCCCGTCTATATATAATTCATTTTTCAGAAATTCCTCTCCACAGTAAGAAACCTCTGGTCCCCCTACCCAAATCGATGTTGCTTTGCTTATTTTCTTAATTTCTTTTGCTACTTCTTTTACATACTCTATATTCCAGATATAACAAGAAAAGGCAATCACATCTGCCTTTTCCAAATAAATTTCTCTAATAATATCTTCTGTATATTGATTAATCGTGTACTCTGCTATTTCTATCTCCACATCATCCCTCGCAAAACTTTCTTTTGCATATGCTTTCAAATTATAAACCGCCAAATTAGAATGGATATACTTTGCATTTATCGCTACTAATAAAATCTTCATACTCCTCATTACTCCTCTCCCTTTATATTAGGAAATGAATGATTTCCTATATATCAAGAAAGCAGCTTCCACTTTTTTCAAGTAGTAGCTGCTATTTTTCATTTGCTAT
>CAYJHQ010000047.1:0-18952 GCA_964369775.1 uncultured Lachnospiraceae bacterium
AATGTGAAGATTGCAAGTCCTGGGAACCCAGCAATCCAAAATTTATTGAAGTAATCTACTCCATCTGATACCATAACTCCCCATTCAGGTGTCGGTGGTGCAACACCAAGTCCTAAGAAGCTAAGCGTTGAAAACAATAAGATCTTGTTTCCAAAATCAGTTGTTGCCATAATAAGAGCTGATGTATAGCTATTCGGTATAACTTCTAAAAATAGAATTCTCTTACTTGATGCTCCAAGAGCAACTGCCGCTGTAATGAACTCCTCTTCTTTTACTGAGACCACTACATTTCGCATTACCCTTGCATATGTTGGCCATCCTACAATAACTAATGCTAACATTGTATTCATCAAGCTTGCTCCAAGCGCTGAAGTAATTACAATTGCTAGGATTAATGTTGGGAATGCGATAATCAACTCTGAAAACCTCATCATTACATCGTCAACAATCCCCCCTACATATCCCGCAATCGCTCCATAGATGCTACCGATAAGTCCTGCAATTACCACCGCTGCAACTCCTGCTGTAACAGATACTCGTCCTCCATAAAGCACACGACTAAATACATCTCTTCCGAAATTATCTGTCCCAAATAAATGCTCCATTGACGGTGGCTGTAATTTAGCAGCCAAATCTTGAGCTAGCGGATCGTAAGGTGCAATCACTGGTGCAAATATTACCAATATCGCCCACAAGACACATATTCCTACCCCTATTGTAAAAAGTATATTTGATTTAAACATTTTTTTAATTGCTTGATACATTTCTAAGTCCTCACTTTCGGATCTACGATGCCATGAATTACATCCACGATAATATTAATCATCGTATAGTTAAAAGCTATCAACATCGCACACCCTATAATTCCTGGCGAATCTAGAGTAGTAACTGACTGGTATGCAAATTGCCCTACTCCTGGTATTGAAAAGATTTGTTCTACTAATACCGTTCCACCTAGTAAGTTTCCAAAGCCAAGTCCGATGACTGTTAGCACTGGAATCAATACATTTCCAAACGCATGCTTCCACACAACTGCTTTTGTAGACAACCCTTTTGCTTTTGCTGTTCTTATGTAATCCGTCGACATAATATCTAGCATATTCGATCTTGTAGTTCTAGCTATCAATCCCATCGAGAATGAACCAAGACAAATCGCTGGCAACAGAATATGCTGAAAACTATTCCATGCTTTTGCTAAATTTCCTTCCAGAATACTGTCTAGTACGTAAAGACCTGTCACATGATTCGGAGCTAAAAACTCAGAGCTTAGACGTCCTGTTCCTGGTGATATACCAAGAGTAAAGTAAAACACATATAATAGTAAAAGTGCAAACCAGAATGTGGGTATACTAACTCCTACTATAGAAATACTTCTTACCAATTGATCGATAATCGAGTTTCGTTTTAATGCCGAAATGACTCCGAACAAAATCCCAAATATCGCTGCAAATAACGTTGCAAAAAATGCTAATTCAAATGTTGCTGGAAAGCATCTAATCAACTCGTCTATTACCGCTTTCCCCGTTCTCATTGATGTTCCAAAGTCTAATTGGAACAGTTGTTTCATGTACAGTAAGTATTGTTCCCAAACTGGTTTGTCAAGTCCCCATTTCACACGAAATGCTTCAACAATTTCTGGATTATTCAAATTCCTTTGACTTAGGTTTGCTGATACCGGATCTCCTGGAACAAGTCTTGTTAGAACAAATACGATAGTCGCTAAACCTATCATCAATATAAGTAAGTACACGAGTCTTTTAATTATTAATTTTAATATATCCATATTTACCACCTTGAAAATACTTTTTTTCAGTTCAGCCACTTCTGGGCTGAACTGAATTGTTTATCTTTGAACTTACTCTGCTGCAATTGCTCTAAAGTCAATTCTATAACTATCCGAGTATTCTATCCCTGTCAACCCTGTCTTATATCCAAAATGACTTGGTGTTTGGAACAATGGAATAAATGGTCCATAAGTCTCAGTAGCTTCTTGTAATTCTGTCATTAATGCATCTTTTTCTGTTGGATCTGTAGATGATTTAATTGCTATAGACATATCTGCTATATCTTGATCCATTGTCGCTTCCCATCCTGCTCGAAGTCCTACGTAGTCACCTGCTGCAAAAGTAACTTGGTTGATTGCATCATTATAATCTGGACTCCAGTACATAACACTTGCTGGTAATGATCCATCTCTGTAATCGTCTGCATACCCTCCATTCCAGTCAATTGTCTGAATGTTTAATGTAATTCCTACTTCTGCAAAATCCGCTGCCAACTTTTGTGCAACATCAGTCATTGGAATTCCTTCTGCTGATAATGTAGTTACTGGGAACTCCATTTCAAATCCGTCTGCATATCCTGCTTCAGCAAGAAGTTCTTTTGCTTTATCTACATCTCTTTCAAGTGTCATCTCACCCAAAGACTCTTTAAATCCTACTTGGATAAATGATGCTGGTGTCACAGATCCTTCTCCTGCCATTGTACGAAGTCCTTCATAATCAATTGCATAACGAAGTGCTTCTTGCACTTTAGGATCCGCTGTTGGTCCATATTCTGAATTCATATTCATGAACATAAATACTAGCATTTTAGTTGCTGTATTTTGAATTTCAACGCCTTCTGTTCCTTCAATTTGTTCCACTGTATCTAATGTTAAGTTCATAGCGATATCGATATCACCTCTTGATAATGCCATCATTTGTGTATTAGCATCAGCCATAACTTGGATTGTAATAGAATCTGCATATGGAGCTTCTCCCCAATAATCAGCATTTCTTTCAAGTACAACTTCTTGATCTGGAATATAGCTTGTCATTACATAAGGACCTGATCCATAAGATGCTACGTCCATAGCTGCACTTGCTGTGTCTGCTGTTGCTGCATCTTCTCCTGCTGTAGCTCCCTCTTCGCTCAATGTTGTGCTGTCAATAATCGATGTTGCTGCATATGTTAACTTTGCGATTAAAGTTAAGTCAGGTTGATTCAAGTTAAATACCACTGTATGCTCATCTGGAGTATCAATCGAATCTACCGAATCCATAATAAATGATGGATTGTCTTTTAAGTTCTTAAGTCTCATCAAACTAAAGGCTACATCTTCTGAAGTAACTGGATTTCCATTCGCAAAAGTTGCCTCTTCCGCTAATGTCACTGTACAAGTTAAAGCATCTTCCGTAAATTCGTAACCTGTTGCTAAATTATTTGCTGGTTCTTCAGATTCTGATGTGAATCTAAATAATGTATCATATGTCGCCGCAATCACAGTTGATGCATATACTTCATATGCTCTTCCTGGATCTAATGATTGAATATCTACCGCACAACCTACAATTAAATCTTTACTTACTTCTGTCGCTGCATCTCCTCCATCTTCTGTTGTAGCTGCGTCGCCTGTTTCTGCATCTGGTCCCCCACAAGCTACGGCACTAGCTCCTAAGGCTGCAATCATAAGTAATGCTATTAGTTTCTTTTTCATAATTTCCTCCCTTTCCTTTGCACATAAGTTTCATCTTTATTTATCATATAAGTGGCATGCCACTTGATGACCCGGTTCTACTTCTATCAATTTTGGTGCTTCAGTCTTACAACGTTCGCATATTTTACTACATCTTGTATGAAAGAAACATCCTTCTGGCGGATTAGCGGGATTGGGTATATCCCCTTCTAAGATGATGCGTTCTGTTTTTTCTTCTTGCCCTGTCTTTGGAATAGCCGACAATAGCGCTTCTGTATATGGGTGGTATGTCTTTGCATACAATTGTTCTACATCTGCAATCTCAGCAATTCTACCAAGATACATTACTGCCACTCTGTCACTTATGTGATGAACTACATTTAAATTATGTGAGATAAACATGTAGGTCAATCCTAGTTTCTTTTGTAGCTCAGCAAGTAAGTTTAGTACCTGTGCTTGTACTGATACATCTAAGGCTGATACTGCTTCATCACATACGATGAATTTTGGATTTAGTGCAAGTGCCCTAGCAATTCCTACACGTTGCTTTTGTCCCCCTGACATCTCATGTGGGTATCTAGATAGGTGGTATTCAGATAATCCTACCAACTCTATCAATTCTATGATTCTTTTATCAATGTATTCTTTATCTTTAATTTTTTGTATCTTAAAAGGCTCTTTTAAAATATCTATCACCTTTCTTCTCGGATTCAAACACGCTGATGGATCTTGAAAGATGATCTGCATATCACGCCTTTTCTCTTTTAACTGCGCTTTTGATAATGCTGCCAATTCAACATCATCAAATAGAATCGATCCCTCTGTTTGCTTTGTCAGCTGAAGGATTGTTTTACCAAGCGTACTCTTTCCACAACCAGATTCTCCTACTATTCCAAGCGTCTCACCCTCTAGTATGTCAAAAGAAACATCATTGACAGCTTTTACAGTGCCGCCTTTCACTTTAAAATACATCTTCAAATTTTCTATCTTTAGTAATTCTTTTTTCCCTGTTGACATATCCTACTCCTTTGTCTGTGCATATTTCCAGCACTTCACTTTTCTATCATCCATCAAGACAACTGGCGGCGCTTTCTTTTTGCAAACATCCATTGTGCAATCGCATCTTTCTGCAAATGTGCACCCTTCAATCTTCTCTGTTGGATTTGGCACTGAACCTGGAATAGTCTCTAGTGCATCTTTCTTCTCTCCCACCGTTGGAATTGCTTTAATCAATCCTCTTGAATATGGGTGAAGTGGCTTCTCAAACAACTCTTTTGTAGTAGCCTCTTCCACAACACTTCCTGTATACATTACAATGATTCTATCACAAAGTTCATTTACAACTCCTAAATCGTGAGTAATCATAATAATCGCTGTATCGTGCTCTTTGTTTAACTTTCTCATTAAATCTAATATTTGGGCTTGAATTGTCACATCTAAAGCTGTGGTTGGCTCGTCTGCAATCAATACACCTGGATTACAGGCAAGTGCCATTGCTATCATGATTCTTTGACGCATTCCACCTGACATCTGATGCGGATACTGCTTATAGCGATCTTGTGGATTTGCAATTCCTACTTCTGTCATCAGTTTTATCGTTTCTTCTTTTGCTTCTTTTTTACTCATTTTTTTATGTAAAATTAAAATTTCTGCTATCTGTTTCCCACATGCGATAATCGGGTTTAGTGATGTCATCGGCTCTTGAAAAATCATTGAAATGTCATTTCCTCTTAACTCTTGCATCTGCTTTTCAGATAGATTTAATATATCATTTCCTTTATACATAATGGATCCAGTTACCTTTGTACCAGGCAGTTCTGTTACAAGTCGCATCGTTTGTAATGAAGAAACACTCTTACCACTTCCACTTTCTCCTACTATCCCTAGCATTTCTCCCTTATGAAGGATATACGATAGTTCATTTACCGCCTTAACTGGTCCTTCCATAGTTTGGAATTCAACGGTAAGATTATTCAATTCCAGTAATACTTCTTTATTTTTAGATGCTTCCATGTTTCAAACTTCCTTCCACATACATTCTTAATAAATATTCATTTTTATCGACTGATTATACCACATCGTTATTAGTACGTCAATGCATCGATACTTTAATATCAAAAAGCAAATGCAAGATTCTTTTTTTCTTCTTGCATTTTCCACCAAAAAACCTGTTGCTTTTCTAAGCTCTTTAGGATATACTTCTCTCATCATTTCAATAGTAAAGGAGAAAAAAATGAATCCAATTGTAACATTTACAATGCACACACAAAAAAAGATTGTAGTCGAACTTCTGCCTGATCTTGCACCAAACACTGTAAGCAGCTTTATTTATCTTGCTCAGAAAGGCTGCTATGACAACCATGCGATCCAAAGAATTGTTCCTGGTTCTTGGGTTGATTTAAGCTATTCTGCCTTTGGTAAAGATTATGCAAAGTATTTCTTAGATAATGAAGCAAAGATTCAAGATAATCGCATGATTTCATATGGCATGATGTGTATGGGCGGATATGGAGAAAACGATATAGCCGGTGGCGAAGTATTTTTCCCTCTCCGCGATTGCCCTGACCTCGTTGGGAAATATCCTATTCTGGGGAAGATCATAGAAGGCGCTGAGCAGCTTCGTCTGTTTGAAACTGTTCCCACTAGACCTATAAAACTTGAGAAATCTCCTTCTGTCGAGATCAACGAACCTCTAGACCCTATTATCATTGAATCTGTAACTGTAGATACCTTTGGTATCGATTATGCCAAACCAGTCACAAAAACACCTTTAGAGTATCCTGAAAAATGGTAAAACATGTTTCCTAAGTCTAGTACAACTACCTTTTAAAAAAACTATAACGGGCATTTTCTTCGAAATATGCCCGTTATAGTTTTTCTATTATTGATTTTCATACTTTCTAAATGCCTCAACTTTATCTTGAGAAGCACATCCAACCACAAACTCGTTCGATAAAAAAGCATCTATTAATTCTTCTCTATGTTTTGCACCTGTTGTAAACGCTCCTAAACAAGCTATATTTGCATCATTACTCAATCTAGCACGCTTAGCTGAGTAGACATCTGACAACAATGCTCCATAAGCACCCTTTACCTTATTGACAGCTAATGAAACTCCTATTCCTGTACCGCAGATTAATATCCCCCTATCATACTTCTTGTTCGCCACAGCCTCGCCTACTTCAATCGCTACATTTGCATAAATAGGATCTTTGCTTCCAAAATCAGTAACTTCTCCATAACCTCGTTCTTCCAGAAATTTCATCAATTCCTCTTTTGCGTCTTGTGCATTAGGATCACATCCGATTGCTATCTTCACAGTTCTCCCTCCTATCTTTTTGATTCTACGTACTCTCTCATACTTTTGAATATTAAATATACAGAAGTTGCCCCTGCATCTTGATGCCCAATCGCTCTTTCCATTAAGGATTTTGCTCTACCAAATTTAGCTATCATATTTTTTGTCTGTTCAACCCCGTCCTTTGCTGCTTCTTCTGCCTTTATTAACATTTCAAGCAAACCAAACTCTGCTGTTTTTTCCATAATATCCACTGCTGGAGCTAATGCATCAACCATGGTTTTATCGCCTACATTCGCTTTTCCTCTTTCTTGAATTGCCTCTAAGCTCTTTCTTTCCATTGCCGCCAATTCTACTGCGCCTATTTCTTCTTTTGGTTCCATTCCTTTTGCACCTGCTAAAAACAAACTTCCAAAAATCACTCCTGAAGCTCCACCCATAGACATCAGCATCGCTTTACCTGCTACTGCAAAAACTTCATATACATCGGTAAAATCTTTTGCTTCAATCTTAGCTTTAGCTTTTTTCATGCCACCTTCCATACCAATTCCATGATCACCATCTCCGATAGCACTATCCACTTCAGTTAAATAAGGTTTATTTTCTATAATAATATCTGCAATGTAAATTAACATTTCTTTCGCTTGACTTGCATTTATTGTATTCACTTACACTCACCCCTTTTTGCATAATATGGACAATAACAAGGTGCATCATAATATGTTTTTAGTTCTTCGTCTAATTTCATTAACGTAATAGAGAATCCTCCCATTTCTTGGCAAGTACAAAAACTATTAATATCTGCATCATATACTTTGATTCCATCTACATCCAATAATTCTTTTAATTTTCTATATACAATGGATAACTCTAAAACTGTTGTAGCCCCTAATCCATTTACTAAAGCACAAACTTCATCGCCTTGTTTTAAATCTGCATCTGCAAGGATATTACGATATAACTCTTCCACTAACACATCTGCTGCCACCATCTTTGTGCGCTCTATCCCTGGCTCTCCATGTAATCCCATTCCATATTCAATTTCATCTTCACCTAATTCAAAAGTAGGTTTATCAAGACCTGGAATCTGTCCTGGCGCAGTAGCTACTCCAATTGTTCTTGTATTATCCCTTGCTTTTTCAGTGACTCTTGTTGCCTCCATTAACGTCAATCCCGCATCACAAGCACCACCTGCAACTTTAATTACAAACACATCTCCTGCAATCCCTCTTCTATCTTCAATTCTATCTTGTGGTGCCGATGCAACATCATCCCATACTCGCACATGAGTTGTCGAAATATCATCATCATTTAAGAATTCTTCACCCATATCAAAATTCAAATTGTCACCAGCATAACATCCATATACAAATAACACACCTTCTCCACTTTCAACTGCTTTTGCTGTTTCATAAATCGTGTTTGGATCTGGTGAAGCAAATATATTTCCACAAGCTGCTGCATCCGCAAGCCCTTCTCCCACAAATCCAGAAAACATAGGTTCATGTCCACTTCCTCCACCTATTACTAATGCCACTTTTCCTTCTCTTTTCTTTTTTAGAATTACACCATTTACTTCTGGATGTTTTTCATACATTTTTTCATATGCTTGCACAAATCCTGTAATTCCTTGATCTACTATCACATCTGCATCATTTATTATTTTCTTCACCGTGCACCTCCTAGTATTTCACAACTGCTTTTATTACATCATGTTTATTGTTTACATTATAAGCAACACCTTCAATTACATCTTTAAACTCAAATTCATGAGATACAATAGATTTCAATGGAATTATCCCTTCACTTACTGCTTTTATTGCAGCTGGATAAAGATTTCTATATCTAAATATGGTTTTTAAGTCTCCTTCTTTCTCACTTAAACTGCCAATATCAACAACAACTTCTGGATTTGCACACATTCCTACCAATACAACTCTTCCACCATTTTTTATCAGCTTCGCTGATTGCTTTGTTGTAAACTCTGTACCCGCTGTTTCAAAGACAATATTTACACCACCACCTGGTAAACTTTTAGCAAACTTAACAATGTCAAACTCTTTTCCATTAAACACTTCTTTTGCGCCGACCTCTTTTGCCTTGCTTAAACGTTTTTCAATCACATCCACTGCATATATTTCATTGATTCCTCTCGCCTTTAACACCATAATTGTTACCAAACCAATACAACCACATCCTAAAACAATTGCACTTTGACCTATTTCAGCTTCTGCAATTGCTGCTGCATGAAATCCTACTGCTAATGGTTCAATCAGTGCACCTTCTAACGTATCAACATTTTTTGGCAATTTGTAACACATACTTGCAGGGTGAACACAATATTCTGAAAAAACTCCTTCTCTTTCTTTAGGAATCGCCATAAAAGACATGTCTGGACACAGGTTATAGTAACCTTTTTTACACAATTCGCACTGTCCACATGGTACTCCTGGTTCAATAGCAACCTTGTCTCCTACACATAAATCTCTTACACCTTCCCCTACTTCTACAATTACTCCGCCTGGCTCATGTCCTAATGTCAAAGGCCCTTCTGGTATCCAATTTCCTAATCTTCCCTCTTCGTAAAAATGTAAATCTGAACCACATATTCCAACATACTCTAATTTAATTAAAACTTCCCCACAGTTTGGTTTTTGAATATCTTTCTCTACCCATTCCATCTGCTTTGCACCTGTCATGATTGCTACTTTCATCTTATCTGCCATGTTCATCTCCTCCTATAGTAGACAAGTGAATCGGTAACCCAATTCACTTGTCAAAAATCATATTTATCATTTTCCTTGGGCGAAAATTAAATTATTCTGCGTATACTGTATCTAATAATTCATCTACATTATCTTTCGAAATCCATGTCATATCAATATAAGACAGCTCTTTCTCTGTTACTTCACCTTCTAAAACATCATATGCCTTTTGCACTGCATCACTACCTTCCACCACTGCATCTTGATACACTGTTCCTAATAAAGTCCCATCTTTTACAGCTGTGCACCCATCTAAAATAGCATCCACACCGGTTACTACGATGTCACCAGTCAAACCTGCTGCTTCAATTGCCTGAATTGCTCCAAGTGCCATTTCATCATTATGAGCCACTACTGCATTAATTTCACCACTAAAAGTCTCTAACCAGTTTTCCATAAGTGTTAATGCTTCTTCACGACTCCAATTTGCTGTTTGTTGTGCTAGAACTGTAATATTCTCTTCATTTTCTGCTAGAATATTTTCATTTCCTTCTAATCTTTGTATCTGTGCTGATTGCCCTATCGGTCCTTCTAAAATCACAATATTTCCACTTCCTCCAATTTCATCAATTGCATATTGCATTTCTAGTTCTCCAGCTAATACATCGTCTGGTCCTACATAATGATATGGTTCATCTGTGTTGAAAAGCATATTTACACCAACTAATGGAATCCCTGCATCTTCACACATTTCAATCGCTGGTAAAATTGCATCTGAGTCTACAGCAGCTACAATAATTGCATCCACATTTTGTGCAATTAAATTTTCTACTTGAGTAATTTGAGTCTGAGCATCATTTTGTGCGTCTAGCATAATCAGTTCTGTACCAAGTTCATCTGCTTTTTGCTCCATTCCTTCTGTCATCAAAGTAATAAACTCTGTCATATAATATACTGTACAACCAACTGTATAGGATCCATCTCCTTCCTCACTAGTTTCTGTTGTCGATTCATTTTCTGCTGTTTCTTCCATGCCTGTACTACATCCCACTAACATCATCCCTACCATTGATGCTACCGCTAACATTGCTAATAATTTTTTTCTCATAACTTTCTCCTCCTATTGGTTTCTTTTTGAATCTATTAATATCGCCCCAAGAATAATCAATCCTTTTACTATCTGCTGGTAGAATGATGATACATTTAATAAGTCTAATCCGTTGTTTACTATTCCTAATAAAATAGCCCCAACGATAGTTCCCCATAATCTACCTCTCCCACCTGATAAACTCGTACCACCTATTACTGTTGCCGCAATGGCATCTAACTCATAACTTTCCCCTGCTGTTGGAAGTCCTGCCGATACACGAGCAGTTAAAATAATTGCTGCAATACCACATGCCATCCCACTCAGAACATAAACTAGCATCTTTACTTTTTTCACATTAATTCCCGAAACAATCGCTGCTTGTTCATTGCCGCCTACTGCATACACGTATCTTCCAAACTTTAGTTTCGTCAACATTACTGTTGCAATTATAAACACAACAATCAAAATAACTGTTGGTAATGGAATGCCTGCAATACTACCTTTTCCTATTATCAAAAATGTTTCTGGAAGATTAGATATCGGTCTACCTTCACTGTATACATAAGTCATTCCTCTTGCTATTGTCATCATTGAAAGAGTTACAACAAATGGTGCTGCTTTCCAATAAGCTACAAAATATCCATTATAAGCTCCACACAACGCTCCAACTGCAATTGCTGCTAGTATCACTATAATTAGTGACACTGTCCCATCTCTTAATAACCCTGCTGCAATAATCCCTGATAATGCAACAATTGAACCTACTGATAAATCTATTCCTCCAGTCAAACAAACTATTGTCATACCAATAGCAAGTATTCCATTAATTGAAATTTGTCGTAAAACATTAAGTAAGTTTGTTGTTGTTAGAAAGTTAGGAGATATTAGAGATAATGCCAACCCCAAACCAACCACAATAAAAATCAACATGTAGGTTTGTACCCATTTTGTATTTTTTATTCTACTGCTCATTCTCCACACTACCTCCCTCTTTAACATCTGATGCATACATCATAATACGCTCTTGCGTGGCTTCTTCTCTCGATAATTCGCCTTTATTTTCTCCATGATAGAAAATAATAATCCTATCTGACATTCCTAAAATTTCAGGCATTTCAGATGATATGAATATAATTGCTTTACCCTCTTCTGCTAATTTAGCTATCATCTTATAAATTTCTGTCTTCGCTCCTACATCAATGCCTCTTGTAGGTTCATCAAAAATTAAAATATCTGGGTCCTGTATCAACCACTTTGCTAAAACTATTTTTTGCTGATTTCCTCCACTCAATTGTTTTGCCAGTTGTCGGATATGTGGTGTTTTTATTCTTAACTTTTCTTTATAACTTTCCACCAAATCCTTTGTTTCTTTCTTTTTAATAATTCCCCACTTATTTGTCAATTTAGATAAAGAAGTAAGAATAACGTTATCATATACATCCATTTCCAAAACAAGACCATTGCCTTTTCTATCTTCTGTTACATACCCTACCCCTTTTGAGATTACATTTCTAGGTGTTATTTTTTCTACTTTTTCCCCTTTAATATATACCTCTCCTGCAGTTGGTTGCGTTATACCAAATATAGCATTCATTACTTCTGTTCTCCCTGATCCCATTAATCCTGAAAACCCTAATATCTCCCCTCTTTTCAAGGAAAACGAAATATTGGAAAACACCTTATCTTGGCACAAATTTTCTACTTTCAATACTTCTTCGCCTATTTTATTATTTTTGCTCGGATAAATCTCTGTCAGTTCTCTATCTACCATTTTGACTACTAATTGATTTTCGTCTATTTCATTTGCATCATATGTTCCAACATATTTCCCATCTCTAAGTACAGTAATTTCATCAGCAATACGGAATACTTCATCCATCTTATGAGTAATGTAAACGATACTTTTTCCTCTTGTTTTCAGATTCTCAATTATATTGAATAGGTTTTCTACCTCCCTATTTGTTATTGTCGCTGAAGGTTCATCCATAATAATAACCTCTGCATCGTAAGAAAGAGCTTTTGCAATTTCTACCATTTGCATTTGTGATACACTTAACTCTTTCATCAATAATGTTGGATTTAAATCAACACCTACTTCTTCTAATAATTTTTTGGCTTCAGCATTCATATATTTATAATCAACAAATGCACCCTTGCAGTACTCTTTTCCTAAAAATAGGTTCTCGGCAATCGTCATATCAAGTATCGGACTTAATTCTTGATGTATCATAGCGATTCCTTTTTTCAAAGACTGCTTCGGTTTATAAAACACAACTGGTTCACCACGAAGAATCAATTCACCTTCATCTGCCTGATAAATTCCCACAATAATTTTCATCAAAGTCGATTTTCCCGCACCATTTTCTCCCATCAAAGCATGAACTTTTCCTTTTACTAGTTTTAAATTAGCCTCTGAAAGAGCAACCACTCCTGGAAATCGTTTTGTAACGTTTCGTACTTCAAGTACTACTTCTTTATTTTCTTCCATAAATTACACCCCCTTCGTGTTTTGCCCTCTTTTCTTCTTGTATTTTTTGTTATCTGTCTTTTCATGTGGATATAATAGCATACTACCTCCCCTACAAAAACATCAATTCTTCTTGTTCAGGGGGACAATCTTTGGTTTTTTTGTGCAATAACACAAAAAATGCATGCTCTGCATGCATTTTCATATCTTTTCTACCAATTCATATACACTTTCTTTATTTGTATTTATGCCATTTTTTATATACACTTCCTCACCTTGACAATAATTAAGCTCCCCCCTATTTATTGTTACAATAACAACAGGTATTCCTCTTTTTGAAATTATATCCAACATATATCGTGTAATATTCTTTGTTTCTAAATCACCCTCTGAAAAAGGTTGAATACAAACTAATAATTTAGGAAAGTACAGTAGCCATTTACAGTATGCAACCTTAACTAAATCAACTGCACTTAAAGATTTCACTTTTCTTTCAAATATATTTGAATCAATAATATCTATTAGTTGAATCATTATACTCTTTTTGTACTTGGAAGTTAGCCATATTCCCCTCACCTTTTCGCCTAAACACATCAGAAGGTTATCCATTACTGTCAACTCTTCAAACAACAAAGAATCTAATATGTTCATGTGAATGACACCAACTCCATGTTTTACTCCTGACACTTGCTTCTCTACAGTCTGTATTTCTCCAAACTCTATCTTTCCTGTCTTAAATTCTTTGTTTCCTGTCAATACATCTGATAATTCTATAAAGCTCTTCTCATCTACACAATAAACTTTTGTTATAGTATTTTTCTTTATTTCAAAACTAATCTTCCTCAAATATTTGGTAGAAATATTTTTTATTGCTATATTTTTGTTACTGTTACTATTATTCAATTGCCATATTCCTACATTTTTCTGAATACTATCTTGATACAATATTGTATGTAACATTGTATAATCACATTCTTCAATATTTTTAGCAATTGCGGTTCTTCCATTTTTTATAATACTTATTGTATTTACTTTTGCAAATTCTAAACACTCTAGAAGGTCAAAGATAATAAACATTGTACCTCTCTGTTTTAACCTTTGGACCAGTTCCCAAAACTCTCGTTTTTCTTCATTCGTCAAACAACTATATATATCTGGCAATGCTATAATGCGCCTTCCTAATAAATATGCCTTAACAATTGCAATCTGTATTTTCTCAAACAAAGATAGCTTTTCAATAGGCATTTTCGCCTTAATACTAACCCCTAAATCAGAAAATATTTCTTCTGCATATTTTTCTAACTCGTTGATAGTTATCCATGTCTTCATACTTTTTTTTCTGGCTATAAATAAATTTTCTCCAATTGATAGTTCTCCAATCAGATTACTTTCTCTTTCAATCACGGTTATTAAATCTTGAAATTTTTCTTCCAGATTTCTACTCTTCATTTGTTCTTCAATATATACTTTTCCAAAATCTAATCTTGTTCCACTTGACAAAAACTGAATGAATTTTCGCTTTTCTTGTGCATTATCAAAGATACAATATTGCACTTCCCCTTCGTAAAATTGAAGGTCAATGCGTTTAATATGTGGTGCTTGCCTCATACTTTCAATTCGTAATATTTCTCTTTTCATATTCCCCCTGTCTTATCTTTGGTAGTTTAACCCGAATATCCGTCCCTATATTCTCAACACTATATACTGTAATACCGTAATCTTCACCAAATAATAATTTAATGCGACTATTTACATTCTTCATTCCTATTCCCCTATTTTTCGTCTTGCTTTCACCAACATAACTAACTGCCACTTTCTCAAAATATAAATTAACCTTTTCTGCTTCTTCCTCCTTCATTCCAATTCCATTATCTGAAATTGTAACAATTACTTGCTTCTCTGTTAACTCTATTTTTATCTGGACAAGTCCTCCTGCTACCCTTTTTTCTAACCCGTGGAAAATAGCATTTTCTACAAATGGTTGAATTGTTAGCTTAGGAATTAGCAACTGCTTAACCTCATCACTACTTGTGTTTTTAAGATATAACTTGATTTTATCTCCAAATCTATAATATTGAATTTTAAAATAATTTTCCACATTATTGATTTCTTCTTCTATGGAAACTAGCTTATCCACTCCAGTTATGGAGTATCTAAAAAAAACCGATAGTGCCTCTGTCGTTTCTGCTATACCATACATTTTTGCACAAATTGCATCACCTCTAATTGCCTCTAAGGTATTGTATAGAAAATGTGGGTTGATCTGGTTTTGTAGTGCTAAATACTCTGCTTGTTTCTCCGACATTTTTATAGCATCTTGCTTATTCAATAAATGTTTCATCCTTTGAATCACCTTATCCCAATTTGGCATAACCATGTATTTCAAATCAAAAAGTTCTTCATAAACTTCTCCGTTATAAAACTTTTCATACACAACTGCTAATTCATGATATGGTTTTAGTATTTTAGAGTTAATTATCCAACATGCCAATGCTAATACTATACCTACTACTACTAAGAGACTCATATATTTAAGTTCACTTCCATAAAACATGAATCTTATTAATGCTATTCCCTCTACAATTATTAATATTATTAAGAAATATATCATTTTGATTGCTGTGCTTATTATTGATTTCTTAGTCATATCCCACCCCTACATATATAGTTTTCTAAACTCACTTGGTGTTATCCCTGTCATCTTCTTAAACAGCTTCGAAAAGTATTTCACATCTGAATACCCCACTGAAAAAGATACATCTTCTACACAATATCTTGATTCTAACAATAAGTCTTTTGCATATTTTACGCGGACCATTTTTAAATACTCCGTAAAGTTCATGCTCGTTTCTTTTTTAAATATTGTGGAAAAATAAGTAGAGTTAAATCCAACTACTTTACTTATCTCCTCTAGGGTAATATTGTTGTGGTAGTTTTCATTAATGTATTGCTTTGCTATTCTTATTGGTCTTATTTCAATATTTTCCTTCTTCTCTAGCCATTGCTCTAATGACCTTCGTATATATCCGCTCAAAAATTTCATCAATGTTTCAATACTATAAAATGATTCAATCCGATCTAACAACATCAGAAACTCATCCTCTATTTCTATATTGTAATTATGTGTCGCAAAATAGTACAGATTCAAAATTTCTTTATATGTAGATATTACTTGCTCCCCTACTTTTCTCTCATTACATTTCAATATATATTCACATTCATTCAACAGTTCTTCTATATTTGAAAAATCTAATATCTCTACAGCATTTAAAAATCTTTTTTTGAATTCATTATCAATAATCACATCTAACTCATCTTTATTCAAAAGATCCTTCGCCTTATAAAGATGTTGATTTGCATCGTAAAATCTATCATTCAACACTTTTTTTGCCTGTAAAAAACTCGCCTCTACTTCTGCTAACTCAACTCTTTTATTCCCTAGACCTATAAATACTTTTATCTCACCAAATAGTTCCTTTAACCTTAATAATTCTAACTTAATGCGCTTAATCTTGGCTTCTAGTTCGCCACCTTCACCTTCTTCAAAATTCAATAATCCACATATTTCATTTCCAACGATGCTACAGACTACATTCTGTTCACATAACATAGCATCTTGCACAATTTCCAGTCCTTTGCCTAAAATTAACCTCTTTGTTTTATCCACTTCTATACCATCTACTACTATAATTTTAATTACGACAACTTGCAAATACCTTTTCGTAATATTTAAATGGTACTTTCGATTAATCTCTGCAATATCAAAATACCCTCCAAACTTTTCTCTTTTCATCAAAATATCTTCAAGAAAACGTTGTTTTTCTTTCATTTTGCTTTCTTCAGCTTCTTGCTCTAACTCTTCTATCAGCATGGTATTTTGATTTTCTTCATAGTATTTTTCTGTAATTTTAGTTAGTGTTGATAGTAATTCTTTTGAATTAATAGGCTTTAGCAAATAATCATCCACACCACATCTAATTGCATTTTGAGCATAATCGAATTGATTGTAACCACTAATAATCACTAAATAAACATCTGGTTTCTTTATATTTATCTCTTCAATTAATTCCATACCGTCTATTCCTGGCATCCGAATATCAGTAAGTAACACATCCACCTCATTTTCCAATGAATACTCAAGTGCATCACGTCCGTCGTTTGCAACATGTACGATTTCAAATCCATACCTATTCCAATCAATAATATTCGCAATCAGCTGGCATACTTTTTCTTCATCATCCGCCACTACTACTTTTATCATTCCATCTCCTCCATTCCAACCATACTTTATACAAATATCACTTGCAAAGAATGTTTCCCATTAGAATATGTTCCAATCATTTCCCACTCTCCTATCAACTTCTTGTATAATTATAATAGATTCCTCTCTATTTTTCAAACTAATACTATCTATTATAGTCAAAAGAGTATAATTGATTTTTACTCATTCCGATGCTATACTACTCTTGTTAAGTTCTTAACCGAGACAATTGAACCTATATTACTATTTGTACCACACACAATAAACAGAATGGAGATTATTATGCAAAAAAAATTATACTTTGGAAGTAACCTAAAAATGTACAAAACAGTAAAAGACACTGTCGCCTATCTCTCGAATTTAAAAGAATTAACCCTATCTATCAACAGAGATGACATCGAATTATTCATCATCCCCTCCTACACTGCACTAGAAACCGCATGTAATACTATCGACCCCGAATACATTAAAGTTGGTGCTCAGAACATGAGTTGGGAAGATGAAGGTCAATTAACCGGTGAGATATCACCAATTATGCTAAAAGAACTTGGAGTTCAATTAGTTATGATTGGACATTCAGAACGACGCCACGTATTCGGCGAAACTGATATAGAGGAAAACAAAAAGGTTCTCTCATCCCTTAAGCACGGATTTACGACGTTACTATGTATAGGTGAAACTGCTGATGATAAAAAATATGGAATTAGTGATGAGGTTCTCCGTACACAATTAAAAATCGGATTTCATAACGTTTCAGCTGATGATATTTCAAAAATTTGGGTTGCGTATGAACCTGTATGGTCAATCGGTGTTAATGGCACACCTGCGACAGCTGAATATGCTGAAGAAATGCATAAAGTCATAAAAAAATGTTTAAATGAAATTTTTGCCGACGCTGCTTCAAATATCCCTGTACTATATGGTGGGAGTGTAAACCCTAGTAATTCTGATGAATTAATTGTTCAACCTTCAATTGATGGACTTTTTGTTGGGCGTGCAGCGTGGCAAGCAGATAAATTTAATAATCTAATCAGAGATGCAATTTCTACGCATAATCAATTTGCATAATCTTATAATAAAAACAAAAATGAGATTGAACACTCACTAAGAGTTTTCAATCTCATTTCATTAATGGCGTATACAATTAGAACTTATCATACTTCTTAACATTATTTGCTATAATAAAAATACATATTACAGCGCCTAATATGATAAAGATATTTGGTAATCCCCCAAGGTTAGAAACCAATTTTATACCATCTATTCCTGCAATTGTCAACATAATGTACGATAATATCGCGAATAATAATCCCCACATAATTTTCAATACGACTGGTGCTTCTTGTCCTTCTGGAGAAATTCCACTTGTAGACAGTGCTGCAATTGAGTTTGTTGTAGAGTCCATTGCAGTAATCATTGACAATATCAATGCTGCAAAGAAGATAATCAAAATAAATTCTGAACCTGGCAATTCGTTAAACACTGAGTAAATAACACCTTCAGCACCTTCTGTTTCCAAAATTTGTATCAAGTCTAATTTACCAGTTAATTGGTAATTTACGGCTAAATTAGAGAATACACCTGCCCAAATAACATTAAATGCAATAGGTATCCCAAAATTAATCTTTATTAAGTCCTTCACTTTATATCCTACACCAAGTCTAGCAAGGAAAC
>CAYJHQ010000048.1:0-17035 GCA_964369775.1 uncultured Lachnospiraceae bacterium
GTGATAATTTTTAAAATATAGTATGCTTCTAAATCAAGGAGAATTGAGCAAATGACAAGAGGATATTTTAAAAAATTACTGAAATATATGAAGGAAGTATCGTTGAAATATAAAATTGAGAGATTATAACGGATAACCTTCAGGGACGAAAGTTCTTGGAGGTTTTTTGCACCTTTTTGCAATCAGCATTCTGTGCTCCCAAGCACTTTTATACGATATATTCGTATTTTTTTTGTTATATAATAGAGAAAACATAGTATTAAGAAAGGAGAATCACATGAAAAAATTATTTGCTTTACTAGTAATGTTAACAATGTGTATGTTTATGATTTCAGCTTGTGGAGAAGAATCAGAAGAAGAGGTGGCTACAACAGAGGTGGAAGAGCCTACAATCGAATTGAATCCACATGAATCCAATGGATTTAGCTTTTTGCTTCCAGAGGATTTCGAAGACTTCAAAAGTTCTGGTAGTACAGGTCATGCTTCAACTAGCTCGGAGTTCTACTTATCGAAAGTAGAAGTGAATGGGCCACATGAGGTGAGTTGGGGAGTAGAGGATATTACAGAAGAGGTATTCTATGACAGAGAGTCTCCATATTCAAGTGATTTGACAATTTTAGAATTTGATAATTCGGGAACTTTTCTAGATTATCCTGCAGTATTTGCACATTATACTTACGTGATAGATGAAATAGAAACAGAGCATTATTTTTATGAATTATATCTAGAAGATGGAACCATGTGTAAGATTATTCTTTCATTTAATCCATTAGATGAATCTTCACTTCAGATGAATATTGAAGATGTAATTGCAGGCATCACTAAATTGTAAATAGTAGTATGGGCTTTAGAATAAAGTGTGTGGAGGTCCACACACTTTATTCTGATGGAAAGTATTTACGTTCCTATTTGGCTTGTCAGTGGCAATCCAGAAGGAACCATGATTCACGAATGTGTAGAAAGAGGAGCTGCGAAGGACGGAGGGAATCGTATAGATTATGTATATGAGGTAAAAACTACAGGTAGTGTGCGAGTGGATAAGGTTCCAGTTAATACAAATAGTAGTATAAATGAAAAATTTATCGAAGCAGTGGAACCATTTGATTATGGGAAAATGGTGAGATTTGATAGTAAATACATAATTGGCCATTTTGCGGATTGTGGTGATATGAAGTGGGAGAAGTGTTTTGACAGAGTGAAAAACCGGGTTAGAGAGTCTGTATCGGCACAATTTGCTTCAGGCCTTAGTGATTTTAAAGATATAAAATTGAAAGAAACTCATCTGAAATATGAAAATTTGGAGAAGACAAATGTACTAGTCCCAGTTTGGTTTTTAAATATCAAATATAAAGGAGAAATGTATTCTTTCACGATTAATGGACAGACAGGAAAAGTTGCAGGAGTATTGCCGATGGGGAATGTGGCACTGGTAGCGCTTAAGATTCTGTATTCCATTGGATGCGTCCTAGGTTTTGCGTTAGTTGGACTATTAGGAGGGCCGCTCCTTTCAGCAGCATTTGCAATTGGTGGACTTGTTTGGTCAATCAAACAAAAGGGATTTGTGGGGAAGAAGATACATCACGTAAAGTATGAAGCTGATGCAGATCATTATATCAATTTAAATAGTGTTCAAATTTTAGGTAGAGAAAGTAAAAAAATTAGAGAAATTACTAACTATCTAGGCGCAGAGGGAGAAGAATAGAGTAGATTGACATTGCAAGAAGGAAAAATTATAATTAAAGTAATAAAAAACAGAACTAGGAGGAGCGAGCGATGAAGACTACAAGTAAAACGATAGTGCGAATTATTCTCTTTATAGCCCTTCTAATTCTAGCAGAGGCATTAGATATGCTATTGTATGTATTTTTGCGAAATGTTTTTATAAGTTGGATAGCATATGGTATGTCAATAGGAATTTATATTGGAATATTCTCCTACTGGATTATTAGCATTTATAACCGAATTATGGAACGACGTGTTCGTACTTACCTGATGTTGATTGGTGCGAATATGGCTTTATGGATTACGATTCGAGGAATTAAATGGAGTGCATTTCGCTTCGTAATAATCGAAGATAGAATACTCTGGTATATGTATTATATTCCAATGCTATTACTCCCCATGCTTTTTCTCTTTACAACCCTATCAGTAGGAGAAGAGGAAGAATATCGACCGAATAAGAAATGGAACTTACTTTGGATACCAACAGTGCTATTGCTTGTGATGGTCCTTACAAACGATATCCACGATTTTGTATTTCGGCTTGATAAAACCGTACATGCATACGGTCTAGACTATAGTTATGGACCTGGATATTATATGGTTTTGGTTTATATATTGGGGGTGATTCTTTTTTCACTGGGAATGATGATACGAAAATTCACCATATCGACACAAGCGAGAAAAGCATCTAGATTACCTATGGTTGTTGTTTTGTGTGTAATCATTTATAACGTTGCCTATATCATTAAGCCTAATTATGGAATCGGATATTACTTTATTGATTTAACAGTATTTACCTGTATCATGATTATAGCATTTTTAGAATCTTGTATTCAGGTAGGATTGATACATTCTAATACAGGGTATAGCGATTTTTTTGCTATGGCGGATATTCGCGCTCAAATTCTTGATAAATCAGGGAGTGTGGTTTATATATCAGAAAATGCACTACCACTTGCGAAGGATAATTTCGAACGACTAAAAAGGAAAAAGACCATGTCCCTTAACAGTAGCACAATTATGAATATGGAGCCAATAAATGGTGGCTACGTATCTTGGAATAGTGATGTAGCGCAGATTCATGAAATGATAAAGAAACTAAAGTCATTAAATAAAAAACTCTATAAAGAAGTAGATATTTTAACAGTTGAAAATGAACAAAAGAGCGAGACAGCAAGGCTTGAAAAATTACGAGATTTACACAATATTATGATAAAGGAAGTACTACCTTTTGGTGAAAAGATAAAAGCTGAAATTCATAAAAAAACAAATGCAAAAGTCGAAGAAATCAATCGGTTACTATTTGAGACTAGCATGACTTCCACATATATCAAACGTAAAGTGAATCTGATTTTGACAGAGCAAACAGAGAAATGTATATCAACAGATGAGATGAACCGCGCATTTTTAGAGTCATTTCAACTGCTTCGAATTTATGGGAGGACTTGCCAAATCAATATTGCAAAGGAATATGATATGAGTCTTGAAATGGCGATGTTTTGTCATGATTTGTACCAAACGACACTTGAAAGCTTGAATTACAATTTTGATACCTTATATCTTAACTATAATTTGAGAGAACGTGATATGGTTTTTTCGATTGAAGTCGATACAGAGCAGGAAATAGACATCTTAGAACTTGAGAAGTTTGAGCTAGAAAAGCAGTTATGCCTTAAAGGGCGAATAAAAACTTTTTTTGAAGATGAAAGTTATTACATTTCTTTGAGTGTACCAAAACGGATGTAAAGAAAGGTGGGGAGAGATTTGAAGTTCTTAGCATTAAACGCTACCGCACAAGGATATATGGCAGCATTTATGTTACTTACATATATCGTATTGCTCATTGCATTTATAGCAGAATTGATGGGGAAAAAACATATAATTAGGCGAAGTACTCTCTTTTTACTTATTATAACTTCTCTACTCTGTTTTTCAGCATTTATGGAACGAATTTATTTTCAAAATTACCGAATAGAATTTGAACTTTTAGAAATAACAAGAATAACAGATGTAATACCTTTGTATATTTATATTATAGGTGGAGTTGCCTCCATCACATTTGCTGTATATGTTATTTATGATATGTTTCAATATAATAAAAGTACAATTAATAGATTTTCAGTTAAGGAAGCGATTGAAAATCTCCCAACAGGTATTGCTTTCATGACAAAGGATATAGATCTGTGTTTATCAAACCATATTATGAATGGGCTGAGTAAAGAATTAACAGGGAAAACTTTGCATAGCGGAGAAGAACTTTGGGCAGATATCTTAGAACTTCAAAGTCAAGATACTTGTGTCTTGAATAGTAAAGAACCAGCTTTTGTTTTATCAACAGGAGAAATATGGCAGTTTTCAAAAACGACTTGTACATGGAATGGGGAGAACTATGAGCAAATCAAAGCTACGGATATTACACAACTTTATAAATTGAGTGCGCATACCAAAAGAGTGAATGAAAAACTATCAAAGCAACAACAACGATTAAAAGAATTGACAGATCGGATAGAACATAATGTAGAACAACAAGTTACAGTGAATATGAAAGTGAATTTTCATGATAATTTTGGGAATCTGCTTACACTTACGAAGAAAACATTAAGAGAAAAGCCTGATATTGATGAATCAAGAGCGTTGATTCAGTATTGGGAAGATTTGACCGATATGATTCATGAATTATCAAGTGAAGATAAGCATAAATTGACACTAGAGCAAATCAAGTTATTTGCTGCTAAATTAGGATTTAGGCTGTTGATAGATGGTGAGTTACCAACGGAGAAGCATCATAGAATGACAATCTTACTGTGTATAAATGAAATGCTGAAAAATACACATCGCTATGCAAATACCGATAAATTAGAGGTTTACATCATCCAAACAGAAGAAATGATTCTTATGCGCATACATAACGATGATAAAAATCCACCTCTTAAGATTAAAGAAGGGGGAGGTCTTTTGGGACTTCGCCAAAGAATTGAGCAATTAGGTGGAGAAATGAAGTTATCATGCGAGAGAGGTGTAACCATGGCGGTAAAACTTTACAAAGAAAAGGATGGAGATATGGATGTATAAAGTAATGATTGTAGATGACCAAAGTAGCTCGCAAGGGCTGATGAAATATGCTATATCTAGAGGTGGTGACAGATACATACTGACAAAGACTTTTTTTGATGCAGATAAAGTATTGAACGAATTGAGATTTGAACAAGTAGATTTGATTTTGTTAGACATCTATACAGAGGGGAAAGAAAATGGAATAAAAGTTGCAAGGGCGATAAAAAAACAGTATCCAGAAATAAAAATAATTATCTTAACATTTGTTCTACAGAAAAGGCATATAGAAGAGGCAAGAGAGATAGGGTGCGAAGCATTCTGGTATAAAGATCATGCAGATTTAGACTTATTAGATGTAATGGATAAGGTCATGAATGGAGAACTCTACTATCCACAATCTCAGCCTGTTGTAACAATTGGTATGGCGAAAACATCTGATTTCACAAAGAAAGAGTTAGAAATCCTACAAGCAAAGATAAACGGATACTCTAGCGATGAAATTTGTGAAATGTTAAACATTAAGCTTAGAACGTTGAATACGCATATCAGTAATATAAAAAATAAAACAGGTTACAATAGTCTGTTAAAATTAGTTGCAGATGTATCAGCAAAAAAGTTTATTATCACAGAGGAAAAAAATCTTTTTGAATAAAAAATAGAATTAGGAAAGCCTAGATAAATCAAGCATTTCGAATGAAAAATGCAGAGATTGTCTAGGCTCTTTTTTTGTTAATGAATTTTTGATCAATAGATTCCTTATTCATTCAAATCATCCTCTCTAAGATTAAATATAAATCATTAAAAATTATTTATGCAAGTAACATATCATAAACTTTTACAAAATATATCGTATATGTGCAAATTTAAAAAAACTGAAAATTCAAACAAAACAGCACTTTTGTACGATATATTGACGAATTTGTTTTGCTACAATTTAAAAAAACATAACTGCTTTAAGTAAAGGAGGTGGTGGGATGAAGACCATAGCAGTCTATATACAAAATAAGCTCTTATTATCAGGTGTTGTCCATGCAATTACTACGCGCAACACAAAAGTAACAATAGAGACTATACCTGATTTAGAAAGTTGCTTATCTGTATGTAGGAGTAGTAAAGCAGATATTTTACTCGCAGAACTGAGAGATTATTCACCTCTATCCTTAGATGATTGGCGGGATAGAGTTGCACAGATTAAGGAATTTCTTCCACTTTGTAAAATTGCCTTGATTGTTGATGAAGAGACATTCCCACAATCAGCAACTGTAGCCAATCGAGCTTTTAAAAATGAAGAGATTGATATGTTTTTGTATAGCTCTTCAGGACTAAATTATCTTGTAGATGTAATCACTAACCTATGAATTGTATTTGGAAAGAGAGGAGAAGCGTGATGAGGAGAAAAAGTATAGTTTTATTGATTCTATTAATGATGTTGATAGTTACCGCCTGTGGTGGTGCAGGAGAAGATGCAGATATTTATATGGGAACAGAAGTTGCGATGATGGGTATAGCAATGAGTCCAGAGGATGTCTCAGAAGGAGGAATAATACTTGCATTGGACGATAATGGAAAAGCAACATTGACATTAGGTGGGGAAGACTACAATGCAGAGTGGGAGGTAAAAGAAGGGGAATTTGTTCTGACACAAGGATCTGATTCATTTACAGGTACCATGGAAGGTGATGTCGTGAAAATCATCAATTTACTAGATATGGGACTTGATATTACGTTCGTAAAAGAGGGAGCAAGTGGTGAAAGCGCAGCGACAAGTGACGAAAGCGCGATAATAAGTGATGAAAGTTCAACGACAAGTGATGAAAATGCAGCGACAAGTGAGGCAGATAATGAAAATCAAAATCAGCCTATAGGAAAGTATATGCTCTCATCCATGAAAATGCTTGGAATGGAGATGAGTTATGTTGATATACAATCAGCAGAGTTGGAGATGACCTTAGAATTTACAGAAGATAGTGCAAATTTGACAGCATATGGAACAACTGTAGATGTGCCATGGGATGCTAGTGCAAAGACAATTGATTTAGAAGGAGTAGTAACAAATTATACTATGGAAGGTGACGATATCAGCGCTATTGGCGAATCAGACGGCACAGAGATGGAATTTGTCTTTACTGCAGAAAGCAGTCCTACATGGGAGGAAATCAAGGCGGCTGGAAGTGCAATGGAAGAACAAGTTACACAACAATAAAAGAAAGAAGAGGACGGATGATTATGGGATTTTTTGATAAAAAATATTGTGATGTATGTGGTGAAAAAATTGGACTTTTAGGAAATAGAAAGTTAGAGGATGGAAATCTTTGCAAAGACTGTGCAAAACAGCTTTCCCCATTTTTTGATGACAGAAGAAGTTCCACCGTTGACGAAATAAAAGAGCAGCTTGTCTATCGCGAAGAAAATAAGGAGAAGGTTGCAAAGTTTAATCCGACGAAAGTAATTGGTGGCAGAAATTTGATCTGTATTGATGAAGACAATAAAGTATGGTTGTTTTCACGTACAAGAAAATGGAAAGATAACAATCCAGATATTATCGAATTTTCACAAGTAACTGGTTGTGATATCGATATTGATGAAAAGGAACAAGAAGTTTTCAAAGATGATGAGCCGGGAAAAAGAGAGAGTTATAATCCACCACGCTACAAGAAGACATATGACTTTAATGTTACTATTTATATTAATTCCCCATGGTTTGATGATATTAAGTTCCGGTTAAATGATGATGATATTGAAAGTCGAATATCTATGGCATATAAAGAAGCAGAACGTGATGCAGAAGAGATAAAGAGTACATTGATGGGACTTAGAGAGCAAGTGCGTGAAGAAGTTGCTCAGGCAAATGCGCCGAAAGTAGCAATAGCTTGCCCAAATTGTGGTGCGACAACAACACCAGATGCAAGTGGTTGTTGTGAATTCTGTGGTGGACCTTGTTAAATAATAATTTTTGATGAATGGAGAAGGAGGAGATTGATATGGGTCTGATTAAAGCAGCAATAGGATCAGCTAGTGGAATACTTGCGGATCAATGGAAAGAATTTTTCTATTGTGAAGCACTAGCGACAGATGTATTAGTTAGTAAAGGTAAGAATAAGGTAACTGGCAAGAGTTCCAATACCAAAGGAGAAGACAATATTATTAGCAACGGTTCTGTAATCGCAGTAGCCGATGGACAATGTATGATTATAGTGGACAATGGGAAGGTTGTAGAAATTTGTGCAGATCCAGGTGAATTTACATATGATACATCAACAGAACCTTCTATCTTTTATGGTGATTTAGGGGAAAACATTAAAGAGACATTTAAAAATATAGGTGCTCGCTTTACCTTTGGAGGACAGCCAGGAAAAGACCAACGGGTTTACTATTTTAACACAAAGGAAATATTAGGAAATAAATATGGAACACCTAGTCCAGTTCCATTTCGAGTGGTAGATCAAAATATAGGTCTTGATATTGATATTTCGATTCGTTGCTTTGGAGAATATTCGTATAAAATTATTGATCCTATGCTATTTTATACAAATGTATGTGGTAATGTTAGTGCTGATTATAAGCGAACAGAAATCGATAGCATGCTAAAGACAGAACTGTTAACTGCATTACAACCAGCTTTTGCCAAAATATCTGCCATGGGTGTACGATATAGTGCATTACCAGGTCATACACTAGAAATTGCTGATGCATTGAATGAAATTCTCTCCTCTAAATGGGCAGAACTTCGTGGGTTGAAAATCCAATCTTTTGGGGTGGCATCAGTAAATGCCGATGAAGAAGACGAAAATATGATTAAAGAATTGCAGAGAAATGCGACCTTTAGAAACCCGAATATGGCAGCAGCACATCTTGTGAGTGCACAAGCAAATGCGATGCAAGATGCAGCAAAAAACGAAGGTGGGATGGGGTCTATGATGGGATTCATGGGCATGAATATGGCAAGTAATACAGGTGGGATGAATGCACAAAATCTATTTGCTATGGGGCAGCAACAACCACAACAGCAGCAACAACAAGTACAACAACCAGCTCAAGCAGCTACACCTCAAAATACATGGACGTGTTCTTGTGGTACGAATACAAATACAGGAAAATTCTGTCTAGAATGTGGAGCATCTAAGCCTGCACCTACAGAAGGATGGAACTGCTCATGCGGTGCACTAAACAAAGGAAAATTCTGTCCTGAGTGTGGTGGTAAAAAGCCAGCTGATGCGCCATTGTATGCTTGTGACAAGTGTGGATGGAATCCTCCTGACCCTAAAAATCCACCAAAGTTCTGCCAAGAATGTGGTGATATATTTGATGAAGATGATACAAAATGATGCGTTGTTATTGGTGAGAATGTTGAAAAGGAAAGGAAATGGAAAGATATGAAAAAATTAATCACAACTATTTTAGTACTTGCAATGACACTTACAATATTTACAGCATGTGGTGGTGCAGGTGAAGAAACAACCGAAGAGCCCAAAGAAAATACAGAGGAAACAGAACCAGTTGAAAGTGAAGCAGAGGAGGAAGCAGAGCCAGTTGAAGAAATGGCAGAAACTGTTGAAGTTCCAGAATTTGTCCCAGCTGATATAGCAGCTGTACCACTTACACCTGTAGATAGAGAGGAAATTAGTTTTGGAGTGCCTGAAGGCTGGATGGTAGCACCAGACGATACTTCAACATTTGGATTCAAAATTTATAAAGCAACCCAAGAAGAATTTGCAGGAGGAGCACGAACACAATTTCCAAATATATGGGCATCACTTCAAGGGGCACCAGATGAAATAGATTATTCATCTAATTTTGATCAAAAATTAGATGATGGAGGAATAGAACTAGAACCGCTTATGATAAATGGCGTTGAGTGGGTAGGCTTTGCCTATGATTTAGAAGAACCTGTATATGAATTGTACGCTTTTATAAATGGTCAGCAAGTAAAAGTAACTCTAAATACACCATCTGTTGATAGTGAGGTTTCAATCAATGACCCTGCTGTACAAGCTGTTATGAGTAGTATTGTTTCAAAACGATAGAAGGTGCGAAAGGGAATAAAATAGTGGTAAACATTAAAAAGTCTAGCTGAATATGCTAGACTTTTTACATATAGTATAAATATATAGAACATGTCAAGCGGTTGACATATTGCTTGAGATATGATATCTTAAGCAATAAAAAAATATATAAGGAGAGTTGCGAGATGAATTTTGGGAAGGTAGAAAGCTGGGCAGCACCAGAGTTAAACGGAGCGTATATCTATGGAGATATGCCTGGTGATAAGATTGAGATAGGGGAGAGCCACATAGCAAAAGCAAGTAAAATATTTCCAGAACTATTAAAAATTATGAAGAGTATGCAAGAAGGTGGAAAGAAAATTGTAATCTCTGTATGCGGAGGTTCGGGAGTAGGAAAGTCGGAAACTGCTTCATTAATTTCTTCTTATTTAGGGAAATTAGGCGTTAAGAGCTATACATTGTCAGGAGACAATTATCCTCATAGAATTCCGATGTATAATGATGCGGAGAGACTTAGAATCTTTCGACAAAGCGGATTATTAAAGATGGTGGAAGATGGTGTTTATACAAAAGAGCGATTCCAAATAGTACAAGCAGAACAAAAGAAGGATATGGATGCAAATAAAGCAGTGATAGAAGAATATTCTTGGTATGCTTCATATATTAATGGTGGATGCGAAGGGTTAAAGGGATATCTAGGAACGAAAAATGAGATTAACTTTGACCAACTGAGTAAGATAGTAGCAGATTTTAAGTCTGGAAAAGACAAAATTTATCTAAAGAGAATGGGAAGGGATAACACAGAACTGTGGTATGATGAGGTTGATTTTTCAGATACAGAAGTGCTTGTTATTGAGTGGACACATGGAAACAACGATAATCTAATTGGTGTTGACATTCCTATTTTATTAAATAGTACACCAAAAGAGACGTTAGAGCATCGCAGAATGAGAAATCGAGATGGTGGAGTAGATAGTCCATTTATCTTGGCAGTCCTAGAAATTGAACAACAATTATTGGCAGCACAAGCCAATAAGGCGAAGATTATACTATCTAAGGGTGGAGAACTATTAACTTATGAAGAGTATTTGAAATTATAGGAGGAGAAAAAATGAGAGAATCACATAATATCAAACCAATGCTAAATGCATACCCAGATAGTATCGGAGGAAGTTTAAAAGATATCGTAAGTTTTCTAAAAAAAGATGAATTAAAGGATGTATTTCAATCTTTTTATATATTACCAAGCGTATTTAACACAGACTTGGATCGCGGGTTTTCTGTGGTGAATTATGACTTGAATGAAACATTTGCATCGGAAAAAGATTTAAATGAGTTAAAGCAATTAGGAATGGATTTAAAATTAGATTTTATCCTTAACCATGCGTCTGTACTATCTGAGCAATTCCAAGACATATTAAAAAATGGAAAACAATCAAAATATGTTGACTTTTTCATTCGTTGGAATGAATTTTGGAAAGATCTTGGAGAGATGACAAAAGAGGGGTATATCCAACCAAACAAAGAGTTGATTAAAGATATGTTCTTTCGAAAGCCTGGACTTCCAATTCTAATGGTCAGAATGCCGGATGGAGAAGAAGTACCATATTGGAATACATTTTATCAAGAGGTAAAATATAAAGAATTAGACCCACAAGATATCATGGAAGTTTGTCAGATACAATATCATGCTGCTAATGAGGTCGCTAAGATTGTAAATGCGGGAACTCAGTCAGGAATAAAAGTAAATGAAATTGATTTTGCTGAGTTTGAAAAATATAAATCATCTGTGATTGAATTGTTAGAGTCAAAGAGAAGGTATCTTGGTCAGATGGATCTAAATATTAAATCCCCATTGGTATGGGATTTTTATGATAATACATTATCTAAACTAGCAGGATATGGAGCGAGTATCGTTCGATTGGATGCATTTGCATATGCACCAAAAGAACCGGGGTTAAAGAACTTTTTGAATGACCCAGATACTTGGGATTTGTTAGGAAAGGTACAAGCACTTGCAGATGAATATAAGCTTACTTTATTACCAGAGATTCACGCAACTTATGGAGAAAAAATCCATGAAGTATTAAACGACAAAGGTTATATGGTTTACGACTTCTTCCTACCAGGACTTATCATTGATGCATTTGAAGAGCAAAATGGTAGTATGCTTGAGCGATGGGGAAATGAAATTATCGAAAAAAAGATGGATGTTGTAAATATGTTAGGATGTCACGATGGCATTCCACTTTTAGACTTAAAAGGATTGATTCCAGAAGAAAGAATTGGAGCATTAATTGATACCGTAGTAGCAAGAGGCGGATATGTAAAGAATCTGCATGGGCAAAAAAATATGTATTATCAAGTAAATGCAACTTATTATAGTGCACTAGGTGAAGAACCAAGAAAGATGTTATTAGCAAGAGCTATTCAGATGTTTATGCCTGGAAAACCGCAAGTATGGTATCTTGATTTATTTGCAGGGAAAAATAATCACAAAGCAGTAGAACTTGCAGGTCCAGGAGGTCATAAGGAAATCAATCGTACAAACTTAAGTTTAGATGAATTAGAAGTGGGTATAAAAGAAGAGGTTGTAAAAGAACAGATTCGTTTATTACGTCTTAGAAAAATAAATCCTATTTTTGACAAAAATGCGAAAATTGATATAATGAGTAAAGACAACAAGTTGAGCATTACATGGACATATAATGAAAAATCAATTTCATTACAAGCAGACTTGAAAACATATAGCTATGACATTATAGAGTAAAATAAGAGGTAGGTGAGGAGATGGTAACCCTAAAAGATGTAGCAAGAGAGGCGGGGCTCACAGTAACAACAGTATCTAGAGTATTAAATAACCGCGGATACATCAGTGAGAATGCGAAAGAAGCAGTTTATGCAGCAATGGATAAGCTGAATTATAGGCCAAATGAAGTTGCTCGGTCACTTTCGCTACAGAGTACGAACACAATTGGTGTCATCGTACCTCACATCCGTCATCCTTACTTTGCAGAACTCATTAGTAATATAGAGAATTATGCAGCAAAGCATAAATATAAAATCTTGCTCTGCAATTCAAAAGAGACAGATGAAAAAGAACGAGAATATTACCAGATGTGCGTGAGCAATCGTGTGGCAGGGATTATTCTTTGCAGTGGTAGTGTGGAAATTAAAGAATTTCATGGTGGTAATTTTCCAATTGTAACAATAGAGCGTAATCTAGATAATGGAACGGCTGCTATTGAATGTGATAATCATGAAGGTGGACGAATAGCAGCAGGTCACCTTATAGAGCAAGGGTGTACAAGGTTATTGCATTTTAGTGGGATCTATACCAAAGAGATGCCTGCGGATGCAAGAACACTAGGATTTAAGGAAATGTGTGAAGAACAAGGGATATTTTATAAAGAAATCAGCACAAATGAGCAGCAATATGAATATATGGATTACCGAAATGCAATAGAAGAAGCTCTGCGTGCAGATGAATCCATTGATGGAATATTTGCAAGTGGAGATGTGATTGCAGCACAGATACTACAGGTGTGTGCAAAACTTGGGAGGAAAGTTCCAGAAGAGATTAAGGTGATTGGATTCGATGATGTGGTAGTAGCTGGGCTCACAACACCACCACTTACGACAGTGCATCAGCCAATAAAAGAGATGTCAAAGGCAGCAGTAGATGCAATTATAGATGTGAATAAAGGGAAAAGGGTTGAAAAACGAACAATTTTACCGATCCGATTGGTGAAAAGAGAGACAACGTGATGGAGTGTCAGTTATTGCTATTTTGAAAGGTAAGCGAACAATTATGGTAAGTACGAATCAAAATATGTTTTTAGAAAATGGGATGGAATTAGTAGACTACAGAAAAAAATACTTTCCAATCACAATTTATCCTCATCATATGAAAGATAGAACAATTATATATAGCCACTGGCACGATGAATTGGAAATCACTTGCATTTTTTATGGGAGATGTGAGTTTTTTAATCATGGAGTAAAAAAGGAAATAGTAAGCGGTGGTGTTAATATAGTAAATTCAAAAGAGATGCATCATGCAGTCCCAGAATTTTCCCTCGAGTATTCAAAGGAAGAGATAAAAGGCGTAACAGTTCAGATTAGTAAGGAGTTTATTGAAGAGTTAATTCCAGATTATGAGGAGATTTATTTTGAGATAGAATCCAAAGAGGTTGAAGACGAAATTGCAGATATCATTAAAAAAATTCATAAATTGAATAAAGTTGGGAATACAGAATCGGGAATCAATATTTTAAAGTGTTGTTGTGAGTTGTTGCTTGTATTGTATGAAAAATGTAGAAAAAATAAGCGACTCATTCCAATTAATACACAGAAAGATTTAGAACGAATAAGAATCATTGTTATGTATATTAATGAGCATTATAACGAAGAATTAAAACAGCAAGATTTAGCAGCTAAGTTTTATTTTTCAAGAGAATATTTTTCCAGATTTTTTCGTGCACAGACAGGATTAACATTTAAGGACTATTTGATGCGTTATAGATTAGAAAAAGCGAAAGAGGAACTATTGGAAAATAATGCTTCTTTGTTACAGATTGCAATCAATCATGGGTTCTCGGACCTAAACCATCTCAACAATTGGTTTAAGAAATCATATGATATTTCTCCATCGCAATATAGAAAAATAAATACGAAAGAAAGACGGTAAAATCTATTTTGAGATTTTATCGTCTTTCGTTTTGTCCGATAAGTTATAAAAATAGAAGAGTTTTTCTAGATGAAGGTAACATATCACAAAACATAGAAAAAGAAGATACAAATTGAGGGAGGAACTGCATTAAAAAGTGGTAAGCTAAGTTTAACAAGAACAAGGAGGAGAAAATGATGGTAGAGTTAGCAAGTTGTACCTATGAAGAATTCCCCAAATATAAGCAAGCTATTACAGGTATGAAGACAGTAATAGCGAATCTAAATAAGTATAATGTCCAAGTTAAGGAAGAGGTGGTGTACCATAGAAGAAATGGGATAGACCTGAACTTAAGAATTCTAGTGCCTAATTGTGTAAAAGGTCATGTGCATTTTGGAGAGCATATGAACCAAAAGAACTATCCGACAATTGTATATGTACCAGGTTCAGCGTGGCACAAGCAACAGACTTCTCATAGTGTGCCAACATTATATAAGTTTGCAGAAGAAGGATATGTAATTGTAATAGTAGAGTACTGTTCAACGGATAATGGGGGATACTTCCCAACCCAGATATACGATTTGAAACATGCGCTCAATTATATCCAAAAACATGCAAACGAATATTATATTGATGTTAATCATTTGATTTTATTTGGAGATTCCTCAGGCGCACATACAGTACTTGGTGCCGGAATTACACAAAATACTGAGCTCGTTGAAAATAAGGAGCAAAAAGAAATGGACTATAAAATACAGGGAATCATCGATTTCTATGGGCCAACAGATATATTAGAAATGGGGAATTACCCTTCGCAAGTGAATCACTCGGACGAGAACTCACCAGAAGGGTGGTTGATCGGGAAAAAAGATGTAGTAAAGCATCCTCAATTGGCAGAACCAACTGTGATAAAGCATTACATTAGTGAAGAGAAGAAAATTCCACCAATTTTAATGGTACATGGAAATAAGGATAGATTGGTTCCGTTTCAGCAAAGTGTAGATTTTTATACAGTATTAAAAGAAAAAGGAAAGAAAGTAGAATTTTATTGTTTGGATGGCGCAGATCATGGTGGTTCATGTTTTTGGGATGATAACGTGAGAGCAATTTTACTGACATTTATAGAAAAATGTAAGGGAGAAAATTAAGATGAATACAAATAAATTGAAATTTGGTGAAAAAATCAGTTATGGTTTTGGTGATTGTGGGGCTACAGTAGCAACAACGCTTATAGCGACATATCTGACAGCATACTATACAGATACAGTTGGAATTGCAATAGGGGCTATCGGAACGATGATGCTCTTGGCTAGAATTCTAGATGGATTTTCAGATATTATCATGGGTATTATTGTAGATAATACAAGATCAAAATGGGGAAAGGCAAGACCTTGGTTATTATGGTCAGCACCATTTATGGCACTATCCATAATTTTACTATTTAATGTACCGATGTCTTTTTCAGATAATGGGAAATTGATATATGTGTATATTACATACTTCTTTCAAAGTGCAATCGTATATACTGCTAATAATCTACCATACAATACTTTATTAGCGAGGTTAACTTTAAATGTACAAGATAGAGCATCAGCAACATCTATAAGAATGGTTATGACGACAATTGTCACACTGATAATCAATGCAGTTACAGTATCGATGTTGACCACTCTTGGGTGGAAAAATCTTTCTATCCTTTATGGTATTGTATCGCTAGTATTCTTTATCATTTCATTTCTAGGAGTGAAAGAGCATGTAGGAATGGATGAAGGAAAGACAGTGAAACAAGAAAAAATACCACTAAAGATAGCAGTAAAAGCATTGATAAAAAACAAATTTTTCTTTATGCAAGCATTAATGTTTATTCTTCAATTTATTTATGCGGTATCAATCGGATCGGTTACATTCTATTTTGCAAAAGACATTTTGGGAAATATCGGGGCAATCGCAACAATTACACTTGCATCCACAGTGCCAACATTATTGATTAATATGGTAGCACCTAAATTCATCGCAAAGCTAGGAAAAAGAAAATTCCTAATTCTGGGTTGTGTGCTTCTAGCAATTGGTTCTATTCTTGTTGGAGCAGCAGGTAACAATTTGACACTAGTTCTAATCGGTACTGCAGTAAGAGCGTTAGGTACAGGTCCATGTCTAATATGTGTATTTGCAATGACAGCAGATGTGGTTGATTATGGCGAATGGAAAACAGGTATTCGTTCAGAGGGATTGATTAGTAGCTGTACCTCATTTGGTATGAAAGTAGGAATTGGTCTAGGGGGTGTAGTTGGAACAACTATATTATCGATAGGTGGATATAACGGAATGGCAGAAATGCAGTCCGAATCGGCACTCAGTGCAATTCGATTTGCATACGGATATAATGGTGCGATTTTAGCAGGTGCATGTATTATACTAGCTTTAGTGATGAACTTGGACAAATATATGGGTGATATTCAAAGAGATTTGGAACAAAAAGAAGGAAAATAAGAAGGAAAATAAGATATAAAGGGGCTGTCTAGTATGATAAGGGACAAGCTCCTTTATTTTCGCTAATGTTGCACTGGAAGAATTGTTACAATAGTTT
>CAYJHQ010000049.1:0-12868 GCA_964369775.1 uncultured Lachnospiraceae bacterium
TCCCGACAATGAAGTCACTCGACGGTGTAAAATCGAAAAATGATGTAAAAAATAATGCTTCAAATGAAGTAGAAGTAGAAAAAAATGATGTACCAGAAATGGTAGAGGTTTCGGGTCAATTAGCTAAAATACTAGCAGAATTGGCACTCGAAGCCTCTTTTTTCTATGACCGTAAATTCGCATAGAATCTCCTTCTTTTTTATTTGGTAGCTTAATTTTACTACAAAAAGATGTGAGATTCCTTATATTTTAGGCATTTTTATAAAGTTGGGGATAACGTAGTTGGATAAAAATGAGTTGGTGGATAATTCTGCGGAAACTCAAGTTGTAAAATTATTGACAACCAATTTGTTAAATGTTATCATGATTAAATATTAGTGTGTAACTGGTCAAGCAGGCATTAACTAATAAAAAGATTTTCTTTTTATTAAGTTGGTGCGTGCTTTTTGCGTTCCGACAAATTATTAATTTTTGGAGGAAGAAGAAATGAAAGAAAAACTGTTTAGTGTATTACAAAGGGTAGGACGCTCCTTTATGCTTCCTATCGCAATCTTGCCAGTGGCGGGATTATTTTTAGGGATAGGTGGATCCTTTACAAATGCCACTATGCTTGAGACTTATAATCTCACAGAATTAATTGGACCAGGAACAATGATTTATTCTATACTGACAGTAATGTCAAAATGTGGAGATGTAGTATTTGCCAATCTACCTCTTATTTTTGCAGTAGGAGTAGCAATTGGTATGTCAAAGAAAGAAAAAGAGGTTGCGGCATTATCGTCTGTAATTGCGTTCTTGATTATGCATACAGCGATAGGCGCATTAATCACTATTAACGATGCTGGGTCATATTTAGTTGATGGATCAATAACATCAGTAATGGGGATTGAATCGTTACAGATGGGAGTTTTTGGCGGTATTATTGTAGGATTAGGTGTAGCAGCATTACATAATCGATTCTATAAGATTGAACTACCTCAAGTTTTATCATTTTTTGGAGGTACAAGATTTGTGCCTATTGTTTCAGCTATTACGTATCTAGGGGTAGGAATTGCTTTATTCTACATTTGGCCAACGATTCAAGCCGGAATCTATTCGGTAGGAGAAGTGGTAAATAATAGTGGATATGCAGGTACGTTTGTATATGGTTTGATGGAAAGGCTATTGATTCCATTTGGATTACACCATGTATTTTATTTACCTTTCTGGCAGACCGCTGTAGGTGGAACACTTATGGTAGATGGAACTTTGATTGAAGGGGCACAAAATATCTTCTTTGCACAACTTGCATCACCAAATACAGAAGTATTTGCAGTTTCAGCAACAAGATTTATGTCAGGGAAGTTCCCATTGATGATTTTTGGATTACCAGGAGCAGCATTAGCGATGTATCACTGTGCAAAGGTTGAAAAGAAAACAATTGTAAAAGGATTATTGATTTCAGCAGCATTAACAGCGATGTTAACAGGTATTACAGAGCCACTAGAATTTACATTTTTATTTATAGCACCAGCGTTATATTTCATTCACTGTATTGGTGCTGGACTTGCATATATGATTATGCATATTTTAAATGTAGGTGTAGGGATGACTTTCTCAGGGGGAATTATTGATCTTACACTTTATGGTATACTACAAGGAAATGAAAAAACAAATTGGATTATGGTTGTAGTTGTAGGCGCGGTATATTTTGTGGTATATTACCTTATATTCAGACTTATTATTACTAAGTTCAATCTGAAGACGCCAGGTAGAGAAGATGAGAACGAGGAAACTAAGCTTTATACAAGAAAAGATGTTGAAGCGCAGAAGAAAGCAAGTGGAGACGATAAGAGCGCTAAAAACAATGAGGTTAATACACTCATTCTATTAGGTCTTGGAGGAAAAGATAATTTATCGGATGTAGATTGTTGTGCAACAAGACTTCGTGTTACAGTAAATGATTCAAGCTTAGTAAAAGAAAGTCTACTTAAGCAATCAGGTGCAGCAGGTGTAATTGTCAAAGGACAAGGCGTGCAAGTGATTTATGGACCAAGAGTCAGCGTAATAAAGTCAGAATTTGAAGATTATCTAAGCTCTCCAGATAGCGATAATGTATCTCTTACTATGGATGAGGAAAAGGAAGAGGGATTGGTGTTAAGAGCACCTTTAAAAGGAACAGTAGCACCATTATCAGAGACACCAGATGAGACATTTGCGCAAGAAATGATAGGGCAAGGGGTAGTATTTTTTCCAACAGAAGGAGAGTTGAGATCACCATGTGATGCAAAAATAAATATGGTATTTCCTTCTAAACATGCGATAGGTTTAGAGACAGAAGATGGAGTAGAGATTCTGATACATGTAGGAATCGATACAGTAAAGCTGGACGGCGTTCCATTCGATGTGAAAATTGAAGAGGGACAAAGTGTTAAAAAGGGAGAGCTTCTAATGAAATTTGATATTGATATAATTTCAAAAGAAGCTGCTAGTACAGCAACTCCTATGGTATTTACAAATCTTCCAGATGGAAAACAAATCAGTGTGAAATCATTAGGAGAAGTTGGGTTTGAAACAGAAATACTAACAATCCAATAAGAGAAATGAGGATATATGAATGAGAGTATTGAAAATTTTAAACAATAATGCATTATTAGCTATCGATGAAAATGAAAATGAATTTGTGTTTCTTGGAAATGGAGTTGGGTTTGCTAATAAGGTAGGAAAAGAATATGTAGCACCTACAAATGATAAAAAATTCATACTCTCATCAACAGTTGATAGAAGTAAAACTGTGGAGGAAATTATTGAAACGGTTTCGCCAGAATTTATAGAAATTAGTGGAGAAATCATTGCTGTAGCAGAAGAAAAATTTGATGAAGTTGATCCTAAAATTCTATTACCATTAGCTGATCATATTGCATTTGCACTAGAAAGAATAGAGAAGAAAATGGAGATTTCAAATCCTTTTACGCGAGAATTAGAACTTCTATTTCCAGAGGAATATGAAATAGGTAAGAGGGGAAGAGATATCATAAAAGCGAAGACAGGAATTGAGATAAATGCAGCAGAAATCTCATACATCACATTGCATATCCATAGTGCAATTGCAGCATCCCATGTGAGCGTATCTATTCAAGTAGTAGAACTGATACAAAGCTTCATCAAAGAACTGAAAGATTTGTATGGAATAAAGATTGATGAAGGGTCATTTTCCTATAATCGTTTTGTGACACATGTACGCTATATGATGGCGAGAATTGCTGAACATGAAACAATCGATTTGGATATGAACGAATATGCAAAGAATAACTTTGGTTTTTCTTATGAAAAAGCTGAGATACTGGTAGAAAAGCTTCAAGTCTTACTAGATGCAGAAATACCACAAGTAGAAAATGGGTACTTGGCATTGCATATTGAGAGAATTATTAAAACAGCCATTGAAAAAGAAGTTTAGGTTAGAAGTAAGGTATATATAGCTAGGTAAGATAAAATGCGTTACGCATGAAGTCTTACCTAGCTATTTCTTTCTGGTCCATTTTAGTATTTAATGTTAGTAATAACTTTGTCAATGACATTTAGAATTGTAGAGGATGATTTTTACAAATAAATATAATAGAGAGAGTTGGCATTCGTTATAACGAAGAGGTGTGAATGGGAACAAATAATCGTTAACGGTGTGATTACTTGGTGCGATGGAGATATTGATATTGCCACAGAATCACGCTATAATTCAAGCTTTAAATATGATAAATTAGAAATATCATAAACGGATATCTAATCACAATGATACTAGCATTAATGGGAATGGTATATGTAGTGATTAGAAGAAAGAAAAATGAAGTAATATAATACATGTAAAAGAACAGTTCAGAAATTAATCTGAGCTGTTTTTTTACCCTGCTTTTACAAAAATCTTGTGTAAAGATTGAGAAAGTTATATAATCGAAGAGAGCAATGATAACAGTATTGAGTAGTCAAAGTTTTATCATAAAATAAAATGAGGGCAAGTTTATGGACATCCTAATTTCCAAAGTGATACAAATAGCAAAAGAAAGTGGAATACAAAAGGTTATTTTATTTGGTTCTAGAGCAAGAGGAGATGCAACAGAGAGAAGTGATTATGATTTTGCATTCGTTTCAAGTAATCTTAATCATGAAATCAAGTCTAGAATCAAAGATCGTATAGATGAGATAGATACCTTATATAAGGTGGATATAGTATTTCTTCCACATTTAAAGGGAGATGACAAATTAACACAAAGTATAGTAAGAGAGGGAGTCAGGGTTATGGATAAGTTTCAGTATAAATTTACGAACTACAAATCTGCAGTATTAAGGTTGAATGAGTCAATAGAGGATTATAAGAATGTGAAGTTACTTTCCGTTCGAGATGGTGCAATTCAACGATTTGAATTTACTACTGAACTAGCATGGAAGACGATGAGGGAGTATCTCTTAGCAGAACAGATAATAGATATCAATTCTCCAAAAGCTGTTTTAAAAGAAGCCTTTTCTAATAAATTAATCAACGATGAAGAAGGTTGGAGAGATATATTGAATGATAGAAATGCCACATCACATATCTATGATGAAGAAACTGCAAATGAGATTTATCATCGCATCGGTACAAAGCATGTGGAGTTGTTTCAAGATTTGATAGGAGTGTTGAATAAAAAATAAAGTTGAGAACTTTTCCTTGGAAGAAAATTCTAGGGAAGGGTTCTTTATATAGATAAAGAGTATTGTATCATTGGAATAAATTGAAAAGGTACTCAGATGAAAAGCAAGGTAGTTAGCACTGCATGAAGAAGTATATATGGCTTGGAACAATGCGGTAAGAGGATTGCATTCAACACAGGAGAAGAGAGAATATTTGATGCAAGTATTTTACTTGATATGCCAGCATTTCAGCCACTAAGGGAATAAGAAGTATTTAAAGCATGTAAAATCGTTAACGGTGTGATTACTTGGTGTGATGGAGATATCGATATTGCAACAGAGTCGCTCTATCATCTAAGCTTTAAATATGATAAATTAGACATATCATAAACAAAAAAATTCGGGAAACGCAAAGAATGAAGGAAAAGCATGCGAGTGGAATTGAAGAATTATATGGGCAGAATTTCTATTAAGTATGGAGCGAACGATGATTAATATAGCAATATGTGATGATAATTATATTATTTGTGAACAGTTACAAGATATGATAGAAAAATATGGAATTTCAAGTAGTTGCAAGATAGAGGTGGATATTTATTATTCTGGAGAGAAGTTATTGGAAAACTTATCCAAGTCTAGCACCTATGATTTGGTCTTTTTGGACATAGAATTAGAGACTACAACAGGGATAGCAGTGGGACATACCATTAGGGATGAGTTGGAAGACTATCACAGTAAGTTGATATTTATATCTTCTCATAGTGGTTATGAAAATGAATTGTTTGAGATACAGCCGTTTCATTTTTTGAGAAAACCCTTGGTGGAGCAGAGAGTACATCAATGTCTTGATATATTGTGTAAGGTAAAAAAGAAAGATACATTTTATTTTTATTATAAATACGATGGAAGCACCCACAAGGTCAAGGTAAAGGATATTATATACTTTGAGGCAACGCGTAAGAAGATAAAAATTGTTACAAAAGAGGGTGAAAGTTATTTTTATGATAGCTTATTAGAGATTATGGAGAAGCTGCCAAAGAATATTTTTTTTATGCCACATCGCTCATTTTTGGTGAATTATGAATACGTAACCAAGATTAGTACAGCTCAATTGCAGTTATCAGGATGTGATGAAGTGATACCCGTTAGTAAACGAAATGTAAAGCAAGTTCGAGACTTTCAGATGATGTATGAAAGAGGTGTAGAGAATGTATTATAACTTAGTAATGTTGACAAGTCCCCTACTGGCTATTACCCTATATTATCTCAATCAAAGCTTTTATGAAGAGAAAAGATGTGAAAGAAAAATAGAGCTGCTATCTTATATGATATATTCCATATTTGTAGCAGCTACAACTTTAGCGATACCAAAACAAACAGTTTATTTGTCACTGAATATAGGGGCTATCTTGTGTCTATCGTATATCTATAAAATGTTTTGGTGGAAGCGTATCATTTATTCCCTTGTGCCTTATTTTTTGAATGCGTCTTTAGAACTTCTACAAATGGGGCTTGTGACTCTTTGGATAGAGGGCAAGTTAGTAGATCCGGAAGTCTATTTTATTGTAGGGCTTATCAGTTATCGTGTAGTTTTGGTTGCCATAAGTATTTTAATAGCAAAGTATCATAAACACCTTAGCAAAAACCACAAAATATCTCAGAAGTACTACATATTTACAATCATTAATCTACTAGGAACTTTTTTATTGTTTCAACTTGGAGCATCCTATGAAGTGGAAGGATATCCATACTGGATATTAAGTAGTATTATATTACTAGCGACGAATGTTGGGGTTTTTTTGATGTATGAGCAAATCCATAATATGTATGCTCAGAGAATTCGACAGACTGTATTGGAGACACAGATAGAAGCTTACAAAAATCAAAATCAGATTACGGATATTGCGAATCGGAAGATTCAATCTATAAAACACGATATGAAAAATCATTTACTGGCATTAGATGTTTTGGCAAAGGAGAAAAAGACGAAGGAGATTGATTTTTATATACAGCGAATTTTGAAAGAGATGCCTGAGCCGAGAGAGTTGGCGTTATCAGGGAATTATTCTGTAGATAGCATTTTAAATCACAAACTAGCTGAGGTTACTGAAGACGTGGTACTAGATGTGGATTTGCAAATTCCAAAGACAATGGCAATTATGGAATATGATATGACTGTAATATTAGGGAATCTACTAGATAATGCGAGGGATGCTCTGTTCATGCAAAAGGATGGAGAAAAAGTATTAAAACTAAAGATGAAAATTGCGAAAGAGAATCTGTTGTTATTCATAGATAACACCTACAATGGAGAAGTAAGAATACAAGATGGTCGCATTGCAACAACGAACCCAGAAAAGAATGAAGAATCGAGAAGTTTTGGTTGGGGGATTCAAAATGTTGAAACAGTATTAAAAAAATATAATGGAAGTATGAAAATAGATTATGATTCACAAGTTTTTCGGGTTATGATATTGATACCATTGAATGAAAGTAATTATATATAACATAAAAGTCGTCACGTAGATGTTACGTGATGATTTTTTTTACCATTTATCCTATCAAAAGGGGTATTTATCACAGCAGAAGTACACTGATAAGGGTATGGAGTATAATTTTAAAAAAGAGGAAGAACAACAGAATTTCATTGAAAGGAGCATTTATGGAGTATAAAAAGATATGTGGAATTTTAATTTTATTCAGTGTTGTATTACAGAGTGGTTGCCAGAAAACACCAGAGAAAGAAGTCGTTGTTAATCGCTCAGATGGATTGGATTCTAGTGTTGTTGTAGATGCAGTGTCAGAGGCGAAAGAGAGAGAGTTGGATATACCAAAGCAATGGGAAGCAGAGGAAATAAGGGGTGAGTATGATAATGTTGTTATGTCAATTGATTTAGAGATGGAGCCTATCTATACCACTAATCTCCCAGTAATTGAGATGAGGCAGTATGAATTGACAGAGGAGAAACTGAAAGAGTTGGTCAATTACTTTGCGAAAGATGAAACATTGTATCAACCCAAAGATATGACGGTGGAAGAATTACAGTACCTCAAGGGAAGAATAGAAAACAAGGAAGGTGAATATGGAAATCCTTTGAATGAGGAGACTCATAGCTTCCAATTAGAAAATATTGATACATTACTATCCAATATGTACAGTGGTAAGATAGTAGAATCGCAAGAAGTAGAAGTGAAATTCCAGCAGAGACCAGATAGTATCATGTATTACGTCATTACTGGAGAAAATAAACCAGAAAGTGAAGAAGAATACTATTTTGCAGCGGATATGGGAGAAGGTAGGGAAAGTAGTATTGAAGCAACGACTGCAAATGAGGCAGTCGGAAATGATAGTTCATTTTCTTACGAACATGGATACATTAGGTATGAAGAGGAATTGAATATTTATCGAAATTTCGTGAGAAATGAAGAGCAGTTATCAAGTGAATATGAAGAGGAATTATATGAACAGTTCAATAGGTTCGAGGAACTTCTTTTAAGTGATGCTAATATATCAAAGGAAGAGGGGGTGGATTTAGCAAAGGGCTTGCTTACGAATCTAGAACTTAAGGATTTCGAGATGAAATCAACAGAAAAAATTATTTGGTTTAGCAATGAAGATTCACCAAAAAACGATGCAATGTATGATAGTTTATTTCAGCTTGATTGGACGAAAGGAAAATCAGGATATTGTTATGAATTTGTACCAACAATAAATAATCTGCCTGTTTGGTATCAATTTGATCCGGTGGGGACAGGAGAGATGGCAAGTGAATCCTATGTACCTCCATTTACAATTGAAACTATTTCAATCACAGTGACAGAAGACGGGATTCAGTCATTTTCATGGGAGCATATGGCAAAAGAGGTACAGGTGATTGCTGATAATACCAAATTAATGCCTCTTGAAGAGATAGAGGAAAAATTAGCAGATAATCTTTATTATTCGAATATTGAAAGCTTAGGCCCACCACCTCAAGGTAATCACTTACATGAAGTTAAAACTGCCCAATTGGGATATACTTCTATACCAGCATATGAAAATCCCCAAAATGTTTGGCTGGTACCAACTTGGTTTTTTGAAGTGTTACATACCGTTGAAGATGCAGAAAATAGTGATTTAAAACTTGATTATGGAACGCAGAAAATAATGTTAAATGCATTGGACGGTGGTTATATTGCAGATAATGTGAACTAAGATTTCTACTTAGAAAGGAAGTAATAGATGAGACGAATTCTAGCATCAGATTTAAAAGCAGGAATGATAAATTTCAGGTTTTGGGCTTCCATGATACTAATTGCTATAACACTTATAGTGGTTGGATATCCCTACTATCAAGAGTTGGTTGAAGTAGGTAATAATGTGGAGCCATCCTGGTTTAGCCTATTTCGATACTGTTTATTTTCGGAATATGTACTAATGGCCATTACGATTGTGGTTCCCCTTGCAGCGGGAGGAATGGTGGAAGATGAGCTAAGGAGTCGGTTTGTATTATTTAGTTATTATCGTTCAGGGAAAAAAGAATATATCAGAAGCAAATATATAGCAACTTTTTTATCTGGTGGTTTAGTGGTTCTTTTTTCCATTATGATATTTTTAGGCATTTGCAGTGGACTATTGGCAGGAAGTGGAGTTGCTGAAGAGGTCGATATATCTTTCATTATGATAACAGTGATGCAAGATGTTTTCCGACATTTTTTAAACGGAGGATTTTGGGCAGTTGTGGGGTCCTTAGTAGCAGTGTGTGTTAGAAATCGATATATGTCATTTGTAGTTCCATTTATTTTGTACTATGTTTTAACTGTTTTTCAAAGTCGTTATTATAGAGAATTTCCGATTTTAAGCCCGAGATATTGGGCAACACCGATTTTTTACCAGAGTTATGTTTGTGTTAGTGTTTTATGCGTACTCTTGATACTTAGTGGGTATTGTTATAAAGCAGTCATAAAGAGGAGGCTTACAAATGTATAAAATGAAACAAATTTGGAAAATTAGCTGCAATAGCTTTTCGGGATGGAGAAGGAGCCCTAGAGTTTGGATGACATTTATACTTGCATTCGTACTATGCCTAATGCTTTCCAATCAGGCAATCACTTTTTCCCAAACATATGGAACATATATGCAGATTTTAGAACCATTTATCTGGACATTTGGTGATGCAGACTCGGTAATGATCTCTTCACTTTTGTTGATGATGCTATTTAGCGATATGCCATTTATTACTGAAGCTACCCCTTACTATTTAATACGGACAACGCGTAAAATATGGTTGATTGGTCAAGTTCTATACGTCGTAATCGCAACAATTATTTATGCACTATTCTTATTAATTATAGAATGCGTCCTAGCATCACCTCGTTCTTTTGTAGGGAGTATGTGGAGTGAAACAGGTGCAATGATAGGATATTCTCAAATTGGAAAAGAGATTGCATTACCAGCATCCATCAAATCGATGGAAGCAACTTCCCCATATCAGTGCGGGATAGTCGTATTTTTGTTACTGTTATGTTATTCACTGCTGATGGCCATTATTATGCTGTTTTTCAATTTGACAAAAAATAAAATGGCAGGAGTGATAGGTGTAATTGTTTTAAATCTTTATGGATTACTTCTAAATCCAGTGGTTTTTCAAAAACTATTTGATTTTACAGGAACGTTAGAATACAGAGCAAATTTGTTATGTGGGTGGTTATCGCCATTGAATCATGCAACTTATTATATGCATAATTTTGGGTATGATTATTTACCGAGAATATGGATGAGTATATTGATATTTTTGATTTTAATTGCTGGGTTATTGATTGGTGCAAATATGAAGATGAAGAAGTATGATTTTTCTTTTACACAGATAGAAGGCAATTAGAAAGGAGTGTGCACAATGGAAGTAGCTATAAAGTTAGAAAAAATTACAAAATCATTTAAGAATGAAAGCGTATTAAAAACAATTTCTCATGAGTTTGAAGCAGGGAAAATTCATGGAATTATAGGGTTTAATGGATCGGGAAAAACAGTGCTATTTAAATGCATTTGTGGATTTCTACAGCCTGATAGCGGCAATATATTTGTAGAAGGGAAGAAGATTGGGACAGAGATAGATTTTCCAGAATCGTTGGGAATGATTATCGAAAATCCTGGGTTTTTGCCACATATGAGTGGGTTTAAGAATTTAAAAAAATTAGCATCTTTGCAAAATAAGATAGGGGATGAAGTGATACGAGAAGCAATACAGCGGGTTGGATTAGATCCAAATTCCAAGAAACCAGTGGGGCAATATTCGCTGGGAATGAGAGAGCGGTTAGGTATTGCACAGGCGATTATGGAAAATCCCAATATTTTAATATTGGATGAACCCTTTAGCGGATTGGATAAACAAGGCGCAAAAGATATTTGTGAACTGCTGTTAGAATTACGAAAAAAAGGGAAAACAATTATTTTAGTAGATCATAATATTATGGAAATAGAATCGATTTGTGACACTATCTGTGAGATGGATAAAGGAATATTACAAAAAATATAAGTTGTTTTCTGTTGAAAAAGCATTAAATTTTTTGAGTGAGGTGAATGCTATGAGAATGAAAAAAATGCTACTATTATTTGCTGTAATGAGCTTAAGCGCTTCAGGGTGTGTAGAAACTCCTGAGGAAGATGTTGTAATTAAGAAATCAAAGACTTCGCTAATGGAAACTGAAAGTGAAAAACTAGTGGAAGGCGAGTATAAAAATCTAAATAGTGATGACCAATGGCAGGAATCTTACAGTTTGCTTGAGGGGAAATTAATTCTAGAAGTAGATACTAAAGTAGAAATTGATAACATTGGAAACACGCCTATTATTCAAATGAAAAGACACGTAATGAGCGATAAGGAGCTAGAGAAGTTAGCCAGATTTTTTGCAGGAGAAAATCTCATTTTAAAAGATAAGGGTTCAACAGAGGATGAATTGGAAAATTGGATTACGCTAATTGAAGGTGAAGAGGGAGAATATGGCTCTCCTTATTCGAAATATAAAAATGCAGAGTATATAAGTAATTTAGAAGTGTTAAAAGGGTTAGCGATAGATGGGGGCAGTGAGGAAGAGGTAAATCTAACGTTCGATTACTCTGAAATAACAGAGCGTCAGTATATGTTAATTGGAGAAGGGGAAGATATTATAGTAAGGACGGAGCAAAATCGATTTACTGGGATAGTCGATGATGGATTTGATTCAGAGATTCATGCGATACAAGACAATCAAGTGGCGGGAACTACTAGTAATTTTTATTATGAAAAAGGGATGACATATAGTGCATTAAATTTACAATTGGATAGGATTGTGCTTGCATCGATGGATCAACAATTTCCAAATGACAAGTGGGTACAGTCTGCAAATAATACATTAGATTTGATTGAGTTAAATCTAGAGGAAAGAACTTTCAAGCTGGACAAAGCCGAACAGTATGCAGAGAATATATTGAATGAATTAGACATTACGGAAATGAAGTTAGGGGAGGTGTATTCTGCTATATGTTATGATGATAAAAATATGGATATTTGGGTAGCGGATATAGAAGAGAGTTGTGAAGGATATGTATTAGAGTATTACAGAGATATAGAGAATATTTCAGCTTTTTGGTATAACGGAGAATCTCATGAGATTCCAGAAGAGTCCTACAAGCCACCATTTGGACAAGAAAAAATACAGATTGTTGTGACAGAGAGTGGAGTACAAAGTTTCAGATGGCAGAATATGGCAGAAATAGATAAAGTGATAGTAGAAAATACGAAGCTCTTGGATTTTGTAGAGATACAAAAGCGATTATTAAAGGTGTTGGAATACGCTGTTGTAGGATCTTCATCCCAAAGTCAAACAGATAATCTTCATTATCACTACGAACTATCTCATGTAGAATTACGTTATGCCTATATTTCAGCATTAGATGAACCAGAAAAGGCATATCTTGTGCCGGCATGGGTATTCACAGTGACTAGTGAAATTGAAGAAGGGGGCTCAAGAATTAAAAAATTCCCTGAGAAAATACTTATAAATGCCATTGATGGGAGCTATATTGACCCAAATGCAAGTGTTTTAGATGCAACATACTAAGAGAAAGCTAGAGGGGAGAGGTTTCGGGTCAATTAGCTAAAATACTAGCAGAATTGGCACTCGAAGCCTCTTTTTTCTATGACCGTAAATTCGCATAAATTGTTGTGATAATTTTTAAAATATAGTATGCTTCTAAATCAAGGAGAAT
>CAYJHQ010000050.1:0-12551 GCA_964369775.1 uncultured Lachnospiraceae bacterium
AGCGATATTGTAGGAGGCGGAAAGATGAAAATAGCAAAGATGAATCCAAAACAGTTTGTAACAAAATATATTATGTACTTTGCACTTATTTTGATGTGCATTATTTTAGCAATAGCTAGTGAAAACTTTTTGACAGTAACTAATTTTTTAACCATATTAAAGCAGATTTCTATACAGTCTATAGTGGCAATAGGGATGACAATGATTATCATCAGTGGGAACATTGACTTGAGTGTAGGATCAGTAGTTGCATTTTGTTCTGTATGTTCTGCATTATTAATGACAAGTGGTGTTCCTATTATTCTTACGATTGTGATTGTAGTAGCAATTGGAGGTGTCTTCGGATTGATTTCAGGAGGAGTAACCGCAAAGTTAAATCTACATTCCTTTCTTGTTACGTTAGCGTTGATGCAGGCGGTTAGAGGATTGGCGCAGACATTGACAGGTGGATATCCAAAGGCGGGACTCCCAGAGGCATTTGGAGTGATTGCAGCAGGAGATTTGTATGGAATTCCGTACTTGGTTCTTATTATGATTGTATTTTACATTGTGTTTGTCTACATTATGGAAAATACAGGATTTGGAAGAGCAATTTACGCAATAGGAAGCAATGCAGAATCAGCAAGATTGTCTGGAATCAAGGTGGAAAAAGTAAAAACACTAGTTTTTGTTATTTCATCAGCACTTTGTGGTGTAGCAAGTATTTTACTTACTTCAAAGGTACGTTCTGGTGATCCTACAAGTGCTACAGGTTGGGAAATGGATGCCATTGCAGGAGCAATTATAGGTGGAACCAACATGTCTGGAGGAGAAGGAAAACTTGGTGGAACAGTAATTGGTTTGTTGTTTGTTGGGATATTGGGAAATGGAATGGTACTTTTAGGGGTGAGTACATATATGCAAAGTGTTATCAAAGGGTTAGTAATTTTCTTGGCAGTAATTATAAATAGCATTCAAAAAAGGAGTAACTAAGTATGAACAGTATTGAGAGATTTTATGCAACAGTTGATAGAAAACCAGTAGATAGACCAGCAGCTTGGCTAGGAGTGCCAGATATTGAATCTGAACCAGCGTTATTTCAACACTATGGAGTGGAGAATCTACATGATTTGAAATTGGCAATTGGAGACGATTTTTATGCAGTAGAAATGCCTTATGAGTCGCCTAATGCAAATGCCATATATGCAGCATTTGATTGGTATTTAGATGGTGAGGAAGTGGATTCACAAGAGCGTACACTGACAACACCTGGGTGTTTTTCAGAAGCTGAGGATCTAGAAGATTTGGAATTTTATAAGTGGCCAGACCCTACCAAGTATATTGATCCTAAAGAATGCAGAAGAAGAGTTGAAGAAGCACCAGAAGATAAGGTGACATTGGGGATATTGTGGTCTTCGCATTTTCAAGATACATGTGCAGCATTTGGAATGGAAAATGCGCTGATGAATATGTATGCAAACCCTGAATTATATCAAGCAGTAGACGAAAAGATTATGGAGTTTTATCTAAAAGCAAATGAAGTTTTTTTTGAAGCGACAAAGGGCAAGTTGCATGCTGTGCTCATTGGAAACGATATGGGGAGCCAAAGAGGATTGATGATTTCACCAGAGATGGTAAGAAAATTTATTATACCAGGGTGCAAGAGGTTGGTGGAACAAGCCCATTCATATGGAGTAAAAGTAATCTATCATTCATGTGGTTCCATTGCAGATGTGATACCGGATTTGATAGAGGCAGGAGTAGATGTAGTCCATCCGATTCAAGCCCTTGCAGCCGGGATGGAACCGGATGTTTTAAAAGAAAAGTTTGGAGAAAAAGTAGCATTTTGTGGTGGCGTAGATACTCAAGATTTATTGGTGAATGCTTCACCAGAGGATGTGCATAGTAAAGTTAAGGAATTAAGGACATTGTTTCCAACTGGTTTAATTATATCACCAAGTCATGAGGCGATATTACCAGATGTGCCACCTAAAAACATTGCGGCTTTATTTGAAGAAGCTAGAAAAGTATATTAGAGTAGGAGGAAAAGATGAAGCGATATGGTCAAATGATAAAAGTAAAACCTGGAAAATTAGAAGAGTATTGTTATCATCATGCGAATCCTTGGCCAGAGGTTAATGCGATGATTGAAAAATGCAACATCAGAAATTATAGTATTTTTTTAAAAGGTGATTATTTATTTGCATATTTTGAATACGTAGGAACAGATTTTGAGACAGATATGGAGAGAATGGCACAGGATAAAAAGACTCAGGAATGGTGGGACGTGGTGAAACCTTGTCATATTCCTCTAGAGGATCGTACAGAAGGTGAATGGTGGTCTAACATGGAAGAAGTATATCATTTAGATTAAAAAATGGAGGCGTCAACGGGAAGTAGCAGTTGGCGCCTCTAAAACTTGTATCTATTCTGTTATTCTAGTAGTCCACTTAGTGCAATCCCAGACTTCATTTACTACGTCTTGATAGAACTCAGGTTCATGACAAATCAATAGTATGCTACCTTTATAATCAAGCAAAGCGCGCTTTAATTCTGCTTTTGCATCCACATCTAGGTGATTGGTTGGCTCATCAAGTAACAAGATATTAGACTTGCGATTAACGAGCTTGCATAGGCGGACCTTTGCTTGTTCACCACCACTTAAAACTCTAACTTGACTTTCGATATGCTTAGTAGTTAATCCGCACTTAGCTAGAGCAGAGCGTACTTCGTATTGTGTATAAGAAGGGAATTCATCCCATATCTCTTGAATACAGGTATTGCGATTTTCCCCTTTTATCTCTTGTTCAAAATAGCCGATTTCAAGATTCTCTCCAAGCTCACAGCTACCTTTAAGAGAAGAAATCTGACCTAAGATACTTTTTAATAGCGTGGTCTTACCTATACCGTTGGCACCAACAAGTGCTATTTTATGACCGCGTTCCATAGATACAGTGATAGGAGATGAGAGAGGATCATTTTTATCATATCCTATAACCAAATCCTTAGTCTCAAATAAATATTTACTAGGTGTCTTGCCATATTGAAAATTAAACTGAGGTTTTGGTCGTTCGGCAGCTAATTCGATGACATCCATTTTATCTAGTTTTTTCTGCCTAGACATAGCCATATTACGTGTGGAAACTCGCGCTTTATTTCTAGCTACAAAATCTTTTAAGTCATCGATTTCTTGCTGTTGCTTTCTATAGGCAGCTTCTAGTTGAGATTTTTTTACAGCATATACTTCTTGGAACTTATCGTAATCACCGACGTAACGGTTTAGTTCTTGGTTTTCCATGTGATAAATCAAGTTGATAACACTATTGAGGAATGGAATATCATGAGAGATTAATATGAAAGCACTTTCATATTCTTGTAGGTATCTCTTTAGCCATTCGATATGTTGCTCATCAAGGTGGTTGGTAGGCTCATCTAATAATAAGATATCAGGTTTTTCAAGAAGGAGTTTAGCTAGCAACACTTTTGTACGCTGCCCACCACTTAGGTCTGTTACATCTTTTTCAAGTCCGAGATCTAGCAGTCCAAGAGCTCTAGCGACTTCTTCAACCTTACTGTCAATGATATAAAAGTCTTGTAAAGTAAGAGTGTCTTGAATTGTTCCTAGTTCTTCCATTAAAGAATCCATCTCATCAGGACTTGCATCGCCAAGAGAATCACAGATTTGATTCATCTTCTCTTCTAACCCAAACAAATAAGAAAAAGCAGTTTTTAGGACGTCGCGAATTGTCATACCTTTTTCTAAGACCGTATGTTGGTCTAAGTAGCCAACACGTACATTTTTGGCCCACTCCACTTTTCCTTCATCTGGAGTGAGAGTACCAGTAATAATATTCATAAAAGTGGACTTTCCTTCACCATTGGCACCGATAAGCCCTATATGTTCGCCTCGTAATAGACGAAAAGACACATCTTCAAAGATTGCACGATCTCCAAATCCATGTGTTAAATGTTCTACATTTAAAATACTCATAATTCTATTTATTGCCTCCTTGCATTTACTCTATAAGAGTTTACCATAAAAAGTAGTTTAGGTGGGAAAAATATTAAATAAGCAGTATAAAAAAACAAGGTTAGACACAACTACCAAAAAAACATTAAGAAAATGATCGGTTGTGTATAAAGTGATGAAGATAAAAAAGATAAAAAAAATAAAAAAAAGATTGATAAATCTTTCACGATGTGATAATCTCTACGTAGTGTTAAATACTATTTGAAAATTAAAGGAGACAATTATGAGAAGAAAGATTACTATTATCGGCGCTGGAAGCGTAGGGTCTACAATTGCGTATACACTGTCAAACACAGATATCGCATCAGAAATCGTTTTAATTGATATTAACAAAGATAAAATGGAAGGTGAAGCCCTTGATATTGCACAAGGAACTTGTTTCCGTGATCCTATTTCTATAACAGCGGGAGAATACAAAGATGCAGCAGGGTCGGATATTGTAATCATTACTTCTGGAATTGCTCGTAAGCCAGGTCAAACTAGAATTGAGTTAACAAAGACAAATGTTGGAATTCTTAAACAGATTACACCAGAGATTGTAAAGCATGCACCAGATGCAAAATATATCATTGTAAGTAATCCTGTTGATATTATGACTTATGTGTTTACGAAAATTTCTGGAATTCCTGAGAAGCAAATCATCGGTTCTGGAACAATCCTTGATACAGCAAGACTTCGCCATGGATTATCAGAGAAGTTAAATGTGGCTCAAAAGAACATCCACGCATACGTATATGGTGAGCATGGAGACACATCATTCATCCCATGGTCATGTGCAGATATCGGAAGTGCAAACATCGATGCTTACCGAGATATGATGGTAGAAGCAGGAAAAGATATCGAACCAATCGATAAAGAAGAGATGCTTACATATGTTCAAAAATCAGGTGGAAAGATTATTGCAAATAAAGGTGCTACATATTATGCGGTTTCGGCTTCAGTTGTAAAACTTTGTAATATGCTTGCAGGATCACAAGGTTCAATTTCTACAGTATCAACTATGATGCATGGAGAATATGGGGTAGACGATGTCTGTCTAAGCATGTTAACTCTTGTAGGACCAAATGGTATTGAAGGAAAGGTACCAGTTAAGTTAACAGATGAAGAAATTGGTAAATTACGTAAGAGTGCAGATGCATTAAAAGCAGTAATAAAAGAGTTAGATTAATACCTAGCAAAATTAAAGAAATACAATCTAATGGTTCAGCCTTCTGGCTGAACTGTTAGATTGTAAGCATAGATTAGAGGAGGGAAGATATGAAGTACAGTTATTACCCAGGGTGCACATTAAAATCAAAAGCAAAAGACTTAGATGCGTATGCAAAAGTCTCGGCAAAAGCACTAGGATTTGAACTAGAAGAAATTGAAGATTGGCAGTGCTGTGGTGGAGTGTATCCACTTGGAACAGACGAAATCGCATCAAAATTATCTTCGGTACGTGCACTTAACAATGCAAAAGAGAAGGAACAAGACTTAGTAACACTATGTTCAGCCTGTCATCATGTGATGAAGCGGGTCAATGATGATATGAAAAATGTGGATGATATCCGCACACGCGCAAATAATTATATGCAATTAGAAGAAGCCTATAACGGAGAGACGAAAGTACTACATTTCCTGGAAGTATTACGTGACCGTATAGGTTTTGATTCGTTAAAAGAGAAGGTTGTAAATCCGTTAAAAGGAAGAAAAATAGGAGCGTACTATGGCTGCCTATTACTAAGACCAAGTGAAATTCTTCAATTTGATGACCCAGAAAATCCATCTATTATGGAAGAATTTATAAAAGCAATTGGTGCAACACCAGTTATCTATCCGTACAGAAATGAATGCTGTGGCGGATACATATCTTTGAAAGAAAAAAAGATGGCAGGAGAGATGTGCGATAAAATCCTTGACTCTGCTACAGGATTTGGTGCAGAGACATTGATTACAGCCTGTCCACTTTGTTTATATAATTTAAATAAATCAAAAGGCGAAAAAGGACTTACCGTTTCTTATATCACAGAACTTCTTGCAGAAGCCTTAGGAGTAAAAGAGGAGGTAGAAATCTGATGAGCCATATGAATAATAATGCAAAAAGAGTGCGTGAAATCAGTGGTGCGAATCCTCAAAAATGCATGAAATGTGGAAAATGCTCAGCAACTTGTCCTGCATTTAATGAAATGGATATTAAACCACATCAGTTTGTTACTTACGTTGTGAATGAAGATATTGAGACATTAGCGAATTGTGAATCATTATGGAAATGCCTTTCTTGTTTTGCTTGTATCGAGAGATGCCCAAGAGATGTAAAACCAGGAAAACTAGTAGATGCGGCAAGACAGATTGTAGTGAGACAAAATGGTGGAAACCATTTAAAGCCGGAAGAAATTCCAGCATTATTAGACGAAGACGTACCACAACAGTTATTAATGAGTGCGTTTAGAAGATACAGGAGGTAGGAAATCGTGCAAAGAATCGGAGTATTTGTCTGTCATTGTGGAACTAACATCGCATCAACAGTGGATGTAACAAAAGTTACAGAAATGGTAAAGTTTGAGCAAAATGTTGTACATGCAGAAGAATATCAATATATGTGTTCAGAAGCAGGTCAAGCAAAAATCTTAGACATTGCAAAGGAAATGGATTTAACAGGAATTGTAGTATGTGCATGTTCTCCACGTATGCATGAGACTACATTTAGAAAGGCGGCAGAAAAAGCAGGAATCAATCCTTATATGGTTGAGATTGCAAACATTCGTGAGCATTGTTCTTGGATTCATAAAGATAAAGAAGAAGGAACAGAAAAAGCAGTTATTCTAGCAAGAGCAGCTATCGCAAAAGTCTGTCTAAATACACCTCTTAAGGCAGGTGAAAGCTCAGTTACAAAGCGAGCTTTAGTCATTGGCGGAGGAATTGCAGGAATTCAGTCAGCTCTTGATATTGCTGAAGCGGGCTACAAGGTCGATATTGTAGAAAAAACACCAAGTATCGGTGGGAGAATGTCACAGGTAGATAAGACTTTCCCTACACTTGACTGCTCGGCATGTATCTTAACACCAAAGATGGTGGATGCAGCAGCTCATGAAAATATTACAATTCATACATATAGTGAAATCGAAGCAGTCTCTGGATTTGTAGGTGATTTCACAGTAGATATCAGAAAAAAAGCCAGATACGTAGATATGAAATCATGTACAGGATGTGGACTATGTCAAGAAAAATGTCCGTCTAAGAGGACTCCAAGTGAGTTTAATAAAGGATTGAATAATCGTTCGGCTATCTATACACCATTTGCACAAGCTATTCCAAACGTACCGGTAATTGATACCAATGCTTGTATCAAGTTTAAGACTGGAAAGTGTGGGCTTTGTCAAAAAGTGTGTCAAGCAGGATCAGTTAATTTTGAACAACAAGATGAAATTATTACAGAAAAGTATGGTGCAATCGTAGTTGCAACAGGATTTGATACTATCAACTTAGATCAATACGATGAGTACGCTTACAATCAAAGCAAAGATGTTGTGACATCGCTAGAGTTAGAGCGTATCATGAATGCAGCAGGACCTACAAAAGGACATCTAGAGCGTATCTCAGATGGAAAGCATCCTCATGACATCGTATTTATCCAATGTGTAGGATCTCGTTGTTCAGATAAGAGAGGTAAAAGCTATTGTTCTAAGATTTGTTGTATGTATACAGCAAAACATGCAATGCTTATTCGTGATAAATATCCAGATGTAAATGTTCATGTATTCTATATCGATGTAAGAACACCAGGAAAGAACTTTGATGAGTTCTATAGAAGAGCAGTGGAGACTTATGATGTAAATTATATCAAGGGACAAGTTGGGAAAGTTATTCCACAGCCAAATGGAAAATTATTGGTTCAAGGTGTAGATTTATTGCAAAATGAGCAAGTGGTAATCGATGCGGATATGGTAGTGCTAGCTACTGCAATTGAACCAGAAAAGTCAGTGCGTAATATTGCAACGATGCTTACAGCAAGTATTGATACTAACAATTTCTTAACAGAAGCACATGCAAAGCTTCGTCCTGTAGAGTCACCAACAGCAGGAATCTTCTTATCAGGAGTATGCCAAGGTCCAAAAGATATTCCAGAGACAGTATCTCAAGCAAGTGCGGCAGCTGTAAAAGCGATTGGACTGTTGGCAAAAGATAAGCTTAAGACAAATCCATGCACAGCAAAGTCAGATGAACTACGTTGTAATGGATGTTCGGTATGTACGAATGTGTGTCCTTACGGCGCAATTACATATGAAGAAAAAGAAATCAATGACCACGGTCAAAGAGAAGTGAGAAGAATTGCAGTGGTAAATAATGCATTGTGTCAAGGATGTGGAGCTTGTACTGTAGCTTGCCCTTCTGGATGTATGGATCTACAAGGATTCTCAAATAGACAGATTTTAGCGGAGGTAGATGCGATATGTCGATAGATGGAAAAAAAGAATTCAAACCGAAAATTGTAGCATTTTGTTGTAACTGGTGTAGTTATGCAGGTGCAGACTTAGCAGGAAGTAGCCGTTTGGCATATCCAGCAGACGTAAAAATCATTCGTGTTCCTTGCTCTTGTCGCGTAAATCCAATGTTTATTCTTCGTGCATTTGAAAAAGGTGCAGACGGGGTAATTATCTGTGGGTGTCATCCAGGAGATTGTCACTATTCAACTGGAAACTACTATGCGAGAAGAAGAATGACATTATTATATTCAATGCTAGATTATCTAGGAATTGAAAAAGGTCGTAATCGCGTTGAGTGGGTATCGGCTGCAGAGGGAGTGAAATTCTCGACGACAATGAACGATTTTGTAGAGACAATATACGACTTAGGTGAAAATGTTAGATTGGGGGACATCAGATGCAAGAATTAGTAACACGTGCAAAAGAATTATTGAATGACGGCACGGTAGTACGTGTCCTTGGCTGGAAAAAAGGCGATTTAGCATACAATCCAGAGCCAGCATATTTCCAAAGTGAAGCAGAACTTTCAGAGTTTATATATGATGGATTTTGTGGAGCTAACTTAAGTAAATATATGATTCAAGCTTCAAAAGAAGAAGGGAAAACATTAGTTTTCTTAAAACCATGTGACACCTATAGCTTCAACCAATTAATCAAAGAACATCGCGTAGATAGAGAGAAGGCATACATCATTGGAATTGGTTGTCAAGGAAAGCTTGATATTGAAAAAATTAAAAAGCAAGGAATCAAAGGAATTGAAAGCATCGAAGGAATCGGTGGATTAGATAGAAATGAGAACCTTACTATTCAGACACTTTATGGCGAAAAAGCTTGTAGCTATGAGTCAGCAATGCTAGAGCGTTGCTTAGTCTGTAAAGGAAAGGAACATAAAATCTTTGACGAGACAATCGGTGAGTCGATAGAGACAGATGTGAAAGAAAGATTTGAAGCAGTGGCAAAGATTGAAGCTATGTCTCCAGAAGAGAGATTCGCATATTTTCAATCAGAACTGAGCAAATGTATTCGTTGCAATGCGTGTAGAAATGCATGTCCAGCATGTAATTGTGTAAAATGTGTATTTGATAGCAATAAATTTGACAGTGCTCAAAAAGCAAATGTAGATTCATTTGAAGAAAAGATGTTTCATATCATCCGTGCATATCATGTAGCAGGACGTTGTACAGATTGTGGAGAATGCGCTCGTGTATGTCCAGAAGGCATTCCGTTAGAGCTTTTCAACCGTAAGTTTATCAAAGACATCAATGAATTTTATGGGGAATTCCAAGCAGGAAACGACGCAGAAGAAAAAGGACCACTGACTAGCTTTGAGTATGATGATGTGGAGCCAAGTATTGTTGGAGAAAGGGGATAAGGTATGTATAAAATAGCAAAAAACAATTTGGCTGATTTATTTGCTCTTATCCATGAAGCACAAGAAGTGTATGTACCAGCAAAAGTAAATGGTCAGACAGATTACGCGGCTTGGGATAGTGAATTAGAAGTAGATTTAGAAGCCTTGAATACGGTAAAGTCTGCAAAAGATGCATTCTTTCCACAAAGCGAAAACCTGTATACTTGTAAACAAGAAGGAAAAAATATTACCATTATTCCAGAAGATTTAGAGACGAAAGATTTTGTAATCTTTGGAATGAAAGCATGTGATGTAAAAGGTGTAGAAGTATTGGACCGCGTATTTTTAGTAGATCCAATTGATACATTTTATGCATCTAGAAGAGAACATGCGACTATGGTGTCACTTGCATGTAACGAACCAGAAGAAACATGCTTTTGTAAAGCATTTGGAATCGATGCAGCTACTCCAGGAGCAGATGTATCGACTTGGATGATTGGCGAAGAGCTATTCTGGAAAGCTAATACAGAAAAAGGAGAAGCATTAACTGCTATTGTATCTTCTTTATTGGAAGAAGCTGCGGAAGATGCAGTAGAAGCTAAAAAAGCAGAGATTAGTACAATTATAGAAAAGCTTCCATATAGTAATCTTTCTTTAGAGGGATGGAACGGGGAGGCTTTAGATGAGAAATTCAACGCATCAAATTGGGAAGAACTTCACAAAGCCTGTCTAGCATGTGGAACTTGTACCTACATCTGTCCAACTTGTCAATGTTATGACATCAAAGACTATAATACTGGAAAAGAAGTAAAGAGATATCGTTGTTGGGATTCTTGTATGTATTCAGATTTTACAATGATGGCACATGGAAATAATAGAACTTCTCAGTTGCAACGTTTCCGCCAGAGATTCATGCACAAATTAGTATATTACCCTGCAAATAACGAAGGGTTACATTCGTGTGTAGGATGTGGACGTTGCGTGGCAAAATGTCCAGCATCGTTAAATATTGTAAAAGTAATCAAATCTTTCGAGCAAGAAGGAGGAAAGGCATAATGAGTCATGAATGTACATGTCACCCAGGGTTTGCACATGATGTGCTAATTCCAAAAGTGGGTGTAATCACAGATATTCGTCAAGAAACTCCAGATGTAAAGACATTTCGCATCAATGCACCAGAAGGTGGCAAATTATTTGAACACCTTCCAGGACAATGTGCAATGGTATGTTCACCAGGAATTAGTGAAGGGATGTTCTCAATTACATCTTCTCCTACTAATAAAGAATACCAAGAATTCAGTATTAAAAAGTGTGGAGAACTTACAGATTACTTACATGGATTAGAAGTAGGAGATCAAGTAACAGTTCGTGGACCATATGGAAATAATTTTCCAGTAGAGACAGAATTAAAAGGAAAAAACCTTCTATTTATAGCGGGGGGAATCGGACTTGCACCACTTCGTTCCGTAATCAATTATGTAATCGACAATCGTGATAACTATGGAACAGTAGACATCCTATACGGAGCTCGTTCAGCAGATGACTTGGTTCAATTAAAAGAAATCAGAGAAGTGTGGATGAACACAGCAGGTGTAAATGTGCACTTAACAATCGATAGAGAGCAAGAGGGATGGGATGGACACGTTGGATTCGTACCAACTTATCTAAAAGAACTTGGATTTACAACAGATAAGGTAGCGCTGGTGTGTGGCCCACCAATCATGATCAAATTCGTATTGGCAGCATTAGAAGAATTAGGATTTAACAAATCCCAAGCATATACAACATTAGAACTTCGTATGAAGTGCGGAGTAGGAAAATGTGGGCGTTGTAACATCGGTTCTAAATACGTATGTAAAGATGGACCAGTATTCCGCTGTGACGAGGTGGATGAACTACCGGATGAATATTAGATAACAGTTTAGCCTTGCAGTAGAATACATTCAAGCCTGCGTCATGCTTGCATGTTAGCAGGTAAAGTGTGGCAAAGCTGAACAGTTACAAAGGATAAACAACAAAAAACAGAAAGGGTTGGTACCTAAGATGCAAGAAATGGTAAATGTATATTTTAATGGTAAAAAATATAGTGTGCCTGCAGAGCTTACAATTATGACAGCTCAAGAATATGTAGGATACACAATTAAAAGAGGTTGTGGATGTCGTCACGGTTTCTGTGGTGCATGTGCAACAATCTATAGAGTAAAAGGAAAAAATGAGATTAAGACCTGTCTCGCTTGTCAAACACAAGTAGAAGAAGGAATGTATATCGCAAGTATTCCATTTTTCCCTTCAGACAAGAAGACTTATGACATTAACGAAATCAAGCCAACAGAGCAGATTATGATGGAGTTATATCCAGAAATTTATAGCTGTATCGGATGTAATGCATGTACAAAAGCGTGTACTCAAGACTTAAATGTTATGCAGTACATCGCGCTTGCGCAACGTGGAGATTTTGAAGGATGTGCAGAAGAGTCATTTGACTGTGTTGGTTGCGGATGTTGCGTTACTCGCTGTCCAGCAGGAATTTCACACCCACATGTAGGATTATTAGCGAGACGTCTAACTGGTAAGTATATTGCACCAGAGACAAAGCATCTTGTAGATCGTGTAGAAGAAGTAAGAACGGGTGCATTTGATTCTTTGATTGAGCAGATTATGCAAAAGCCAATTACAGAGATGAAAGAATTATATAATACAAGAGAGATTGAAAAATAAGGAGGGGTAA
>CAYJHQ010000051.1:0-11809 GCA_964369775.1 uncultured Lachnospiraceae bacterium
TCTCCTTGTGGACGATCTCCGTATGGTCTTCTTTCCCCTTGTGGGCGGTCTCCATATGGTCTTCTTTCTCCTTGTGGACGGTCCCCTTGTGGTCTGTTTTGATTATTTCTATTTTGACCATCTCTTGGTCCGTTATTCTTTGAGTTTTGTGGGTTAAACACGCGCACTACTCTTTTTTTCTTTTGATCATCATCATCGTTTTGGATTACTTTCTTATCGTCTATTTTAGACACCTCAACTTTCTTTTGTTCCACTTTCTTATTCTCAGGACCACCTGAAAAATGGTTCTTTACCATTTTCACTTGATCATCTTCTAATGAACTCATATGGCTTTTTGCTTCGATCCCCTTCGTTTTTAATAACTCTAAGACCTCTTTATTTGATTTGCTTATCTCTTTTGCAATTTCATGTATTCGTAATTTTGACATTTACTGTCCTCCCTGTGCAATGTTCTATTGGTAATAAGTGAACTTACTATTCACTTTGATTCTCAAAACCTAAATGATTGCGAACTCCATTGGCAAAACCGCCATCTAGTACAGCTAGAGTTGCTCGGAATTCCTTCCCTATCGTATGGCCAAGAATTTCTCGCGTTCCGTAATATGTATACGGCACTTGGTAAAATTCGCACATGTTACTAAATTTCTTCTTCGTGTTATTGGATGCATCTTCTGCAATTATTACAAAATGTGCCGACCCACACTTCACTTCATTCTCGGTTGCATACTCTCCGCTTGCAATCTTACCCGCTTTCATTGCAATACCAAGCAAGGATAACAATTTATTGTTGGTCAATATGTTCCATCTCCTTTTTCAGTTGCTCATATACTTCAGCTGGTATACTCATTTTAAATGAACGTTCCAATCCTTTTGTCTTTATCGCTTGCTCTAGACATTCTTTGGTTCCACATACATATGCGCCTCGTCCATTTTTCTTTCCGGTACTATCGAGTAAGAATTCTTCCTCTTGTGTTCTAATTACACGAATCATGTCTTTCTTATTCTTCATTTCTTGACAGCCTACGCATTTTCTCATTGGTACTTTTTTATTCTTCAACATCCGTAAATTCCTCATCGAATATTACATCTTCAAATTCGTCTTGGTACTCTTCTTCTGTTTGCTCATCTTCAATATATTCTGCTTCCTCTTGTTCCATTAACTCTAGATAGTTCTCTGGAAGCTCACCTAATTCAATCGCTTGCGTTTCGCTCTTGATATCAATCTTATATCCTGTCAATCTTGCCGCAAGTCTTGCATTTTGCCCTTCTTTACCAATCGCTAATGAAAGTTGATAATCTGGAACAATTACACTGGCAGTCTTTTCATCTGGATCTGCTAATACCGAGATAACTTTTGCTGGACTTAATGAATTCTCTATTAAGATAGCTGGATTATCGCTCCAATTAATGATATCGATTTTTTCTCCTCTTAACTCATTTACAATCGCGTTAACACGAACACCGTTCATACCTACGCATGCTCCTACTGGATCTACGTCTTCATCATTTGACCACACTGCAATCTTTGTTCTTGATCCTGCTTCTCTTGAAATACTCTTAATCTCTACGATTCCATCTTTTACTTCTGTAACCTCTGCTTCAAATAATCTCTTTACTAACTCAGGATGTGTTCTTGAAACTAAAATCTTAGGTCCTTTTGTTGTGTTCTTTACCTCTACAACATAAAGCTTAACACGTTCTGTTGGTTTAAAGTGCTCATTTTTAACTTGTTCATTTTCTGTAAGAACTGCATCTGCTTTTCCTAAATCAATACTGATATTTCTTCCCATGTATCTTTGTACGATTCCTGTTACAATATCTTTTTCTTTTTCAAAATATTGGTCATACACTACTTTTCGCTCTTCTTCACGAATCTTTTGCAAGATTAAGTTCTTCGCGTTTTGTGTTGCGATTCGACCAAACTCTTTAGATTCTACTGGAATACGAACAATATCACCAATATCATAAATCGAATCAATCATCTTAGCTTTTGCTAGGCTAATCTCTAACACATCATCTTCTACTTCTTCTACAACTTCCTTCTCTGCATACACTTCATATGCACAAGTGCTGTAATCCATCTCAATCTTGATGTTATCTGCTTTTCCAAAGTGATTCTTACATGCGTTGATCAATGAATTCTCAATCGCCTCTAACATCGTCTCTTTACTAATGTCTTTTTCTTTTTCTAATATTGTTAATGCTTCTAGCAACTCTGTATTTGCCTTTCCCATTTTAAATTCCTCCTCTAAAATATAATCTGTATACTACCATTCAAAATATTCGCGAATTAATGCAACCTCGCTCTTTTGAAATTCTCTTTCGCTATTTTTTTCTTCTATCTTAATTATGTCGTTATCATAGGACTTTAGTGTTCCTACAAACTCTTTTTGCTTATCAATTGCTCTGTAGGTCCTAACCTCTACTTGTTTTTCAAGATTTCGGATAAAGTCTTTTTCCTTTTTAATCGGTCTACCAAGACCTGGAGAACTCACCTCAAAAATATAAGCATCTTCGATGTAGTCTTCTTCGTCAAGTAACATAGAAAACGCTCTGCTTACAACTTCGCAATCATCTACTGCAATACCTCCTGGCTTATCAATGTAAGCCCTTAAATACCAAGTTCCGCCTTCTTTGATATATTCAACATCAACAAGATCAAAACCGTGCTCTTCTACAATTGGAAGTAGTAATTCTTCCGTTTTTCGTTCATAACTTTCTTTTTTTGACAACGTTAGACATCCTTTCTCTAGATACCAACAAATAAGAGTGAACTTGCGTTCACTCTTTTCCGTCGGTCTGTATTCTTTTATCTATAATAGCACATCTTTGTATAGAAAGCAAGTGCTATTGCTATTGTTTTTATATCATTTGAATTTCTTCAATGTATCAAGTTAAGATTGCTATTCAAGACACTTTCTCGCCTCTTCATCGCTTAAATCCATTTGGTTCATTAACTGCGCTACAATCTCTTCATCTGACTGATTCATCAATTTCAATGTATTGATAATCCCCTCTAACTTTCCTTCTGCTTTTCCTTCTGCTTTACTTTCTTCTTTTTCTTGCGCTATGTGTTTCGCAGCATCGTATTCAAAAATACTCATACTCACCACCTCCGCTCTATGTGTTCTAAAAAATTCAGCCAACATATTTTTTTCTATACAAATATCAACTGCTTGTTCAATCGCTTCTTGAATTGATCGATTTAGTGACTCTTCTTTTACTTTCTGAACAAAAAATGCATATCCTTCTAAAGCCTTACACTGTTTCATAAGCTGTAAGTTATGCCCTTTATTAATATTCAAAACCACAACCATTAATTCTAGATTCACCTTCTCTTCGATTATTGTATATGCATCAGATAATCGATGAATACTACGGTCTGGTATATCTTTTTCTCCATTAAAGAAAACCACAAAATGTGGACTAGGAAGTGGAATCGTTTTACTACTATATAGATTATCATTGACTGTTATTTTAGAGAATAGATTAGACACATAAAACAAATAACGTAAAGGCATATTACCACTCCAAGTTGATTGATGTTCATAAAGCGCTAATCTACCATCGATAATAAATGAAATATCGTTTTTATACGATAAAAAAATAACATCTTCTAGCGTGTTAACAACCAAATTATCTATATCAGTGTATGAAGTTTCTCTGATTGCATTGTACAAAGAGAGTAATTCTTTTTTCTCTGAAAAGAGCATGCGAAAAAGTCCATCTTTGTGTTTCCCGTTGATTGGTTTTTGTATCATATCTTATTCTCCTTATTCTTTTGTAGTTGCAACGGAGAACAAATTTTACTTCTCCTTGCCTTGACCAATGGATAACTAAAGCAGGGAAGAGTTTTTTGATTTATAAGAAGTCCGTGGACTAAGATGCGAAAACCGCTAGAAAAATAGACTCATTTGCTTTGTAAAAAGTATAGCATATTCCTAGTTAAATAACAACAGATACTAGGAAATTCATGCTACCTCATCATACAAAGTAGGATTTTTAATTTTAGCAAAGGCAGAGGTCGGATTTTTCATTCCTATTTAAAATTCCTAATAATACTGGTAATGCAAAAAGAGACTTCGAGTGCCAACTCTGCTAGTATTTTAGCTAATTGACCCAAAACCTCTCGGTAATGAGTTACCATAAACACATGTGCTACTAGCGTTTATATTTCCTCACTTATTAACTTCATCAAAAATTCTCCAAAATCATCTGCTATTTTTCTTTCTACAACATAGTTTAAACCATTATAATACGCACTGATTACGCAAGGTTCCCTCTCAATATTTAATTTACCATAATTTAAATATGCCATATAACCATCATCTAAAAAATATATTGGTAACCATTTCTTCAATGATTTGCATCGCATTCAAATAGCTATTATAACTCATTTTTATTTTTCTCCATTATCTTTGCTTCCATTATACCTTAAATCCAAAGGTTGCCTGAATTAATACTACAACCACAGAAATTACAACCATAAGCATATCATCTGTAAATGGCTTAAAATACCAGCTCCATTTTTCTGTGTGATCAACCACTCAAAAATCACAACTTCATTAGTAGTTATGTTTTGCGTATAGCAATGGGTAAGGTAGTGCTATACAAGTGTTGCTCATTAGTTTTGGTAATATTTCAAAATATCTCGCCAGATTTTCCAAACATTATCCCCATAATTGCTTATATCAATATTTTTTAAATCAAACTTTAGAATTGTTCCAATTGTATCGTCAAAATTAAGTAAACCACACTCAATTAGTTGTAATATTTCCGCTCTCGACCTTAAACCAATCATGAAGTTCTGCTGCAAGTCCCATCATTTTCCCGATTTTAGGATCTCCTGGTTGCGTTCGTCCAAAGAATAGTCCAAGAGCCATAATTCCACCTGACACCGCTCCACAGACGCACTTGGATCCTCCAATTCCTACTGGAAATCCTGATGCCATACTAATCACTTCTTCTGGAATATACAATTGAAAATTTGTTCTGATTGCACTTACAATCGCTTCTGAGCAGTAGAACGCTCCATATAATTCTTCTGCATCTTCTCTCACTTTTGCTATATCTACGTCTAATGTGTAATTCATAAACATCTCCTATTTTCATGAAATATTTTTTTGGTATATCACAAATCATTTAGTTTTGGGTATGTTACAGGATACCTTAAGTACAATTCATCGTAAAAGAAAAGTAGTCAGTTGCAAAATTGATTGAAAAATTTTGCATTTATTTCATATCAAAAAGCTAGCATCTCCATTTCATTGTTATGAAATGGAGATGCTATATCAAATCAGTCCTATAATCTCATAGTAAGTTATCGCACAAAATAGGTCTTTTATTTTATACGCGGTATTTGGTTCCGCTGGTGTCTCGTTTTGCGACTCTTAATCTATTTAGTGATACTTCTTTGTCTTTGAAGATAATTTTCTCATCACTGCCTTCTACAAATGTGTATACCGCTTCTAGTCCATCTTTTCTTCCTAGTTTCATTCCTCTTACGCCGACTGCTGCTTTTTTCTTTATCGATATTTCTTCGCTTTTAATTCGAAGGAAGTAGCCGTTATAGGTCTGGAAGACTACATTTGTGTTTGGTGTAATTAGCCCCACATATACTAGGTTGTCTTCTTCTTGGAGTTTTGTCGAAACTATCGTTTTTCTCTCTACGATGAATTCGCTACCTTCTACTTGTTTTACCATTCCACTTTGAGTTGCAAATAACAAGTGTCCGAGGATGAGTTGTCTTGAGTCGCAGATATATACTATCTCTTCTTCCATGTTTGCGTAGTTGCTGACGTTGTCAATCGGTATTCCTTTTTCTCTAAATTTCCCAAATGGCAAGTCTAATATTTTTAGCTGATGTAATTTCCCTGTGTTTGTGAAGATACATATCTTACCTGTGTTGACACAGTGGATTACGTATTTATTTTCTGCATTTGCTGCTTCTTTGTTTCGCTCGTAGGTTGGGATATCGACTGTTCTTCCGTATCCAAACTTGTCCATCAAAAATACGACTTCTTGCTCTTCTATTTTCTTTTCTTCAAAGACTACTTCTTCCGCATTTTCGATGACTGTTCTTCGCTTTCTGCCAAACTCTTTTTTATAAGAATCCAGTTCGTCTATAATCACTTGAGCCATTACGTCATAATCATTTAAAATGGAATCATATCTTTTTATCTTCGCCAATGTCTCTTCGTATTCTTTTTGCAATGCAAGAATTTCAAGCCCGATAAGCTTGTACAATCTCATTTCTAGGATTGCTGTCGCTTGCCTTTCTGTAAATCTTAGTAGCGATGCCATTTTTTCAGAAGTCTTTGTTTTGAATTTTATCCCTTCTGTTGTTCCATGAATCAAACACTCTTTTGCATCTTTAATGGATTGGCTTCCTCTTAACACTTCAATGATTAGATCAATCACATCACAAGCTTTTATCAAACCTTCTTGCACTTCTTTTTTGTCTAACTCTTTTGCAAGGAGGGTCTTGTACTTTCTTGTAGTTAAATCAAATTGGAAATCCACATTGTACTCTATGATTTTTTTCACACCCATAGTCTCTGGTCTTCCGTCTGCTACCGCCAACATATTGACACCAAAGGTATCTTCTAGTCTAGTCTTTTTATAAAGCATGTTTTTAAGGTTTTCTACATCGGCACCTTTGCGAAGTTCTAGTACGATTCGAATTCCATCTTTTGATGATTGATTTGAAATGTCTACAATATCGTTTGTTACTTTATTTTCTACTAGGTTTGCCACATCATTTAAGAAACGACCTATTCCTGCACCTATCATGGTGTATGGAATTTCGCTAATAATCAACTTATGTTTTCCGCCTTTTACTTCTTCTAAATCTACTTTCCCTCTCACTTTTAGCTTCCCGCTGCCAGTTTCGTAGATATCATATAGCGCATCTTTATTTACTACCAGTCCTCCAGTTGGAAAGTCTGGTCCTTTGATATATTTTAATAGTTGCTGTGTAGTAATCTCATTGTCTTTTATATAGGCTTTTACTGCATCTATCACTTCATTAAGGTTGTGACTTGGAATACTTGTAGCCATTCCTACCGCAATTCCTTCTGTACCATTTACTAGTAAGTTGGGAATTCGAACTGGAAGGACTGACGGTTCTCTTTCAGTCTCATCAAAGTTTGGAAGAAAATCCACTACGTTTTTATCTAAATCTGAAAGAAATACTTCTTGTGTGATTTTTGCAAGCCGAGCTTCTGTGTAACGCATTGCCGCGGCTCCATCACCTTCGATGGATCCAAAGTTTCCATGCCCATCCACTAATGGTGCTCCCTTTTTAAAGTCTTGGGACATCACAACCAGCGCTTCATAGATAGAACTGTCTCCATGTGGGTGATATTTACCCATTGTATCCCCTACGATACGAGCACATTTTCTATATGGCTTGTCATAGCGAATTCCAAGCTCATACATATCATATAAAGTCCTTCTTTGCACAGGCTTTAACCCATCTCTTACATCTGGAAGGGCACGTGCGATTATTACACTCATGGCGTAATCGATATAGGACTTCTTCATCAATTCAGAATATTCTGTTCTAATTATCTGTGTATCTTGCATCTTTTTTCTTTCCTCCTAGATATCAAGCTGTGCTTCCACTGCATTTTCGTAGATGAAGTTCCGTCGTGGCGGAACCTCTGTCCCCATCAACATCTCTGTTACACTGGATGCCATTCTTGCATCTTCTATCTCAACTAACTTCAACATTCTCGTCTCTGGATTCAAAGTTGTGTCCCATAACTGTCCTGCATCCATCTCTCCTAAACCTTTATATCTCTGTAACGTAAATGATTCCGTTTGCTTTTTTCTGTATTTCTCTAGTGCTTTGTCATCATAGAGATACTCTTCTTTTCCTTTTTTAGGCATCGCCTTATAAAGTGGAGGCATTGCTACATATACGTGACCTTCGTATATTAACTCTGGCATGAATCGGTAAAATAAAGTAAGTAATAATGTGGAAATGTGAGCACCGTCCACATCGGCATCGGCCATTATTATAATTTTATTGTAGCGCAGTTTCGTGATATCAAAGTCATTTCCATAACCTTCTGAAAATCCACATCCAAACGTATTAATCATGGTCTTGATTTCGGCATTTGCCAATACTTTATCTATGGTAGCTTTCTCTACATTAAGAATCTTTCCTCGAATTGGAAGAATTGCCTGATACATTCTATTTCGCGCTGTCTTTGCTGATCCTCCTGCCGAATCTCCTTCGACTATAAATAGTTCGCACTGACCTGGATCTCGTGATTCACAATTGGCTAATTTCCCATTACTGTCAAAAGAGAACTTTTGTCTTGTCAACAGATTAGTCTTAGCCTTTTCTTCTGACTTTCTAATCTTTGCTGATTTTTCTGCACAAGATAATACTTTCTTTAGCACATCTAGGTTACGATCAAAATATCTTGTAATCTCATCACTGGTCACTTTACTTGTAGACTTTGTCGCATCTTGATTGTCTAGCTTTGTCTTTGTCTGCCCTTCAAATCTTGGGTCTGGATGCTTTAAGCATACAATTGCAGTCATTCCATTACGAATGTCTGCTCCTGTAAAGTTGGCATCTTTTTCTTTTAGTACACCTATTTCTCTCGCATACTGATTCAATACAGAGGTAAATGTGGTTTTAAACCCAGTCAGATGTGTTCCACCTTCTGAGTTATAGATATTGTTACAAAATCCCAATACATTTTCATGGAACTCATTTACATATTGAAATGCTACTTCTACTGTGATTCCATCCACTTCATTTTTGAAGTAAATAGGCTCGTGAACAGCTTCTTTCTTTCCGTTCAAATCTTTGATAAATCCAATAATTCCATCTGGTTCGCAGTAAGTAATCTTTTCTACTTCTTGTTTTCTTCTATCTTCAAAGCAAATAGTCAAATTAGGATTCAAATATGCTGTCTCATGTAATCTACTCTTAATCTCTTCCGCTCGAAATTTTGTCTTTTCAAATATAGTATCATCTGGTAGGAAATTTACTTTTGTTCCAGTGCTTTTTGTCTTTCCTATCACTGGAAGTAAGCCATCGACTAAATCAATAACTGGATTCCCTCTCTCGTAACGATCGTGATGTACACCGCCTTCTCTACTGATTTTTACATCCATATATATAGAAAGAGCGTTAACAACTGAGGATCCTACTCCGTGAAGACCTCCACTCGTCTTGTATGCTGAATCATCAAATTTTCCGCCTGCATGCAAGGTTGTATATACTAGTCTAGCCGCAGATATACCTTTTTGATGCATTCCTACTGGCACACCTCTTCCGTTGTCCTCAATCGTTGCCGATCCATCTTTTTCTAATATTACATCTATCTTCGTACAAAAACCTGCCAGATGCTCATCTACCGCATTATCTACAATCTCATATACCAAGTGATTCAAACCCTTTGTAGACACACTTCCTATGTACATTCCTGGACGCTTTCTTACAGCTTCAAGACCTTCAAGTACCGAAATACTATCCGCATTATACGTATTTTTTGCAGCCATTTTTCAAACCCTTTCTCGACTCTTACATTTTTCTCTTTGAAGATAATACCACAATCCACCTAAATCGACAAGTGACTTAAGCCCTGAATCGCTCCACTTTACTCTTGAATTACCTGACTTAAGATTTCTGCTAGTACTTCCATAAGATTTTTCACCTCTTCAACAGTATTAGTTTGCGCACCTGCCTCTATTAACATACTCTTTGGCGCAAGATGGAGATTGTATCGATAACTTTTAAGATATATCTTCCTTGTAAGACCAGGGTACATCTCATTAGCCATTACCTGCATTTGAAATGAAAACGCAAGATTGGACTGTAGATTTGGATTTGGTAAATATGAAATATCACCAAGGGTTGTACTTCTGCTCACTCCATTAAAGAACATTACTTGGGCAGTCGGTTTTCCTTCTATATCAGTTACCAGATGAGTACTCTCGTTGACCCCATCTCTATGTAAATCAATTACAATTTCTATATCTGGATTCTCTTGCAAGATTTGTGCAATATCAATTGCCGCTAGTTCATATGCGCTACTTCGATCTAATTTCCCATCAACCAAGTCGTAGACTCCTTCATGATGGATTGTGTTAATCCCGTACTCATTTTCTAAGATTTCTTCTAAATAAGATCCCATACCCACTATACTTGTATTTGGGTCTCCTGGAATAGAATCTACAAATGTCTCTTGCGAATGTGTGTGATAAATCAAAACTTGAGGGTTACTGGACTCTTTACTAAGAGTCATATCCGCTCCAAGTAATGTATCAATATTAAACTTTGCTGGGTCTATAGAAGTGGTTCCATCCACTATGTAATACTGACTGATTAAAGTATCTACATTTCGAAGGCTTTCCACATCAAGTACAGGTTGTACCACCTCTTTTGGTATTTCTGCTTCTTCAACAATTTCATTTCCCACCAAATTCCCATTTTCATCAATCATATTTTCATCATTTGCTTCTGCTTCCAATATCATCTCGTATGTAATGTCATCTTTATAGCCCTCCATCTCATCTTGATTTACATCTACCAATAGACTTGGAACCCATTCAAACATAGCGTCGACTATCATGTCGTTGACTGATTTTTCTTCCAGCTTCACTGTATGTAGATTGGGAACAAATAGAAGTTCCATATGTTCCTCAATTGTATCAAGGAGGGCATAGTTCCACTGAATACTATTACCCTTGCTATCATTTACTATATTTACTGCACATAGAGTCGCTAACATCCCCACTATCCATAAAAGCATTTTTTTCTTATTCACTTCTAATTTATTCCATTTCATTTTCCACCTTCCCTCTAATTGCTTTGAAACACCATATTAAGACTCTCTGAAATGGTGTAACTCATGCGCTTCATTGTCTCGTCAATATCTTTAGGAGTTACGAACATTCCATTAAGATGTGGTGCGATTAACTCTTTTATCAATTCATATTTCTCAGCTTCTGTGTAGCCGTTTAAAATTTTAGCGGTACCTTTTAAGACTTTTGAGCTTTCCATAGCATGCAATAAGTTCTCCATTGTATCGTTAACGATTGTAGCTGCATCTACTACGGTTGGGACACCAATCCCGATAACTGGTATTCCTATTGTATCCTCGTTAATTCCTCTTCTATGATTTCCAACTCCAGAACCTGGATGTATTCCTGTATCCGCTATTTGGATTGTCCGATTCAATCGCTTACTATTTCTAGCTGCAAGAGCATCTATTACTATTGCGCAATCAGGTTTTGTCTCAGCTACGACTCCTTTTATGATTTCTACAGTCTCCATCCCTGTCTGTCCCATCACACCCGGTACTAGAGCACTCACTAGATGGACTTCATTCTCTCCCATAGCGTATTTACCATATTCTTTTACGATATGCCTTGTAACACAGATGTTATTTACAACCATAGGACCAAGAGCATCCGGTGTGACTTCGCTATTTCCAAGTCCTACTATTAAAACTGATAACTCTTCTTCTCTAGGCAGTAGAGGCTTAATCTCTTCTGCAATCACTGCAGAGACCTCTCTGTGATAATCCTCGTCTGGGCAACTAAGATTTGGTGCTTCAATAGTAATATATGTCCCCACTGGTTTTTTCATAACCTTAGCACCTTTTTCGGTCTCTATTTTAACCATTGTAATTTTTACTTCCAATTCCTCTATCTCTCGTTCTTCTAATACAACACCACCGATTTCTACATCATCTGATTCAAATCTTTCTTTTTCTTCTAACGCCAAATCTGTACGTACATTAAACTTTTCAATCATTTAATCATCCTCCTTGCTCATACA
>CAYJHQ010000052.1:0-11701 GCA_964369775.1 uncultured Lachnospiraceae bacterium
AATTGGCAGAGATAGGATTTATTCAACTTGAAAAAATCAATTAAATTATTATATATTTTTATACAGACTGTAGATAATCAGGGCTTAGAATATAGATTCTAAGCCCTGATTATTATTTATAGCGAGCCAAAATCATCCTTGCTGTATCTCCAATACATCTAATTGTCTGGCGAATACTACTTTCTTTGCTAATATTTTTACTAGTTTCTATACATTCCTGCACACATATGCAACCCCTACTTTCATCTCCATTCAAGCTTTCCCAACTAATTGTGTATATTGACTCTCATGATGCTCTTTTACTGTTCAAAAAATCTTTCAATGCTTTCCATTCTCCTTCAGCAGCTCTAAAGCCACCGATATTCATCATTTAATTCACTCCCTTTAACAGTTTGCCCCATACTCTTGATACCATAAAGATATTGAATCAACGGATTTTTGATAAGAACAACGGGCTCTTTGCTAGAACGCCCTGTTGTTTGACTCTACTTACCTTCAGCTTAATTCATAAAAACTCTAATCAAGTGCTCAATCGATAATCCTTAATAGGTGATTGTTAGTTACTAAATTATCCATACTAAACATTTGTATTTGTTCTCTATTCTTTTCAGCGTTTTGAGTCATTATATGCACTCCAAGCTACATATTTCTCCAACATTTAGATTAATTAAGAAGATGCTTTTCATGCGGCATTAGCAAATACCATTTAGGTTTTATAAGATTCACCCCACCTTGTATCTAGAAGCGTGATGTGACTCTAACGATGATAACGTATTAGCCACGCATTGGTCTAATGTGGAAAATCTTATGCTTATGTCGGAAATATGCATAAAATATGCCGTTGTTACAAATTTTGTTATATGCTTTTTACACTTTTTTCTATTTAATGGTTATATATATCATCATTGACATCAACTGTGATTCCCTATACTAGCAAAAGATTAGAAAGAACCAATATTACAATTCTTTCTAACCTTTCATTTTACATTTTCTTATTTACTTTCTCCCTTTGATTACTTTCGCAGGAATTCCTCCTACTATTGAAAAAGGAGGGATATCTTTAGTCACAACAGCACCTGCTGCGACTACACATTTATCTCCTATTGTCACGCCATCTAGAACAACTACATTTGCACCAATCCAGCAATCTTCACCGATTTTCACCCCAACCTTCGATGCTCCTTGTAGGTAAATTGCTGTGTTCAAATCTTCAAAAATATGATTTTCCGAAAAAATTTTTACTCCTGGTCCAAAAATTGTTTTGCTACCTATTTCGACTTTCGCTCTAACCGAAATAAACGCATTTGCCGCAATCCCTACATCGTCACCTATAATTAAGCCGTCACCTAAATCTCTAATCACGCCTGTACATTCAATAATACTATTCCTACCAAGAGAAAAATTATCGCCGATTAGTATGCCATTTTTAGATAAAGCGTTGATATAACAACCATCTTCTATTGTCATTCCTTTACCTGAAGAAATTTTATTACGTGAACGTAATTTAACTCTCTTACCAACAAATAGCACACCTTTTGACTTCTTCAAAAAAACCTTATGTATCATACCTCGCAATACCATAACCGTTCTATCTGATAGTATTGACATCAAGTCCATATCTGTTATTTTCTCATCTACTATATACTCTCTATGTTTTATTTTTGATATTAACTTCGAAACTAAATTTACAAGCATACTACCCTCTCACTACACCAAATTTTTATATGCACTAAGCAATTCTTTTGAATATATATCTATAGTATTCAACCTCCTGCTCCTGCAGTTATCACTCATATTTCTCAAAAGCTCACTATTTTGCCAAAGTTGTATGATGCTTTCCTTCAACTTCGCTGCATTCAAACCTTCATACACAATCCCCGTAACTCCATTGTCTATTAATTCCTTTGTACCACCTAAATCTGAACCTATCACAGGCGTCCCTAATGATTGTGATTCAACAATGGACAAAGGGCAATTTTCATACCATTCTGAACAACAAAACGTAAATTGTGCATTAGTCACCAAGGCATTCAACTCATTGCCCGTTTTAAATCCCAAAAATTCTATATTCTTATACCTACCAGCATACTCCCTCACAAAATCCTCGTAAGGACCTTTTCCTGCCACTTTAATTAAAATATCGGGCATTTCTTTTATTATGCCCAATAATGTTTCAATCCCCTTTTCCTTGCTCAACCTTCCAAAATACAAACAATATTTCTCATTTGATGGTTTCACTTCTGTCCATTCAACCAAATCCGAAAAATTGTACATAACATTAATACGCTTTTTTTCTACACCACCTTTGTGAATCATGCTAGCCATGAACTTACTTGGACATATAAATAAGTCTACAAGATTATATGTATTTCTTGCGTGATAAAAGTATGACTCTATACTAGCAATGAAACTTTTCACTTTTGAATTTTGTATACACTTGTTTTTTGTACACTCAATATAGTTTCCATCGCTACACTTTGTACATATCGTGTGCTCATGCTCAATATAAAATCTGTGGTTAGGGCAAGCAATTTGAACATCATGAACTGTTTGTACAATCGGTATTTTCTCTTTCTTGATTTCATATATAATGGATGGTGTAAGTTGAAAATTAATATTGTTTAAATGCACAATATCTGGTTTGAAATCGTTCAATACTAATTTAATTTTCTTCCTCGCTTCATTTGAATATATTGTTTTAAGTGGATACGTTAATTTCACTATTCTGCTTCCGCTATTAAAATCCATGTTAGATGTATAGGCACCTACTCTATTTCCTACAATTCTGTCTTTATGTTCCATTCCAAAATACTGCACTTCATGGCCTTGTAATTGTAAAAACTCTCCCAATTTAAATGTATAGGACTCTGATCCACCATTTGGGTGCAGAAACTTATTTACTAATAATATTTTCATTTTTACCCTCTATATAATCTCAAAGTTTTTCTCATTTTCATTGTTAAACACACAATATAAAATTCTTTAAAAGAATATCATACTTGTTAAAATTTGTAAAGCAACTTCTAGAATTCAAGGTAAGTGTCAAGGTAAGTGAATATGCTACAGCTGTGCTTAGACGAACATATGATAAAGCTGTGCTTTCATTGACATTCCCTCTAGGGGATGATAGAATATGTTGGAGATACGTATTAACTTTCATACTAAATGTTTGTATGAAAATTTGTTTTTTGAAAGGATGTATTTATGACTGACTGCATAATTAAAATGAGAAAGAAACTCGACGTAATCGACTTAACTAGCGAAAAGGTAATGATAGATTTCGAAACAGGAAAATACTTCGTTTTAGTTGGTTCCGCTAACCATATTTGGGAACAACTAGGATCTATAACTGAGTTTTCTAACATCATAACAAATTTTTTGAAAATTTATGATATTTATAGAGACAAATGCAAAAAAGAAGTTCTAACTTTTTTAGAAAAATTAACTGAGATAGGATTTGTTCAGCTTGAAGAATTCAATTAGACTATTATATAATTTTATATTCAAAACAAAAAGACGCTATCTTACACTCATGACAATATATCATATGGCTATAGCTAAAATGCGTATCAATCGCTATTCTGGAAACAATCTTCATAATTTTTTAGGCAAACCTGGCGAAACTGACTCAAATGCAGAGTATAGTTTGAAGCAAAGGAAGAATATATCTTTTATTGCTTATAAAGTTTCAAGAATTTCTGTAAATGTTCCTTGGGAGAGCAAATGCTTAGTTCAAGCGATGACTGCTCAAAAGTTACTTAGATTTTATAAGATTCCATCCACCTTATACTTAGGAGTTGGACGCGATTCAAAGGACAACAGCATTATTGCTCATGCATGGGTTCGATGTGGTGACATTTATGTTTGTGGTGGCAATGGCAAAGAATATGCAATTGTTGCAAAATTTGTTATGTAGTTCAGCATTATTCATATGTGTTCTCTATTTATCAACTAAGAACTCTGCAAAAATACAGTTAACATATTTTTGTAGAGTTCTTTACATTTCTTAATTACTCTGGTGCATTAGTATTATAGTATTCCGAGATAGCAATCAAAATAATTGGATACGCCAAGACCACACAAAAATATGGGTAATGCATATTGAAAAAGGCATTAAAAAGCCATACTAAAAACACAGAAACAATAACGAATATTGGTGTTTTGTATTTTGTTTTAAAAAAGAATACATAACTCATAAACATTGCTACAGTATATTGAACAGCTCCCCAAACCCCGAATGTACAAATTAATTCTATATAATCATTATGCGCCCAAAGATCTACTGTTTGAAAAGAAAACTCAATCCCTGAACCAAATATCAAATGAATTGTTGATTCCTCCTTAAGTGCCTCAAAAAGATTAAACCACAATAGTGACCTCCCACTTGTTATTCTAAACCAAAAGCTTCCATAATTAGAATCATCTAATGTGTGCAATATCTTTTCACCTATCGGCGTTAAAAATATTAAAACTAAAAGCATAAGTGCTATTGGTATTATAGTCAGATAGAATATTCTCTTCTTTTTTACAAACCAAAACCATTGAATCACAAAAATACATATACCAAGAATTAGATATGTTCTCGAAGATCCCGCAAAAAATGCGTATAACGGAACAATAGAATACATAATAGCCCACTTATTTCTGTATAACACCATCACTATCATTGAAAGCCCCATTATATAAACTGCTGCAGGACCAACTCTAAAAATTGTTCCCACATAAGAACCAAAATAAGACTCTCCAGCTTCTTTTATATAATATGAACTTGGTAGAAATATTGAAATTCCAACTACGATTGTCCACAAATTAAGTATAAATGTTACTAATATTTTATACTTCATAAAAAAATATAAAATATAGCCTTTAAAGTCTATCGTAAAAAAGGTATACATTATAAAGAATGGATAATAGAACAATAAATTTATGTGGTCCATCGGAAATTTTGTTGCTGATAATGCGAATACCAAATTGATAAAAAGAAGCATTATAAATACTATAGACTTTTTTGACATTCCATATTGCAATGAAGCGAGGAGATAGAATCCTAACAGCAACATAAATAGAACGCGATTCATTATTTCCGCCTCTATTATAGAGGTGAAAATTGGAAACAATAGTGAGATAAACATGAATAAATCAAAACAATTCATTTTCTTCGGTATTCTTATTATTATATCATTCATTTTTTCTATCACTCCTTTTTTTCCTTACAATACTTTTATAACCTTGAGCATAATCTACCAACAATTCTTTTCAACCATAACCACCAGTGAGAACTGGTGGTTTGCTCTGCCCCTATAAGGGGCTAATACCGGCATAGACCTTAAAGCTCTTACGAAAATAAAGTCCTCAACCGCACCACTTTTACTGGCTGATCTTAAAAGAGCTTATTATTTTTTGCCTTTTATTACTGTCTCACCTGTAAACGGATCAATATATTCTTTTAAACCCAACTAATCGTAGGCTTGATCATCCATCAATTGATTTCTGATATATTCCTCTGTTTTCTTTCCATTTTTCCTAATGTATCTACAAAATAACCTCTACACCAAAATTTTCTATTCCCATACTTATACTTTAAATTCCCATGCCTATCAAATTATCATAAAAAAACTCTTCCCTTTTAAATCCCCCATAAAAGACGATACACTTATATTTGGTGGGATTCTTTCATACATATGTAATGCTCTTTACAGCCTTCTCTTTTATATTCCCATATATAATTTGTCTCCTGTCTTTTGGTACAAATACTATATGATACTTGCATTCCCATCTTGTATAGGATAAACTATTTTTATCCATATGGATACCTTCTTCGTTTTTAAGTGCGGTTTAGGACCCACACTTATTATACTTTGAAGGTTTTTCTTTTTCTAGGACTTTAATCCTTCTGGTGCTCGCACTTGCATAGCATGTGGTTTATTATTTCACACACTCCCATTTCTCTGTAGAGAAACTTGTTTGTATCCACCTGGGTCACGACCCTACAATCAAAAATATAGAGGTAGCACCGCATAGCTACCTCTATACCTATATATTAGTAAAGTTTCTTAAAATCACATCTAATACTGTTACTCAATTATTATTTTGGGACAATCCTTTTTTCCTTTTCCTTACTAAAACTACAGTAATCACAAAAATAGCAGTAAGCAATACAATTATTGTAATAAGAATTCCAGTATATAGTGCTTCGTTTCCCTCAAACGGACTTGAAGACAATGGAACCTCTGCGCCTTCAACGAGTACTGCGCCTTCATACCAATTTAAATGCAAATCAGGTGTTAAACCATGTGTTGCATTGAACACAGTTTCAGATTTTATAGATTCGGAAATATTGATTACAAACGGCGTGTCAACTAATTTCACAACTGCGGTTTCAATTTCTGCTGGTTCACCTGTTGTCACTTCTGGTTCTTCTGTCTCTGTCGATTCTTCTCCTGCTTCTTTCTCTACTGTCTCTGTAGGCTCTTCTGTAACTTTTAACTCGTCTGTCTCTGTAGGCTCTTCTGTAACTTCTGACTCGTCTGTCTCTGTAGATTCTTCTGCTACCTCTGTTTCTTCTGTCCCCACAGGCTGCTCTGTCTCTATGATTTCTTCTGTTACTCCCCCATCTGCTGCCTTTGCTGTGATGCCAGTGAAACTAATAGGCAATCTATTTTCTGATATTGAGTCACCTGAAATCTCACTGTCTCCTACTGGTACTACTTCTTCTGTCGTAGTAACTGTCGCTTCGTAAGGAAGAGTTCCCGAAAAGGCATAGATGAAATTATTTTTACTAGCACCTACCGATGAAATATCGTTTCGTAAAAAGTCTATCCCAGACTTCTCTGTAACTTCTATATTACTAAGTAACATCAAATACGAATCACTGACAAGTGGTAATGTACTAAGCGTATTGGTGCTAATAACATTGTCATTGAATGTATAATATTCGGAATCCGAATCAACTTTCACCCCGAAAAGTCTTTGATATGCAACCACACTCCCCGCAATATCAATCGTATTACCAGTAACAGATTTAGAGTTGTAGTTGATAAAGTTAACATTCCCTGCCGCAGAAACTTTATTACTTGACGCTAAAGGTAGCCGTGAAAATAACGCACCTGTAACATCTCCATTAACATTAATCTCATTATTAATTAACTCTATATTACCTTCCACAACTGTTCCAGTAGGCAAGGCGGAATCGCTTCCATCAATATTTATTGTATTTTCTGTGAGCGTAATAGGTTCTAACGAACCACTTTGAATCGTTTTAAATGTTGCCTGATTACCACCATAACCTTTTCCCTTTTTTGTATTTATCTCATTTCCCGAAAATGAAAATGAACCTTCCAAATTATCAAAACTTATTCCATTATGTGTAGCTTGAATATCAAAAACATTATTATTCACAGTAACATTTCGGGTTGGTACATCTGTCGAAGCTGTTCCAATCGAGACACCTACAACACTCGAAGAACGAACCCCATCATACATCACAAAAGTATTATCAGAAATATTTATATCCGAGAGAATAGCCCCTGGCATACCTATTCCAAGAATTTCATCGTGACAAATCTTCTCAGCATAGTTGTTCGTGAAAGTTAAACCGGTCCCTCCTCCCCCATTAATGTCTCGTGCCATAAACGAACATCCAAGACGCCCATCATGGGAAATATACATCTCACAATTAGTTATAGTAACATTCTCCCAACCAGAGTACAAATCAACATTGCTAAGTGCAATATCTGACTCTAAAGCCAAATATTCTGGTGTTTCGAAAACGTTTCCATCATCGCCTTTTGTAAGCATAGGACCTGGTGTTCTAAATATACAATTATCTACAATAACATCACTGCTACGCGCAATCGCGAATTGAACTGTGATTGACCCTAAATTCTTAGTTTGTAACGAAAAAAGATTCAGTGATTTAAACTCTATATTACTCGTATCCACAATTAAAACTGTGCCGACACCAGACGCTTCTGGGTTAAAATCGTTATCTGTATAAAGTGTACTGCCATTTCCGTTTATAACTTTATCTGCAGATTTAAGCTGAATTCTGTCTCTATAAATAAACTTCTGATTTTCCGGGAAATTTATATTAGTGGCTGTAGAATTAAACGCAAGTTGAAGCGCTAGCGTACTATCTATATTCTCTATTTCTTGATAATTATTGGTATCCTCAAACGCTCTTGCACCAAACTGAACGACGTTAACGGTTTCCCCTACAACAAGATGAGCTATCAACCCATTTGATAAAGCTACAGCCGATTTACCGTTAGCTGTTCCTTCATTTTTAATTTCATAATTGGCAGCACCTCCATCATTTTTTATGTAAAATCCTGAAGTCGATACTTTATCCCCCACTGCCAAATCTGCCTCCGTCATTTCTGAAACACTTCCGTAAACTATCTCCGTTGGCTCTGGTTCTGGTGTCAGCTCTGGTTCTGGTGTCGGCTCTGGTTCTGGTGTCGACTCCGGTTCTGGTGTCGGCTCTGGTTCTGGTGTCGGCTCTGGTTCCGGATCAGAGAATCCAAATAAAGAGCCTAACCAAGCAAAAAATCCTCGTACTGATGGCTTATTATTCCAAGATGCTAACGGAACGCCCTCATCCTCTATAAGTGCGCTCTCTGCTACTCTATCGCCCTCTATAAACACAATTTCCTCAGTTTCACGTTCTTCGATAAACTCTATTTCCTCTGCTGCAACCTCCTCAACAGATTCCATTTCAGGTTCATTCACCCCTGCTGCATATAGGTTCACCGGCAACACCAAAAATGAACATAGCATTGCAGCTGACAGCATAATTGCACTAATTTTCTTCATGGCTTATCATTTCCTTTCTTTACTTTTTTCTTTCACGCTAAAACACTGTATCTATTTATAAATATTCTATCATTCTCTAGGGATTTTAGCAAGAAAAATACAATTCCTCGACACCACGCTACTTGTATTTTTCCTTATTAACTTTATAATTTCCAACAAACCTTTTATAAAATTTTGAGTTAACATTATTCATGACAACCCCCATAACGTTCGCCCCTATGCTTTCTAATTCTTCCGTCGCATAAGCTATTTGTTTCTTTTTAGTTTTGTTAAACTCTGTAACAACGACAACGCCAGAAGCCTTTGAAGATATAATCGCAGCCCCTACCGTCACTTCAAGAGGAGGCGTATCTAAAAAAATATAATCATACTTCTCTGATACTCTTTTCAAAAAAGCATCAAATTTCTTAGACGCAAATAGAGACGCCGGGTTCTCCGCAAACCCACAACTAATAAAGTCAAGGTTTTTTACATTTGTAGAGTGGAATATATCCTCACGAATATTTGCATCTACCAAATAATCCAAAATCCCTTCCGTATAAGAGTTAACAAGTAAAATCGCATCTTTACATTTGATAAAGCACGCGTCTATATACAAAGTATTATTCCCTGTTTCAGCCATTTGAACAGCAACATTTCTCGCCACTGCTGTAGCATCTGCCTTTATCCCGCTTCCTGTAAAGACAAATATATTACATCCTCCTTTTTTATTGAAATGCAAAAATTTCATTACTAATCTATCATATGCATCCTTTAAAATCTCGCTACTAATTTTCTGAATCTCTACTTTCATTTCTCGTATCTATGCTCCAATCCACGGTTTTCAATATTTCTCCTTAACCTTTCTTGTTTTTAAACCCACCGGTTCAACACATGCTTTATTCTAGCTTCGTGCCCTTTGGTATCACTCCTAAGAGTTCATATTTCCCATCTAAAGTGGCCTCATTCTTATACGCAACCTTATTGCTAAAAAGCGCTAACAGCATAAACACTCCACATGTTACCGCAAAAGCTCCCCCCGTTATAATTACTGCCGTGAATAACGCTTGCTGACCCCCACTTGAAATCAAAATTGCTTCTCTTGCTTCATCAAGTACTTGGACACTTTCATTTATTGTCAACAAATTTGCTTGCTCAACAAACGCCTGCGAAACCGCATTAGAAATTTTCACCGCCATTTCAGAATCCGGATACCTCGCCGCCACTGTGATAATGTTGGAATTTTCATTAGTTGTAACCGACAGCGTGCTTTGAATTACTTCCGGATCAATCGTTTCATCTATAAGCCTTGCTGCATGTTCTGCAACTTTGTAACTTCTAATTATATCTACATAATCTGCTATAATATTCATTCCTTCTTTTGATTCCAAGTATGAATCCTCTGCCGCCGCATATATTGATGAAACCCCCTGATACACATTAGCACTTGTACCACTTGTATAAAACACAGATAACCCCCCAGTAATTATTGTTACTATAACAATTACAACTTTTCTTCTAAAAAGAGCATCTATCATTTTTGTAAAATTAATTTGATAATCCATTCGTTCTTATGCACCCCTTACTTTTTCCACTAAAAACATAACACTTTTTCCCATCAGAGTCAACAATTTTGAATTTTGTAAATTTGGATTTACTGTTTTCTTATTTTTTTTCTGTTAGCTTTAATACCTTGCTTGGAAATATAAAAAACTCTAAAAATATTGTTTTTTGCATTATTATTCCTACAATTATAGGACCCACTATACCAGCAAAAATTTCCAAACATATATGGAGTACTTCTGATTCTATTCCCATCCTTAAAAGAATTGTTCTTACAGTCGCCACAAATATCGAATGCATTAAAAATATATGCATTGTATACTTTGAAACCAACTTAGTAAACTTATTATTTTTACTATTGTAAAAATCTATACCTATAAACACCATCATAAATGAGACACAAAACATTAGTCCCAACACAAATGCTATCACACCTGTATGTACATTATAATAACTTACAAAAATACTACACGCTAATGAAGTTGCAACTCCAACAACACCCAAACCTATTTTTCTAAGTTTTATTGACCAATTCCAGAAAGCAACTCCCATTCCTAATACAAACCATATTTCATTTTGCATTAAAGTAACTAGTGCGTATGGTAACGATAGTAATTCTAGCTCCTGAATATAAAAAATATATAATAATTTTGTAAAAAACGAAATAAAAAATAGCATTCCATACATTTTTTTACTTTTCACAGTAATTGTAACAACAAACATAAAAAACAAGGCATATAAAAACCAAAATGGTGCCGTTGGTTGAAAAAAGAGTGTAGATATAATATTATCTATTGAATTTGTTCCACTGTTCCCAGTAACCAACTTAATTATCCACGTCATTATAGTGAAAGAGGTATAAGGTATACCTAATACTAATATTTTTTTTAATATATTCCTCCCCCAAGAATCAAAAGAATCTACTCTAGAAAATTTCTGATATAAGTATCCACTACAAATAAAAAATAAAGGAACGTGAAATGTATATATTGTGTAATTAAACCACCGATATAGGTCATTTTTCGGCAACACACCAGCACCAGTTAGCCCTTGAAACAGATGCCCTAATAGAACAAGTAAGCATGCAAATATTTTGATATTATCAATCCAAAATTCTTTTGTTTTTTTCATCTCTACCCTTTCCATGTGATGTTGTGATAGCACAACCATCAAGCTTCATATTCTACATATTTGAGTAATCTTCAATGATAAGTGCTATTTTTCTCGCATTATCTAAAATATTTTCTGGCTTTCTTGGAATTGATACGCGCAGAATTTTTACCAGACTACTAATTTGCAATATCTTTTTAAAATCTTCTGGGGGCAAATGCCCCTCAACATAGTG
>CAYJHQ010000053.1:0-11076 GCA_964369775.1 uncultured Lachnospiraceae bacterium
TGTAGAAGCTTCAAATTGGAAGTTAATTCTAAAACCTTTTGAAGTTGTGATTAAGAAAGTGTAATATATATTAAATATGAAAGAAGATATTGTGGAATGATACAAGTTTCGCAATGGAATGCTTGACATAATTGTTGAAACAGTATAAAATTAAACCGTTGTATACGTACAATGAAAACTAAATAAGGAGGTGCTCCTGTGCAAGATTACATGATGATAGCAGTCGGCATTGCGTTAGTAGTGTCTGTGGTTGTCGGTATAATTGTGCGAACGCTTACTATTACGAGTCTGAAAAATAATGCAGAGTCAAAAATAGGAAATGCAGATGCACAAGCTCGTCAGATTATAGATGATGCCGTTAAGACAGCAGAGACGAAGAAAAAGGAAGCTCTCTTAGAAGTAAAGGAAGAGTCTATTAAGACGAAGAATGAACTTGAAAAAGAGACAAAAGAACGCAGAGCAGAATTGCAACGTTACGAGAAGCGCGTACTTTCTAAAGAAGAGACTTTAGAAAAGAAGATTGCTGCAGCTGAAACAAAAGAAGCGAACTTTGCCACTAAAGAAGAGCAATTAGTAAAGCAGCAAAAGAAAGTGGAAGAATTAGGCTTGCAAAGAGTACAGGAACTAGAAAGAATCTCAGGACTTACCTCCGATCAAGCAAAAGAGTATCTGTTAAAAACTGTTGAAGATGATGTGAAGCATGACACAGCTAAGATGATCAAAGAACTTGACACACAAGCGCGTGAAGATGCTTCGAAAAAAGCGAAAGAATATGTGGTAACTGCAATACAAAAATGTGCAGCTGACCATGTAGCTGAAACAACAATTTCTGTTGTACATTTGCCAAGTGATGAGATGAAAGGTCGCATCATAGGTAGAGAAGGTAGAAACATACGAACACTTGAAACCCTGACAGGGGTAGAATTGATTATTGATGATACACCAGAAGCTGTAGTGTTATCAGGATTTGATCCAATTAGAAGAGAAGTTGCTAGAATAGCACTTGAAAAATTAATTGTAGATGGTCGTATTCATCCAGCTCGAATTGAAGAAATGGTTGAAAAGGCACAAAGAGATGTTGAGACGATGATCCGAGAAGAAGGAGACGCGGCAGCATTAGAAGTAGGAGTACCAGGTGTACATCCAGAATTAATCCGTTTGCTAGGTCGTATGAAATTTAGAACTAGTTACGGACAAAATGCACTGAAACACTCGATTGAAGTTGCACAATTATCAGGTTTATTAGCTGGTGAAGTGGGACTAGACATCAGAATGGCAAAACGTGCAGGTCTTTTACATGATATTGGAAAATCTATCGACCACGATATGGAAGGATCACATATCCAAATCGGAGTTGATTTATGTAAAAAATACAAAGAGTCTGCTACAGTTATCAATGCAGTAGAATCTCATCATGGAGATGTAGAACCAACTACTTTAATCGCTTGTGTAGTACAAGCAGCGGATACTATATCGGCAGCTAGACCAGGAGCGAGAAAAGAAACACTAGAAACATACACAAACAGATTAAAACAGTTAGAAGATATTACAAATCAATTTAAAGGTGTTGATAAGTCTTTTGCAATTCAAGCAGGTAGAGAGATTCGAATTATGGTAGTTCCTGAGCAGGTATCAGATGATGATATGGTGCTTATGGCAAGAGAGATTTCAAAGCAAATCGAATTTGAACTGGAATATCCAGGACAGATTAAAGTAAATGTTATTCGTGAAAGTAGAGTAACTGATTTTGCAAAATAAATAAGACGAGACCAGTATTCTTTGTGAGTACTGGTCTTTTTGATATCGTGAAGTAAGGCGGATTATTAAACAAATATAAAATGATAGTAGAAAGAGGGCGTTAATTATGAAGCGAGTAGAGAGAAGAAAAACTTATCAAGGTTCAATTTTACAAGTTTATAAAGATACAGTGGAGTTACCAAATGGAAAAAAAGTAGAATGGGATTATATTAATCATGATGGTGCAGCTGCAGTGGTTCCAGTAAGAGAAGATGGTAAAATATTGTTAGTTAAACAATTTCGCAATGCACTAGATAGAGAGACGCTGGAAATTCCAGCTGGAAAGTTAGATTTCAAAGAGGAAGATATGGAATTTTGTGCGAGAAGAGAGCTAGAAGAAGAAACAGGCTATGTAGCAACAAACCTTGACTGGCTGATAGATATCCGTACATGGGTAGCGTTTACAAACGAAAAAATAGGTGTTTATGTAGCAACAGGTCTAAAAAAGACTGCGCAATGCCCGGATGAAGATGAATTTATCGAATACGATGCTTATACACTAGAAGAAGTAAAAGAAAAGATATTTACAGGCGAAATACAGGATTCAAAAACAATTGCGGCACTGTTAGCGTACAGTGAAAAGTACGCAAAATAACTGGAATAAACCATCCCTAATCACATATATTGAAATAACATGGTGGAGAGGGAGTGGGAAAATGAGAGTGTTTCAAAAACCGTTATTGTTCACGTTTTTAACTGGAATGGTAATTGGGGTACTATACCTTAACATATTTGCGAGAGATTATTTTATGATGTCGGGAATCTTTAACAGCCATTATTTAGAGGAGTATAGTGAAGCTTCAATTGATGCGAAAGTAGCACTTCCATATTTAGTGATGATGCGTATAATTCCCTTGACAATGCTTTGGTTGATGGCTTACTCTAAGCTTAACAAAGTAATTACAATAATCGTGTTGTTGTGGACAGGTTTTTTGGGTGGGATGTACTTAGCATTGGGCGCGGTTCAACTAAATGCACTAGGAGTTATATTCTGTGCATTAGGGTTATTTCCACAGATGATATTTTATATACCTGCGTACATTGTTCTAATAATCTACGTCTATAACTATCCGAGTAGCAAGTGGAATATGGCGAAAGTCGTTACGATTATTGGATGTTTAATCTGTGGCTTGTTTTCAGAGGTGCAGATTAATCCGGAACTGTTAAAATGGATGATTGAGAAGATAAGTTGAGAGGTTGTTATGAAAGATACATGTACAGCGTATGTTGAATATTTGAAAACAAAGAAAAAGATTTCGAAAAATACAGAGATATCCTACATGCAAGACTTGGAAAAGATGATGAAATTTTTTCAAAAGTACGGCATCTATCAGTTTACGTATATAAACGAGATGAATCTAGAGTCCTATATTATGCATTTAGAATTAGAAGGAAAATCACCAGCGACTATTAATCGAACGATAGCGGTGTTGAAGGGGTTTTTTGATTATTTATTTAAGCAACATGTTATTAGTGAATGTATTACAGATAATTTGAAACGAACAGCACTCGCGCCAAATGTAAGGCCATTAACAAAAGAGTCTGATATTAAAAAAATTATAGATGAAGCATCAGGGCCTAGCAAAAAAGAAAAAAGAGATTGGTTGATATTAATGTTACTGTGTGATGCCGGTCTGCAACTAACAGAGGTGATTCAATTAAGAGTGGCTGATGTTAATTGCGACTTAGGAATTGTTCAATGTTATAAAGAGCATAGCAGTCGAGCTTATTTGATTTCACAAGAGTTGGCGGACAAGCTTAGAGTGTATATCAGACGAGATAGAAAAGAGATGATCAGTAGTGATCAAATAGAACAATTATTTGTAAATAAAACTGGCGACCCAATCAGTCGCCAGGGAGTGTGGAAGATGATAAAGTCATATGCAAAGAAAGCAGGTGTAGTAGAAATAAATCCTACTAAACTAAGGCACGCTTTTTCAAAGCGATAAGACAAAGAGATGTAGTGATAATCTGACTCGCTAAGAGGCCAAACAAATAACCGTAGATGCCGGTATTTGGGATTAGTAGATAAATACATGCAATGCGCAATAAGAGACTAATCGTGTTAATGATAAATGTAAGTGTTGTCTTTCCAAGTCCGTTTAGAACTGAAGTGATGGTAATATTTATGTATAGAAATGGGCAGAGCCAAGCGAGAATGCGGATGAAAAGGCTTGCCTGTTGACTGTGAAAAAGGTAGGAACCGACAAAATTAGAAAATACAAAAAACGTAATCAAGCAAAATATCCCAAGAGCTGTGCTGTAGAGCAAAGTTTTACGGATGATTTGCTTGATTTCTTTTTCTCTTTGTTGCGCTTGAATCTCTGCAACTGTAGGGAGGAGCATAATCGATACAGATGAGGTGATAGCAGTAGGAAACAATATACAAGGAAGAGCCATACCAGTTAAAACACCGTAGATAGATAAGGCTTGAGTTGTAGTATATCCGTAGACTTGTAACTGTAAAGGAATTGAAATGGCTTCTATACTATGTAGTGCGTTCATGGACACCCTACTAATCGTAAGCGGAGTTGCAGTCTGAAACAAGGTAGATAAGTGAAAGCGGAGATTACCCATAAGTTGTAACGTTCTGCTACTTGGTCGAAAGAGGCGATTAAAGGAAAAGACGCAAAATAAAGCAGAGATTAGTTCGCCTGACACTAACCCTAAAACAGCGATAGAAGAATCCACTTCAATATGATGCGCTATACAGTACTTATAGATAGCATAAATCGACAATACTCTCGCTAACTGCTCAATGAGTTGAGCAATGGCTGGGACACTAGTTTTTTTCATACCATAATAATAACCGATGATACAGCCATGTACGGCTGATAAAGGTAATGCATAAGACATTAAAAGGATGTAGGGTGAAGTGAGTGGCTCATGCAAGATGTGAGTGCTAATAAACACATGATTTTGTTGTAGAAAGAACATGCAAATCATGCTTAAAGTAAAAGAGAGAAAAAGACTGATGAGGAAAAACTCTTTTGCTTCATTCTCTTTGTTGAGTGCTAGCTTAGAGGAAATGGTTCGCGAGATAGTAGTCTCAATTGCAGATACTGCAAAAGAAAAACAAAGGGCATAAACAGGGAAGATTAATTGGTAAAGTCCCATGCCTTCTTCACCAAAGGTTTGACTAAGAAAAACGCGATAAAAAAAGCCGATTACCCGACTGAGTCCTCCAGTAATAGTTAGGATTAATGCACCTTTTATAAATGTGTGTGTTTTGCTTGATATAATAGTTGTCATAGCAATTGTCCAATCAAGATTTTACAACAAGTATATTCTTGATTAGGTATTGACAGAACAAAGAAGCCATGTTATATTTTTTTTATTCCTAGTAAAACAATAGGGATTGAAATGATAGGGATTAAACAAATGGAAAATATAAGATATATAGATGGAGCATATGAGGTGAGTATATGAAGATGTCGACGAAGGGTAAATATGGGTTGCGAGCAGTGATAGACTTAGCGCAACACAGTGAGAGTAATCCTATATCTATCACAAGTATTGCACAAAGACAAGGGATTTCAGAACGATATCTGGAACAACTAATGTCAAAACTAAAGAAAGCAGAAATTGTAAAGAGCATACGTGGGGCGAATGGTGGCTACACTTTAAATAAAGCAGCTGAAGATATTTCGGTTGGTGAAATTCTAAGAGCTCTTGAAGGAAACATTGAACCTGTCGATTGCTCAGGTATTCAATCAGAAGAGGGGTGTCAATCAGCTTGTGGTTGTGTATCTAAGATAGTGTGGCAGCGAATCAATGATAGTGTCAATCAAGCGGTAGATGAGATTTCGCTGAGTAATCTTTTAGACGAAGGTAAGAGAATAAATAGTAAAAACGAACAAATACGGTGCGAGTAAGAGGAGAGAAATGACATGAAGAAGGTAATATATTTAGACAATGCAGCGTCTACAAAGACGTCAAAAACAGTGGTAGAGGAAATGCTACCGTATTTTACAGAAAATTATGCAAATGCGTCTAGCGTATACAGTTTTGCATCAAAGCCAGGACAAGCAGTTACAAAGCAAAGAGATATTATTTCAGAAGCATTAGGAGCAAAAAGTAATGAGATTTACTTTACATCAGGTGGAACTGAAGCTGATAACTGGGCGATAAAAGCAACAGCAGAGACGTATAAAGATAAAGGAAACCATATTATAACATCAAAAATTGAACATCATGCAATTTTACACACTTGCGAATATTTAGAAAAGAATGGATTTGAAGTTACGTACGTAGATGTAGATGAAGAAGGAAAAGTAAAAGTAGAAGATATTAAAGCTGCAATTCGTCCAACTACAATTCTTATATCGATTATGTTTGCAAACAATGAAATTGGAACAATACAACCGATTAAAGAAATTGGAGAGATCGCAAAAGAGAATGGAATTCTTTTCCATACAGATGCAGTTCAAGCATTTGGACATGTGCCGATGAAAGTAGATGAGTATCACATCGATATGTTAAGTGCTAGTGGTCATAAAATAAATGGACCAAAGGGTATTGGGTTCTTGTATATTAGAAAAGGAGTAAAGACTCGTTCGTTTATGCATGGAGGAGCACAAGAGAGAAAACGCCGTGCAGGAACTCTAAATGTGACAGGAATTGTTGGAATGGGAAAAGCTACGCAAGAGGCAATGGCTAACCTTGATGCAAGAATGGAAAAAGAAGCGAAGTTGAGAAACTATTTGATAGAGCGTCTATTGGAAGAAGTACCATATACAAAATTGAATGGACATAGAACAGATCGCTTGCCAAACAATGTTAATATCAGCTTCCGTTTTGTAGAAGGAGAGGCTTTGCTGATCAGTTTGGATTTTGAAGGGATTTGCGGATCTAGTGGTTCGGCTTGTACATCAGGTTCTTTAGATCCATCGCATGTATTGTTGGCGATAGGGTTATCACATGAGATAGCGCATGGTTCACTTCGTCTGACAGTGAGTGAAGAGAACACAATGGAAGAGATGGATTATACAGTGGAGGCAATCAAGAAAGTAATCGCTAACTTAAGAAGGATGTCGCCGCTATATGAAGATTTTATAGCAAAACAAAAAGATACTAGTAGAAAATAATGAGATACAGGTAGAAATAGTGAGATAGGAGAAAACAATGTATACAGAAAAAGTGATGGATCATTTTCAGAATCCAAGAAATGTAGGGGAATTAGATAATGCTAGTGGAGTAGGAACAGTAGGAAATGCAAAATGTGGAGATATCATGCGTATGTACTTAGATATTGATGAAAATCAAGTGATACGAGATTGCAAATTCAAAACATTTGGATGTGGGGCAGCTGTGGCAACAAGTAGTATGGCAACAGAATTGGTAATCGGAAAGACAGTAACAGAAGCTATGAAAATCACGAATAAAGCGGTACTAGAAGCATTAGATGGTCTTCCACAAAATAAAGTTCACTGCTCATTACTTGCAGAAGAATCAATTCAAGCAGCTCTTTGGGATTATGCTCAGAAAAATGGAATTGAAATTGAAGGATTGGAAAAACCAAAGTCAGATATCCATGAAGATGAGGAAGAAGACGAGGAAGAGTACTAGAGATAGAGAGAGGTATTCATAGTGAATAAAAAAGTAGTAGTTGGCATGTCTGGAGGAGTGGACTCCTCAGTTGCAGCATATCTATTGAAGAAACAAGGATATGATGTGATAGGTGTTACTATGCAGATATGGCAAGATGAAGAGCAAACAGTGCAAGAAGAAAATGGTGGGTGTTGTGGTCTTAGTGCAGTGGATGATGCGAGAAGAGTTGCGGATGCTTTGGGAATTCCGTACTATGTTATGAATTTTAAAGAAGAATTCCAAGAGAAAGTAATTGATTACTTTGTGAATGAGTATAAAGAAGGAAGAACTCCAAACCCATGCATTGCCTGCAACCGATATGTGAAATGGGAGTCTTTACTGACGAGAAGTCTTGGCATCGGAGCAGAATACATTGCAACAGGACATTATGCTCAAATAGAACAATTACCAAATGGCAGATATGCGATCAAGCACTCGGAGACACCGAAAAAAGATCAGACTTATGCGTTGTATAATCTTACTCAAGAGCAGTTGAGTAAGACATTGATGCCAGTAGGAGCCTATACAAAAGATCAGATTAGAGAGATGGCAGAAGAAATTTCTTTGCAAATAGCAAGTAAACCAGATAGTCAAGATATATGCTTTGTTCCAGATGGAGATTATGCATCTTTTATAGAAAAAGAAACGAAAGAGCCTATAAAGACAGGAAATTTTGTGTCTTCTGATGGGACAGTACTAGGTAAGCATAAGGGCATAATTCATTATACAGTAGGGCAAAGAAAAGGCCTTGGACTTTCATTAGGGTATCCAGCTTTTGTGTTAGAGATACGCTCAGATACAGATGAGGTAGTAATCGGCACAAAGGAAGAATCATTATCGATGACATTACGAGCAAATTGTTTGAATTTTATGACTATCGAAGACTTAAAGGAACCGATGCGTGTTCTAGCAAAGATTCGCTATAATCATAAAGGGGATTGGTGTAGAGTAGAAAAAATAAGTGAAGATGAAGTGCTTTGTACTTTTGAAGAACCGCAAAGAGCAATCACACCAGGACAAGCAGTAGTGTTTTATGATGGAGATTATGTAATGGGTGGAGGCACAATATTGTGACAAGTGTTCATAAAAGGTCTTTATAATAGATTTATATGATTGATTATGATGAAAGTATTAAAAAAATGGGAATAAATGCATTTTTGCACTTGAAAAAAATTGATTTATTTAGTAAAATAACAGAGGTTGATGAATTTTTAACAATTGTTAAATCATTGACAGTGGATAAACAATATCCATAAACATAAAAACAAAAACAAATCTTAGGAGGAATTAATCATGGCAGTTAAAGTAGCGATTAATGGATTTGGACGTATTGGACGTCTAGCATTTAGACAAATGTTTGGAGCAGAAGGGTATGAAGTAGTTGCAATCAACGACTTAACAAACCCAAAGATGTTAGCTCATTTATTAAAGTATGATTCAGCACAAGGAAGATATGCATTGGCTGATAAAGTAGAGGCAAAAGAAGATTCTATCGTAGTTGATGGAACAGAAATCAAGATTTATGCACAAAGAGACCCTAAAGATCTTCCATGGGGAGACTTAGATGTAGATGTTGTACTTGAGTGTACAGGATTCTTCTGCTCAAAAGAAAAATCAGCAGCTCATATTGCAGCAGGAGCTAAGAAAGTAGTTATCTCTGCACCAGCAGGAAACGACCTTCCAACAGTTGTATTTAACACAAACCATGATATAATCACAGCTGAAGATACAATTATCTCTGCAGCTTCTTGTACAACAAACTGCCTTGCACCAATGGCAAAAGCGTTGAATGACTTAGCAGCAGTTAAGAGTGGAATCATGGCTACAATCCATGCTTACACAGGAGATCAAATGACTCTTGATGGACCACATCCAGGTGGAGATTTAAGAAGAGCTCGTGCAGCAGCTTGCTCAATCGTTCCAAACTCAACAGGAGCAGCAAAAGCTATCGGTTTAGTTATCCCAGAATTAAACGGAAAATTAATCGGATCTGCTCAACGTGTACCAACTCCAACAGGATCTACAACTATCCTTACAGCAGTAGTAGAAGGAACAGTAACAGTAGATGAAATCAACGCAGCTATGAAAGCAGCAGCTAATGATTCTTACGGATATACAGAAGAGCAATTAGTTTCAAGTGACATCATCGGAATCACTTATGGTTCATTATTTGATGCTACTCAAACTATGGCAACTCCAATGGATAATGGAACTACTCAAGTACAAGTTGTTTCTTGGTACGATAATGAGAACTCATACACTAGCCAAATGGTTAGAACAATCAAGTACTTCGCTGAGTTGGCTTAATCAGTAAATCGTATTATATAAGATCCATAAGGGTCCGGTCTTTAGGGGCCGGACTCTTTTGTGTAATTTGAGTTATTGACGCTTACACATAGAAAGAAATTGAGAATCATAGAAAGAGGGACAAACATGTTAAATAAAAAATCAGTAGATGATATTCAAGTAAAAGGGAAAAAAGTTCTAGTAAGATGCGATTTTAACGTGCCATTAATCGATGGTAAAATCACAGATGAAAATAGACTTGTTGCAGCAATGCCAACAATCAAGAAATTAATCGCAGACGGAGGAAAAGTAATTCTTTGCTCACACCTTGGAAAACCAAAGGGCGAGGCAGTACCAGCACTTTCACTTGCGCCAGTAGCAGCTAGATTGTCAGAATTATTAGGACAAGAAGTAAAATTTGCTGCAGATGCAGAAGTAGTAGGAGCAAATGCAAAAGCTGCTGTTGAAGCAATGAACGATGGCGATGTAGTTTTACTTGAAAACACAAGATATAGAAAAGAAGAAACTAAAAACGAGGAAGCATTCAGCAAAGATTTAGCATCACTTTGCGATGTGTTTGTAAATGACGCATTTGGAACAGCACATAGAGCACACTGCTCGAATGTTGGAGTTACAACTTTTGTTGAAGAAGCAGCAGTTGGATACTTAATGCAAAAAGAAATTGATTACCTAGGAAATGCTGTGAACAATCCAGAGAGACCATTCGTAGCAATTCTTGGAGGGTCAAAAGTATCAAGCAAAATTCCTGTAATCGAAAACCTACTTGAAAAAGTAGACACATTAATCATCGGTGGTGGAATGGCATTTACATTTGCAAAAGCATTAGGCGGAAAAATCGGAAACTCATTATTAGAAGAAGATTACTGTGAATATGCACTTAAAATGATCAAAAAAGCAGAAGAAAAAGGTGTAGATTTATTACTACCAACAGATTGCGTTGCAGCAGATAGCTTTTCAAACGATGCAGCTACAAAAGTAACAAAAATCGGTTCAGTAGACGATGGTTGGTTAGGATTAGATATCGGACCAGATTCAGCAAAAGCATTTGCAGAAGCAGTAAAAGATGCAAAGACAGTAGTATGGAACGGACCAATGGGATGCTTCGAAATGCCAGTATTCGCAAACGGAACAGAAACAGTAGCAAAAGCATTAGCAGAAACAGATGCAACAACAATCATCGGTGGTGGAGACTCAGCAGCAGCAGTTAACCAAATGGGATTTGGATCAAAAATGTCACACATCTCAACAGGTGGTGGAGCATCACTAGAATTCCTAGAAGGAAAAGAACTCCCAGGCGTAGTAGCAGCAAATGATAAGTAAAAAGCTTAGCGAGGTACTTTCGAGCTTAGCGTTTACTTAGTTCGTCGAACTTGGCGAGGTATT
>CAYJHQ010000054.1:0-10410 GCA_964369775.1 uncultured Lachnospiraceae bacterium
ATTAATAATTTTTTTCATTTTATTCCCCTCTAGCTTCTTTATATGATTTACCTATCGCATCTGCTGTAATAATCGCTGCTGCTACTGCCTCCACTTCAATCGGGAATGGCATAGCATGGATAGACTCTTCTGGGATGCAAGCTTTTTCAGCTACTTCCATTAATTCTTCTCTTGTAATTGAATCTACTCCGATGTCTGATAGACACACTGGCAAACCAATTTCACATAAGAAATCTAATACTGTATATAGTTCTTCTTCTGGAGCGTTCTCAAGTACTAATTGGCAAACAGTACCAAATGCAACTTTTTCACCATGGAAGTAAGCATGTGTTCCTTCTAAGATTGTAAGACCATCGTGAATGGCATGTGCTCCGCCAAGTCCACCGCTTTCAAAGCCTAATCCTGATAATAAGATGTTTGCTTCTACAATATTTTCTAATGCTTGTGTAACCATATTGCAATCACTTGCTTGCTTTGCTTTCATTCCATCTGCTAATAGCGTTTCATAACATAATTTAGCCAATGCCATAGAAGTAAGTGTTCCTTTTGCAGGACCGCATACCCCTTCTCTAAATCCGCATGGTAAACCTGCATTAACATTTGAATACGAAGCTGCTGTAGCACGTGCTTCAAAATATGTTGAAATCGCATCGCCGATACCCGACACTAAAAATCTTGTTGGTGCGTTTGCAATTACTGTTGTGTCAACCATCACTACGCTTGGGCTTTGCTTATAATATGCATAATCATCAAAAGCTCCATCTGGAGTATAAAGCACAGCAGAATGACTTGTTGGTGCATCTGTTGCTGCAATTGTAGGAACGATAATCAACGCTTCACCTTCAGCTACACACTTTGCAGTATCAATTGCCTTTCCGCCTCCAAGACCAATTGTACATGAACAATTATTTGCTTTTGCAACTTCTTGTAGTCTTGCTACTTCTTGTCTAGAGCACTCTCCAGTAAATCCACTTTCTACTAATTTAATGTTAAATTTCTCGCAAGTTTTGTTCAATTTTTCTTTTACTCGATTCACATCATCTGGATGTGCAATCAATAATGCTGACTCTCCAAATGTTTTAACAAAATAACCTAAATTTAAAATTTCATTTTCGCCTTGCACATATTTTGTTGGGCATATGAATGCTTTTCTCATCTTATCTCCTCCTAATTTTTCCATTCGGTTTTCTACGAACTTTATTCGCCTACCTGTTGCATCTATTTTATCAAAATCACATATTTATTCAATAAACCTTTTCATCCTCTATTTGTACTTTTTGATAACACTTTTTTGAATAAACGCTCGTTTAATACAACTTTTTATTACACATTGGTTTTTTTTGATTAAATTATGTGCTATAATATTCGTAATCGTTGTATTGAGATATTGTATAAAGGAGGTATTTCATGAAATCCATTACAAACATTTATGAACTCTTTGATTTCCCAGCTTTTCAAACAGTACAAGATTCCATTGCTTTAGCAACAAATCTCGCCGTTATTACTGTTGATTACAAAGGTACTCCTCTTACAAAGCACAGTGGTTGTAGTGAGTTCTGTACTTTGGTTCGCTCGAACCCTCTTTCTGCTAAGTATTGTGAACGTTGCGACTCTAGAGGCGGCTTGGAAGCTGTTCGTATCAATGCACCTTATTCTTATTTATGTCACTACAACCTCGTAGACTTTGCTGTTCCTATTGTTGTAGACAATAAATATATTGGTGCTATTATGGCTGGACAAGTTTGTTTAACTGATATTCCAAAAGATTGTGAGTTGGAACAAATAGTTCCTACTAACGCTAATCATTCCCTGATGTTAAATATGACTGCTTTTCAAGCAGCGTACGAGGCAATTCCTACTATGAGCTATGAAAAATTTACCCATTATTCCAATCTCATCCAATCACTCAGTACGTATATCGTAAATGAATCAGTAAAACACATCAGGCAGATTCAATCTACATCCATACTAAAACCTCATACAGAATTGGAACACAGGAATCCTTCACATTTTTCTGACTCATTTGATTCTACACCTACGCAACCAATATTAACTCACAGGACTCCTGTTCACCATACTGCTCAAGATATCATCAAACCACTTTTAGACTATGTCAAGTATCATCCAAATGAATTTATCTCCTCCAATGAAGCTGCTCGTATCTGTAATGTCACTCCAAGTTATTTCAGCAAATCTTTTAAAAAGGTTATGTCAATTGGATATACCGAATATATGACAGATCTTAAGATGGCTTGGGCAAAAGAATTCTTGGTTCTATCTAATAATAGTATTGAGAAAATCAGTGAAACTTTAGGGTTTAATAGCACTAGCTACTTTATTAAAACCTTTAAAAAACATGAAAATCTGACGCCTACATTATATAGAAAATTTTACCGGCAATCTCCTAATCCAAAGGAATAGATTTGTAATGTTTTTTAGTGGAATTCCTATTTACTAGACTAAAAATATATGATATAAATATATGATATGAATAAATCGCATTAACTTTAAACAACTTACAAAAGGAGAATTTATGAAAATATTCAAATCATTTTTTATTGCACTAACTGCCATCGCTTTATTCACTGGATGTCAGTCAAAAGACACTGTAACTCTGGACAATTCCGACTCTACTTCGGGTGAAATAACTGCTACAAACACTGGTACTATCGTTATCAAAGACATGGGCGAGATGAAGTTTGAATTATATGGAGATGTTGCTCCAATTACAGTAGAGAATTTCATCAAACTAGTAAACGAAGGCTTTTATGACGGAATCACTTTCCATCGTGTTATTGAAAACTTTATGATCCAAGGTGGTGATCCTGATGGAACTGGAACTGGTGGTTCTGATGATACTATCAAAGGAGAATTCACCTCTAATGGTGTAGATAATCCTATTTTACATGAAAAAGGCATCCTTTCGATGGCTCGAACAACTGAACCTGATTCGGCAAGTTCACAGTTCTTTATTATGCATGCAGATACTGCTTCACTAGATGGAGATTATGCTGCCTTTGGAAGAATTACAGAAGGATTGGAAATAATCGATGCTATAGCAACGGTAGAAACAGACCCTTCTGACAAACCAGTCGATCCAGTAGTAATAGAAAGTATTACCATAGATTAATAACAGCTTTAACGAATCCCTTCTGATTTCATCCGAGGGGATTTTTTTATTTGTTTTTAATTAACTATTATTTGTAAGATTTAGCCACTTGACCTTTAGTATTATCAGTGATATTATTAGAAGTAATATTAGTGTGTGAGGTGAAAAAATGAAGAAAAATACTTATGACAATTTTGTGCAAATCTTGCGTAGCGAATTAGTACCAGCACTGGGCTGTACCGAGCCGATTGCAATTGCTTATGCTGCTGCAAAGGCGCGTGAAGTTCTTGGAAGTTTTCCTGAGAAAGTTGAAATGATATGCAGTGGAAATATCATAAAGAATGTAAAGGGTGTAACCGTACCAAATTCCGGAGGACTTTGCGGAATTGATGTTGCTGCCACACTTGGCATTGTAGGTGGTGATTCAAATGCTGAATTAGAGGTGTTATCAAATATCACAGAAGATGATATTCTACAGACTCGCCGCTTAGTAAAAGAAGGGTATTGTACATGTGTCTTAGAAGAAGGTGTCGAGAATTTATTTATCGCCGCTTATGTAACTAACAAATCAAGCAGCGCAAAGGTTACTATTGTAAACCGACATACTATGATTACAAAGATTGAAAAAAATGGGGAAATTTTATTTAATCATGATTGGAATGAAGATTCTCCAAATTATATTGATAAATCGCAACTTTCTGTTGCTTCTATTATAGAGTTTGCTAAAACAGTAGACATCTCAGATATTGAAGAAGTCATCACCCAACAGATAGAGATGAACTCAGCTATTTCAAAAGAAGGTTTGACAAATGACTACGGAGCGCAAGTTGGTCGCACCTTAGTACGATTTTATGAGGATGATGTTAAAACTCGTGCAAAAGCCTATGCCGCCTCAGGATCTGATGCAAGAATGGGCGGTTGTTCACTTCCTGTCATCATCAACTCAGGTAGCGGAAATCAAGGCATGACTGTATCACTCCCTGTTATAGAATATGCAAAACAATTAAGAGTTTCAAAAGATAAATTATATAGAGCCTTAGCCATAAGCAATCTAATCTCCATTCATCAAAAGAAATATATTGGCAACCTCTCTGCTTACTGTGGAGCTGTCAGTGCTGCCTGTGGTGCAGGTGCTGCCATTACCTACCTGCATGGGGGGACCCTAGAACAGATTGGACTTACCATCATCAACACAATTGCAAATGTTGGAGGTATTGTCTGTGATGGTGCAAAATCTTCTTGCGCTGCTAAGATAGCATCTTCAGTTGACGCTGCCATTTTAGCCCATAACATGAGTATGTCCAATCATTCTTTTAAACCAGGTGAGGGACTTGTAAAAGAAGACATCGAAAGTACTATTCAAAGTATCTGTTATATCGGTCGAAATGGAATGAAGTATACTGATATAGAGATTCTCAATGTCATGATAGAAAAAACGGATGTAGAAAAAGCTTTAAAGCAGCCTCCTACATCCCTTTAAAATCATCTAAGTCTAACCTTAAATTATGTAATGCACCTTCAATATCTTTGTTTTTAATGCACTCAATAATCTGATTATGATTCTTCATATCTGATGGGTTATATTTCCCATCCCATTTATCCCAATAGAACTGACCGTACGCTCGTTTGAGAACATCCATCGAGCGCATCAGTTCTTTTTGCATATATTCATTCTCTGCAATTTCACACAACTTTAAATGAAACTTTGTATTATACTCCCAGTGAAGCCACATATCTTCTACTGATTCATTGCATTGTTCATCTAATGCTTCTAATTCATCTAGTTTTTCTGTAATAACACCTTCTATGTTGCTTCTTAGGATTCCACCTTCTAATATAAATCGGTACTCCAAAATCTGCTTCACTTCTTTACTAGTAAGGCGAATAACCTCATATCCATAACGCGGAATATTTTTCAGTATTTCATCATTGCAAAGTGCAATCAACGCCTCTCTTACTGGTGATTTGCTAACTTGAAATCTTTCGATCAGTTCTTGCTCATGGAGAATTTGGTTCGCCTTATATTCGCCTATTATAATACTATTTAACACACCTTCATATACCATTGTCTTTAAACTAGATTTATCATTTTTCACTTCAGTCACACCTTCACTTTATTATTCTACTAATCACTGCGTTCACATAAGAGACAGGTAATCCAACCACACTAAAATAATCTCCTTCTATCTTTTCTACATAAGCTGCAAATCTACCTTGAATCCCATAGGCTCCTGCTTTATCCATCGGTTCACCACTTGCTATATAATCCAAGATTTCTGTGTCTGACATCTCATTTACATACACCTTTGTTCTCACTGCATGGTTATATGCATTAAACGTAGTTTCAAATTCTGAGCCTTCTTCTTTTTGGCACCCTTCCTCTTCAACACACTCAATTACTGCTACTCCAGTATACACTTCATGTACATCTTTTTGCAATCCTTTGACCATCTCAAAAGCTTCTGTCTCATCTTTTGGCTTTCCTAATACTTTTCCTTGATGAACAACAATTGTATCTGCGCCAATCACGATGCAGTTCCCTTCTTGATTCTGTGCTACATCAAAAGCCTTTAATAATGCTAATTCTTTTACAATCTCTTCTGGTGTATTGCTTTCATACACTTCATCGCATTCACTTGTAATCACTTCAAAATCTATTCCTATCTGTTCTAGTAATTCTTTTCTTCTAGGTGATGCCGATGCCAATATTATTTTCATTTCACTCTCCATTAATCGTTCTTCTTATACTGTGATTCTTTTAACCACTTATTTTAGCATAGCTACTACTAGCTTGCAACTTCCATTGATAGTTTTTTAGAGGTCCTATGGTGTTCTACTCTACTTTTCCAAATAAGTTTTCAATTCTTCTACGGTTTGTACTATATAATCGGCGCTGGCTTCTTTGAGTTCCTCTAAATCACCATATCCATATAAAACACCTATTGCCTTTATTCCCAACTTCCTAGCTCCGATTATATCATGCTTTCTATCACCAATCATGATTACATCTGTTACATCTGCAATATTATTTTTTGAAAGTGCATAACTTATAACTTCAGCTTTGTCCGTACGACTACCATCTAATTCACTTCCAGAAACAAACGTAAAGTATTCTAAAATCTCAAAATGTTTCAATATTTCAATCGCAAATACTGCTGGTTTTGATGTTGCTACAATTAAGTTTTTCCCTTCACTTTTTAATGCTTCAAGTAGCTCTTTAATTCCATCAAAGATAGCATTTTCGTAAAGTCCTATTTTCGAAAAATATTCCCTATACTTTAACACTGCACTTTTTGCCTCTTTTTCTGAAAAACCATAATATTCTATAAACGAGTCTATCAGTGGTGGTCCTATAAATTTAATTAAATCATCTAAGTTTTCTACCTCTATCCCAAACGATTTCAATGCATATGCAACTGACTTAGTAATTCCCTCTTTTGGATCTGTTAATGTTCCATCGAGATCAAAGAATATATTATTCACTTTATCCCCTCCCATATTCAACTGCGTTCCATAATTCACTTTATCCACAGTGTATCATACGTTTCTTCCATTAACAACCAAAGGTTATCCTAAGTTTAAACCGCGCAAATATCATAAGTCTCAAATATTAATCGCAGAAGTTTTTAACAGTCCTTTCTTCCATTCCTCTTGAAGCATGCGCAAAACTACCATTTGTAATCTTCTACAATCTCTCTTTCTGATATATAGCTTCCAAGCGGTGATATCACACTTTCGTATCTGCCGTGGAAATCGCTTCCTCCACTCAAATAAAGATCATATCTTCTTGCACACTCTGCTATCTTTTGCCTATCATTTTTATCTGCTCTTACTGAAGCGTGATTATATTCTAATCCTTTTAGACCTTCCTTGACTAAACCCGAAACTAATTCTAAGTTATTCTGTTGCATTGGATGTGCTAAGACTGCAATTCCGCCGTCTTTTGTAATTGCACTGACTGCTTCTTGAGCAGCCACATATGTAATATCAAAATCGCATGGACCTCTATTTTTGAAAATTTCCTTGTACACTTTTCCAAATAGTTTTTCACTTTGCTCTGTCTGAAATAAAAAGTCTAAAATATGTTGCTTATATATGATGCCTTCAGAAGTAAATGGTAGAATATCTTCTACATCTATTTTATACCCTAACTCCTTTAGAATCGCTATCTGCTTAATGCAATTTGCATGACGCCTTTTTAAAATAGGCTTACACAAACTCTCTATATTATAAGTTGACTTGTAATCATAGCCTAGTATATGTGCTTTCTTTCCTGTATGAAAGTCAAATGCTGAAATTTCAATACCTTTAATTAACTTAATCCCATACTGTTCCTGTAGCACCTGACATTCATCAGACTTAAGAGTCGTATCGTGTTCTGTGAATGACAGATGTGTAATGCCTACTTCTTTTGCTAACTCTAAAATCTCATGTCTTGGCAAGCTACAATCAGATACATTTGAATGAACATGCAGATCCGCTTTTATCTTATCCATGTTTCACCTCTTTTCTACGAAAAGCTTCCTTTTGATAGATTATACACATTATCACATAATCCTTCCATAAATTCTAAGTCATGGAAGATTCCAAGCATAGAAGTTCCTTCGGTCTTTAACTTCTGTAGTAAGTCTCTAACTAAAATCTTTGTATCTCCATCTAGGCTTGCAGTTGGTTCATCTAACAATAAAAGTCTTGGCGTCTTTACCATTGCATGCGCTAGATTCAAACGAAGTTTTTCACCACCTGAAAAAGTTGCTGGGTACAGTTCCCACAAGTCTTTTCTAAGTCTAAAATATTCTAGCATCTCCTCTGCTCGTTTTATAGACTCTTCTGGTGAAAATCCTGCTTCTAGTGCTGCATCTACAACATGTTGTTTTGCTGTAGTTCGTGGTAGTGTTCTTAGGAACTGAGACACATAACCAATTTCCGCTTTTCTTAAATGTAACATTTCTCTTTCTGTTGCACCTGCAAGGTCAATATCACCATATGCTAGTGATCGATAGCGAATCTGTCCACTTGTTGCCAAATAAGTTCTATATATGCAGCGAAGTACTGTAGATTTTCCCGCTCCTGATAATCCTACGATTCCTATAAAATTTCCTTTTTTTAAATCAAAAGATATATTTTTACAGCTAGATATCTTTCGATTTTGTTCATGTAAATAAAAATCTTTTGTCAGATTTTTGATCGATAGTATATTCTCCAAAATCCTATCCTCCTATATATTTTGTTCTCATTACTGAGCGTCCATCTACATATGCTGCTATCATTAGTATTTGATTCTCTTCTTCTCTTACTACAATCAAATCTGCATCTTTTCCTACTTCTATCGATCCTTTACGCTCCCCCATTCCTGTAGCCTTTGCTGGATTGAGTGTTACTAACTTTACAGCTTCATGAAGTGGTAATACATTCTTCTCACACAAAATGAAGATAGAACGAAGCAATGCTTGCGGATAATAATCACTACAAAGAATATCCCCTGCCCCTTCTTGAATCGCTTCTATAGCCGATAGATTTCCAGAATGACTCTTTCCTCGTAGTACATTAGGCGCTCCTAAAAGTATGTACATTCCCTTTTCTTTTGCGTGCTTTGCTGCTTCAAGTGTAATTGGAAATTCACTGATTGTAATACCTAGTTTTTCATTTAAATCAATCATTTCATTACTGTCGTCATCGTGACTTGCCACTGCGATTAAGCGAGAACTTGCTATATCAGTCAATTCTTTTCTCTTCTCTTCCGATAAGACTTCTTTTTCTAACTCACTTTTTATAACTGCATCAAATTCTTCATCCGTTAGATTTTTCCCCTCACCTGGAAGATGGCGCCTATAAATACTCAAGTCTTTATATTGACCTTGCCCAGGCGTATGATCCATTAAAGATAGTAACTGTACACAATCTGCATTTATCAAATTCACAATATTATCAAAGCACTCCACATTATCAATTTCATATCTCAAGTGATGATAATTATTAATCAAATGAAGTTTTTCTTTCATCTGATGAATTAACTTCGCCAGTCTCTCTACATTATGTGGTAGGCGTATCTCTTTCGTATCCCAGTTTCCTTCTCTAAACATTGCAATCGAGTGGAAAATAGTAGTAATTCCACACGCTACTAACTGACGCTCTGCCTCATATAATCCCATCGAAAAATCCATAAGTGATGTTGAGCGAGGTTGTAGAATATTCTCAATCATATCAGAATGTATATCGATTAATCCAGGCATCAGTATTGCCCCAGCTAAATCTATGTACTTTTCACCCTTTTTTTGACTTCCGTCAAATTTTGAAATTTCTACTATCTTCCCTTTTTTCACTACGACTTGGTATCCAATCAATACTTCATCTGGAGTCACGACTCTTCCATTAATAAATGTTTTTTTCATATTTTAATTTTCTCCTATAATAATGAATGTACCAATTGTTGTGTATAAGGATGTTGAGGGTCGTCTAAAATTTGATCTGTCAATCCTCTTTCGATTACTTTTCCATCTAACATAACAATAGTTCTATCTGCCAACATGCGAATTACGGATAAGTCGTGAGACACTAATAATACTGATACGTTAAACTCTTGTCTTATTTTCCGTATCAAATCCAGCACCTTTGCTTGTACTGAAAGATCTAAACCTGTTGTCACTTCATCTAATAGTAATATCTTTGGATTATTAGCCAATGCCTTCGAAATCTGTACTCGTTGCTGCATTCCCCCAGAAAAGTTCTTTGGCGGCTCTTTCATTCTTTGTGGTAAAATCTCTACTGCTTTCAATAATTCTTCAGCTCTTGCTGTCATCTTACTAAAATCTCTATGCCCTGCTGCGATTAGTTTTTCGGATATATTCCCTGCTGCTGAAAAATCCATCCGAAGACCAAGCATCGGATTTTGATAAACCATTCCCATTACATTGTTTTTAATAAACTTTTTTTGCTGTAGACTTTCTTCAAAGATATTTGACTCTCCACTTTTGTATCCTTGAATATATCCTTCTCCTTCTGTAACAGGAAAATCAAAATATAAGCTTTTCATAAGAGTTGATTTCCCTGAACCACTCTCTCCTACAATTCCAAGTATTTCTCCTTTGTATAATTCTATATCTACATGATTGCAAGCCCATACTGTCTTACATCTTGGGCAAGTATTTTTTGTTAACTCTTTGCTCGAGAAGCAATAGTCACAACCTTTCCCATAACGTATGACTAAATCATTTACATTTAATATTGGTGTCTCCATTACATGCCCCTCCTCTCCATACAGAAACCTGTATCACTACATTCGTAGTATTTTTCTCCAGTTT
>CAYJHQ010000055.1:0-10286 GCA_964369775.1 uncultured Lachnospiraceae bacterium
TGGCGCAGATGATGTGCACTAAAGTTTGGTAAAAGAAGTGTTTCTCTTCTCTCGCGCTTCGCATTCTCTAATTCCTTTGCATTATACGCATCGGCAATGCGATGGATTGCATGATTGACAGAAGTATCTCTATATACTGTACCATTAGAACTCGAAAAAATAAAGCCTGAATATCCATCAATTTCTTCTGTACAAAAGCCTAAGCAGGTCTGAATCATGTACTCCTCTAAAAAAGCATCATATACTTCATCAAGCATTGGAATGGTTCTGACCCCAGCATCCGTCTTGGGTGTGTCCACGTGGGCCTCCACTTGTCCGCTTTCACTTGGACGATTCGTCAGATTATGCTTCACATAAATCATTCGTTTATCCAGATCAAGATCTTCCCATTTTAGTGCCAGGCATTCACCGATTCGCATACCCGTTCCAAGAAGCACTGTGATAATTGGTACCCACCCCTGAAACTGCTTATCTTCTCTGGCATATTTCAAAAATGCATTCTGTTGTGGAATCGTAAGCGAATGTCTCTTTTTCTTAACCCAGAGTTTGCTCTGCTTGATATCTCTCATCACACCATCCGATGGATTTTTCATCAGAACATTATCTCTTACTGCCATATTGAATGCAGGATGAACAGAGTTATGAATCGTCTCAAGCGTATTGGGTTTGAGTTTCTCGCTTTCCAGCAAAGAATAGTAAAATTTCTTGATATCCGTATAAGTAATGGTGCTAATTCTTCTTTTTCCAAAGCCATCCTTTACAAAGCGATCATACATGTACTGATAATTATGCTTGGTCGTAAATTTTAGATTGTACTTTTGTGACATATACCTTGTGTGCAGATCATTCAGCGTCATTCTTTCAGCTGCACCCGGCTTCAATCCACTGTCAATTTCTTTGATTATCTTTAATTCTTTCTGCCTTAACTCCACCAGACTTTTTGCATAAATAATACGCCGATTATGTTCTTTATCCGTATAGGAGAACGAATAACGGCCATCTGATCTCTGATGCTCTCCGGAATTGAGCAGATACCCCCGGGAGTCTTTTCTTTTTTCTGCCATTCTTTTCACCTCACATTTTTTTGTGAGGAATGGATTATTTTTTCTTCTGTTCTTTCAATAACTGAAAGCCGTTCAGAAGAACCTGTGTCTGGGTGAGATTATGTTCTTTCGCATATAGAGCAATTTCTTCTTTCTGTTCCGGTAGCACCCGAATGCTTATAAAATCCTGTTTCACTATGTCCTGTTTCGGTCTACCAACTTTCGCCATATGCTCCTCCTTAAATCTCTATGTTCATTATAATTACTGTGTTACAAAAATGCAACATCCAATTTACTATCCCAATCCATTCCTCATCGCATCCATTCTTATAGATCCCTGAAGCTTTCCAGGAAATCATCTATGATATCTGTATTCACCAATACGATCCCCTTAATGTGATATACAGCCTCAGCCTCTATCGCCAGTTTGCGAAAAGTCTGATATCCCATTGAATAAAGTACTGCTCCCTCATCGTATCGAACAAATTTTTTTCTTCCATCTTTTATTCTTTCCGCAATATCCGGAATTATTTTTCTTGGTTTTGGCATTCCTATCTCCTCCTTAAAATGTACCATCTAAATATGCAATCATCTGAACTTTGATCTTTTTCCTGGTTCTCCATAATCTCTGCTTTATGGATTCATACTGGACCCCAAATTCCTCTGCGATCTCCGTTAACTCTTTTTCTTTTGTGATGTATCCAACAAATATTCTGTGTTCCTCTGGTGGTAGATATTTTAACTGCTGCGTAAACAGATCATAATCTCTACGCATCCATTTCAAAATTTCAGCATCTTTTTGATACTTCTCCGGTCTGTCAGTTCCCTCTAGAATTCCGCCGGAAAAATCACAGGATATCAACGCATCTCTTGTCATAACATTGTCCACTGCCGAATTACCTGTAAGATCTGTATAATGTCCCAGAGATTGAACGCGAACACCTAAATCTCCATAGGCGGCTTTACAGTTATATTTTTTCTCGTTCTCAATCATGTACCGAAGGCCTTCGGTATAACCATCCACAATCCCTATAAAATTAGGATAGTGTTTGCAGATCATATCCACTTTGTTTGCCGAATCAGAATCCGCATAAATTTTTACTATATTTGCCATTGCTATCATCATATTCCTCCTAACCTTGAACTTGATGTAAGCATCAGCGAAACCGGTTTGCTTTTGTTTACAATGCTATTCTATAACGCGCTATGTAATAAATCGTTACCCAGTTATTTAATTTTTGAGTACAAAGTTAAGCCACATTTAACTTTACGCAGTATATATAGAAGAAATTAAATCATTAACACAAAAAAGACCATTACACTGTTACGTGCAATAGCCTTCGTTAGTTCAATTATCTGTATATTTCAATCATTCGACTGATTACCTCTTCTGATTTCAAACCATAACCTTTCAACAGATTTGCATCAAAGGGATCATTGGACAACAAATCAAGAAATTGTTCGATATCCTTTATGATCAAATTAGGTAAACGATTCGGTCTTTCTAATACCATTTCAACTATGATCCTTAATATATCATTTTTATGCTTTTTCATATTTGACGAATCCACTTGCTCCCCACGTTCTCTCCGTGCTTTTAGATCCAGACAAGCTTTTGCTTTGAATAAAACCAGATACTCAGGCCTTAGAACCGATAACCCCTGTTCCACAATTTTCCCCTCTAGCAGTATTTGATAATAATCATCATCTAGCAGTATTGCAGAAAGACTTGAGACCTCATCATCTATATGTATTGGAGTAAGTCCATTTAGCTCTTTAAGTTCAAATTGCATTCTAGAGAACAGCTCTATCATTTTGGGAAAGCCTTCTGACCCTGGCTTATCAAAACGATAAAACTGTGGATCTCCAGTACTAGCTACGCGATGTCTATAGTCTGCATCTATAACAAATCTCCAGAATTGCTCTACAAATTCAGGTTTCAATGCTTCAATAATTAGCACCATATCAAGATCCCTTGTCGCTCTAAATTGTGCATCGTTTTTGGAAAAAATAATATCACAGGCAGCACCACCGATCAGGACATACTGATCGGCGTATTCTGCAAAATATTTTTCAAAAATATCTAATCCTTTTACCATACGTACTCCTTAAGCATTTCTTCGATTGAAATTTTTACTCTATCATCTGCTTTTTCTTCATCACTGAGTGATAATAAAACTGTCAATGGATCTACTAAATTCCTCTTTTGAAAATTAATATAATATCCAAGTTCTTGAATAACACAACCCTTTTCCTCTCCTTTTGGGACAAGCTGCTTTTTCTTTATCTGCAATTTTTGTATTTCCTTCTTTGTAATTGCATAGGTTGGAAACGGATTATCTTCTAGCATAGAATATTCGCAAAGGGCAGACATTCCGCCCTTTACATCTAATTTCAAATCCTCTGTTATTTCAAAGGTTGTGATAACCGGATTTCTTAAAATCGAATGAATTTCTTCCCATTGTTCTTTTGGATCTCCATTCATGCTGATCACGCGTGACTTTCCTTTCATTGTAAGCACAGGTATTTCGAGATACTCTAATTCATCAAAACACCTAGTAACGGACATTTTTGTCACACCTAAACACTCTGCAATCTTTGTTACGGACATATCTTTCCAGTTTTCATATAATGCCATGAGCAAAACTCTTTGTGTAAGATAGGAAATTTGACTAATTGGTGGCAATGTTCTGTCTGTTTCACCCGCTAATAATACTCCTGTAAATGGAAGATAAATCTGCTTTCCTTCTACTACAAATGGAATCCCCTCATTCAACATAACATCTTTAGAATAGCTGTTTAAATTTTTAAGATATAACGCACAATTCATACCTGTCAGTTTTTCTAACTGCCTCTGATGTTTCCTCATAGATGCCAATCCGATTTTCTCTTTTGGCTCAGCCATAATCCAATGGATTCCATCCATTTTTACAGAATATAAATAATATAAACCAGAATATAAAAGTGGCAACGACTTATTCTTCTCGAATTCAGTCATTTCAACTTTTCTTCTCAAACATTGTTCTAAATACTCTTTCATATAAACCACCTTTTTTATTTGTAACCTATTTTATGTTACAAATAAAAAATATCACATTTTCATATTTTATTCAATAGGATTTTGGTCCAAATTCAACTAAAACTATTGTTTCACTACAATCACCACTTTCACTACCGTAGTGAAACCATTTATAGCACTGAAATTAGAAATAGTACATCAAATCCATTCTCTTCACTTTTCAATTATCACTTGTTAAACCTAATTCTATTTTATCTTTGTTCTTATACCAGATAGAACCACCGCCGCCAAATGAACTGACCAGGAACCCTGCAGGGTCGAAGCCGCCATGGCTAAGACTCATGCAGTAACCGTCTTTGATACCCTCTTCTTTGAGAGCGGTTTTGAAAATATTAAACATCCATTCCCAGTCACTGAGATAGATAGGATCGGAACCTCCGCTTGGAAATACAACATTATCTTCCCAACTGGTCATGTCATAGGTTCCATCTGGATTTGTTACCGTGTACTTACCGTTGAAAGTAGAGCCGTCCATAGGATTTTTTCCGTATTTAATAATCCAGTCACGGCGATATTCATAACCGCACCATTGTTCTAACGTACTGGGATAATGATAATTATATAGCTGAATATATTTCTTTTCTCCATTCACCAAATTAGTAGCTGTAACTTTTAAATCAGGATGTGCTTCCAGATAAGCTATGTAATTCGGCATATATTTCTCCACATATGGTGTCAGATCCTGTATGACTCCCTCTTCATAAAGATCAACAATTGACCCTGAATACAAGGCTATATCCATCATATCAGTATAGTCTCCTGTTGAGATCATAGTAGTAAGGTTGTTCAGCTCTGATCCCGCGGGAGGTACTTTAAACTCAAAATTTATCTTGGTTGATTTTCCGTTTTCCCCTTTGTATTCTTTTGTCATCCTATATTGAATGACCGGATTTTCCGAATAATCTGAATAATAGGTAGAATCCTTACCCTCCATCATCCACTAGGTATAAGAATGTCTAGAATCACTTCCGTCGGTTCCCTCTTCCCTTGAACAACCTGTAAATGTAAAACTAAATAACGCAATAAGAATGCCATAAAAAAGTACTTTCTTGTTCATCGTTTTTAATCTCCTCTCTTTTCATCCATTGTTCATACAGAAAGCTTATCCACATAAATAAGTTTTTCTGCTGTAAGTTACTTAAAATATTTGTGATTATGAATTACTAATCAGGTGTAGATAAAAGCTTCTGCATTGGTGCAATATACAATATCATCTTTTCCGGCTATTGCGTCAAACAGCCGTTTTGCATAATCCCAGCCTCCGTTTTCGCATTTATAATCGAATTCATAAGCATGTCCCCACATATATAGCAGAAGGTTATCATCGTCTGCTCTTGCAGCTTTAAACTTTTCAATGAGTGCAAGCGCATTTTTACTTAAGCAGGAACAAGTCGGACGGAGGTTCATCCGATTTTCCGGAAAATCAAATTTATTGCTCGGCAATACTCCTCGCGCATAAAGAATTCCTTTCTCCTTGAGGTAGCTTTGCACTGTTTCAGAGGTTGATCCATTGGCATATGCGTGGCCCATAATTTTCCGGCCAATCATTCTTTCCAAGGCTTGAATATCCAAATCTATAGATTCACGCATTTCAGCAGTGCCGATTCTTCCTAGAGGTTCATGTCTATAACTATGTGATGCAATTTCCATATCTTGATAAACTTCCACGATTTCATTCTCCGGAATTCTGTTATGCGGTACATAGGAAAACAGTTTCCCATGCTTCACTCCCTCTTCACAGTCCTGAAAAAAAAACTTTCCAATGCCTTTTACCTCTCCCCGAGTTCCGAACAAACCGGAATTTAGATTAAAGGTTCCTTTCAGCCCGAATTCCTTCATGAGTTGTATGATTCTTTTATCCTGCTCGAGGCCGTCATCAAAACTTAATGTAAAATACTTTTTTCCCATAACTGGTCTCCTTTCTAGGTCACCAAAGGCAAGCGTCTATTCAACATCAATGAGCACGATTGCATCCTCCATACCATCACAAGAAACAGTAACTTTGACAGTTCCCTTTTCATATCCTGCACGAAGAACGGCAAGTGCTCTTCCGAAGTGGGTCAAATGATTATCCTTGTCAAATGCTTCATCGCTTTTTGTTCTTGCCGAGCCCAAACCTGCCAATGATACTGCCTCACCGTCAATCTTTAAAGTAACACGCATATCGGCAGCAGGCTTGATATTACCCCCTTCGTCGGTCAGCGAAATAGTAAGGTATGCCAAGTCCTGTCCGTTTGCTTTCAGTTTTGTTTTTTCCGTTTTCACCTCCAGCATTGTTGTATTGGAAGCCGTAACAAGGCTGTCTTTTCCGACAAGCCTTCCCTCTTTGTCATAGGTATTGACAGCTAGCTCCCCGGGGCAGTACTTGACTTTAAACTTCGTTCTCATTGCTTTCAGAGCTTTTTTTCCACAGGACTTTCCGTTAAGAAAGAGCTCGGCTTTTGCTGCATCTGCATATACTTCAACCGTTGCCATTTCGCCTTCACAGCCTTGCCATGACCAGGAGCGCACTGCATCCGTCATTCTCCATGCACCTTGGGTGTGCTTGTGGCCGGCATATGTTACAGGTCTTACAGATATATACGGCTTAGTGTAAGTGCCATATTCAATCTGCATATAATAGTTCTGTGGAGTTATCAGACCCGTAGCATCTATAGTGCCTGATCCGTCATAGAGCGGCAATCCCGGCCAGTCAACATAATCCCATGTGCCACAGGTTCCAGCTTCGCCCAGATAATCCCAACCGGTCCACACAAAATCCCCGATAATCTGCGGATACTTTTTGACGAGCTTCCAGTTTTTATCGATACCGTGGGAGAACGTTTCGGAGCCTACATACAATCTGTCCGGGTCGCGGAGCACATCTTGTTCATATCTGCAAGTACCATAGTTCAGACCAAGCACATCAAGAAATGTGACCAGTTCATCCGCTTTTGCTTGGCATTTCTTTCCGTTCGACGCATTTGACAGGAACTTGGGAAGCATATTCATCATCAAATTGAAGCCCGCAGAGCCGGAAGTATCCATGCCGGCCATCAGGTCCTTGTTTTTCTCCTGGTCAATCGGTTCTCTCTTATATTCTTTTTTCTCATCCTTATAAAGATTGACCTTGAGCAGCAGCAGATTTGCGCCCATGCTCACGATACGAGTCGGGTCGGCATCTTTGAAAAGTTTTGTCTGCTCCCTAGCAAGCTCCATTCCTTTTTCTGTCCGGGGTTCGGAATTCTCATTGCCTATCGAATACATAATAACGGACGGGTGATTATAATCCTTCTTAATTACCGCAGCTATATCGTCCTTGTAATTATCCATAAAATCTCTGGAATAGTCGTGATAGCACTTGGTAAGGTACCACATATCAAAGGTCTCATCAACAACATACATGCCAAGCTCATCGCATGCCCTCAGAATTGCATTTGAGCACGGGTTGTGTGATGAGCGAATTGCATTGTAACCGCCCTCCTTGAGGATTCTTATTCTTCTGTATGAGGCATCGTCGAATTCACACGCGCCCAAGAGACCATTATCATGATGAATGCAGGCTCCGCGCAACTTAACTTCCTGTCCGTTAATAAGTACACCAGTCTTGCCGGACCACGTAAGAAGCCTTATACCGAATTGTACTTCTTCTTCATCAAATTCTGTCTTTAATACAACCCTGTACAAATTTGGAGTCTCTGCTGTCCAGAGTTTAGCATCGGGAATTCCTAATTCTCCGGTTTTACCAGAAGCCACAGGGGTATCACCATCATAAATAATAACATCTGCATCTTGGTTGCAGGTAACTGAAATGACCGCTGGATTGATTGACTTTGTTTCAATCTTAATACCTTTCATATAGTTTTTGTTTTTTATAATAAGAGAAACCGGACGGTAAATTCCCGAACCCGTATACCAGCGTGCATTAGGCTCAAGAGAGTTGTCTGCTTCAACGGAAATGACATTTTCTCCAAGCTTGACTTTTTCAGAGATATCCACCTCAAACTCTGTGTAACCATATGCATGATAAAAAACATGCTCGCCGTTCAGGTAGATATTTGCGCAGCGATATATGCCTTCAAAAAATACAGCTATGTATTTACCAATCATTTCCTCCGATATTTCAAAGATTTTTTCGTACACATACTTTCCACCCGGAAAATAACCGGTATTAGCTCCGTTTAGGCACTTGCATCTTTCCTCGGTAATCATCGCATCGTGGGGAAGGTTCACAAGCTTTACGCTATCCTCTCTTCCCTCTTTAAAAACTTTCCAACTCTTATTGAAATCCAAAACCATTTTTCTTTCTCCTTTTATTTATGTTACTATTTAGGCGTTTGCGAAATGCCAAAACCCGCATATTTGCGGTGTTCTTTCTTATAAAAAACAAAACATCTCCTCAATGGTTTATGTTAAAATAGAGTTGTCTAGAAACCATTTTATCAATCCACCAAAAAAGGAGATGCACCTATATGATATCACATAGACAACTATCTTTGGCAGAAATTTTTGAAGATTGCCAAAACAAATTTGATCATGACAAATATGAGTTTCTCTCACTTCTCAATGAAACCATTCATCTCGATGAAATTGTTCCTAGTTCCTTTGTTACTCATTTTCACGCTTCTACTGGAAGACCTCGTAAGCATCAGCTTTATCCAATGCTTAAGGCTTTTCTGATCCAGCGTATTTTCTCTATTCCAACAGATTCACTACTACTTATTTTCCTGAAATACTCGGGGGAGTTACGTGATTTCTGTGGTTTTGATGTTGTTCCGGATGCTTCAAAATTCACCCGATTCAAGCAGGATTTTCTTTTGGACTTACAATCAATGTTCGACCACATGGTGGATCTAACCGAACCGATATGCCAAAAGCTAAATCCCAAACCTGCCTCCATGACAATCTTCGATACTTCCGGAATTGAAGCAAAAGTAACGGAAAACAATCCCAAGTATGCAAACCGGATTATGAAACAACTGAAAGCTTTTGCTAAAGCGAACAACTTTGACAAGAATTATGATCCTTATAAAGCAGCCTATGGTTCCATGCCGACTCATGCGGCCGCCAATCAGGCTATTCAGCAGATGTATATCAATGGTCACTTTTGCTATGCTTATAAATTCGGCATTGTTACGAATGGTCTTGGTGTCGTTCGCGATATCACTTTTTACAATAAAGATTTCTTAAATTCTCATCGTGATATCGTGGTGGAAAAGAAATTGAATTCTCCAGATGAAGATAAATCCCTTGCAGATTCCAAAGCACTGCTTCCTGTTCTCTTTGATTTCTTTCAGAAGCATCCGCTTATTAATCCCAAAATCTTTCTTGGTGATGCTGCGTTTGATACCATTGAAATCTACAAAACCCTGTTTGGGGACCTTGGCTTTGAAAAGGCATTCATTCCTCTAAAAGTAAAACTTTCTATGGAAGAAAATGGTCATACGTTCAATGAAAGCGGTATTCCATGCTGCCCAAATGATCCGTCTCTTCCAATGAAGCGGGAAGGAAGTAAATCTCACTTAAAAAGCAATCTTCCAACCATGAAATTTGTGTGCCCTAAGATGAAATGGGAATACAACCGTGAAAATAAAACCAAACGGCGGGTATGCCATTGTGACAATCCGTGTACAGCCTCTTCCTGTGGACGAATGATATACATTTATCCCGAAAAAAATCTGAGAGCCTATCCGGGTGTGGAACGTGGTTCGAGAGAGTGGGATGATACCTATAAAATACGTGTTACGATTGAAAAATCCATCAATCACTTCAAAGACAGCTTTTGTATTGCTGGTCGCAAAACCCAAAATGAAAAGACACTTCATGCAGATCTTTTACTTGCTGGAATTGCTCAATTAGCCACTGTATTGGTTTCTGATAAAATACATCAGTACCAGTACCTCCGAAGTTTAAAACCACTCATTGCATAAGACTTACCAACTTCATAACTTTATGAGGCTTTTTTATTGTTCCAAAATTTAAGGGTTTTCACTTATCCACTCAAGAATCCTGCATGGCAGGATTTTATCCTTGTTTAAATCTGGATTGCGAACTTGTTTCGCAATCACCTACATTTCGTATGATTAAAAGGAGCTCTCATATGATTGAAGAACTACTAACCTTCATTGCAGTTGTAGAACACAAGAATTTTACTAAAGCGGCTGAGTCTATTCATTTGTCACAGC
>CAYJHQ010000056.1:0-10121 GCA_964369775.1 uncultured Lachnospiraceae bacterium
GTGTTGGAGCTGGTGTTGCTGCACCGGCTACTGATACCGATACACTTTTACTTCCTGTTACGCTATTATACGATGAGTCTGTTACATCTGCTGCCGTAACTGTAACCGTCGTTGTTCCTGATCCTCCTGCTGTAATCGTTACAGATGAAGAACCGCCTTCTAACCACACTGAATATGCCGATGCACTACCATTGCTTACACTTACGTCAAACTTACCTGTTAATCCCCCACTGTTAACGGACACTGTAAAACTTCCCCCAGATGATACACTACCTGATGACGAAGACACACTGAAGCTAGATGCCTCAACTATGCCTACTGGTATTGATACTAACATCACCAATAGCACTAGTGCACTCGCTATAATTTTTCCCCTTATTTTTTGCATTACGTATTCTCCTCTTATTTTTATCTGCTAATTTAATGAAGTGATTTTACCCATAATATAATCTTTTATCTTCAAATAATCATTTGATTTCAGTTTTCCATCCCCAGTTACATCAGCCGATTCTTCTTGAGCTGATGACAAATAATATTTGCCCATTACAAAATCTTTTATCATTAGATAATCATTAGACTTTACCTGTCCATCCTGATTCGCATCACCAGCCACATTTGTTACCGTTGGTGGCTGTGTTGTATCAGCTCCATATTGAACAAGTGTTACCTCTGATGAATGTATGTAGCCGTAATCTCGTGATGCTTTGTATATCCCATCACCATTATCATTGGATCTATCATCCAATAGTGGTGCATCCGATAAAATTTTGTACCAAGTAGTACTTCCATTGATATTCTCTCCTTGAACACTTCCTAAAATCACTACACCTACCTGATTTGTTGGACTGCTACCATTCTCTAGTGTGTATAATACTGTATTTTTGTTCGGGTCCTTATAGATTGCATCTTTACCTGATATAATTCCTAAATTATAAAAATCATAATCCTTCACACTACTTGTATTATGATCTTCTATGTAATATCCGTGACTCGCAGCCTTCTCTCCCCAATAAGGATCTGATGCATATCTCACATTACTTCCGCTTTGCTTATCTCCTAAATGTGGGCCCAGATATCTCCAGTCTTGAGGGTCTAAATACCCTTTCGACATAAAATCATAAGCATGATATTTGATACTTTCTGCTACACTGCTATAACCTGACGCACTATCTGGACTACTGTCATATGCTGCGTGCCCAAATAAGTTATTTCTATTCTGAGCATAACTACTCATTCCCCATGCACTCTCATTGATTGCAACACCGAGAATAAGAATAGGATTCACGCCATATGTAGCCCCTATAGAATACATATCATCTACTGCCCCTCTTAATTTTGAGCTAGAACTTGTTTTAGCATTAACATAGCTTTCTACTTCTGATTGCGGAAAGGCTGTCCAAGCTCGCTGAGAGAGAAATTGATAATAGTTATAATACGGTTGGTTCGGATTAATTGAATTCCCATAGTGACCAGCCTTATAGTTAGAAACCATTGTCTTATAATCTGTATAAAAATAATGCCCATCATAACTATAATAAGTTGCCCCCTCAGTCATATAGGGTTGTTTGTATCCTACCAATTGTGTAGAAGCTGCTGTTTTACCATTTATTGTTATTTTGTGATAAAGTCTTCCATTACTAACTTCGTACCTGCTTGCATAACCATAAGACGCCATAAATGAATCATAGCTTAAGACCTGTACCTTACTAGCACTTACTCTCCCTATTACACCTGCTTGCTTAAATAAAACATCCCCATTGCTTGCAGTTCCTACAAAAGCCGCGTCTTTTGCATAAGATCCATGAGTATAAGTAAGGACCCCTGTCTCATAATTTGTAAATTCTAAATAGCCTGGTATAATAACCACATGACTATTACTAGAATATACTGTCTTCGTTAACAATTGCACCTCTGGTCGTTCAATAGCAGTCCTCGCCATCATCATTGGTGCTGGTTCGAAATATTGTGAAGCTTCTTCTAGCGTATCTGCTTCTGCAATTACCTCTAGCTTCTCCCCATCGCCTGCCAATACTTGATAATCCGCTTCTTCTAATTCATCGATTACTTTCATGTCTTCTTCAGTCATTGTGTCTAATTCTTCAAATGGAATCAGCGTTACATTCCCCTCTTCATCCATAGAAATAAAATCATCTTCTATGATTCCATTATTGACTGTAGATTCCAACTCTTCGGGATTTTGCAATCGCTCAATCTCTTCTTCTGTAATTCCATCTGTTACAGAATTGGGATTAACCGTCTCCCCTGCTTGAATTCCAGCTGCATACACCTGATTCGCCTGCACGAAAGGCTGTATGACTAACGACGCACACATCGCTGCTGCTAAAATTCCCCGTAGTTTTTTTCTCATCATCTGTAAAACCTCCTATATTATTTTACAATATCATAAATTGATTGGAGATTCAACCTTTTTAAGCCTTTATTCACCTTTCTTTGTTTTTCTAATTGTACAATATTTTTTCATTGTAGTAGTGTGAGTTCTTTTGAATTTCAAGATTTAATTCTTCAATCCCCATGATTTCAACTAAAGTTTCTTCTTCACTATAAAGATTCGCACCTAATCCTATTCTATTCTCTTCCCATGTAATCCCTAGGCTAGCGATAGTTGTCGGAAGTATATCAAAGGAAGTAAACTCACGAACAACTTCAGTTCCTTCACTCGGTGCTCCATTGATTATTGTAAAATACTGCTTTCTAACATAGTCACTAGGAATATCATCAAAGAAGTCTACATCCATACTCGGATGATCCCCTGCGATTACAATAGTTGTGTCTTCATAAAAGTCTTGCGCTTGAATCCAAGTCACTAATTCGCTAATTTGTCTACTCGAACACGAAAGAACATTTGAATATTGATCTCCATGCTCGTCTTCGCAAAGCGGGCACAGATATCCGTCTTCAAAATGGGTATCAGCTGTCAACGTAAATAGATGAAACGGCTCATCTTGAGCACTTAGATCAAGTAGTTCGTCCTTAACAATCTCTATAAGAATTTCATCTTCATATCCCCACCATACATTATAATCTTCTTCAATATATCCTTTTTCTCTTGCTCCATACAAGTCAGTAATCTCATAATTTCCGTGACTTGAAAACAAATTGTCGCGACTACCAAAGGCTGCATCACTTCCTAGCACAAGACTTTGATTATATCCCGAATCCTCTAAAATATCCCCTAGTCCATAGGCGCCACCTAGATAGTCTTCAACAAAATATGAATTTCCATCAATTGGTATCGTTAATGGCACTCCTAGCGTAAATGCTGTTAGGGCACTAGCTGTCCATACAGTTCTAGCTGGCGAATGAAAACCACTTGTTTCATCCATATCCGAAAAAGTAGTACTATTCTCAGCTAGATTATAAAGCTCTGGAATTAGATTTACCTCGAAGGATCCCCCTTCATCTTCTGAGTAATATGTAGTTTCCATACTCTCTAATCCTATAAAAATAAGATTGCGTTTCGTATCTGGAAATTGGAAAGTACTTTCACTTGCATCAACATAGTAGTCTTCATAGATGGTTGACGATTGACTGATAAACGTAATATACTCCATAACACCGATTGAAACAGCTCCCCAATAGGAAGTTACGAGTAAGGAACAAATAGAAAGTACGATAATAATCTTTGAAAATTTAAAGTTCAAACGTTTATAAATTAAAAATAGCACCAAACATATCCCCACAGCTATTACAAAAGGTGTAAGCATACAATTTTTCATAAAGTCATAAATAAGGTTTCTATCTACCCCTCCAAGTGATGTATTGACATTGAACACAATCTGCTCAAACGTCACCTCCCCAAAAACTGCTGGAATCCAAGGTACGATATAAAATATCATAACTGTTAAATAAATAATCAAAAACTGCGCAAAGCAAAATAATATTTTTTTCATAATAAATCCTCTCAAAATAAATCGGCTTACAAAGTCTTTACTTAGATTTTGCAAACCGTTTACTATTATACTAAATATTTACCAAAAATACAATTAACTCCTTATAAACTCTGTGCCGTTCAGCTTGTTTTTAACTTATTTACCGAATTCCCTTAATTATACTAGCCGCTTTTTGTGACCAATCGTTTTCTCTAGCTTCTTTGTCTAACATTCCAATATACTCTCTATTATCTTTCATCCTGAATGCATCATTTACTTTTCGTATAAACTCTTCTTTATTTTCCCCTATAAAAACAGATTTATATTTGCGACACTCATTCATATCTGTAGTAACTATCGGTTTGTGAAGAGCCATATATTCGAAAATTTTAACCGGGCTCGTAGCTTTTGTAATATCATTAATCAAGAAAGGAATTATCAGTACATCACATGCTTTTGCATAATACTTTAAAACCTCATATTGTCTCGCTCCCATAAAGTAGATATTATCTTCACCTTGTATGTTTTCATCATAAGATTCATCATATTTTATCCCAAACAATATAAGATTGTAATTTCCCGTTCTTGCCATTTCTTTTAGTAAATCATAATCAAACCACTTTGCTAAGGCTCCATAGTAACATACGTTTAATTTTCCGTTGTTAATAACATCAATAAATTCTTTCTCTAATTCCACTTCTTCATATTTTTGAAAAAACTTATAATCTACGCCATTGGTTGAGAAAATTAAATTTTTAGTTCCCCTCTTAGCAATTACATCCTCTTTTAGTAGGTCCGCTGTTACCACTGTGTATACATCATCATTACTCATTACATAATCATATTTATCTGTAATGTTCTTGGGCAACTCTTTCGTACCTGATAACACTGGCGAAAGATCATCGATATATTCATATATAAATTCAAAACCTTTACTGATATAATCTTTTATATTTTCAACACTCAGCTTCCAGTCTGTTGAATACAGTTGAACATACTTGGGCTTCTCAAGCGTACTCAGCTCTTCCATTAAAATTTTGTTTAGTATGATATTATTGAAGTTTATTAAATAAAGCCGTCTTCCTTGCTTCTTTAATGTTTTAACTTTGTCTGTCATGGTAGAGACTTCATAAAATACTAAACATTTTTGCTCTGCAAGATTTTTAGATATATGTTGCGGCCTTTGATACAACGGAACATCATAGCCAAAACTACTTCTCCACAAAATAACTCTATCAAAATCTTGGGATAATATTTTTCTCACTTTATTTTGATAGCGCTTCTTGTACACAAGAGTACGAATACTTACTTTGTCTAAATAGTTAGCAATAATATATGCCCTTAGCTTTTTCATAAAGCCTATAAGTCCGTACTTTTTATACACGTTGCTTAATTTTGAAATTTTATCCTTCATCTCTTCCTCCTGTTCAAAAAGCATACCTATTAACTAGGTATGCTTTGACTGTTCATAGATTACTTTGTAAACTTTGCGATAATTGCATCAGCAATCTGTTTACTAGCTGTACCATCACCATACGGATTTGAAGCTTTACTCATAGCTTCATACGCTTTTTCGTCACTTAATAATTTCTTTGTTTCCTCATATATTACATTTTCGTCTGTTCCTACTAATTTCAGAGTTCCGGCTCCAATTCCTTCTGGTCGTTCTGTAGTATCTCTCAACACAAGAACTGGTTTTCCTAAGCTAGGAGCCTCCTCCTGAATTCCGCCTGAATCTGTCATAATAATATGCGATCTATTCAGGAAGTTATGAAAATCTAACACCTCTAAAGGTTCAATCAACTTTACTCTATCGCAATCACTCAACACTTCATTCGCAACTTCTCTAACTTTAGGATTTAAATGAATCGGATAAATAACCTTCACATCGTCAAACTCATCTATAATTCGCTTAATCGCTGTGAAGATATTCTTCATAGGATTTCCCAAGTTTTCTCTTCTGTGAGCCGTTAAAAGTATCAGTTTATCACTTTCTCCTATCCATTCTAATTCAGGGTGTGTATAATCTCTTTTCACAGTTGTCGCCATTGCATCAATTGCTGTATTTCCAGTGATGTAAACTGTAGATTCAGCCTTCTTCTCACTCATCAAATTTTCTGCACTTAGTTTCGTTGGTGCGAAATGCATATCAGTCATACACCCTACCATTTGACGATTCATCTCTTCTGGCCAAGGAGAATATTTATCATATGTTCTCAAACCAGCTTCTACATGACCAATTGACACTTGATTATAAAAAGCTGCTAATGCACCGGCTAGAGTTGTCGTTGTATCTCCATGCACCAAGACAATATCTGGTTTTTCCTTTTTTATAACACCTTCTAACCCCATCAGCGCATTTGACGTAACATCTGCCAATGTCTGCCCTTGCTTCATAATATTAAGATCATGGTCTGGAGTAATATTAAATGTATCAAGTACTTGATCCAGCATTTGCCTGTGTTGAGCAGTAACACACACAATGCTTTCAATCTCTTCTCTACTATCTAACTCTTTTACCAGTGGTGCCATTTTTATAGCTTCTGGTCTAGTACCAAAGATACTCATTACTTTTATCATATCATTTGTTCCCTTCTTTACTTTGTCATCAGTTCCAATGCCAAGCTTCTTGCACTATCCATGCTATCTTCCATCGAACAATATGTCCATGCGCCGTAACGCCCGATACTATATATGTCTTTATCCGCTAATTTTTGGAATGCACTCTTCACTTCTTTATCAGTTTCTCCGTTAATATGGACATATGCCGGATCCATAATAATAGTTTCATGCGCAATTAACTTCGTAGAATCTTTTATAACTTTTAACTTCTTAAGATTACTCAAAGTATACTCTAACTGTGTTGCAATCTCTTCTTCTGTGATTTCAAATCCTTTTGGATATCCGATTTCAATATACATACTTAGTTTATCTCCGTCTAAGATATTGTCATAGAATCCAATTCGATAAAAATTCAACTCTTTTTCCGGTAAGTAAATCCAATGTTCTTTTGTAAGGTTCGATTTTTCGTTAAACCCTAAATTAAAAACAAGAACTTTATTATATGATAATTTATCTACTAATTGATTATGTTCTTTTTCATTTACCTGCTGCATGAACATGTTCAACGGTGTCGTATTAATTAAATACTCATATGCAATCTCTTCACCATTTACAATTGCAATCTTGTTATTTATATCGACACTTTCAAGCGCTGTATTTAATAAAACTTTTTCTTTATCCAACTGCTTATAAAGAATATCTACAAATGCGTATGCTCCATCTTTTGGATACAGAAAATAGTTATTGTAAGAAGTACTATCTCCACTTCTCTTCATATTCTTAATAATGGCTTCTTTATCTGCATATGGGAAAAATCTTCCCATTGCATCAACATCTAATTCAGTTAAGTCAATTGCATATAATTTTTCATTATATGGCTTTAAAAATATTTCTGTAATAGACTTTCCAAACTTCCCGTAAAGCATGTCTAAGAAATTATCATAATTGTCCTTTTCCTCTTTATTAAATAAATCATATAAACAGTCAATAAAATCATCTTTCTTCAATTGGTGAATATTAGTTTGAAATGGATAATCGATAAAATCATCTTTATAAATGATTTTTGTGCACTTATCTTTATACACCAAGTCTTTCTCTTTTATGTTATCCTCAAACAGTTTTTTAAAGTATTCTGTTTTAAAGTGATAAAAATGTCCTGCATAATCCCAAACAAAATCATCTTTTTTCGTTGTTTTACAATATCCGCCAACTCGGTTATCTTTTTCTATTACCAAGTACTCATCTTTCACGTAGTTTGCAAAAGTAAGTCCTGAGATACCTCCACCTACCACTAAATATTTAACTTTTTCCATTTTCTACTCCTTGCTATAACATTTCTACCATTTTATCAAAATTGTTAGCAACTGATACTGCATCGTATTCTGAAATTTTTTCTGGATTCATTTTTATCTCGTACCCGTGATTAATAATCAGGTCTAAATAGTTTCGTATTTCATCTGGGCTATGAGACATTAGTAGCGCATTTACATTTCTTAGTATGTCTGATGCGGCTCCATCCGTCATTGAAATTCCTAATATTTTTGCCCCAGATCCAAGATAGTCCGCAAGTTTAGCTGCAAAGAATATATTCTCATCTACAATATCTATTATATTTGCATCGATATGAATCACATAATCAGATTGCTTCATTATTGTCAAGCTATCTGCATAGTTAACTGGCTTTTTAATACGTACGACATCAATCAAATCTTCATTTACTATAATCAATTTGTCTTTGTCCGAAATATTACCATAGAATTCAAAGACAACTTTTTCGCCTAACTCTTTATCAACCTTATTTAGTTCACTTATTGCATATAACAAACTGCTCGCATTTCTAATCTCATCTAATAGCCCAATATATACAAATCTTATTTTATTTCCTTTTAACTTTAGCTCTTCCTTTTCCACATAAAGGTTTTTATCAAATGAGTGTGGTAATATAACTTCTTTCCCTTGAATATTGTTTTTATTATTCTTAGACATATACTCTTTTTGATATGGGTTATTAAAAATAATCCTATCCGCCATACTAAATACACAATCTTCTAGCTGCACTAATTGTCTCTCTTTTTTTTCAAATGTTGAGCCAAACCTCTTATTCCATACCATTTTCTTCAAAAACGCCAATCCTGTAATTCTATATAAAAATCTACAATTTGTATAAGGGTTTTTTGGCGTCGCAATCATCGCAAATGGATTTTTAGTTATCGGATCTCCGAAGGACGCAATCCACTTAATGCTTGGTTTTATTTCTTTTATATATTTCCCTACTTCATGGCATTCTTCTGGCATAGAACGTGTCATAACAATATCATACTTATCTTTATTATTTTTAAAATATTCTATTGCCTCATCTTGAAACTCTTCAAGACTGTTAGCCTTTGAATATATGCTTTTAATATGTTCCGATGCATCTACTTCTGCATTATCTCCATACGACCACAGATTACTATTTTTCTGTGTGTATACTGCATATTTATACTTAGAGTTTCTCAGTAATTTATACGTTACAATCCCCTCTGATGAATTTATGGGTGGATAAAACCAACTGATTACAAGTATTCTTTTCATTATTGTCCTCCTCTATTCACCAAATAATTCAATAATTTAAGCATTCGTAATTTTACAAAGATGAACTTTGTATCCCTATGTTTGCCAATATATCTATATGTCGACATCAACGAATATAATTCTTGGCTCGCTTTTTTCAAATATGCATCAAACGCTTTCAATTGATTGTATGAGTTGTTCATATCTTTTTCATACATCAAGAAAATGCAGTAATGAGTGTATATCATATACTTAAACATCAAGCGAATATAACTTTGCTTAAACTGATTCATCTCAGCCTTATTATTTTCGTAGAATTCTATTAGATATCTCACTACCCTGTCATGATGAGCTTGATTTCTTACAAACGAATCCAAATTTACACTTTGATCTTTTCGCCCAATAAAATAGCGGTAGATATCCAAATCCAAATAACTAAAAGTATTCGTTTTCAGAATAGGAATCGCATTATAAATCATATCTACATAAAAGGTTTTTTCTAGTAATTCTAACTTAGCTTCTCTTAAAACGCTAGTCTTGTACATCGATGTTGCCATCACAAAATATTCACCAGCTAATATATCCAAATCAAAGGCATCAAATGAATACGTTTTCCCTTCCTCTAAATTCTTATATTCCAAATATTCCGACACTTCATTATATACATGTTCTTTTCTATAATTCGTTACTACTAGATCCGTATCTAAATTCTTCAATCTCTGTATTAATAAAATAAAATCATGTGTATTAAACCAATCATCACTATCTAGTACACGGAAATACTTTCCATTTGCAACTTTTAGTCCTGCGTTAATCGTTGACCCATGTCCGCCATTTTCTTTATCAATTACATTAACAGTTTTAGGAAATTCTCGTGCATACTCTCGCATAATCTTCAGCGACCCATCTTTGCTCCCATCACTAACAACAATTACTTCTATATCTTCTAGTACTTCCTCTACTAACACAGAATCTAAACACCTTCTCAAATATTTTTCTGTGTTATACGTAGGAACTACAATCGTTAATATCTTCATTATTATACTCCTCCCATAAAGGCAACATACTCATCACAAATTTCTTTTCCGCCGACTTTAACCATTTTTCCTTTATCGA
>CAYJHQ010000057.1:0-2172 GCA_964369775.1 uncultured Lachnospiraceae bacterium
GCGTTGGCGTTGGCGTTGGAGTCGGTGTTGGTGTCGGTGTTGGTGTCGGTGTTGGCGTTGGTGTCGGTTGTACTTCATCAAACTTAAATGTATATGTCTTTACCTCTTTTGTGTACATTAGCGTTCCAGGCGGTTGCTCATCCCAACTTCCTGTTGCTTGATCATATCCTTCATTTGCTGTCATCCCTGTTGGTATCTTATTTAATGTACCAACAGCTTGTGAAGAATTTGATGGTTTCCCATTATATATAAATGTAATCCACTCTTCTCTTTGACCTGTCGATGGTGAACCTGACCAAGTTCCATTTTCTACTTGATATATCACTTTTGTCTGATAAACATCTGCAATACCATCATTATTTTCATCATCAGCCCATACCGCATAAAGCGTCACTTTCCCATCTTTTTCCGCAGTAAGATTCTTCACTTCCTGCTGGTCTGAATATGTTGGCACTGTCGAATTTGGATTTTTCGACCATCCGAGAAAGACTTTACCTGAATAAGTAAACAGGTTCTTACTCAAATCTTGTGCCTTGTCGTATTCAAATTGTTGATTTAACATTGTTCCTTGCCCACCACTTGGTCTGAATATCACTTCGTAATTATACGGTCTGTATGTCAATGTGTATACATCTTTAACTTCATTTTTTCTTACTGTTGTTGGTGGTACCGTATCCCATGTACCTGTATACCCGAGCTTATCTTCACCTGATGGAACTTTTAAAATTCCAGTTGCACTTGGTGCATCCGAGAACACGCCATCCTCTTTAAAAGTAACGACATCTTTCTTATTCGACGTAGTGTTATCACTCCACGTTCCGTTGACTACCTTAAAAAGAACTTCTTTTTGATATTTATCATCTACACCATCACCTGGTGTTTCTGGGTCTTCATCTTCATCCGAATCAATAATTATATCACTCGAACCGGAACACCCTGTTACTTCGATTTTAACATGTTTATACGTTTCGCTTGTCAACTCATCTAGACTACCTGTATATGATGAGAGAGAATCCCCTACTGATGTCGCAGTTTCTATGGTCTTCTCATAGGCTGGATTTATAGAAACACTGCTTGTAACTGCTTGCATCGTCCCGGAAGAATCTAAGGTTCCACAATTGACTTTCATGCTCCCCTGTACTCCTATTGAATTCGCGCCTACTGCACTTACCATTGCTGTCGCCCCGCCATTTACTGTCAGCGAACCTTTCACCCCTACACTATTATCTCCCTTCGAAGTAGCCTCAAAAGTACCTCCATTCATAGTTACAGAAGTGCTACAGCCTCCGCCATGCCACGAATGTCCACTGAATGTTCCATCTGCTATTGTCTCTACTTTAACACTACCTCCTGATATAGTGACCGCTCCATTAATCCCCCACATACTATTTATTCCCGCCTTCACTGTAAGTGAGCCTCCACTTATAGTAAGCGATCCAAATATTGTATCTCCATTACTTGAATTTGCAATAATTGTTCCACTTTTTAATGTAAGTACACCTTTAATAGCATTGCTATTTGTATCCGTTCCGGCAGTTACATTCAAACTTCCTGCTCCCTCAATTTCAAATGTCCCTTCTTTAACTATGCCTGCTGCTGTAGTATTTGTAATCGTATTGGTTCCCTCAAGTACTATTTTAACGGCATCATTCATCACAATTGCAGCCTCTGCATAAGAACCACTGATATTCGCATTCTTCAATGTAATCACTTTGTTTGTCGCATCATAATGAACGGTTCCACTTAGATTTTCTCCCTCTTCAAGTAGAGCTCCTCCCACTACTGGGTATACAACTCCTATTTTGGGTGCCATGCTTCTAGACATCATCATAGGAGGGGCGGTTGCCTTCTCCACTTCTACGGTGATTACTGGTAGTTCAACACCTTCCTCAATCAGTAATCTTTCATCAAGCAATACCGGTTCAAAAGTGTATGTCATTACCTCGTCTGTTGTAAAGGATTTTCCTTCTTTTTCTTTCCAAATCACATCTACTTCTAATTTCTCTGTAACTTGCGTGATTGTCTCTCCCTGCTTTTCACTATAACTGGCTTCTATCTTTACCGGTAACTGTGGCTCATACACACTCCCCACTACAGCATCTTGCTTTAATACGTCTTCTTTGATAGAAAAACCTGTCAAAACCTTCACTGTTTCTAGCCGTGCATCACCTT
>CAYJHQ010000057.1:2272-7533 GCA_964369775.1 uncultured Lachnospiraceae bacterium
TCTTCTGTTTGCTTTGGCTCTTCCGTTTGCTTTGGCTCTTCTACTAGTGCTAGTTCTTCTGTTTTTTCCCCATTGCTCTGTTCTACTCCCGTCCCTTCAACAGTCAGCATTGTGTCCTGGGCGTACGCTATGCTCATGGTCTGTAACGCAAATGCTAGAGAAATAATCAGTGCAACAATTTTCCTTGTTGTTTTCATGTTTGACCTCCTATTGTTTGTCAATTCCTTCGTTTTCACATTATTGTGACAATATTTTATCATGTCAAAAATTCAAAAACAACAAAGCCCCACCACATTAAGATAGTATCTCTTTTTTCTTAAGGTATCGTTAATTTTTCTCCATTACTTTTATTGCCCATTTTATTCCTACTATATTTACAATGCAGGTAATCATAATCAGGAAAAACATTGACGCAGTTTGCACATATTCATTAATCATAAAAGTTCCTCTGTCCATTAGTTCATAAGAAAAGACACCTATCATAATAGCTATAAAATAAATGTATCGGCCCTTTTCCGACCCATATTTTAATAACACTGGTATATTAATTGGCAAATACATAGACACAAGACATATTAGAATTATTATTGATTTTCCTGTTACTTCTGCAATATCAGGGTTAAAACGACTCATAATTAAGCTTCCCATTACTGTACAAATTGCACCTATGGCTATGCCTATATACCCTATCAAAAATTTACTAACGACAAGTTCCTTTGCAGTATACGGCAACATCGCTGCCAGATCATTCCACTTGCTTCTTTCATCATAAGCAATAATTGTCGTTGGAATCATTGCACCTAACAGCATTACATAAACACCTAGCACTCCACCTGTGGACACAGCTACAAGTACGACTGCTAGTAAAACTCGCTTCATCTGCCCTGAAAGCACATAATAATCCTTTAATAGTAAACCTCTCATTTACACTCCCTCCTTTGCCATAAATAATACAATCTCTTCTAGTGTAGTATTTTCGAACGTGAAGCAACTGTTTACTTTCTCTTTTTTTACTAGCACTTCATAACCATATCGGGTTTGCCTTTTAGCTACAATTGCCTGCTTGGGGATGTCTTGTAACTCTTCTTCTGTCAACTTCAAAACTCTATACTTTTCTAGAAGTATATCTTTTTCTTCATTTATCACTAATGTCCCTTTATGAAGAAATGCAATATAATCGCAAATTTTTTCCAAATCACTGATAATGTGAGAAGAAATCAAAATAGAATTTTCTTCATTCCTAGTAAATTCATGAAATACATCTAGTAATTCATTTCTCACCATAGGATCTAATCCTGAGGTTGCTTCATCTAATATAAGTATCTTCGGGCTATGAGAAAGTGCAACTGCTATTGAAAGCTTCATCTTCATCCCTTTGGAATAATCTTTAAATTTTTGCTGCACTGGAATTCGAAATCGCTCGATGAATTCATTATAGATTTTTTCATCCCATTTTTCATATGTCTGCTTCATCACTGCATTGATATTTTGTGCATTTAGCATCTCTGGAAAATGAGCATCGTCTAGAACTACTCCTATTTCTTGTTTTACCTTCTCAAACTCTTTTACAGTATTCTCTATACCTAATACTTTTACATTCCCATTATCCGCTTTTATCGCATGCATAATTAATTTGATTAATGTACTTTTTCCAGCTCCGTTTTCTCCCACAAGACCCACAATCATTCCTGTAGGTATATTGAAACTAATATTGCTCAACGAAAATGTTTCATATGTTTTTGTTAATTTTTTAATTTCTATTGCATTCATTTTGCATCCTCCTCTGAAATCAATTTGAACATTTCTATCACTTCTTCTCGCTCTACTCCGCAGACTTCTGCTAACGAAATGATTTTTTGCATATGCTCTTCCATTTCTTTTAAATATGTTTCTTTTACTATTTCCATATTTTTTCTTGCTACGTAAGAACCTTTGCCTGCAACCGTATCGATGTACCCTTCACGCTCTAACTCATCATACGCTCTCTTTGTAGTAATTACACTGATCCGAAGATCCTTTGCCAAATTGCGGATTGATGGTAATAGCTCCCCCTCTTTTAACTGCCCTGTTATAACTGCAGTCTTCATTTGTTCATATATCTGTTCATAAATTGGCTGATTCTTCGCATTTCTTATAATGATATTCATATCTACCTCTCAGTTTATACTGTTTATATTTTATATGCACAGTATATACTCTTTTTATTCTTATGTAAAGAAAAACTTCACAAAATAAAATTCATTAATCAATTTTCAAATCTAATTGTCGAACAAATTGTTGTTTTAACGGTTAATTTTAGTGTATAATAAATATAACTATTTATTATTACTGTAGCTTCATAAGGAGGACTTGACATGGATCGTTTGTTGTCTGAAGTATCAAAGGTAATCGTAGGAAATACACACTCTTCCTATCTCGTCTTAATCTGTCTTTTAGCCCGCGGACACATCTTGATAGAAGATGTTCCAGGCGTTGGAAAAACTTTGCTCGCTACTTCATTTGCAAAGGCTTGCGATATGAGCTTTTCTCGTGTTCAATGCACTCCTGACGTCTTGCCCGGAGATGTTCTCGGTTTTCATATGTATGATTTAAACACAGGTGCTAAGAATTATATTAAAGGTCCGATTATGTCTAATTTGATTCTCGTTGATGAGATTAATCGTGCTTCCCCTAAGACGCAATCTGCACTTTTAGAGGTTATGGAGGAGTATTGCGTAACCATTGATGGTACTGTCTACAAAGTTCCAGACCCTTTTGTCGTCTTGGCAACTCAAAACCCTATCGAAAGCGTAGGTACATCACCTTTGCCTGAGGCGCAGATGGATCGCTTTATGATGCGAATCTCTATGGGTTATCCCAACTTTCAAGAGGAAGTTCAGATGCTTACACAGTTTCAAAATCAAGAAAAACGACCACAAATCACACCTGTTCTAGATGCAAACGATTTAAAAGATGCACAGTCAGCAGTATCTTTCGTCCACGTGAGCAACGATGTGATGTCATATATCATCCGTCTAATAACTGCCACAAGAAACCATCCAAAAATCGCTTTAGGGTGCTCTCCACGTGCTTCTCTATCACTTTTGCATTGTGGACAAGCCAATGCTTATTTAAATAAAAGGGACTACGTCATTCCCGATGATATAAAAGCCCTTGCTCCTTTTGTCCTCTCTCATCGCTTGATTCTTAATGTAAAACAACAGGGCACTGTAAACAGTACTGCAACAAAAGAGATTATTTCTCAATTACTAGAGGAAATTTCACTATGAATCTACATCGAAGAACCTCCCAGAAAAAACCACGCAGTTATATAGTTCCTTTTTTATTCCTTTACTTTTCGTCAACTTTTTTATGCTTTTATTCAGGAAATTATATCTCTTGGTGTGCTTTTTACCTTTTAACTAGTATTTTTCTTGTTGATACCTTCACCTTGCTCACACTAAAGAAAAAACTTGTTTTGTCGCAAGAAGTGTTTCCTTCCATAATCGAGTGCTATCAACCACTTTCCATTAGATTTAGTCTTGTTTCCAGAAAGAACAAGTCGCTTTTGCCACAGTACTATTTCCCATACCGCGAAGATAGTAAATCAAAAATCACTTATTATACATTTGATACATTAAAGACGCTTCACTTTATCCCTAGCGAAGTCGGTGTGCATTATTTTGGACTCGATTTTTATTATTTAAAAAGTTATTTTGGTTTATATTTATTAAAGCAACCTTTAGCAAAGGATGAAGTGCATTCGCAGAGGTGCCTTGTCCTTCCCTCTCCTAGACAACTGAGAGAAGTCATGCCTATACGGTTAGACCCTAGTATTACAGTGTCAAAACTTCGCAATGATCTAAGTGATTACGAAGACTATCAAGGGATTCGTTCTTATATGGCTGGAGATCCATTAAAATCTATCCATTTTAAAAAATCATCCGCCCTTGGTAAAACTATGGTCAAAGAATATGGCCACGCCCCTAAAGGACCTTCTGTTCACATCTATGTCGATTTGATTGAGCCCAAAGATTATACCTTAGTTTGTGAAGCGATACTTGGATTTGTAAAATATTATGAAGATTGCGGTACTTTATTTACTTATCTCACTTTTTCTCAGGGACTGCAAAAGATGTATCCCCGTGATACTTTTTCTTTACTACAACAGGATTTAGCTCACTACGTACCTACCGTTAGCGCACAACATCCCCCCCTGTCTATTGCACCTGAGTTAAATGGATTACCTACTACATATATACTAAGCTCCCTTTCTTCATTTGACTTTCTATCTTCTATGGTTCCAAGTCGTAACAGCTTCTTCTTTATTACTGATGAAAAGATAAGAGAAGACTTAGCTTTTTTTGACTCACCATTTATAATCTACTCCTCTGAACAGTTAATACCACTTGATTGAGTGGCTAGGAAAGGAGCGCCGACATGAACAAGATTCTATGCTTAGACCGTTTATACTTGCTTTTAGATGGCATTTGTTTTACTGTAATATCTGCCTTGCTTTCCTTTGTCATTCTTTACGGGTTTATTCAACTTGACTATATTCATCTTTCTACTTTTTTCTTATGGAATTTTATTATTTGGGGTGGTTTTTCTATCATTAGGCTTCACAAAACTCTTTTTCGTATTGCTATTGGTCTCCTTACGCTTGCTCTCATTGTAATTGGTCTTCACTTTTATGCAATGACACCTACCTCCAATTCAATCCGTGATTATTTTGCAGCCTTTTCACGTTGGCTCTACCTAAGTGCTCCATCGCCTAGCCTTTTAGATGATTCTACTTGGGGCCTTACTTTCATCATACTAATTTGTTCAGCTTCTTTTCTAGCGCTAGTCTTTTTTTACTTTTTACGAAACAGAAAAATTGCTTTGCTATTTCTTTCTACTATACTTTTTGGGGTTTACTTTTTATTGAGCCTTTTGTATCCACTACAAAATTTCCTCCTCCTTTTCTTTGCAAATACACTGCCCCTCTTTTATTTATTTACGAAGAAAACGAACCCAAAGAGCAGATTACTCCTTTATGGATCTCCACTTTTGCTAGCTGCTATAATGGTACTTCTTTTGCCAATTGATTATCAGCACCCTACTTTAGTGTCTAAAGGAAATGAACACTTTACTACAATTGTCAATCGTTCTGAATTTTTACAGCGATTTTCTTCCCGTATCACTAGTAATGATTCTCTTAATATCACATTAGGTGGTGAATTGATTCAGACTGGAGAAACTCATTTTTTTCTGTCTGGATCGCCTGGTCTTCTGCGCAC
>CAYJHQ010000057.1:7633-9328 GCA_964369775.1 uncultured Lachnospiraceae bacterium
GATATAATTACACCTGAAGAATTAGATGTACTACACTCTTACGCTATCCTTTTAAAATTTCTTGACTTTTTAGAAGCAAACTATCCTTATACCAAAACACCTCCTCGGATGGTTACCGATGATTTTGTTGATAATTTTCTCTTTGAGTCTAAGGAAGGATATTGTACTTCATTTGCCGCATCTATGGTTGTTATGCTTAGAATTGTAGATATTCCTTGCCGCTACGTGGTCGGATATAATACGCAGCTTTCATTTTCTCCCTCTAATGAACCTATTGCTGTTACCGATTACGATAAGCATGCATGGGTAGAAATTGCCTCGGCTGAATTTGGTTTTTTACCTATAGATCCTACGCCACTTTCGTATTCAGATGAGGGTTCTGTTTCAACTGAACCGGATTCGATTTTAGATGAAATTATTGAGGAAGAAGGGACAAATGCAGATTTTCAGATTGAAGAGAATTCTGAACTGATTGAAGAAACTCCACTTCCTGATAACAACTCACAAGAGTCTGCTGCTGAAGATGCACACGAAACCGACTCTCGCTTCAATCTATCTGCATTCTGGAAACGTTATGAAACATACTTTTATTCATTCGGCTCTATGTTATTGCTTCTATCTTCTATAACATTGTTCATTCACTACCGAAGAAAACGAATATTAAATACGCTTTCCTCATCTGATCCATTAAGGCTATATAACCTATTATTGAAACTATTGAAACGTTTTCGTGTCTATAAGAGCGATAGTGAAACAGTACGTGAGTTTTTTACACGACTGCAAACCCAAGATAATCTCTCCCCTCTTCTGCAATCTGTGGAAGTAGACAAATTTGTCAAACCTATTGAAGAACGATTATACAGTAAAAATTCATTAAATGAGTGTTCTTCAGATTGCACTGCCTTGACCGATTTGACACGAGATATTTATCAGAAAATTCGTTCCAGAAAATTGTTATTCAAAGGAGGTTCCTCATGAGATTTACTAACAAGTTCTTTATACATTTGCTTATTCAATCACTTGTTTGCTCCATCTTATTTTGCGTTTTATTAGAACAGATTCATTTGTTCGGATTTATATACGGCACCGCCTCTGGTCTAATGTTTTCATTTTTGGTTTCTCATATCCAAGGAAGCCCCTCTTCGTCTCTAAGAGGCGCCATGTATATACAGTACTATCCCCTCTTACTAGGTGATATGGCAAAATCTACAGCGTGCATTGTCCGTTCCATTTTTTCTAAAACCCCACCGCCGCTATCCATATTGCATGAACCCTCAAACAAGTGCGAATTCGAAAAAGTTCTCGTCTCAAACAGTATTACATTAACTCCCGGAACGATTACACTTGAAGAAGATGATTCTGGCTATACTATCTTGCAGCTAAGTTCTCCCAACGCCGATACTATCGTCTCATCTGTCTTTGAAAATCGACTTCCAGAAAGGACTATTGCTTATGATGATTAAAATTGCGCTTTACTTTCTTATCCTTTTTATCATTCTTAGTTTTATTATGCTTACTCGTAGCAAAGGCCCTTTTTCAAGAATTTTATTTCTAGGTCTACTCTCTACATTTATAGTCTGTGCTGTAGTTTTATTTGCAATCGACAGTGGAAAAACCATGTATTTAGACGTAGCGCTCACACTTGCTCTATTAAGTTTTATGGACATCCAATTTTACGCTGTCTATTTGCGGCGA
>CAYJHQ010000058.1:0-9300 GCA_964369775.1 uncultured Lachnospiraceae bacterium
TAATTCGTCTTGCTTTTTAGTCAAATCTAAGTTGAGTAAAGAAAGCTTATCTCCATCTCGACATATCTCTTTTGCTCTCAAATAGCATCCATCAGGATCTTGTATTAAAAATGTACAAACTCCTAGCTATACTTATGTAAAATTCTAATATACTTTTTGTATACGAGAACTATTCCTATTGTCAATTCTAATCCTAACAATACTATTCCTATTGTAAGATGAATACACGAACAGAGACCAGTTCCAAAGAAAGCAATAGCACATTTTCTATATAGTAATGCCATTTCATAATTATATTCTTTAATGCTCTTAAGTTTTGTTTTTAACTCCCCCTCCCCACCACTCCAAAAAGAAATTGGTGTAATACTATCTTTATTAAATGTTGAAATTATCCAAAATGGAACAGAACACCAGAAAAATACTCCTAACATAATAATTCGTTCAACCATACTTATCGCTCCTTTCTAGCAAAATATATACGCAATTTTATAGTTTGTCTTGTTTATTGTTAAAAATTTCTTCTATTTGATTTGCTCAATTTTTCTGTTTAGTGTTGTGTTTAAATACCAAGCCATACTAAACCTGTTATTATTCCGCACCTCCATAAGTGGTATATGTAACCAAATTACTCCAATGAAAACTTTCTTGTGTGCTATTTACTGCATAAAGAATAAATACTATTGTAATTATACTAAGCGAGAATACTTAAATAGGTATACAATTCCGTGTACCGTCAACTGCTCATAATTATTGGTTTACAATTTGATTTCATATCCAAACTCATCAAAGGATAAAGTTTCATCAATAACTTCCTTGTAAACTCCCTTTACTTGCTTAAATCCGAATTTTTCATACAAATTTATTGCAGGTATATTAAAATCAATCACAAAGAGTCGCAAATATTCTGCATTCTTTTCTGTTGCCACATTGCTGGCTATTTTTAATAATTCAGTAGCAATACCTTGTTTGCTAAAATCTATATTAGCACCTAATCTATCATTATATATACTGCTTTAGCATTCATTTGCTGCCATTTCACAGCATTTTCGCCTGAATGTTCTTCGTATTAAGCAAAAGTTCCTACTATGATATTACTTTTTAATAATAAGTAAAGATTTTTATCCCAAATCTCTATATTATCAGTTTTCATCTTGTCAATAATTTTTGAGTACCTTGCTTTTATTTCAAGCAAATCTTCTTGCGTGGCGACACGAAATCCTCTTATGATATATCCTACTGGGAAATTTTATGATCTCACTAATTGTCTTTTTATTATACTTTATTTCAAATGTCACAACAAGTACAACTCTTCCTTTATTCTTCCACTTCCTATGCTTCTCCCATGTGCCTAGACTCACGATTCTACTTAAAAGAGCTTATTAGTTCTGACAACCTTAACGCACACATATCGTTAAGGGTAACGCTGTTTACAAACTCATTATCAATCATATATTGCAAAGAAATTTAAAGAACATCCCCACATCTGTACGATATCCAATAACTGTATTGATAGAGCGACCTTTTATAACTGCGAAACAGCTTAAATACTGCTTCAACAATTCAAAACTCTTGTAATTTTTTAACATCTTTTTTCCTCCGTTTCTATCTTTAAGGCATAAAAAAATGGACTGAATTATATCATCAGTCCATTTAGGGGTACTATTCAATTTTTAGTGCTTTTTGTGTTTCGTCAAATGCCCATAATCTTCCATAATTGTGATCCGCGCCAAAGATTATGCTAGTCATAGTGGCTATTAAGCATCTATTTCAAAAATCAAATCCATTTCTTTAAATTTTCCATATTCAGCAATATTTACGGGAATAAATCCAACATATGTAAAACCTTTTAATGCGTATTCATCAATAATTTTTCGATGTTCCTCAAATTTTGCACCAGCAAATTTATTGCCATTTATACGCACATACTCATACTTTTTCACTTGTCATTCTCCTACCTATCATATGAATTTTCTTGTATCTGCTATGCTCATTATTTATCTATAACCACATTGCCGTTTTCATCAAGTAACGGTGTTATTCCTGATGGTCCACTACCTACAGTCATTAAATAATTCACACCTGTTACTTCGTCAACAACTATTTGAATGGCACCTAACTGTATTCCTTGCTCTTCTTTAATAATAAAACGCTTTTCTTTTTTGTTACCAAACATATTATATTTCTCCTTTCATTTAATATTTATTGCTCAAGTATTTATAAACGATTTGCATAATTATAGCAGATAGTATCCAATACAGTGCAGCTCCGATTATAATAGGCTTAACATAATCGTATGGCAACACTTCTAATTGACCTAAAAATGTAAGGATTACAATGACTATAGATTGTAATATCCAATTTGCCATAATTGATATTCTTGCTGATTTACCTCTTATCATTTCTTTTCGTTCATCACTAAACTCTATTGCTTCATTTTCTTTTTTCTCAGTATATTCATTCGGTCTTTTTTTCCAATAACTATACTTACAAATCATAAATAACCCTGGACCTATACAAGCTCCAGCAAGTCCGAAAAATACACTAATATCTGGATATACAAAGCACATCACAAGAAAGAATAGACCAAATAATAAGTAAATAACACCTGATTTGAATAGATTTTTCATAGTTATACATTCCTTTCATAAATAAATATTTCTTCAATGCTCATTTTGAAAAAATCTGATATTGCAAAAGCAAGCTCGAGTGATGGATTATATTTTCCATTTTCAATAGAGCTAATGGTTTGCCTTGAAACTTTCATTGCTTTAGCAAACGAGTCTTGACTAATGCCCTTTTGTTTTCTTAATAATTCAACTTTGTTCTTCAACAACATCACCTCTCTCGTATTGTAAAGGTAACTTTACAATACAATACTAACATATCACCCATATCATGTCAAGGTAACTTTACAAAGCTATAAAAAAAAGCAGACTATGTTTCAAGCCTACTAAAAATTTCATAATTAATCTCATAATTATTCCGTCCTTTCTAATCATTTTTAGTGATTTAAAAGGACGGAGTGGTGATTTGTTTATCTTGCCATTCTAATAGTTTCAATTATATTTTGCTTACTGAGTTTACGCACTGCGAATACCGTAACACCCAATGTGATTGTAGATACAGCGATACAACATAATATAATCGTGTCAAAAGGAATGTTATAAGCGATAGGCCATATAGCCTTAATCGGTATATTGATGCCATAGCTTATAACTATACCAATTACCGCTCCCCTAAATAGTGCTTTTGTTGAACATAAAAGGCTTTCAAATATCAGCATTTTTTTAAGTCCCTTTGGTGTCATACCCATACTCTGTAAAACTGCAAATTCTCTCGCACGAATAAAAACATTCGTATAAAGTGTACTTACAACATTTGTTAAACCTATTAGTATTAAAAGTATTGCAAAGCTATTTACAAACACTAAAACAAGAACAATAGCCATATTCATCACTTGTGAGTATTCATCAGTTCGATAGACCCTTGTACTAAATCCCTCGTCCATATACTCTGCATTTTCATCGCTAGGAAAAAAGCCTGCTAACACCATATTAGCATAATCAATAAAATCTTCCTCATTCTCAGGTGTAGAGAGCCAAGAATATCCTCTACTTTCGGCTTCTGGAAGAATTAAACGCATAGGTCTTATATTTATATAAAATAGTTCATCAGGCATACTTTCTTTTGTAATCATTGCATCAATATTTATTTTAGTTTCACTCCCGTTTGCTTCAATTAAAGTAATTTCTTTCAAGTCAGAATGATAAGGTGCTAAATCAACAAGTGTTCCGTTATCATTATGGCTATAATAATTGATGAGGATATTCGAGCCTATCGGAACACCAATTTTTTCACATAAAAGTTTGTAATTGTGATTATCTATAACAATTATTTCAACTTCCAATTCATAGCTTTCTTGTGGGTTTTCAGATATTACCCCAGCCATATCATCGGTTATATACCTATCCGATAGGTTAGCATAGTATTTTTCATTGTCAAAACCCAAACCTAATACATCTATATCATCATACTCTCGGAGTTTTTCAGCTACTTCATTTCCCGTTTCAGCAGAAATAGGCTTTGCATATATGCTTTCTTGTCTGCCTGTTGTTTCGTTCATTTCAGAAAAGCGATAAGATACATATTCAGATATAATGGTTTGCTCATAAGGAAGCTGTGAATATTCCATTATGCTGTATCCCTGATTACTAAGTCCACCAAGCGATACGATTAAAACAACACCAACTGTTAAAGCTGTAACAGTTGCCTTGAAATTTTGTTTGTTTCGACTTATATTTTTTGATGCAAATTCGCCCTCAAATCCAAGTATCTTACCAATGATAGGATTTGTATGTCTTTTCTTTTTGCCTACCTTAACAGTATTTGCCCCTCTTACACTATCAACCGCCGAAGCCTTTGCCGCTTTTCGCCCTGGTTTATATGCAGAAATCAAAACGGTAAAAAAGCAAATTATTGCCGCTAATAACATCATCTGCCACGAGAACACCAATTCAAGCGAAAAGGAAATTTCGTTAATCATTATATGAACAAGCTCATTAAGCTCGTTTAGATATACATTTACAATATTGATTGCCACAAATGTCAACATCAATCCCAATATTACACCAATAGGAATACCGACAAATGAAAGGAAAATGCTCTCATAAAATACAATGGAAGAAATTTGTTTCTCGGTTGTACCTACACATTTTAGTATTCCAAACTCTGCAATTCGTTCGTTAGCACTGACTTTGAAAACATTTGAAATCACTACTATTGTCATCGCCATAATAAGTAGTATGAAAAAACTTGCAGGAGCGAGTAACATCACAGTATATGTCCCACCATAATCCCCATATCCATCGCCAAGCAAACTTACAAGTGTAGCACTACCGCTTGACACAAAGCTACATACAGTAACGATTAAAGCTGTTGATAAAGCAATGGCTATGAGTGACCATATTGTACGAGAACGATTTATCTTTAGTTGATTAAGGGCAAGTTTCGCTGTTATTTTCATGATTTTATCACCTCGTCTGAGATGATTTTTCCATCTCCGATTGTGATAATTCTATCTGCTTCTAAAGCAATTTTGTCATCGTGCGTAATCACAATGAGTGTTTGACCCGAACGCTTATTGGCAAGTTTTAATAAATCCATAATATCACGACTTGACTTACTATCTAAATTACCTGTTGGCTCATCTGCTAATATAAATGCCGGATCATTGATTAAAGCACGCCCCACCGATACTCGTTGCTGTTGACCGCCGGATAACTCACTCGGCAAATGCTTTGCTCTATCGGTCAGACCTATCATATCTAAAATATGAGAGAGCTTCTCATTGTCAGCTTTGCGGTTATCAAGTAGTCTTGGTAACATAATATTTTCTTCGGCTGTGAGGGTGCTGATAAGATTGTAGAACTGATAAATCATTCCCACATTTCTGCGACGGAAAATAGCACGCTCACTTTCATTTAGCTTGTAGATATCGTTTCCGTCAATGATGACACTTCCCGAAGTTGGCTTATCAATACCACCAATTAAATTCATAAGTGTGGATTTACCCGAACCCGATGCACCTACAATAGCGATAAATTCGCCTTTTTTCACCTCGAAACTAACATGATTTAATGCAGTCACTGAAGTATCTGTATCATCTTTGCCATAAATTTTGGCAAGATTATTTACTTTTAAAACAACCATTTTGTTTTCCTCCTATCATTTCATATTCACATTATAACAGGCGAAAATGACTGCTCGGTGACTATATGAATTTTTATTGTGACAATTTAGTCACTTAAAGAATTTCATTGTAAATGTTGCTCCAATACCTTTTCCACCTCCGTCAACATCAATATCCCCATTCTGTCCTCTTATAATTGATAATGCCAAAGGTAGTCCTATACCATTTCCGTTTTTACTTCGTGAGCCTGTAAATCGTATCCATATATTGCTTATATCTTCTTTTTTTATTCCCTCTCCAGTATCAGTAATAGAAATCCAATTATATATCGGGTTACTTCCGCTATCCACTACAATAGTGCTGTTTTCAGCAGAATACTCAACCGCATTTTTCAAAAGATTTGTAAGTGCTTCTGCTGTCCAACGATTATCGCATAATAAGTCTGCATCATTACAGAGTTTAATTGATTGATTTTTAACATCTAATAATATTTCAAGAGGTGCGATAGCTGATTTAAGTAAGTCACTTACTTTTACTTTGGTAGAAGTAAATTCAACCATTTTTGAGTCCAATCTTGCCATCTTTAATAATGCGGTTGTAAGCCAATCCATTTGTGCAATGCTTGTCTTAATGTTGTAGATAAATTCAGCTTGTTTTTCTTGTGGGGCATTTTCTAATAACTCAATCATAATCTGTACAGAAGTAAGCGGAGTTTTTAATTGATGTGAAATGCTTGCAACATAATCTGACAAAAGTTTATGTTCTGTGGTAGCTATGTCTTTTTCTTCGCTTTTAAGATTTATAAAGGTATGAATATCATTTTTTAATACACTGAGCACACCCTCTTTATTATCACGAAAATCTACCGCTTGCCCATCAATAGCCCGTCTTATATCTTCAGACAATAAAGTTAATTCACTTTTTTTAATCCACACGATACCCAATCCCCCTAACTGTTTCAATATTTATTGCATCGCCAACCTTTTCACGCAATCGTTTTATATATACGGTAAGAGTATTGTCCTCAACAAAATTTCCGCTACTGTCCCATATTTGTTCTAATATCTGTGTTCTTGTGAGCAATTTAGATTTATTATTTGCAAAAATTAAAAGCAAGCGATATTCAAGTGCTGTTAGTTCAATATGTGAGTTGTCAATATAAACTTTGCCAGCATCGACATCAATATTGATACCACCAATAGAAATAATATTAGTAGTTTTATTTGTATTGTTTAATGTGCGTTTTATGCGTGCTAAAAACTCACGCAAACGGAACGGCTTTGTAACATAGTCCGCTACACCGTTTTCAAAAGCACTCACGATTTTTTGCTCATCATCAACTACCGTCAAAAAAATAATGGCGGTATCTGTTTTATAAAGTTTTTCACTTATGTCAAATCCTGTACCGTCGGGTAATTCTACATCTAAAATTGCTAAATCATATCGGTTGTTTTTTAACGCCATATAAGAAGATACAACATCTTTACAATGTGTTGGTGCATAACCCTCTTGTTCTAAAGCATAAACAAGGCTTGATGCAATCATCATATCATCTTCAACTAATAGTATTTGTTTCATCCTTCTTAATCCCTCTCTTTGTTTTTATAACGATTATTCATTGGGTTCTGCGCTTCTTTCGGTGTAAGCCACAAATCCCCCATAAAAGACGATACACTTATATTTGGTGTGATACTTACGTACATATATATGTATATGATCTTTACAGCATTCTGCTTCTGTAATCTCTACCCCTTTTCTTTTACAAAGTGTGCTGAGAATATTCGCTACTTCTGCTTTTATATTCCCATATATAATTTGTCTTCTGTCTTTTGGTGCAAACACTATATGATAACTTGCATTCCCATCTTGTATAGGATAAACTATTTTTATCCTATGGATACCTCCTTCGTTTTTAAGTGCGGTCTAGGACAAGGACCCATACTTATTATACTTTGGAGGGTTTTCGTTTTCTAGGGTTTTAACCTTCTGGTGCTCGCACTTGCATAGCAAGTGGTTTATTATTTCACACGCTCTCATTTCTCTGTAGAGAAACTCGTTTGTGTTCAACTGGGTCACACTCCTATAAAAAAGCAGAGTCAGTACGCACTCATTTGTGGTGTAAGTCTCTGCTTCAATTATCTATTTCATTATTCAATTGTTATCCGTACTTAAGATCATGCTTATTTGACGTGATATTGTTTAAGAACTTGTTCCATTAATAATGGTTGAATAAATGGGTATGTCCATTTATTTGGCAAATCATTAAAAAACTCAATCCGTTCTATTTCAAGAGTAGGTAGTTTTTCAAATTCAAATATTTCTGCAAAATACAGCATACCAAACGTTTCTTTCTTGTCTTCTTCTACAGCATATACGCATATAGGCTCTATATGATATTTTATAGCACCAGTTTCTTCCCAAAGTTCTCTTTTTGCTGTATCACAAATGGATTCATTTTCTTCTCTATGTCCACCAGGACATTCATAAGTATTTCGATTTTTATGTTTACAAAACACCCACTTACCGTTGTGCTTAGCAACAATTACTGCAAATTTAAATAATTCATCTTTTGCAGATTCGTAAAAATTCACTTTTAACATTTCATACACCTTTTATTATATGATTTTTTCTATCTGTTATGCTCATTTCATGGTATATTCGCTTGCTAGAATACTATAATAAACAGCATCTACAACACCTTGATTATTATAATCGGATTGCCTCAATATCCCCTCATATTTCAAGCCACATTTTATCATAACTTTACCAGAATTAGGGTTATTAGAATCGTGGCGTGCTTCTATTCTATTTACATGCATTTCTTCAAAAACAAAAGAAATTATAGACGAAAACGCTTCCGAAACTATTCTTTTATTCCACCACTTAAACCCAATGCAATAACCTATGTCAACAGAATTAGTTTTTTCATTTATTCTTACAATAGATATGCTTCCAATTGGTTCACCAGTTCCTTTTAACACAATTGCCCATTTATAGAAATTATCATTTTCATACAACTTTATCCATTCATGCAGAACTCTTTCTGTAATATCTATGCTACTATGTGAGTTCCTTTTTCTATGTTTCGCTCAAAAAAAGATAGTGTATTTTTTCTAGGTTCCACTCCGTCAAATGTAGTATCTCGTTCTTTTCTCATCGCTAATCTAAGAAAAATTAATTCTTCACAATGGTGTAATTCAGCTTTATAATATTTCATATTTTTCTTAAGCTAATATAAAATTTATTCAAACACTCAAAATTGCAATTTCATGAATGATAGCTAATTTTACGCAATCTCATTGTCATTATTATTGGAATATGTTCTCCATGAAAAGGTACTTCATAGAACCCATCAAGTACAAAACCAGCCTCAAGAGCTACATTAAGAATATCGCTTATTGAACGGTGATAGTAGTTTTGTAGCATTGGCTGTCCCTTAATCGCAAAGCCTTTGTTGATACAATTTGTAAAATAATCATCGTTTTCATAAGTAAAACAAGGGTGATGAGTTGCAAAAACAAATATTCCATTATGGTCAAGCATATCGAGAACTGCTTTGAATAGTGGAGATATTTCAGATATATCCATTATAGCCATATTTGCTACAGCTT
>CAYJHQ010000059.1:0-9217 GCA_964369775.1 uncultured Lachnospiraceae bacterium
TGAGATAGCTAGTGGACAGTACTCGATACGAGCAGATATACATACAGGCGATGAGCTAGAGTGGTTGGCAAAAGACTTTAATAAAATGGCTGATTCCGTAGAATCCCACGTAGAAGCACTCGTAGAGAAAACAGAGCGACAACAATTATTAATCGGTGGGGTGAGCCACGAGTTTAAAACACCTTTGACGGTGATGTTATTGCATTCTAAAATGTTGCGAGAAGCAAATATGACAGAAGAAGAGAGAGAAAATTCACTATTGTATATTCAAAGACAATGTGAGCAGCTAAATAAGATGGTGCAAACTATGTTGAATCTTTTAGCGATGGATAACGAAGTAGAGTTCGCAGATTGCGATATGAATCAGATGATTGAGCATATAAGAACTAGCACTCGAGAAGTATTAAAACGCAGAAATATCGAATTGGTTACAGAATGTAGTATTCCAAATATGAGGCTCAATGAATCATTGACGAAGATTGCAGTAATTAATTTAGTGGATAATGCTAGTAAGTCTTATGATGATATAAGCAAAAGAAAACAAGTGTATCTTTGCATACACAAGAATATAATAGAAGTTAAGGATGAAGGTAGGGGAATAGAAACAGCACATTTGGAACAAATATTTGAACCTTTTTATATGATAGATAAATCAAGAAGTAAAAAAAATGGTGGAACGGGGTTGGGATTAACATTGGTAAAGAAAATAGTAGAGTTACATTCGGCTGATATTGAAATAATTAGTGCAATAGGTGAAGGGACAACTGTAAGGATTACTCTATAATTACAAAAGGATTACAACTTGTTGATAGTTTTTTTAGAGAATGTCTAAGATAATGAAGGTAACAAATCAAGAAAGGTGGAGTAATAATGAAAAAGAGAATCATTCCAACTATATTATCAGCAATGTTAGCGATAGCTACACTAGGAGGTTGTCAACAAGTTCCAAGCGGAACGATTGCACATGCAAATGGAGATGTACAACTAGAGAATGCAATTAAGGAAAATACAATGGACGGTGAACTGGCAGGTGGGTATGTAGCACCAGAGAGTTATAAGTTCTCTGGAATTAAAGATAATATCTCTGTAATTGTAGATGCAAAGGTGAGCCTACCAGATACGAACCAAGTTGCAACAGCTCGATTGAAGCAAAAAGATATTACGCAAGGGCAAGTAGAGAAAATATGGGATGTTTTGCTAGAAGACACACCGATGTACCTAGAAGGGGCAGACCGATCAAAAGAAATGATTCAAGAGGAAATAGAATTATTTCAGGAATCTTTAAATGATTCAAAGGGAGATACATATGAGAAAGATCAGTTGAAAAAGTGGATAAAAGACCTTGAAGAAGAATATGAAACTGCTCCGGAGATTCCATATGGAAAAGAATATATTGCAACAAAAGAATTTGAGACATTCACAGTAGAGTACGAAGAAGGTTCTATAGAAAAAAACATTCTACATGTTAGGTCAAAGCCTGAGGAAGGAGAAACCAAATATCTTGTTATCGCAGATAATGTAGCAAGTTACAACATTTATGGAGAGGGTACCTATATAGAGGTAGGTATGAGTTCCAATGCAAAAGCAATTATTGAAAAGGGGTTTCCGGTTGTGGAATCAAAAGTGAATGAGGCAGAGGCGATTAAAATAGCAGAAGGTGTAATTGAGGAACTGGATTTAGAGTACCTAAAGGTCGATGCTATAGAAGAGACCTTTGATATTGTGATGAATGACGTAGGAGAAAGCGCTAAACAATGTTATGAGATAACATTTACAAGGGAGTTAAAGGGCATTACAGAAGAGATAATCCAGTTAAGCGAGTTACGAGATACAGACTATGATAACGCATATGCAGCGGAGATGGATTGCTATGAGCCAGAATCTATAACATTTATCATAGATGATGAGGGAGTCCAATTTTTTGAATGGAAGGGGCAAAGTGAGTTGGTGGAAATTATGAGTGAAAACACTAGGTTGCTTGATTTTGGATACATAATAGAAATATTTGAGTCACAAGTGTTTTTAGCAAATGCAGAAAATAAAGAATTAGTAGATGTAGCTAAAAAAAATTTAAAAGTAGATGAAGTGTCCCTTTCGATGATGACTGTTCGAAAAAATGGCGCTGAAGGCGAATATTATCAAATACCTGTATGGAATTTTACAGGTGAATATGTAACAGAGTATTTTGAGACAGAAGAATCCGTAGGAATCACTTCTGAAAACAGAGAAAAGCCATTACAAGAAATGCCAAATGTATTAGAACATCAGGAAAGAATTATTGAGTCAACAGCAATTTTAACGATCAATGCTATAGATGGTAGCGTCATTGATAGAGCAAAGGGGTATTAAAAGATAATGCATTTAACAAAACAACATAGTTTCTGTTAATTATAGTATTGAAAAAAATTTGTAATATCATTTCGTGATTGGGAAAAGTTACTAAAGAAAATTTACCTTGAATTAACAGAAACCACATGTTTATATTACAAAAGTTGTGTAAAATTAACTGAATATAAGGAATAAATGAGTTGTGCAGAAATGATACTTGCTTTTCCAAGTGAAATTAGAGGGAAGATGTAGTATCACTACCTATGGGGAGATTGTAATGGCAGATGGAGTATTAGATAGAATAAAAAAAGAATACGAAATTTTGAGAAAATCAGAGAAAAAAGTTGCAAGATATATTGTGAACTACAAAGGTGATTTTAACGATTTGACAACACTGAAATTGGCAAAGAGTGCTGGTGTGAGCGAACCTACAGTGATGAGATTTGTACATGCAGTAGGATTGAAGAACTTTAAAACTTTAAAGCAAGAATTAGTAGAAGAGAATATTCTCAATCGATATGGAAAAGAAGAAAAGTGTGATGTGTTTTATGGATATTCACTATCTCCGGTTGATACTTTAGATTCCATTCCTAATATAGTACTGAATGCGAATGGAACACACTTGGAGAAATCGATGAAAAATATTGATATTCAGATTTTAGAAACAGTAATTCAGATGATTAAAGGTGCAAGACAAATTTTAATCTGTGGCATCGAAAGCTCTACTACAACTGCATTTGACTTAAATGTAAAATTAAAGTATTTAGGGTATAATTGCAGTTATCAAGATGATCAGTATTTAAAATACATAGCTGCGTGCAATCTAACAGAAGCAGATATTGCAATCGGAATCTCCTACAGTGGACAGAGTAAAGAGACTCTCGATGTTTTGAAATTAGCAAAGCATAGAGGAGCAAAGACAATAGGGATTACAAATTTTGCACAAGGAGGAATTGAAAAAGTATCAGATATATTATTCTCTATATCGGGGGAAAACACATTGTATGGGGATATGGTATACTCAAGAGGAACACAGCTAGCAATTGTAGATATGATCTACATGGGGATTATACTAACAGATTTTGAATATTATACAAAAAAGATTGATGAGACTTGCAAACTCATAAAAGAAGTAATATATGATGATAAAAAGAACTAAAAATAAAGAGGTGAATTCTAGAACAACAATAGAATTCATCTCTTTTGTAGTGTTACTACATTTTAAAAGTTCTTAACAGACACTTAACTTGTAGTAACGATAGAGGTTTGATATTCTGAATTTGCGGAAGCGAGCTACAAGAAAGAGTCCAACCGATTGGATGAAAAAATGAAAGTTTAAAATTTGGAGGTAATTATGAGAAAGAAGAACTTGATGAAAAGATTAGTAGCAATTACATTATTGTCAGTATTAGGAGTTTCACAATTAACAGGATGTGTAGTAAACACAGCAGAAGAATCAGGGGAGACTTCTGAAGCAGAAGAACTAGATGAAAGTGTATTAAACATTTATACAGCACTAGAGGATGACCAATTAGAAGAGTACCTAACTACGTTTAGAGAAGAATATCCAGATGTGGAATTAAATATTACTAGAGATTCTACGGGAATCATAGCGGCAAAATTATTAGCAGAAAAGGACAACCCACAAGCAGATGTAGTATGGGGGTTATCAGCAGCGAGCCTACTTATATTAGAATCAGAGGGGATGTTAGAGCCATATGCCCCAGAAGGCGTAGAAAGGATTCTTCCAGAATTTAAAGACGATGCAGAAGTACCTTTATGGGTTGGAATCGATGCGTGGGAAACAGCATTCCTAGTAAATAAAGAAGTGTTGGCAAGTGCAGGAGTGACCGATATTCCACAAAGCTATGAAGACTTATTGGATCCGCAATACCAAGGGCTGATAGCAATGTCAAACCCTGCTTCATCAGGAACAGGAACACTCACTGTCAATGGAGTATTGACTCTTATGGGGGAAGATGAAGGGTGGGAGTACCTAGATGCTTTGCATGAAAATGTAGAAGTGTATCTACATTCAGGATCAGCACCGGCTAAAGATACCGCAAAAGGAGAATATGGAATTGGAATTAGTTATGGATATAGATGTATCAAGTCAGGTGAAGAAATGGGAGATAATGGCGTAGTAGTATTCCCGGAAGAAGGATCTGGTTGGGATCTTGAAGCAAACTGCCTCATCAAAAAAGAAGGCGGAGAAAAAGAGGTTGCAAAAGATTTCTTAGACTGGGCAATTACAGATGACATGATGGAAAAATATCGTGTGAACTATCCTATTGTTGCAACAGGTGCAGATGGAATCCCAGAAGGTTACGAAGTGGATCCCGTTTCACAATTGATACCAGAAGTAGACCTAGTATGGTGTGCAGAGAATAGAGATCGAATACTAGAAGAGTGGACTACAAGATACGATGGAAAGAGTGATGCAGAATAAATATGAAGTCAGTAAGCGCCTCTATAATAGAGGTGCTTTTATAAAAGGAGAAGATTATGTCTAGCGCAATAAAAGTCGAGAATATTAGCAAGCGATATGGAAAAAACACAGTACTTAATGATGTGAATCTAGATATTAAAAAAGGAGAGTTCGTTTGTTTGTTAGGGCCTTCAGGATGCGGAAAGTCAACCTTGTTGAGGTTGATAGCGGGATTGGATACACCGACAGAAGGAAAAGTGTATCTAAATGGAAAGGATGCTACGTATTTACCACCTGCACAGAGAAATTTTGGGATTATGTTTCAATCCTATGCGTTGTTTCCAAATTTAACCGCAGCAGAAAATGTAGGGTATGGATTGACCAATAGAAAGATGAAATCGGCAGAAAAGTATGAGATTATCGATAGACTATTAGAGACAGTAGGGTTAACAAGTGCAAAGGGACGTTATCCGTCCCAGCTGTCAGGTGGAGAACAACAAAGAGTGGCGCTAGCAAGAGCCTTGGCTATAAATCCTAATTTTTTACTCTTAGATGAGCCATTGTCAGCACTTGACGCAAAAGTCAGAATTAAACTTCGTAGAGAAATTTGTAGAATCCAAAGAGAACTTGGACTTACAACGATTATGGTTACCCATGACCAAGATGAGGCATTAACAATGGCGGATCGTATTATCGTTATGAATAAAGCTGAGATTATGCAGTCAGGAACACCAATTGAAATTTATGAAAAACCAGCGAACAAATTTGTGGCTGATTTTATAGGTGCAATCAACTTTTATGAATCATTTACCAAAGAAGAGGGAACAAAAGCAATAAGGCCAGAATATGTAGAAATTGTAGATGCAAATGAGGCAGATTCCCACTTATGTGATGTATTAGATATTGAATTTAGAGGAAATTATTCTAGAATTACAGCAAAGATTAGCCATGTGCTAAGAAATGATGAATTTATCATTGATATGCCATTTAAACAAATTCAAAGATTAGAGATAAAGTCTGGCGATAAAATACACATCAAGTTTGATGAGCAACAAGTCCTTGACTTTGCAGGGTAGGGGGAATGTTAATGAAGAAGCTCTTTGTAAAATATACAGGGCAAGATTTGCTGAAATTGACCATTATGCTATGTATCCTTTTTATAGGATTTAGCTTTTTGATATTGCCATTACTCATATTATTTGTGCAAGCATTTTTTGATAAAGACAGTGCCTTTGTAGGATTTGATTTGTTTATTCAGTATTTTTCATCTCCTAGTATGTTACAGTCATTGACCAATACGTTGTTTATATCTACAATATCAACATTGATTTCAGTAACCATAGCATTTTATTTTGCTTATTTTATATCAAGAAAAAATATTTTGTTCAAAAAGACTTATCAAATGATTGCAATGCTTCCGCTGTTTGCCCCTACCATGCTACTTGGTATGTCGCTTATCTATTTATTTGGAAATAAAGGACTACTGACACAAGTCGGTCTTGATATTCCATTACGAGGAGCTGTGGGAATCATTATATCAGAATCAATCTACTGCTTTCCAGTAGCACTTATGATTCTAACGGTTGCATTTTCAGCAGCTGATAATCGTTTGTATGAAGCAGCAGAGGTAATGGGGACAAGTCCTATCAGAAAGATGATGACTATTACGTTACCATCGGTAAAATATGGATTAATCAATGCTATTTTTGTATGTTTCACATATAGTTTTACAGATTTTGGTGCACCTGCTGTAGTAGGTGGAAACTACAATGTGTTGGCAACAGACGTATATAAACAAGTAATCGGTCAACAAAACTTTAATATGGGAGCGGTGGTAGGAATTATGATGATGTTTCCAACGATAATTTCATTTGTTGTAGATAAGATTATCAGTGCGAAACAGGCAAGTGCAATTTCCTCAAGATCTGTGCCTTATGTAATAAAGCCACACAAAACTTCTGATATATTTGGACAGTGTTTTTGTACATTTTTTAGTATCTTTTTAATACTGTTTTTTGGAGTTTCCCTTTATGGATCATTTGTAAGTTCTTGGCCTTATGACATGAGTTTATCACTAAAGCATTATGACTTTTCAGATGTAGGTGCAGGATCAGGAATGGAATCCATACTTCGATCTGTGCAAGTATCGATAGCGGTAGCTATTATCGGCACAATTGTTGCATTTATAACAGCGTATTTAATCGAAAAAGTGCAAGTGTTTCCAAGACTTAGAAGATTTATTTATTTTATAGCAATCACACCAAGTGCAGTGCCAGGAACGGTAATTGGATTATCTTATATTTTGTTCTTTAATCCAAAACTTTTTATGATTCCAGGAACAGAGATTGGACTGGTAAATGGATACAATTTTTTATATGGTTCTACTGCAATTTTAATTATTGTAAATATTGTTCACTACTTTGCAGTTCCATTTATTACAGCAAGAACCTCGTTAAAGAGACTAGATAAAGAGTTTGAAACCGTATCCGATTCGTTGGGGATACCGTTTTATAGAACATTCTTTAAGATTACAGTGCCCATGTCACTGCCAGCATTCTTAGAGATGATGGCGTACTTTTTTATGAACTCAATGGTAACAGTTTCAGCAGTTATTTTCTTATATACACCGATGACAAAGCTTGCGAGTATAGTTGTGTTAAATGTATCAGATGCAGGAGATGATGCAGCGGCGGCTGCATTATGTATGCTGATACTTGGTATCAATATAGTGGTGAGATTAATTTATGAATTTACAAGAAAAAAATTATCGGCTAAGACAGATCGCTGGCTAAAAAGATAAAAGGAGATTATGTAATGAATTACTCAAAAATATTTAGTTATGCAACAACAGAAGAGTTGGGAAAACTCTATGAAAAAATTTCGAGAAACCATGAAGTCAAACTAGTGAAAAACCCTCAAAAGACGTTGACAATGATAAAGGTGAGAGAAACAACAGGCAATTCTCTATTCTATTTAGGAGAGGCTATTTGTACAGAGTGCATGGTGAGCGTAGATGAGGTGAGAGGATTTTCTGTATTACTAGGGGATGACTTTGAAAAAGCGATTAGTGTAGCTTCGATTGATGCAGTATTGCATAGTGAGTATGCAGAAAAAGAAGAGATTATTGCTTGTCTGGAAAAGATTGAACAGAGAAAAGCAGAAGAAAAGTCTTATATTAATGCAGAGATTAACAAGTCAAAAGTAGACTTTAATTTAATGGGAGAGTAGAAGATGGAAAAAGTATTTAATTTTGATTTTGTGTTTGATACACAGACCACATTTCGACAGTTGATGGATGCGATGTCACATCCATTTCAAAAGTATTCAATAAAAAAAGAAGCATCAGGATTTGGAGAAGAGCAATCCTTATTTCTTACAATAGGATGCACGTTATTAGATAATGAGACTTCGTTTTACGTGGAGAAGAATGCAGTTCTTATGACAGAACTCCAAGAATTGACGTTGTCAAATGAAGAAGAAATTAAGAAAGCAGATTACATATTCTTGTCATCAGAATTGAATTATGAGACCATTCGAACTATGTTTCAGAATGCAAAAAAAGGAGACTTTTACGATCCTCATAAATCCGCTACTTTTGTTATCTTTGCAAAATCTGATGATAAATCAGAAAAAATAATTGCAACAGGACCAGGAATTAAAGAATCCATAGAGATTACAATATCAAAGTATGTAAAAAATGTATTGAATATTCGAAGTGAAACAACAGTGGAGTATCCATGTGGAATTGATTTGATTTTCGTATTCGATGATGGGGAAATAATTGGATGCCCAAGATTAATAAAGACGAGTGAGGTGTAGATATGGCTTATGTAGCAGTAAAAGGTGGAGAAAATGCGATTTCCCAATCCATTCAATTGATGGATTTATGTCATAAGAGCAATTTCCCAATTTCAATTGATAGTATTTGTGAGAACATGCCATTTTTAATCGATAAGATTATGAGTGAAGCAGGACTTTATGCGCCGAAGTATGCAGCACTTGCGCTAAAACAAGGAAAAGGAAGTGTAGAAGAGGCGGTTTTCTTATTAAGAGCCTATAGAAGCACATTAAAAAGAGATTATTACACCATCCCTGTAGACACATCAAATATGAGGATATTCAGACGGATATCAGCCTCGTTTAAAGATATCGCAGGTGGGCAGATTCTAGGCCCAACTTTTGACTATATGCACCGTTTGTTAGATTTTGATTTGATTGACAGTAAAAATACGTACGAAGTATTAGCGGATAGAAAAGAAGATATCATTTGCGAGGAGAGAGTGGCGGATGTGTTCTATGAAGAAGGATTAATGAAAAAAGCAAAAGTGGATGATGCTGAGCCATTCGATGTAACTTCGAATTTACTAACTTTCCCAGCGGATCGAAGTGCAAGGTTACAAACATTAACTAGAAGTGATGATGGGTTCTTAGGAGGTATTGCTTACAGTATGTTAAGAGGAT
>CAYJHQ010000060.1:0-9115 GCA_964369775.1 uncultured Lachnospiraceae bacterium
ATTTATCAAAAATAAATTCAAAGAAAAGTTTACTATGGCACCAAACAACACTGACCAAAATAATTGCTTTTCTTTCTTTAACGGAACCATTACTTGTATGCCTGTAATGCCTGAGATTCCATTCAAGATAATTATCGGAATTATAATTTTCATCGAAGTCACGGCACCTAAAAATTCATCACCAGCCAAAAGCAGAATAGTATTTTCCGCTTCTAGTACAAAATAGACTGCTACAGGAACTGAAAAAACAACCATAAAATTCAGAGCTTTTTTTACTAACCGATAAAACTCTTCAAAAGCCCCCTTATCATAATAATGAGATAATCTCGGTAATACTACCGCGCCTAAGCATCCTACTACACTTTGAAGTATCACTTTTACTTTTATTGCGGTGTTATAAAGCCCTACTTCTACATCCCCCTTTATAATTCCAAGCATAACCACATCTAAATTTGTATATACGCTGATTGCAGAACTCGTCATAAACAATGTGATGAGCGGCTTTATATGTCGCTTAAATTTATAATTCCCAACAAAATGAAATGAAATGTACTTCCTCATATGAATGCAATTATAAGCATCTGAAAGCGCTGTATTCAAGACTAGGATCACTGCATATTTATAATAATCTGTTGGTGTTTTCACAAATAAAATCATCAAGATTATACCGATAATTTTTACGACTAAAGATCTAATTGTTACATATTTATACTCTTCAATCCCACCATAAAACCACCCCATCCCAAAAGCACTAAATACGATTGAAAGACTACTAATCGCAATCAACATCTGTCTGTCTTGTAATGTTGGAACAAATAAAACTGATAGAATTAAAACTAGATAGGACAAGCTAGTCATAACTGCACCAATAATAAACAGTTCATGAGTTACTCTTGTCAATTCCTCTTTATTTTCTCTTACTTCAGCACACGCTTTAACACCATATATCGGCAATCCAAAGAATGCTATCATTTGAAAGTAAGATATGAACGATGTCGCAAACGCAATTTTTCCTACTCCTTCTACAGATAAAACTCTTGATATATAGGGAAATGTAATGAGCGGAAAGATTAGTGAAGATAAAGTAAGTATTAAGTTCATTATAAAATTAAATTTAACAGATTTTACTTTCATCAATTACCTCTATTAGTTTTTTTCTGGAAACTGAATCTGTGGTTTAAACCAACGACCGGAAAACGAACTTTTTAGCATGATTTTAATCTTTTTGATTTTACCTTTTTTCTTGCTTTTGAGAATATTTTTCAAATCAAGAAAAATTCCATAATGATACATTACCTTTGAGATCTTATTTTTTTGTTGTTTTGCAACGTAATATCCGTTTCTGTAAGAAAATTGATATCTAAATAAACGATCTGGAGAATCTGTCACAATATTTGCTCCTGTATTACTAATCATTTTATGAACTACTTTACTCTTTAAAACCAAATATGATTTCAAGTGCTGATTCAACCTTCTTGTATACTCTGCATCATCTCCCCATATAAAGAATTCTTTAATCGGAAGTCCTACTTTATAGACTAATTCGGACCTAAAAAAACAAGATACAAATGAGCATTGATCAACAGCGATCAAACCTTCTTCTATCTTATCTACTTCATCGTACCATCTGCTAATAGAAATGTCTGGCTTGTTCATTGCACATGAAGAACCGTCTGTCCATCGTACATCACTACAAAGAAATCCAAATCTATCATCTAATTTTTTACCTGCATTTACTAGTTCTTCAAGAGCCTTGCTATTTGGAATGGTATCATCATCCATTACCCATATATACTCATACCCTTCTTCTGCTCCCCGTTTGACTCCAGTATAGAATCCGCCTGCTCCGCCTATATTCGCCCCAGTATTAATATATTCAACATCTTTCTCTCTCACTAAGTCTTCAATATACTCTTTCGTTCCATCAGTACTAGCATTATCAACCACTAAAATCTTCAATTCTTTATACGTCTGATTCAACAAACTCATGAGAGCTTCCTTCAGCAGTTCTTTTCTATTAAATGTTACAACTACAGCTATTACATTCTTCATTTTCTTTATCGTCTCTTTCTTTATTTTTTGCCTTTCTCTAAAAACTCAAACAATTTCACTATAATTTTAGAATCCGTATTCCAATCAAACTTTCTTGCAAACAGACTCGTCCTTACAGATTTTAATTCTTCAATATCTGTAGCTTTAAATGTATATGGTTCTCCCCTAGTCCAATCCACGTATCTTCCGAATTCTAACTTTCGTTCTGCTTGATTGTAGTAATTATTTGCATAATAGTCTGAATTATATAAAATTGTCTGTAAAAAAATCTCATCTGCGCAACTTGATTGCTTGAAGTACTTTTCTATCCATGACTTATGTCTCAGAGCATATCCAGCAAACTCTCTCGTAATGCTAAACCAGTTAGATCCATATCTAATCTTTTCACTTATACTTTTGCACCTATTGATTTTTAGTTTTTTTTCAACCCCTAGAATAGATATACGTATTAAGGTTTGTATCTTTCTAATCATCACTTTACTAGACCTTAAATTTTTCAAAAAGCAATAGTGGTATTGTATACGTTCCCAAGGCTTATTCTTTTTAAAAATATCAGCATCTACAAATTCTACAAATTCAAAACCTTTATTTTCCTCAAAAAAGGATTTGAACCCTTCTGCATTAAGTAGCGGTATATCGACACCTGATATAAAGTGATAGTAATCATACCCTTCTTTTATAGCCTCTGATAACAATATAAGAGTTGCTTCTATTTGACTATAATGAGACCAATACACCTTGATTTGTGGTACAAAATAAACTTTCGACACATGACACACACCTTTAATCATGTCATATCGAAACTGCTTTGCTTTCTTATCCACATGAATGTAAAAATCAATTTCTTTACTATCATAGCACTTTAATAATCTCTGTATAATCTCTTCATTATTATGAACCGTCATCATAATTGCATGCTTCATCATTAACTCCTACACCTTACATTTATCAATAGAGTTGCAATAGTATACATCTTGAATTTTAATAACACACACACCAATTGATATCCTTTACTTTGTCTTTTAAAATATTTATTTTTTGTCCAATTCGGATAAATTTCATTGACGTGATTTATGCATTTTTTCAATTCATTTTTAGCCTTATATGGTAATAACCTCAATGCATTCGTAAAAATCAGATTCCCTATATAGATGTATTCGATTTCATCCCTATATTTCCTTCTATCTATACCTTCCCTTGCCATATCAACTGCAGCCACAATATCCATCATCTTAGGATTATAACCACTTTGATGCATAATGGACGCTTCTCTTTGACGGTAACAATAAAGTGTTTCAGCAAAATATTGTATTTTGGGATTTCCGACAACATACTGTCCTGTCGTCGCACGATCTTCATACCATAGTCCTTTTGGGAATCTAATTTTATAATTTTCAAATATTTCTCTTCTCACAACTTTGTTACAAGCTGCGTGCTCCCCAATTAAATATTCTTTCTCATCTATCATTCTTGAATGACCTTGTACTGATTTCACTCTCTCTGTTCTCCCACTCTCATAGAACTTCATAAAATCAAATTCTACAATATCTGCATTGTCATTACTGATTAAATTTACAATCCTCTCAATCGCATTCTCTACAAGATAATCATCACTATCTAGAAATAGAATGTAATCACCTTTCGCACGTTCAATTCCATAATTTCTCGCATCGCTAAGACCACCATTACTTTTTCTATAATAGTGAAACAGTTCTGGATTAATTTTCGTATATTTCATACTGATATCTGGTGATTTATCTGTGCTTCCATCATCTACTAACAAAACTTCAAAAGGAATAGTGCTCTGCTCTACTAAGGATTGTAAACACTCATCAAGATAATCTTCTACGTTGTAAATAGGTACAACAACAGTAATTGTAACATTACTTTGCATCTTTCACACTCTCCTTTAACCTAATAAACAGTCGGCAAATTCCGTACCATCTTCTTTCTAACATGCTGCAATAAAGCATAAAAATTTTTCCTTTTTGACGATAGTATCTGTTAGCTTTCCAATCTGGGAATTTTTCTATTAAAAGATTCCTTGCCCTGTCCATATCTTTATACTCTTTGTATTTTAAAATCTTTAACGACAATCCATAAAACGCATGATGAATCGTTAAAAATTCTAGCTCTTTGTAATACTTATCGCTTAGATGCACAGACAAACATTCCATCGCTTTCCATATTTCAAAGAATCTCGGATTATATTTCTTTTGCTGCATAATTGAATTTTCACGCATTCTATAATGATACAACGGCTTTGGGTAATTTGTGATTTTATAGTTATATGCAACTAGTCCTGGAATCAAGGCGATATCTTCATACCAGATTCCTTTTGTGAATTCAAAACCTCTATCAACAAATATTTTTCTATGAAATAATTTATTGAAAACATTAGGATTACAAAAGATATAATCATCATCTGTGCCTTTTCGGAACATTTCATGAATAACAGCTGATGTCGGAAAGTTTTGAATATAATCAAATACAACAATATCTGAACGGGTATTCTTTGCATGTTGGTATAATCCGCTCAGTACATCTTTTTCAAGATAATCATCACTATCAACAAAATACAGGTACTCTCCTATAGCATGCGGAATACCAAAGTTCCTCGCATCGCTTAATCCTCCATTTTCTTTATGAAAAGTTCGAATTATTTCTGGGTATCTTTCTTGATATACATCTGCTATCTTTCCAGAATCATCTGTAGCACCATCATCAATCAACAGAATCTCATAATCGTCAAATGATTGACTAATTAAAGATTCTATACATTGCTCTAGATACTCTTCTACATTATATATTGGTACTATTATGCTGATTTTCTTCGTGTTCTCTCCCATAGCCTTCTCCCTTGTTCAAGTTTCTCTTGAAACCACCTTGTTTCTATAATAAAGAGTAATATAATTGCTAGTGCTCCATGCCATATAATGCCTCGATATAATGCCCCGAAATATCCTCTAATCCAAAACAAGAAATATGGTATCATCTGAATTAAGAGTAAATATAAAAACTTTGACTTAACGCTCTCTACTTTTTTTATCACTCTTGTTATATAACCGACTAATCCGCCTAAGAAAACTGCCATTACAGTACCCAACCAATTAAAGCTATAATACAGCTCACCAATATATGACCCTCCAGTTGGCTGTTTGAATGTTTCATAATGATTTGAAAAAATCGAGAGATTCACAACTGTTTCGTTAAATCCTCCAATATTTGGAACAATATATACTATAGGCAGTATATAATTAAGCCCATATACGGGAGCTGCCTCCTCCGGGAATGAATTAATTGAAAAGCAGACTGCTGCAAATGTAGACCCAAATTCTGATAGCATATTTACTATTGGATTATTAGTTACTATTAAAACTACTACCTCGACAAAAGTTGTCTTATCAAAGTTAACATTTCTTAAAGATGCTATAACCGTAATAACGCCTAATCCTACCATGCACACTGTTATCAATTTTATATAATCCTTCTTATTCAATTTGTGTATAAAAGCTTGCCAAATTATTAAATAGGTAATTGCATAACAAACTGCCTCGCCTCGACTTCCACTCAGCATTTTCACTCCTTGGTATGCTAATGCAATTATCGCTATAATATTCCCTTTCCTCTTATCATTGGAACACCCTAACATTAAAGCCATAAACCCTACTTCTACACACTTTGAAACCACCAGCATATAATCTCTAAACCCAAGATTAAATAAAGCCAAATACCCTTTGGTGAAATAAGTAATCAATTTACTTCCTTCAATATAAATTGATGGCAATATTCCTATAGCTAGAAATGCATATCCTATCTGAATTAATTTTGTATCTGAAACTCTTTCTTTCCATTTAATTATTTTTTCACAAGATAATTCTTCACGTTTCTCATTTTTTTTATACATCAGTGTTATTAGTATCCCTGCTGTGAAAAAATACTGAACTAAGTAAGTAAATATAAATGCATTTGTATAAACCCATTCACTAATATACCATAGCGGAAACAATATATTAGGACCAAACTCAATATTAAACGCTCCTAATGGTAGATGCCCAAAATGAAAAATATAGCTTAGCACTACAAATATAAGTGAAAAGGAAAATATGCTGCGTTGCAGTAGCCACAAGAGTGAGATATTTCCTATCAATTGAATTAAACTTATTACAAACATAGGTACCATATATACATTTGCTTCATCAAGTAATAAAACAAACAATAAAACACTCGGAATGTTTAACAAAAAATGTATCCCCAATAATCTTCTATTCATTCATAACTTCCTTTACTTTGACTTTATCTTTTTCATTAATTTATGTGGTATCAATCCTACTATTAACGGTTTAAAAGCAAATATATATGATGTAATCGGTTGATTCGTTCTTTTCATCCAATACTTTTTCAGTCTATATTCCTGTATTCTAAACTTATATTTTCGCTTTCTCATTCCATCTATATCTTCTCTATAACACAACAAATATTCTTGAATGTTTGCTATTTTCATTCCCGATTCTAATATTTTACACCACAAATCATAGTCTTCTGCTCGTGTCGTATTCTTATTAACTGAATAGCCCCCCACACTCACAACCGGTTCTTTTTTCATCATCACGCTAGGATGGACAACACAAAAACCTCTCACTGCTCTTGTGAGATCTATAGTTTGAGGCAATAAGAGCTTTTTATATACATTTCCACTTCGATTAATATATTCAACCCCCGATCCCACTACAGAGAATTCACTATGTTCTTCCATAAATTCTAGTTGTCTCTTTAATCTATGCTCTTTCATTACATCATCACTATCCATACGTGCAATATATTTCCCCCTTGATTCTTTAATGCATCTGTTCAAGGTTGCTGCAAGCCCCATATTTCTCTCATTGATTATAACGACAATTCTCTCATCCTTACTCGCATACCTTTTTAATACATCGCTAGATCCATCTGTAGAACCATCATCGCATATGATAAATTCAAACCGCTTCATACTTTGTGATAGTACGGACTCTATCGCTTGTTCTAAATAAGTTTTATCATTATACACGCCCATGATAACCGATACATCATATCCCATATATGTGCTTCACCTCTTCTATCACTTTATATAATTCAAATCTTTTTATTTTTCTCTTATTAAATGCCTTGAAATCTTCAATGTTAGTTCTTGTTTTTTCTAACACTTTGGGTAACTTGTCAGCAAATTCATCACAATTTATTAAATATCCACCTTTTCCATTATCGATTAGATCGCTATTCCCTCGTATCTTACTGGCTACACATGGAAGACCGGATGCCATAGCTTCCATTAACGCAACTGATAAACCTTCTCTTTTTGAAGGGAAAACAAAATAATCACTCGCCTTCATGATTTCTATAACGTCTGTACGATACCCTAGTAAGTGCAATCTATTAGTTATACCCAGTTCTTTTGCTAGATTTAAATATAAATCTCTTTTATCACCGACTCCACAAATAACATAGTGATAGTCTTGCGGTAGTTTTTTCATACTATTTATCACGGTCAAATGATTCTTATTATCATTAAGTTCGCCAACTGATAGAAGAATTTTTCCTGACTCTGGTATATTTTCCGCATTGCAAAGCTCCACTCTTTTTCCAGTTATGTTATCAATACGCTGAATGTCAATTCCTACTCCGTGAACCAAATGGCACTTACCATTCTTTTTAAATTTGAATCTCTTTGCTGCAGCATAATCTTCTTTATTGATAGTAATCAATTCATCTGTGTACCTCGCTGCAAAAGATTCAATTGACCGAAAAAGTAAATTTTTCAGTTTACTGTTCCCTTTAAAAAAATGAAACCCATGCGTTGTATAGACCATTTTTGTAGTTTTATAATGTTCCCCCAACCTAGAAGCTAGTCTTGCTACAATTCCACCAACTGGAGTATGGCAATGAATCAATTCATAATTTTGCTCATTGATTATTTTCTTTAATTGAAAAAACGCTTTAATATTTCTTGGGTCTAAAGGGCTTCTTTGAAAACTAACATTAAATTTTTTCGTACAATTTTCAAACTTTTCTTCCCCATTAGAAGCTACATCAACTTCGAATCCCTCTTCGCTAAGCATCTTAATATATGGTAAATGAAATGCTTTTATATGACTATCTACATGTGCTACAAACAGTACTTTTCTAGTATTCATATTTCAAGTCTCCAAACACTTTTGATATCACCTTACTTTTTCCGATTAAAAATTTTATTATTGGATTAAAAATTCTTGGATACCATATTTTTATATTATTCTCTCGCGCATAATCTTTTATCATCTCATAAGTACAATGATAATTCCCATCCTGGATTAGTCGTATTTGAAACCCTTGGATATTCAAAGAATTTTTTACTTCTTCAGAAAGTTTGTCAATATGAATAAAACTTCTTTCATTTTTGAACTTTGGGAATACATGTACCTTGTGTACCGCCTTATATAGTTGCTCCAAATTTCCTGGAGCTCCTTCTCCATACACCATAGGCGGCCGCAAAGCCACAACTGAAAAAGACTTATCTACTAATTTCTTTAATTCTTGTTCTGCCTTTAGTTTACTCAGTCCATATGCGGACGTTGGATTTGTTTGCGTTTTTTTTGTTATAGTATTTTTTGATTCTTCCACTCCATATACACTCATACTACTCATAAACACGAAGGTTGAGACTCCGCTTTTCTTCGCCTTTTTTGCAACCTCTATTGCGAGTTCCATGTTTACTTGTTTAAACAATATTGGTTCCACTCTTTTTCGATGCGCAATTCCTGCCACATGGAATACAGTAGCATAACCTGAAAAATCATACTCACTCCATTTATCACTCTTCAAATCCAAAGTATCTATCTTATAACCTTCAAATTTTTTCATATATTCTTCAAATGAGGTTCCTATGTAACTATTGGCACCCGTAATAAGGATTTTCACTATTTCTTCTTGCAATCTTTACCTCCTTCTACAACTCCATCACTTTTTATAACTGATAAAATTGTTCCCAAAAAGCATTTACAATCAAATAAGAATCCTAGCCTTTTTACATATTCTCCATCTAACTGTG
>CAYJHQ010000061.1:0-8897 GCA_964369775.1 uncultured Lachnospiraceae bacterium
TGCAAGTGGCATTTTAATTGAAGGTGTTCTTGAAAGTATGGCAGAATACTATTCAAAATCAGCAACAGGAGTAATTTTCAACTCCATATCACAATATGTATTGTATTCTTTCCAAAATCCACCTAATTTATCTTCAATTCGCATATCAGAATACTTGATTTCAACCTGTATAAAGTCCAAAATATTATCTTCTGTAATCTCTATTTTTAGTTCTTTTAGTTCGTCAATTGCATTTGTTAGCTTGTCTTTATCGGCAATGAAAAATTGTACCAGTGGAGACAACTGTTTATATTCTGCATATACTTTTAAAATTTCTGGTGCTGTATCTATTGAAATCGAATCAATGAAATCTATTTTATAATTAATTTCTTGAATTGTATTTTTATTTGTAGTATAAGGAATGAAAACCAATAATGTACTTGATAATACTACTAAACCAATAATAATTAGTAACACCCATTTTCTTCTTAAGTTATTTGTGTTTTTTAGTTTATAACCATAGCGTATACATTTTTTAGATTGATCGCTTATTTCAGCGTTACATTCAGGACAATTAATTAATGCCATATTAGTTCCTCCTAATACATAGTATTGTAGATAAAATTTATTACAACTTAGAATCGTTAGTTCTAAAATAAAGAACTAATTAATTTAGAATATATTTTATCGTTTATTTCTAATAGGCTTTTTCTTCCATCCTTAAAATAGATAGCAACTTGTATAATATTATTACTTTTTGCAGAAACACCTGCTAATAGACCAACAGGTCCTAATAACATTGCACCACCCATACCACGCATAACAGCACTTGTGCCACTTTTCTTTTTTTCTTCATTAAGAACTTCGTAACTTTCCACATTACTTTTCAATAAATCAATAGTTGTACTACCTTTTGTAAGACTAACCGTATTACTTAAAAAAGATGAAACGAGATAACCATTATAAGCACCACCAATTACTTTGTTTTTTGCACTAGCCATATTACTTCTCCTTTTACATTGGGACTGTATTCTATTTTATATATCAAATATTAAATACATATAAGATGCCCTTGTTATACTACAATTAGCAATAATTAGTAAATATTGAATTGAGGTATGGATTATGATATTTAAACAAAACAAAAATGAAAAACAGTAATCAGTGTACGACTAGACATAGACTTACTAGAACGCATTGACAAAATGGCAGGCGAAAAAAATCTATCAAGAAATGAAATTTGACACATCTTCTATCCCATGCTATACTATATACACAAAAAGTGCTACCGATAAACGGTTAGCTCTCAAAATTTTTAGATTAAATAATCGTCCAAGTTTGTGAGGCAGGGGCGATTATTTTTTTGCGTTTTTCCCAAATGTATAACCAAGTCCGAAACACGTTAAGCCGAAACTTAACACTGCTATTAGAGCTTCTATCGTCAACATTAGCATCACCCTCTTTTGTAGTATTTATCACGAATGATATGTACCAGAGGGACACATGCCCTCTAGTAGTTAGAGGACTAACCGCCTACCACTTTAGGTAGCACTATAATTATTATAATCACATTTTCATTTCCAGAACAAGTGTTCTTATTTTTCTGAAGAAAATCCAACTTTCTTTTCATATTCGGGTTTTCAATTTAATTTTGCAATCTTTGAAAACAATCTTGAGAACAAATTATTAAGTGATGCTCAGAACCCTCCTTTTATAAGGGTTTTCAGACCTGACCTCTGTTCGATTCCCGCCAGGTCCATATTTTTGATTTGCTCAAACTGAGTCTTTATAAAGTTCAACCTCTTTAAAAAGTCAGTCGATTGTATCGGCTGTTTTTTGTTTAGCTAAAATTAAATACGTAATTTCAGGAAGAATTTTTTGCATTTTTCCTATATAATAAAAACATCAACTAAACGAGGTGTAAGATGTATTTCGAGTATGGAGAAAAAGAGATTAACTACTTAAAGAAAAAAGATAAGCGATTGGGTGAGGCGATCGATAAAATCGGTATGCTCAAAAGACCGATTGACACAGATATATTCACCGCAATCATTCGTGCAATACTTGGACAACAAGTATCGAGACAAGCAAGAGAAACTGTATTTAGTAGAATGGAACATTCTATTTCAAGCATTACAGCAGAAAATATAAACTGCTTAACAGTGGAAGAAATACAGGCTTTTGGCACAACGTTTAAGAAAGCAGAATATATAAAAGATTTTGCACTAAAAATATGCAGTGGAGACTTAAATCTTGACAAACTACATGTGCTTACCGATTCAGAAGTAATCGAGGAATTATCTGCGTTAAAAGGTATTGGTGTGTGGACAGCTGAAATGCTTCTTGCAAGTACACTCAAGCGTGATGACGTGTTAAGCTTCGGTGATATTGCAATACACCGTGGACTTCGTATGTTGTATCGACATAAAGAAGTCACAAAGAAAATGTTTGAGCGTTACCGAAAGAGATATTCACCCTATGGCACTACCGCAAGCGTATATCTATGGGCAATTGCAGCTGGGGCAATTCCAGAACTTGATGATCCAAAAAATCAAAAATCTATCAAAACGCAAGCTTATAAAAGTATTGATTATTTCTAATGATAATGACGTTATATAAATCAAAAACTAATCACAAAGTTTTTGAAAGATATTGATTATAGTAATATTACAGATTATGAAAATAGGTGAAAACATGTACGAAAGAGAAACTGAAATAAGAAAAGAATTATTTGTTCTTAGTGATGAACATTTTAGAGAGTTTGCGACTTCGCTAATTCCTGGTTGTGACAACCTTATAGGCGTACGAATCCCACAAATTCGAAAAATAGCCAAACAAATTGCAAGGGACAATCCCATTGAATTTCTTGATAATGCTAACGATATATATTTTGAGGAAACAATGTTAAAAGCCCTCATTATCGGCAATATGAAAGAGGACATCGAAGTAATATTAGAGCAAATATCCTTGTTTGTTCCTAATGTTACAAATTGGTCGTTATGTGATAGCTTTTGCAATGAACTTAAAATTGTAAGGCTACACAAAGAGCGAGTGTGGAAGTTTTTACAGAGATACCACCAGTCAAGCGAGACCTATGAAATACGATTTGCTGTGGTTATGTTTTTATTCCACTTTATCGAAAAGCAATATCTTGATGATATATTATTTATCTGCGATATTATTACTCACGATGATTATTATGTGAAAATGGCTGTTGCGTGGTGTTTACAAGTATGTTTTGTAAATTTCCCCACTGAAACAATGGCATATCTTAATGATAACAATTTAGATGATAAAACCTTTAATAAGGCTTTGCAAAAAATAAGAGAATCATTAAAAGTAGATAAATCCACTAAAGACATTATCAAATCTATGAAACGGAAGTAGGTGTGTTATGGGTAATAAATTTAATATGACATTTGATGAAATGTATGACGCTGTATTCTCTAGTGATGAAAGTTATGACACTGTATTCTTTTATGCTGTGAAATCAACAGGCATTTATTGCAGACCATCTTGTAAATCTAAAACACCGAAAGTAGAAAACATAGAGTTTTACAAAACGGCAGATGAAGCGATAAAAGCAGGGTACAGACCTTGCAAAAGATGTCGAAGTGATTTACTCGACTATAAGCCAATGAAAGAGATTGCTGAAAAACTCAAAAATCTTATTGATGATATGTTTAGCGAGTTAGAAACTCTAAACACTGAAATAGATAACCTTGGACTTTCTCGCAAACGAATGGTCGAAATTTTCAAAGATGAATATGGTAAAACACCAAGTGCCTATGTAAATGATTTAAGGTATAAAGAAGCTGTCAGGCTTTTAGTGCAGACTGACAATGAAATAATTGATATAGCTTACAGTGTAGGATTTAACAGTTTGTCTGCATTTTATAAATTTTTCAAAGAAAGGGCGAATATGTCACCAGCAGTGTATAGGAAAAGTATTTATGAAGTTGCAACCACTATTAAATAGCACTGAAACCAAAACCAGCTATTATTATTCACTTTACACATTATTCTAAAGCATGTATACTGAAGTCATAAACCAAATTTTGGCACTGTAAAGTAGCAACCATACTATTTTTCCTACAAAGACTGGAAGATTTTCTGCTTTCAGTTAATGTCGCAATACATATTTTTCAAAAGGGAGTTTTTATAATGATGAATAATACTAAATTTAGAAGCCTTTCAACAAGAATTGCAATTTACCTCTCCATCACATTAGTAGTCGTATTCTCAATTTTTTTAGTTTCTTCTACTGCAACCTTACAATCTATGTTTAGTTCAAAAACCACTAATGAATTATTCGCTATTGCTCAATCAAATGCGAAGTCTGCTCAGTCAATTATCGATGGAGCATTATTTTCTAATGCAAATGCAACAGATTATGCAATCTCTCAATATGACAATTTTTCTAACGATGATGATATGACTTTTTCAAGCCAAATTTTTCCAAACTATAATCTAAATTTAACACTTTACAACACTGAAAATTATCTCTTTGAAACATTTTCTGCTGCTACAAAAAATAATGATGCAGTAGTTGGTATGGGTGTACTTTTTGCACCAGGTGCTTTCGGTGGCTTTGAAAATTATGCCATTTTCGTAGTAGAAGATGCAGCACAACAGGGAAGCTATGATGTAGCTTATACATCAGATTATTTTGAAGCTGAGTATTATTCTGTTCCTATGCAAACAAAAGAAATATATATAACAGATCCATATGTTTCTACTGCAAATGCAGGAAAAATCATCGTCACTGTTTGTACTCCAATTGTAGTTGAAGGTGAAAGTGTTGGAGTTATTGTTACAGATATTGTAACTTCTGCATTTACTCAACAAGTCAGTAGCAGTCCTGATTTTGACACTACATTTTCCAGTATATTTACTCAAAGTGGAGCATTTATTAATGATACGACCACTGATGAATATTTAGGTGAATCACATTTTGATACCGCAGAAACTTCAGAGCAAGCACAAGACTTGCAGTCTAAAATATCTTCAAATTCTCCATTTACTACAGTGGTTGGAGATAACACAAATTTCTATTATCCTTTACAATTGATGGAAACTACGTGGTGGTCTGTAAGTGGAATTTCTACATCTGAAATGAACTCTGATACTGCAACTATGGCTATAATACTTATCCTTTCTTCGCTTGGTTGTATGATAATTATCCTAATTGTATCAATAATTGTTATAAGGCGGTCACTCGCTCCACTTTCACAGCTTAATTCAATGGCAAACAATATTGCAAATGGTAACTTTGATACTAGAACAAGCGTTACTTCAAATGATGAAATCGGAAATCTTCAAACTAGCTTTAATGATATGTCTGATACACTCGCAAAAATTGTTTGTGAAATTGAAAATTTGTTATTCTCTATGAGTAATGGCAATTTTGACTTAGCTGTTTCAGGAAATGATTTATATGTAGGTAGCCTTAACAGTATTAAGACTAGCTTCGAAAAAATCATAGTGCAAATCGGAAATACAATGTATGGTATTAAATCTTCTGCACATCAAATGTCAACTGTTTCTATAACAATGTCATCTGCTGCTTCCACAATTGCTCAAGGCAATGAACAACAAGCGAATTCTGTAGAAGAATTATTAACTTCTATGAACGAAATCTCAGGATTTATTAATACTACTGCTCAAAACGGTACTAATGCTGGTTTGATGGCTACTAAAATTGCTGATGGCATTGATAAAAATAGTCATCAAATGCATGAACTTATGATAGCTATGAACGAAATTGCAAAAAAATCAAATGAAATCAGCAAGATCATTAAAACTATTGAAGACATCGCATTCCAAACTAATATTTTAGCTTTAAATGCTGCTGTCGAGGCCGCTAGTGCTGGTACAGCGGGCAAGGGTTTTGCGGTTGTTGCTGATGAAGTTCGTAACCTTGCCAATAAATCTTCTATTGCAGCGAAAGATACTGCAGATTTAATTAGTTCTTCTATATTATCAATTGAAAAGGGTGTTGCTCTTGCAAAACAAGCCGAAGAAGGACTTGACCAAACTGTTGTTGAAGTTCGAGATTGTACAACTTTAATAACAAATATTGCTGATAGCACCAATAAACAGTCCCGCACTATAGAGCAGATTAAAGATGGTGTTGCTCAAATTTCTGATGTTACTCAATCTAATGCTATTTTAAGCCATGAAAGTGCATCTACAGGCTCACAACTTTCTAACCAAGCTAGTGGACTTTCCAACCTCGTATCTGTATTTAAGCTTTCCTCGCACAGTCAGCAATCATTTGTTGAGCAAGATGAGCTAAATGATTAGATACAAAATCAGAATGGTCACCATTGCTATTTAGCTAGTGGTGACCATTCTGATTATATTATATTATTTTAGATAGAAACCCTTGCAATCTTTCTGATTTTGGATGGTCGAAAAATTCTTGTGGTTTATTTTGTTCCACTACATTTCCTTCATCCATAAAGATGCACCTAGTTGCAACTTCTTTTGCAAATCCCATCTCATGTGTTACAACTACCATAGTCATCCCATCTCTTGCTAACTTTTTCATGATATCAAGTACTTCCCCTACCATCTCTGGATCTAAAGCTGATGTTGGTTCATCAAATAACATAACATCTGGATTCATTGCTAACGCTCTTACAATTGCAATTCTTTGCTTTTGTCCTCCCGATAGTTTAGAAGGATAAGTATTAGCCTTTTCTTTCAAACCGACCATTTCAAGTAATTCCATTGCTTTTTCTTCTGCATCTTCTTTTGCTTGTTTTAATATATTAATCGGTCCTAATGTAATATTCTGCAATACACTCATATGAGGAAATAGATTGAAATGCTGGAATACCATTCCCATCTTTCTTCTATGTTCATCGATATTAACTTTCTTATCTGTAATATTAACACCTTCAAAGATAATCTGACCACTCGTCGGCACTTCAAGGAGGTTTAGCGAACGAAGAAATGTAGATTTACCTGATCCTGATGGCCCTATAATTACTACTACCTCACCTTTTTTTATATCTTCTGTCACTCCGTTTAGAGCGTGTAATTTTTTATTATAGACTTTATGTACATCTTTTACTTCTATCAAGACATCTCCATTAATGATCACTGTTTCTCAACCGCCTTTCTAATTTATTCACCAACATACTAAAAACCATTACCATGACTAAGTATATCAGGGCTACTGCAAAAAGCGGCATCATTGCACTATAGGTTATACTTCTAATCGTATCTCCTCCACGAGTCAAGTCTTGTAAGCCGATATAACCACAAATCGAAGTTTCTTTTAATAGTACGATAAACTCATTTCCAAGAGCGGGCAATACATTTTTAAATGCTTGTGGTAAGATAATATGTCGCATTGTCTGTCTATAGTTAAAGCCTAAACTTCTTCCGGCTTCAAACTGTCCATTATCTATAGACATAATCCCTGAGCGAACAATCTCTGCTACATACGCACCTGAATTTAGTCCAAATGCTAATATCGCTACAAACTCTTTGCTAATTCGTGTGCTTCCAAAAATAACAAAATAAATAATCAAAAGTTGAACAACAACTGGAGTTCCTCGAACGACTGTAATATATATCTTACAAAGGATGTTTGCAATCTTCATTTTTCCTGTCTTATCATAGGTGGATCTAATGATTGCAACCAGAACTCCTAGCAGTACACCTATTATCAATGCGAAGAAAGTGACTTGGATGGTTATCCCAAGTCCGTCTATTATATATTTCCATCTATCTTCTTCAATAAAATTCTGATAAAATGCATCAGAAAATTCTTCAAAATAACTTTGCATCTCTTTTCCCCATTCTACTCAACAGAACTTATTTCTTTACAATGATTACTTGCTTTGCAGTAACGTATGTATCTGAAAAATCAACCGATTCTTCTCTCTCTGGAGTTACTGTCATTCCTGCTGCGCCAAAATCTGCTTTCCCACTATCTACCGCTGTAATGATTGAATCAAACGCCATATCTTCAATGATTAATTTCATTCCTAATTTGTCCGCAATTGCAGTAGCCATATCCACATCAATTCCAAGAATGTCTCCACCTTCTTTAAACTCATATGGAGGAAATTCCGCATTTGTTGCCATTACAAGTTCTCCATTTGAATAGTCAGTACCTTCTGGTGAAGTATATCTCTCTCCTTCTTCATTTAAATAATACGCTTGAATCGCCTCAAATGTTCCATCTTCTTTTAATTCAGCTAAAGCTGTGTTAAATTTATCAACTAATTCTGTGTTACCTTTTTTAAATGCCATCGCATACTCTTCTTCAGCATATGGCGCTTCTAAGATTTCTAGGTCATCATTTTCTTCAACAAAAGCTTCTGCTGGAAGGTTATCAATTACAACTGCATCCACTTTATCTTGCTGAAGAGCCTGAACTGCCTCAAATCCTTTTGTAAAACGCTCAATATTCTCATCTCCAAAATCACCTGTACAGTTAATATCTCCTGTTGTTCCAAGTTGGACACCTATTAATGCACCTTCTAAATCTTCTGCGCTTTTTACTTCTTTTCCTGAGCTAGAGCATCCAGCTACTCCTAACATCATTAATCCTATAAGCATTACGCTAACAACTTTTTTCATTTTCATTTTTCATTCTCCTTTATGCATAAATATTCTAACATCTTGTATATTCTACTATTACTTAAAGGTTTTTGCAAGAAAAACCATATATTTCTTTTCGGACTCATTGTTTTTGTCGAATTCCCGCTTCTACATATTCAAGAAAAAGCTCCCCAACTAAATAGTTAAGGGAACTTCTCGTCTTCTATCTTATAATTTTTTTCTTAGTTTTGGGTCTAGTAAATCTCTTAGCCCGTCTCCAATGAAGTTTGCCCCCATTGCTAATGTGAAGATTGCAAGTCCTGGGAACCCAGCAATCCAAAATTTATTGAAGTAAT
>CAYJHQ010000062.1:0-8855 GCA_964369775.1 uncultured Lachnospiraceae bacterium
GCTCAACGAAAAGGTGTTGGCACTGCTTTGATGAAAAGAGGACACGAGATAGCAAAATCTATGGGTTATGATATTATTGTTGTCTTAGGTAGCGAAAAATATTATCCAAGAGTTGGATATAAGCCTGCAAGCCTATTAGCAATTAAAGCACCGTTTGATGTACCAGACGAAAACTTTATGGCAATAAGTTTAAGTGATAGCACCAAACAAATTAATGGCACAATAGAGTATGTTAAAGAAATACTTGAGGGCTAATGATGGAAAAATATTTTTTTGAAGCTTTCGAGGGTATGGAACAGCTCGGCCCTGGTTGTGAAATTGCTACACTAAAAGCTATTACCACAATAGACAAGACTCGACCAGTGAAAATTTTAGATGTTGGTTGTGGTATTGGTGTACACACGTTTATTATTGCAAATGAAATCAAAAATGCTGAAATAATTGCATTGGATAATATGCAAAACTATATTGATAAAGTGAATGACAGAGCATCAAATCTTGGACTTTGTGATAGAGTAAAAGGCGTTTGTATGTCGATGTTTGATATGACATTTAAAGATTGCAGTTTTGATTATATTTTTGCAGAGGGTGCAATTTATATTGCTGGATTTACAAATGGACTTTCAGACTGGAAACGATTTCTAAAAAAGGATGGCAAGATAATTTGTAGTGAAATCTGTTTTACTTCAAATGATGTTTCAAATGAGGTTAAACTCTACTGGGAAAGCAACTATCCACAGATTGACCACATTGCAAATAAAATTGCTCAAGCAAAAAAACTGGGCTACAATACACTTTCACACTTTCCTCTACCTCCCGAAGCATGGACGGAAAATTACTATGTACCTCTTGCCAACAACTTAAAGGCAATGAGGGAAAAATATGAGGACAATCACGAAGCGCTTGAAGTTATAACATTGATTGAACAAGAAATCGATTTGTATTATAGGCACAGCGAGGAATATAATTATGTGTTCTTTGAATTTCAATGCAAGTCTTTCTTGGGTAAAAAATAACACCCACACAGCAACTAACATTTAGTACAAAATAACGAAAAAGGCACTTATTGACCTCAAAAGGTTGATAGGTGCTTTTTCCGTTTTTGTGAAAGGAGCGACTACAATATGGAAAATTAAAAACAGACACCGAGCAAAGATACCTCTACACAATAGAAGCTGTGCCAAATTGAACTGGCACAGCTTTTGTAATTTGATACAAGTGTGCACCAAGTGGCAATAGGTATTTTTAAGGCTATCATTAATAGTAGTAGTGCAAGCAAAAGGAATAAATTTATTCGCCACATAGATAACCCAACCTTTGAGCGTATCATTGTAGCACGCTCGTCTTTAAGTTCAATTTCATTATCGTCATCAATAAAATCGTCTTTTATATTCATTTTTTTTCTATAATAACTGCTGTTACTAATCCAATTAAGAAGGCTATAGTTAGCTTAAAAATAAAAGCTAAAACCCCCATTTGCTCATTCCACTCTGCGAAATAAAGAGTGAGATATTGATATTGCAAACCACGATATAGAGCTTATTTATCTCATAGAGTAGGTAAAAAAGGTAACAGAAAATAGAGCAGAATATTTGCGACTTTCCGTGATTGATTTTAATATACCTGCAATAAATTGTAAAACAATTATTATGATATAGTAATTTTAGAACACTTGACAATCATACTGGCGGTATGATAGTATACTTACATACTTTTGGTATGGGAGGTAATAATATGGCAAGAAATAAATACCCAGAACAAACTGTCGAGCGAATACTCGATGTGTCAGCACGGCTTTTTCTTGAAAAGGGATATGATAATACTAGCTTGCAAGATATTATAAATGAACTTGAGGGATTAACTAAAGGAGCTATCTATCATCATTTTAAGTCAAAAGAGGATATATTCGATGCTGTTGCTACGAAACTTAGTGAAACCAATGCACAGTTTTTTGTTGATATGAAAAATAATACCACACTCACAGGTGCTGAGAAACTAAAACAAGTTCTTGTTTTAAATGTATTCAGTGAAGCCTCTGCCACTTTACTTGATATAGTGCCTAGCCTTTTAGATAATCCTAAATTTTTAGCAACGCAACTGAAATGCACGATGAATGAAGTTGTACCATATTATATATTCCCAATCATCGAACAAGGTGTAAACGACGGCTCAATTACTTGTGATAAACCTTATGAGCTTGCAGAACTTATCTCGCTACTTTTAAACACTTGGTTAAACCCTGTTATATTTGGAACTGACAAAGAGAGAATAGCGAATAAATGTAAGATGATTAACGAACTTACAGCTCAGTATAATCTTGTATTATTTGAAGATGAGTTTATAGAAAAATTTAAAAAGCTATAGAAATAACTGCTCCTAATGAGAGCAGATTATTTTTAAGACAATACATACCAACCAAATGTATGATAAAATCAAAAGGAGAAAAATTATGGAAACAATTATTAAAACTCGTAGCTTATTCAAAAGTTATGACAGCATGCCTACACTAAACCACATCAATTTTGAAGTCAAAAAGGGTGAACTTATAGGACTGCTTGGTAGTAATGGTGCAGGTAAAACGACACTTCTTAAACTCTTATGTGGGCTACTTGAGCCAACCGATGGAGAAGCCAAAGTTTTTTTCTATTCTCCGTGGGAGGAGCGTGACAAAGTACTTAAACGACTTGGAGTTATGATTGAAACACCTGTTTTCTACGAACATTTAACGGCTCACGAAAACCTTGAAATTCACTTGAAATATCTAAATGTAAAAGCCGATATTAACGAGATACTGAAATCTGTTGGACTTACAAATGTAGACAAAAAGCCTGTTTCAAAGTTTTCTATGGGTATGAAACAAAGACTTGGTATCGCAAGAGCAATCAGCCATAATCCTGATATTTTGCTGCTTGACGAGCCGATAAATGGACTTGATCCTGTTGCTATCAAAGATATGCGAGAGCTGTTTATTTCACTCAAGAAAAAAGGCACAACTATCATTCTATCAAGCCATATTTTAAGTGAGATACTGCAAACTGCTGAAAGTGTTGTCATTATTTCAAACGGTAGCTTAGAAAGGCTTGGCAAGATAGAAGATTTGCAAAACAACTATGGCAATGATACTGAAAATTACTTGATAGAAAGAATGAGGGGATAAACTATGAAACTGATTAAACTTGAACTTCGAAAAAATAATCTAAAACCATATTTGCTTAGTGTTATAGGGATATTCATTGCTGTAATAGCTATGGGTCTGCTTTTTTGTGCTGTTCCTGTTTTAGAGCCAAACGACCCCAACTCTCAGGTGTTTTCGGATCCTACTATGATTATGACTATGGTTTCTATCATGTCGATGAGTGCTTTTGCTATTTTGTCATCAGTGATGCACTCAAAATTTGTTGTAGAAGAGTACACAGGACGAAAAAATGTGTTACTCTTTACCTATCCGCAAAAAAGAAGTAGCATACTCTTTGCAAAATTTGTACTCGTATTTTTATTTGTTTTCGTGATGATGTTTGCTGTTAATATGATTACTTGCATAAGTGTGGGATTTCTCGGAAGTGCAATAGGTCTTATAGTAAAGCCTTTCACAGACATTGGCTTAATGCTAAAACTATCGCTAATTTTTGCATTTGTAGCAAATTTTATCGGCCTTATTTCTCTTAGAATAGGATTTTATAAAAAATCGATTATAGTGCCAGTGGTCACAGCAACAATACTTGTTTCACCATTTGGAAATTTCGTAATGCTTTTAGGTACTGACACGGATATTGCTTTTATCATTGCTGGTGGAGTGTTACTTATTGTGTCTACATTTTTATTCGGTGGACTTCTTAAAAAAGTGAACAGAATGGAGTGTGTATAATGAAACAAACAAAACTATGGCAAAAGGACTTCACTTTAGTGGTGATTGGGCAGATTATCTCGCTCTTTGGAAATGGTATACTTCGCTTTGCCCTACCTCTCTATTTACTAAATATAACTGGCTCATCAGCACTTTTCGGGGTGGTAAGTGCGGTATCTTTTCTACCTTTAGTTTTGCTTATGCCTATAGGTGGTATCATTGCCGATAGGAGAAACAAGCGGAATATTATGGTGATACTCGATTTTTTGACAGGCTTTTTAATGTTGTTTTTCTATCTAACTGTGGATATCATTTCACTAATACCGCTGCTTATTGCCACACTTATGATTTTGTATAGCATAGGTGGTCTATATCAGCCAACAGTGCAGGCAAGTGTTCCAATACTTCTTGATGAAAAAATACTTACAAAGGGTAATGGCATTGTCAGTAGCATAGGGGCTTTAGCAAACTTAGTAGCACCTGTCATAGGTGGAATGCTACTTAGTAGTTTTGGAATTACGCCGATTATTCTAGTCGCTATTGTTTGCTTTTTTGCCTCAGCTATTTTAGAGATATTTATTAAAATACCCTATAAAAAAACAACATCAAATACTAGCATTACGACTATGGTAAAATCTGATATGAAAGTTTCATTAGGTTTTATTTTTAAAGAAAAACCTGCACTTAAAAGATTGGTGTTTGTTATCTGTATACTCAATGCGTTAATATCTGCATTAATTATAATTTCGCTGCCTGTACTTATTACTGAAAGACTTTACCTCAGTGAAGAGATGTATGGTTATTCAGGGGCTGTTCTTGCCTTCGGAGGGCTTATGGGTGGTGCTATAGCAGGTGTGTTAGGAGAGAAACTCCACATAAAAAAATTATATAAATTTATATTAGCAGTAGCTTTTAGTTTAGTGCCACTATCTATTTCAATAATTTTTGCTGAACATCCAATTACTTCCTATGTTTTGATTTTAATAAGTGCTTTTTTGACGATGTGTGTATCAACAATAGCATCTGTTATGATTATCACCTTTATCCAAAGTGAAACTACTGAAAATATGATAGGAAAAGTTATGTCGTTTGTGATGGCATTTGGTATGCTTGCATCACCATTAGGTCAAGCGGTATATGGAACTCTATTTGAATATCTAATTGGATACGAGAGTTTTATTGTATTGGGAGCTGTTTTGATGACTTTGCTTACTGGTATATATGCAAAGAAATGCTTAAACTACTAAATCCACTAAGTGACACAACATTGACACATTTATAATCTTTTTATTGCACATCTTTTTGATATACTGATTATAGTAGAAGGCAATAAATGACTTTTACTAATCTCATAGAAGAAAGGGAATTTTATAATGACAAAAATTACAGCTACATTACTACACTTGCACTGTGCATAAGTGTTTCTGCTTGCCAACATGAAGACAATGAAATTGATAGCAATAATTCAGATTTATCAACTGAAGAAAATGAGAATAACGATGGAGGCATGCCACCTGAGGGAGGGCAACCACCTGAAGGTATTGACATGCAACCAATGCAAAGCACACTTACAGTTGAAGAAGCAGAAACAATCGAGGAAAATCTTATAAGTGATGTTGGTTACACTGCTACTGTTTATCAAAGAATATAGTCGAATTTCAAGTAATATATCAATGGTCGCTGTATTTCGATAAGTATGCGCAAAGGAATCATTGAAACTCTGCTGGTACAATTTTCAAAGGGATTGTTTTAATGGAGCGCTATATCTGTTATACTAAACTAAGGATGAAATATGTAGTTCAAGTGCAGTATCGACGCATATGCAAATGATTTTGGTAAAAGTACTATTATGATACAGCAGCTAGTGTGAGCATAACAGAAATAAGTTGAATTTATATCATAGAAGGAGAAAATATATTGTGGATGTTACGATAAAAGAGTTACAAGAATACTTACTTAACCATTATAGCGATGGAGGGATTGACCAGAGTTTGTTCATGAAATTGGTAGAAGAAGTGGGTGAGGTAGCTGAAGTTCTAAATAAAAAAGCTGGAAGAAAAGCAACTATCAATGAAGACCTGCAAATCCAACTAGGTAATGAATTAGCAGATGTTATTCATTATTCATTAGCAATTGCAGCACTAAATGGAATTGAAATGAATGATATTATTATCAGCAAAGACAAAGTAGCATCCGTAAAATATAAACATAAAACAAATCTAGAACAATTTATCTTGGATAAAAACAAGAAAATCCAGTAAATTTGTTATTAGTGCAGATATAGGAGAAATATATGATTGTTAAAGTAGTTGAATATAATCCTCAATGGATAGAGTTGTATGAAATAGAAAAAAGGGAAATACTAAACTTTTTAGGAGATACACTTGTTGCTATTCACCATATCGGTAGTACAGCTGTAAAAGGACTAAAGTCAAAGCCGATTATAGATATTATCATAGTTATAGAAAAAATTGAAGAACTCGACTATTTCAATGTTGAATTTGAAAAGCTCGGTTACGAATGTATGGGTGAATTTGGAATGAGCGGTAGAAGATATTTCAGAAAAGGTGGCGACAACAGAACCCACCAGATACATGCATTTGGGGTAAAGTCAAAATTTGATATAGATAGACATCTTGCTGTGCGCAATTACCTTAGAGAGTTTCCTGATGTTGCAAATGAATATGGAGAGTTAAAGGAAAAGGTAGCATCACAGAATCAACAAGATATAGACGGATACTGTGATGGAAAAGATAAATTTGTTAAAGAATTAGAAGCTAAAGCATTGAATTGGTATAACAAAAAGGTAGTATAACAGATGCAAGCAAAAATTATATATAGGGTGGATATATTTGAACTATGGGATTTTTTACGAAAGCAGAAATTATTGAAGTTACATTACCATTTGAAATACAGAAACTTGGACCAGAATATGAGGAGGAATATCCTGAGGTTGGAGATCTAGGTGGTCTGATTGATTTTGAGGCATGCGGTCGCATAGGTGATTGTGAAAGCAAGTATTATTATGCAATGGTTGGTTGTAGCAATATTGTTTATAGAGAGTTTGTGGATACTCTGATAAATATGCCTGATAAAAGACTTAAAATTATTGCAAAAGTTAAAAATGGAAAGGTGAAAAGCTTTAAAATTGATTTTAAAGATTTAGCACTAAAGTTACAAAATGAAAAATATGAGAAACTATTTATTGCAGATGGTTGGGTTAGTGACAATAGCACTCTTGAAAAGAGAAGCGGGTTAATTTGAAATAATAACCATGGATAAAGTTGCACAAACCAACCGCGAGAATTCTAAAAGGAGTGCTTATGGATTATTTCAAAAATAGAAAAAATGTTGATTTATATACTGAAATGATGGCTGATTATGACAACAATTTCGTAATAAGTGAAGTGAGTAAAATCCTACCTAAAGGTTCAAGACTTTTGGAACTTGGGATGGGAACGGGTGTTGATTTGATTTCATTGTCCAGTGAGTATGATGTTATCGGTAGCGACAGCTCGCATTTATTTGTTAAAGATTTTAAGAAAAAAAGTGATATAGAAGTAATGGTTTTAGATGCAGTAGATATAAACATTAGCCGTTACTTTGATTGTATTTATTCTAATAAAGTTTTACAGCATTTATCAAAAGAGGATTTTATAAAATCATTAAATAGTCAAAGTCGTCACCTGTCTACAAATGGTATAATTTATGCAACTTTATGGACAGGCGAATATCGAGAAGAATTTGAGTTTGACGGACAACTAAGATTTGTTTATTATGATGAAACAACATTAAAAAATCTGATTCCAAATGAGCTGCAGTTAGAGCAATTGATTTATTATTCAGAGTTTGAAACTAATGACTCATTGATTATGATTCTTCGTAGAAAATGAGCAAGGAACTGAACAAGGCACAGCTACTCATTTAAGTAGGCTAAGAACGATAAACTCATTCATTGTGATAGTGTCAGAACAAATGTAGAAAATTTAGAGGCTAAACTAATATAATAAGTAATCACCTATTAATTAGAGGGTTAGAAGAAATATGAATGAATTTAATATAGCGAGGATTATGATATGAAAATAAAAAAGCAATATACTTGCGCATTGTTACTATCAATGGACTTGTTAGGCGGAAAGTGGAAAATGAGGATTTTATGGCATATCTTAAATGGTGATAATCGTTTTTCCTTATTGCAAAAAGGCATCCCAGATATAACACATAAAATGCTTGTTACGCAACTGAAAGAACTTGAACAAAGCAATATATTAGTAAGAACAGTGGTATGCGAGAAGCCACTTAATGTAGTATATTCGCTTTCAACACAGTATAAGGGACTTATTCCACTAGTGGAGGGTTTTTGCAATTTCTCAAAGGAATATGCCAGTGAAAATGAAATAACTCTTGAGGATATATAGGTACAAAAAAGTACGTTATTGTCTAAACTGTTGTATTTAGAATATAATTAAATCACAACAATAAGGAGGTAACGAAAATGAATTATCCAAGAGCGTTTTCACATATAGGCTTGTCTGTGCCTAACTTAGAACAGGCAGTTGAATTTTACAGTGAGGTAATGGGGTGGTACGTTGTAATGCAACCATCAGTTATAAAAGAAGAAAATACTTCCGCAATAGGAATTATGTGCGAAGAAGTATTTGGCAAAGGGCATGGAGATTTTAAAATTGCTCACATGGTTACTTCAAACTCTATTGGAATAGAACTATTTGAGTTTGTAGATAACGATAAAGAAAAGCAACCATTTGAGTTTAAAAACACAGGTCTTTTCCATTTTTCAGTACAAGATCCAGATATTGAAGGTATGATTGAAAAGATTGTAGCTCATGGTGGGAAACAGCGTATGCCAATTAAGGAATATTATCCAAATGAAAAACCATATAAAATGTGTTATGTTGAGGATCCATTTGGTATTGTTTTTGAAATTTATACTCATAGCTATGAAGTCACCTACTCTAAGGGTGCTTACTAATCATTGCGAGTAAAATTCTTG
>CAYJHQ010000063.1:0-3322 GCA_964369775.1 uncultured Lachnospiraceae bacterium
GGATGAGTTGTGGGATATACTTGGTTCTGATACATATGTATGCTCATTTGGAAGACATGAATCTATAGATGAGGTAGCAAAAAAACATAGACAGAAGGCACATATGCGTTTATCAGGGAATGCAAAAAACTATATTGATAGACGGTTAGATGAGTTAGAGCTTGAATATGGAACGGTATCATACAAGTCAGAACTGTAGTTGAATGTATCAAGAGATTTAAGTAAGTATACACAAGAATTAATGAGAAAATAGATTGAGGTTGCCAATTTAAAGAAGAAGCGTGTAATATTTGGGGTATGTGAAGAGGTTACAAGAATATCAATTCACATTTTAAGACAAGTTATGATATAATGATATCAGAATTAGCGATTTTATAGTGTGACAGATTAATTTACATTAATCTGCGGTAGAAATCCTTACATAAACGTAATATTCGTAATCATTAACTAGTAACACTGTCAATTGGGATTTTGCAATGACAAGTATGTGAAAAGGAGGATAGTATGGCGAAAGTTATGGAAGTCATTGCGACTGAAACAGGATGTAAAAGTTATAATACATATAAATACAGTTACGATGCGATAGGACTACCATCCATAGAGTATGACGACGAATCGACAAAAGTCATGAAGTGGAAGGAAAAGGGAGAAACAGTAGGGTATAAATCTGCTGTACCACTGAAAGAACAAGCAGATAAGATTGCAAAACAGAAACCAATAATAACATATTTCCTGGATGGATCCAGAAGAGTTTTTAAAGTGGATGATATTTCATATAATAAGCAAGTGTTTCCTGTAATAGCAGGACAAGTAGGGGTTGGGTGTTGCAAACGTTTAGACCAAAAGATGATACCTGAAAAATTTTATGGAGATATAATCCTTTCACTACCGAATAAACTTAATTCTGACGGGTGGGACGACGCAGCGGTCTTTAATAGGATGGCTGAGAAGGTCAATGAATCTATCGAAGGAAATAGACTATCAGTTCAATTTAGTAAAATTATTCCATATTCAACAACAAAAACAGATACAAAAGATATCAAACTGGAAGATAGAGCAATTGCGATTGTTCAGGACTATATGATAGAGTCTGAAAAAATGTTAGTTGCAGAATTAGTTAAAGAAAGAAAATTAAATCAAAATAATTTTCTACTAAAAGATGGTTCGTTAGAATATAAGATTATGGCAAAGGGGAGAGATGAGTTAAGAAGTATTCAGAAAATGAAGAACAATTATAAATGGGTAATTGGAGTTTCTAAATCTTTTAACCCAGAAAGTCTTATGGATCATACAGGTAAAGCGAATGCAAACTATATTGCGGATTTACCTGTTTATCATAGAACTCCTGTTGCTAGATTTGAAAGTTCGCATTCAGGGAAAGATGTCTACTTTGCAGTTTGGTATATTCGATTGCGAGATAAGAGAAATACCCTAACCCCCTTTGACGGTGTTGTAAAAGTAGAAAAAATACTTATGGATAATGAGATAGAATACGGAATTGATAGCGATACAATTGATTTGATCTCAGCAAATATTATTAATGAAAGAAATCCAACATGCTACGGTACAGACAAGCGGTGGGCAAATCATTTATATCCAGTGTTTTTGACAGAATTATTTGTAAAGAGTAAATACATTAGTACAGAACTATTTTTAAATTTATTTTAAGACAGGAGATTTAATACATGGAAAGCTTAATAGGAAGAGTACTTGCTACGGAAAAAAAACCAACAACTATAGACGATTTCACTTTTTGGACGGATCCTGATTTGATTTTAAATCCTTTTGATATAGTTAAGGTGTCACATGTTGATGAATCATATTCATATGGAGTGATTGAAGATATAGGTCATATTACAGATGCATCTAGTTTTTTGACAAATTTTATTTCCAGTGATTTTGGTGATGTATCAGTTGAAGCTCCTACACTTAGAGTTGGAATGAATTATGTGAGTGCAAAGGTTATTTGTAATACTAAAAACATCTATATCCCAGTACAAAATAATGCAAAAGTTATGATTGCTTCTCCAGAGGAAATACAGTATGCACTTGGTCTCAAAGATATAAAAAATCCATTGGTTTGCGGGTATTTAGAGATGTATGCAGGTAATAAAAATTGTGAAAAAGTAACTTTACCAGTAAACCTAAATTCTAAATTTATTATTGGACCAGAGGGTGCACATTTGAATATATCAGGAATATCAGGTCTTGCTTCAAAAACTTCTTATGCGATGTTTTTATTGAAAGCAATCCAAGAGCGGTATATAAATAAAGGAGATAATATAGAAAACTATGACGATGATAGTGTAGCTTTTGTTTTATTCAATGTAAAAGGGAAAGATTTACTAGCAATAGATGAAATCAACGATTTTTCAGATGAAAAGAATCCTGAAAAAACTGGGGCGGAAGTTTTTAAACAATATGAAAAGATGGGACTATCACCTGAACCATTTCAAAATGTTCAATACTATTATCCATTCTCAATGTCACACAGTCGTCATTGGAATACATATATGTCGCCGGAGGAAGTGGAAAGTCAGGTGTGCTGTAAAAAAGCTAGAAAGTATAAATACACATATGAAGAAGATAGAGATAGCCTAGATTTGATGTTTGCAAATATAGATGACTCGAATCAAACCATGGACTCTATAATAACGTATATTATCTCGGGACAGGGAAAATTCGGACAGATAAGTGACTGGCAAGAGTTTCTAGACGCAGTAAAGGAAAAAACGGTAGCAGGTAGTGCTGGTAATGATAAGGAAATTCCTGTTGCCAGTTGGAGAAAATTTTATAGGATAGTAAATAAAGGTATTACAGATAATAAAATATTCGCACGTGCAGTAGATGAAAATAAAAGAGAGGTTCGACTGGGAAATGCATTAAAGCATATCAAGAAGAATGAAGTACATGTTATTGATATAGCTAAACTATCAGAGGATAAGCAAGCTTTTGTTTTTGGAGATGCGGTTCGAGCTATTTATGATTTACAACTAGGACAATTTAGTGATGAAGAAGGGATTAATCCACCATCTAGAATAGTCGTATTTATTGATGAATTAAATAAATATGCTTCTAAGGAAACGCCTAAAAACTCACCTATTTTAAGACAAATTTTAGATGTTGCTGAAAGAGGACGTTCTTTAGGTGTTGTATTATTTGCTGCTGAGCAATTTAGAAGTGCGATACATGACCGAGTAACAGGGAACTGTTCTACGCATGCTTATGGAAGAACTAATGCAATTGAAGTGACGAAAGCAGATTACAAAAGTGTACCCGCTGTATATAAGACGATGATGACAAGGCTTAAGCAAGGTGAGTA
>CAYJHQ010000063.1:3332-8108 GCA_964369775.1 uncultured Lachnospiraceae bacterium
TATATTATTCAAAATCCTGTATTTAGATCTATGTTAAATATTAAATTTCCAAAACCCATATATAAGCAATTCAAATAGGAGAGTAAAAAGTTATGGTAACTATAGGTAAGAACATATTAGAAAATATAACAACAGGGATGTATCAGGATTCTAAAGTGGTATATAGGGAGTATATTCAGAATGCGTGTGATCAGATAGATAAAGCAATTGGTTCAGGCATTTTAACAGAAGAGGATGCATATGTGGATATTGATATAGATATAGAAAAACGATATATATCAATAAAGGATAATGCAACGGGTGTCAAAGAGAGTGAGTTTCAAAGTAACATTGGAGATATTGCAAACAGTAACAAGGAGCAGGGAAAAGATAAAGGTTTCAGAGGGATAGGTAGGCTTTGTGGATTAGCATACTGTAAGACCCTTAAATTTACGGCAACTGCGTTAGGTGAAGCTGTTGCATCTAGAATCACATATGATGCAGAAAAAATGAGGAAAATACTTAGAAATAATAAGAAACAGTCTGTGGACGAGGTTCTTACTGAAATTATGAAGTTTGAAACTATTCAAGAAGATGAAGAAGAACATTATTTTCTTGTTGAATTATTTGAAATCAACAAAGAGAACACAGAGCTATTGAACACAGGAAAGGTAACTGATTATTTGAGCTTTGTTGCACCGGTTCCCTATAGAAGAGAATTTTTACTTTGTGATCAGATTTATAATCATGCAAAAAAAATAGATTATCATATAGATGAATACAATATATTCATTAATGGGGCACAAGTACATAAAGAATATACAAGTAGGCTTAAAGAACAAAGCGGTAATAATTTGAAAAATTATGATGAGATATCGAAGCTTGAGTTTAAAAACTTATACAATGCCTCAGGGGCACTTATTGCTTGGATGTGGATAGGACTATCACGCTTTGAGAAGTCAATACCTAAATTGAATTCAATGAGAGGCATTAGAGCAAGGCAAGCTAATATACAAATAGGTAAAGAGGATGTATTTCAGCACTTATTTAAAGAGTCGAGGGGAAATAATTATTTTGTAGGAGAAGTTTATACGGTAAGTGAAAATCTTATAGCCAATTCACAACGGGATTATTTCAATGAAACAGAAACTAGAGTAGTATTTGAAGATGTATTAAGATGTTATTTTTATGATACCTTACATAAATTATATACTGAAGCCAATAAAATAAAAAATGCGTATAAAAGACAGGATGAATTAGTTAAGATTAGCCAAGAGTTTCAAAAGAAAAATGAAGCCAATAGTTTTATAGATAATCAAGCAAGAGAAAAATTAGCTCAACAAGTTGTAGCTGCGAAGGATGATGCAGAAAAAGCAATGAAGCAATTGGAGAAGTATGATAACCTAGAAGACACTTCGCCAATTGCAGAAGTCAAAAAACAAATAAGTGTAAAATTTAATGCACCAACTTTAGTAAGTAAAGCTCAACAAGTGGCAATAGAACAAAGAGATGAAACCGATAAACCATCACTCAAAAAGCCAGCGGGCTATGCAGTAGATACACTATCAAAACTAAATAAGAATGAAAGAAAACTCGTTAGTAAAATATGGTCTATAATAACTAATAATGCAGAAAAAGAAGTAGCTGAAATACTAATAGAAAAAATTAAAGAGGAATTTAGATAAGATGAGAAAAGTTCTGCTCGTAGAGCCAAACTATAAAAATAAATATCCACCGATGGGACTAATGAAACTTGCAACATATTATAGAAATCGTGGAGATGATGTTAGGTTCTTTAAGGGAGAGATGAAAGATTTAGCTGTAGAGTTAATTTGTGAAGATTTAATAAATCATTTACAAATTATTGAACCAAATATTTCGTGGGGAAGATATTATCCTACGTTTTTCAAATTTATAAAAGTAGGAAAGTATAATATACTGGATGACATTAAGGTATTGGAAGATGAATTGATATTGAATGCATTGAAGGAATATAGAAAAAAATATAAAGATAAGGATTTTTTTACAAATCCTCCATTTGATAAAGTAGGAATAACTACATTATTCACTTTTTATTGGAAAAAAACTATCGAAACAATTAATTTTGCCAAAGGGTTATGCAAAAATGAAAAAGATGTTATGGTAGGAGGTATTATGTCTACATTACTTCCAAATGAAGTGTATGAGGAGACTGGAATATTTCCGCATGTTGGTTTATTGGATAAGCCTTATGCTATTGATTCTGACGATAGCAGCATTATTGATCAATTACCATTGGATTATTCTATATTGGATGAAATAGATTATATATACCCAGCCAATAATGCATATTTTGCATATATGACAAGAGGTTGCACAAACAACTGTCCTTTTTGTGCTGTTCCAACGCTTGAACCTAATTACTGTAATTATATTAGCTTAAGAGAACAAATCAATTATACTCGTGAGCATTTTGGAGAACAAAGAGACTTATTATTGATGGATAATAATGTGTTGGCTTCAAGTAACTATGATGAAATTATAGATGAAATAGTAGAATGTGGTTTTGGTGTTGGAGCTACCTACTTGCCATCCAGCGAATATGAAATAGCGATTAGAAATCTTAGAAGCAATTATAATGACAGAGCATATATTCGGAAAACGATTAAGCTATACAAAAAGTTGGTTGAAAAACTTAAAGATACAGATAAAGATGCATTATATGCAAAACTTGAGAACGCAGATTGCTTAAACATTTATACAGCTACTAAAGAAGCTATCTTAGAGCTTGATGAGTATATATCACCTTTGTATAAAAAGAATTTTAAGGCAAGTAAAAGAAAACGTATTATAGATTTTAATCAGGGAATAGAAGCTAAACTTGTATCTAATGAGAACATGAGTAAGTTGGCGAAAACTAATATATATCCTCTAAGAATTGCATTCGATCATTGGTCGCTAAGAGAAACCTATATGAAATCGATACAATCAGCAACAACTAACGGTATCAAAAATTTATCTAATTACATGCTATATAACTATATGGATAAGCCAGAAGACTTATATAATCGTATGAGAGTTACTGTAGATTTGTGCGAAAAATTTGACGCAAGCATTTATTCATTTCCAATGAAATACCACCCAATTAATGATCCAGAGTTTTTTAAGAATAGAGATTACATAGGTAAACATTGGAATAGAAAATTTATTCGTGCAATACAAGCCGTGCTGAATTCTACCAAGGGGAAAATAGGAAGAGGAGTTCCTTTTTTTGAGGAAGCATTTGGAAGAAACCTTGAAGAATTTAATAGAATTCTTTGGATGCCTGAAACATTTATAATATATCGCAGAAAGCATGATGAAGAGCTAAGAAGGAGGATGGCAGATAAATATAAGATTGTAGGGGATGAAAATAACTTGACGGCTGAATGGTGGGAGAAATTCAAGGCACTTGATGCCGAGCAATTAAAAGTTGCCAAAAGAATTATTGCTCGAAACCAATTTAAAGAGGGTGAATATGAGTGTGACGATGCTCAAATTGAAGAAGTATTATCTTACTATAAAATTATGCGGAAAGATGCGGAATTGTATTAAAGAATAAAGGAGGTGAGTAAATACAAATGAGCATAAATGTAAAAAAAGATGGTAGTGATGAAACAGAAGAGCAAGATTTGCAGCTCGTGTTAGAAGTTTTTACTTTCCTAACTATGGCAAAAAATCAAAAGTTGTATAATGATTATAAAAATAACCTTCTTTACAATAATCGTTTTGGACAGTTAAATGAAAGTTTTTGGGATGAAGTATTGAGACAGTTAGATAGTGCGAAAGTAACATTGAAAAGAGGAAAAGCACTATATCGAGCTAGAATTTTAGATAAGGAATTCGAATATCAATTTGTAGAATCCTTATGGAAATCCATGTTAAATAAGAAAGAGGAAATTCCTGGAGAAGCTTTTCACGGGCTGATGGATTACGATGCTTTTAATGCAGCTGTAGAGTATTATGATGAGAAAAATGAGCTTGGTTTGTTGGAACGAAAACAACGTTTTTTAAAAGAATACAACGAAAAAATCTTCCAAGGATTTGATGAGAGTAACTCAGGCGCACCACCCGCTAAGCTAGCGAGAGAAGGAAGACTTAATCCACGGTCTGTAGCCTATCTGTATACGGCAACAGATGTAAAAACAGCTGTACATGAGGTAAAGCCCTATATTGGTCAAGCAGTTAGTATGGCAAAGCTAAAGACAAAAACGACATTAAAATTACTAGACTTAACGAAAAATTTTCCACCAGAGACTTTGAATTTTGATATATATCAAATAAATATAAAAAGTATTTTATCAATAATAGCCGAGGAGTTTGCAAAGCCTAATGAGGGTGATGGATTTAATTATATTCCTACACAATATTTTTCTGAATATATAAAGAATATGAAAGATGAAAAAGGGAAAAGTGTATTTGATGGAATAAAATTTAAAAGTTCTGTAAAAAAGGGTGGAACAAATATTGTATTGTTTGATCCGGGTTGTTGTGATATTTTATCATCTAAAATTCTAAATATAAGAGAAATTGGTATAAAATTTGAAGATGTTAAATTTATAGTCTAAAAATCATATAGTATGCTTATACGATAGAAAAGGCGAATCGGTTGCCTAGAGTTAAGATGGTTAATATCATCACACGACCTAGGCGTGTGGCATTCAGCCCCAATTGCATGCAACTTGAGGCGTATCCTGTTATTACTTTTTACCCTAATCACCAATCGAGTAATGACTTCCTAGAAGTCTCTCAAAGGTGCATAAACACTGGGGTTAGAAG
>CAYJHQ010000064.1:0-8005 GCA_964369775.1 uncultured Lachnospiraceae bacterium
AATCTGCGATGTGTTTTTATTGCCTACACGATATGAAATATTTGGTATGGTTTTACTAGAGGCTATGTATTTTGGTCTTCCAACTATTACAACTTACAACGGGGGATCCTCTACATTGATAACTAAAGAAAATGGTGTTGTAATGGATACATTAAATATTAGTGAGTGGTCTAATACTATATGTGAAATATTAAATAATGAAGATACTTACAAGGCGATGTCTAGCAACGCACAAAGAACTATACGAGACAATTACACATGGGATTCACTTGCGGAAAAGTTTTTAATGATATATGAAGAAAGATTGTGTCCATAATCAAACCTATAACTAAATTATGAAAACACAGTGAATGACTAATGGTAATGAGAGGGTATTGGCGACTATTAAGAAGGACAGATACATACATTGTGTTGGTTTAGAGAAAAGGAGAATATAATGATAGGCGTATGTATAAAATATTTTCATGAAAATTATGGAGGAATGCTTCAAGCATTTGCGACAACAAAAATACTTGAGAGTCGTGGTGTGGAGTATGAATTAATACAATACGAAAAAAAGCATAGCGTATTAACAAAAATAAGATTTATTCCAAGATTATTAAACAGAATTTTAATAAATGATAAATATGAAGCATTTCTAAAAAGAAGGGGATTAAAAAAGCATCCACACTTCTCGATAAATAATAATATAAGGTCGAAACAATTTAAGGAATTTAAAAAAAGTAAATTTGTACAATTATCGCCAATATTTGTAGGATATGAAGAATTATGTAAAGGTGCAAGTAGATATACAGCAGTACTGACTGGAAGCGATCAACTTTGGTCTCCGGCAGGTTTACCAACCAATTTTTACAATTTAATGTTTGTACCGAATAATATTTGCAAAATTTCATATGCTTCTAGTTTTGGTGTTGATAATATACCTTGGTATCAAAAATCGAGAACAAAGAAGTTTTTGGATAGAATAGAGTATATTAGTATGCGTGAAAATCGCGGGAGTGAAATTATTAGAGAATTGACAAGAAGAGAAGTTGAAATTATACTGGATCCAGTTTTAATGTTAGATGAAAAGCAATGGGAAAAATATATTCCGTATAGTAAAGAGTTTGAAGAAGGCTATATCTTTACATGTTTTTTGGGAAAAAATCCAGAACATAGAACAGTGGCTAAAAAATTGTCTAAAAAAACGGGGCTTAAAATAGTAGCATTGAGGCACTTGGATCAATATGTCAAAGAGGATGAAGAATTTGGTGATTACGCTCCTTACGACGTTGGTCCAGAAAAATTTTTAAATTTAATTAGAGGCGCGTCCTTTATTTGTACAGATTCTTATCATGTTTCGTGTTTTTCTATTATTTTTGAAAAAAAATTCATGATTTTTAATAGGTATCGTGAAAACTCCAAAAACTCTAAGAACTCAAGAATCGATACATTGTGTGAAAACCTAGGAATCAAAGATCGTAGATACAATGGCAATAATATAGATGATATGTTGGATGATGTTGATTACAAGTTGGTTTTCGAGAAATTGTGCAAGTTGAAAGAAAAGGCAAATTTATATTTAGATAAAACACTAAGAATAGAAGACGGTAATGCTTGAATTGACGATAAGTTAAAAAGTTATGAAATACGTGAAGAGTTATAGTGTGTCAGTTAAATAAAAATGCAAATGAGAAGGTGAAGCAGATAAATGTGAGGAACTTCATAAAAGAGAAAAGTAGTTGCTGGAATAAAGCAATAAATAATAAGGAAAAGGATTCAATATGAGCGAAAAAAAAAGATTACTAAAGAACACCTTTTATATTGCGATGGGAAGTTTTGGGGCGAAGGCAATTTCTTTTATTTTATTACCCCTTTACACCGCGATTCTAACAACAGCGGAATATGGGACTTATGATTATATCATATCAGTTGGGGCTTTTTTATTGCCTGTGGTCTCTCTTTCTATCCATGAGGCAATGTTTCGATTTATCATCGAAAAGGGTTCTGATGAAATAGAATTTAAAAGGACGGTATCTAATGCTTTTTTTTCAATTTGTATAGGATTAGCCATACTAACTATAGCAATGCTAGGATTGGGTTGGATATTTGTGATTGAATATTGCTACTATATTTTGGCCTATGTAGTAATGACATGTTTATATAATTTTTCTAATTACCTATTAAGGGGACTTGGCGAGATGAAGTTTTATGCGGTCAATTCTTCTATTAAAAATATATCACAACTTGCTTTAAATGTCCTTTCAGTGGCTTTTTTTAGATGGGGGGTTGAAGGGCTACTTTTTTCAATGTGTATTTCAGAGATGTCGGCGTTTGGTTTCGTTTTTATTAAGAAGAAGCTTTGGACTAAGATTGATATTTCCTACATATCTAAAAAAGTGATTGTTGAGCAATTAAGATATTCACTGCCCCTTATTCCAAATTCAATTTGTGCGCAAATCATATACCTTTCGGATAGAGTTATTGTGAGTATGTTTTTAGGGGTTTCGGCAAATGGGATTTATGCAATTTCGTATAAGTTTCCGAGTTTGGTTGAAACGATATATCATTATTTCTATAATGCATGGAGCGAAAGTGCCTCGCGAGTGATTAGCAAAGGAGAAATGGAAGCGAAAAAATACTATCAATCATTGTACCAAACTGTGGATAATGTGATGTTTAGTTTGATTATACTTATGGTAGCAGGAATGCCAATCTTGTTTAGGGTTTTTATTCAAGGTGATTATGTAGAAGGGTTTGTTTTTGTTCCGTTACTGATGATATCGATGTATTTTCATTCTTTAGCACAATTTTATTCTGGAATCTTTGCAGCGCTTAAGAGAACCAAAATCATAGCGAAAACAACTCTCGTTTCTGCGATTGTTAATGTAGGGGTTAATCTTCTCCTTATTCAGCTTCTTGGACTTTATGCGGCTGCAATTTCAAGTTTATTAGCGAATATGGTTTTGGTGATTATTAGAAGCGTTAATCTGCGAGACTATATAGATGTTAAAATAGATATAAAACAAGTTACTGGGAAAATTATTGTTGTTGTGACTCTGTACTTTTTATACAGTTATGATAACATAATTAAGATTATCATTTCGATAATGGCTTCTGTAGCGTATGCAGCTATTGTAAATCGAAATATTATAGAAACTGTGTTAAATAAGAGGGGGAAGTGTAACTAGTTTCCATGGCATCAATCAATACCCTAGAAAGGAGATTTGCTACAAAGCAAAATTATTTATGAGTTATGAATTTTTATATTTATTACAATTATTAGATGTTACTATAAATAAAAAACAACTTCTTCCTCCAGCGGCTGATATTGATTTCAGTAAGCTTGTGGAACTTTCAGAAAATCATATGGTAGCGTCTATCATATACCCGACGGTAGCTAAGATGGCTTTATCACTTGATATATCTACAGAATTATTAAGGAGGTTAAAAAACTATACCTTGCGTCAGGGAATGGCGCAAATGAGAAAGAAATCATACTTGCTGGAAGCGTTAAAAACGTTTAGTAATCACGACGTCCCGATTATTTTGTTAAAAGGACCGATTATTGCAGAACTTTATCCTGTTCCCAGTGCACGGATTTCTGTGGATTCGGATATTTTTATTAAAGTTGAGGATGAGGAGTGTGTCAGGGGGATTCTCACGAAAGAGCTTTCTTATGAGGCGGAGATAAATCCATCCGAAGAGCATGTACTAACTTATTACCTAAAGGATTATCATATAGAGGTGCACTCTTCGCTTTGGGAAGATGATCATGGGGAACGTTACGATAGGCTCTCAAGTATAGGGATAGATAGCTTTGAAGATATTGAAATGATTGAAGTTAATGGTATATCCACTCGAGCTATGACTGTAACAAATACTCTAGTTTACCTATTTTATCATATGGTTAAACATTTTATGATTAAAGGCATGGGGATACGATATTTAAGTGACATAAGTCTTTTTATTTCAAACTATCATGATAAGATTGATTACGATAAGTTTTGGAAATCTATAGATATTCTAGGCTACCGTATTTTTTGTATAGATTTCTTGACATTATGTCGCGATTTCTGCTCTCTTGATTTGAAGTTGATAGGTGGGCTAGATGAACAAGATAAAACTAAAAGTATAAATGAAAAGTTTCTGTTTGATATTGAAGAGGGAGGGCACAGTGGCCGTGCTACGCCAAGAAGAGATGGGGCTACAGGAATTTTATGGAATTATTATATTAAGCAGAAAACAGGTTCGACAAAGAGAATTAGTTCATTCGTATATATTCAGCTTTTTATTAGCAAGTGTAAAGTAAGACGCCCAGAGAATAAAACAGACAAAGTCTATTCTAAGTATACAGTAATAAGAGGATTTCAATATTTTTGTTATTTGGTGTCGACACGAAGAAAAAGACAAGATGAACGTGGTAAATTTAAAGATATTATCGATACTGCAAAAAAGCGTGTAGATTTGATGGAAAATCTAAATCTATTTTCATAATGGGTGATTATGATGTTGAATAAAATGAAAAATAATAAGAAAGTTATAAAGATAGCAAAATTTACTCCGTGGTTGGTGTCTATTTTAATTATTTTGTTTTCTGCAATAATGTCATCCATGGAAAATACAGAATCGCAGATTTTATCACATGGATTCGCACGAGAAGTTCAAAGGACAATAGTAGAGTTTGCTTCGTATTCTCGAAATGCTACTAATTTTGAGTTATATGAGGCTGTAAACTTCGTTTTAAGAAAATTAGCTCACATGTTTATTTTTTACAATATATTTATTTTATTATCTGTGTCGTTTAGGACATTGTTTAAAAGCATATGGATTTCGATGGCTGTTTCATACGTGGCTACTTTGCTCCTAGCAATTTTGGATGAAGTGCATCAAATTTTTGTGAGTGGAAGAACTGCAGCTTTTACGGATGTTATAATTGATATGACAGGCGCATTCTTCGCGTTTCTTACAGTATTTATCATTATTGTATTAAATAAATTTGTGGAGTTTCTTTCTTTAGGTTGGAAAAGGGATGAAAGAGAGATGGGCGACGAATCAAGTAATATAAAAAATAATTATATCAGAGAGAAAAAGACGGGAGAAGTTCAATGAAAATAGGAATATTAACATATCATAGATCTCATAATTACGGAGCGTTTTTACAAGCATATGCGCTGTCACAAAAGTTAAATAGTTTAGATGGGATAAGTTGTGAGATTGTAAATTATAATTTGACAAGTGAAGATAGTGTACATAAAAAAAGGTTGCTTAAAAGACCAATATATTTTTTTCAATATCTAAAACAAGATAGAATTTTTAAATTATCTCAGAAAAAGCAGCTACTGTCAGGTGAGTTGGTTTTAGATAATAGCTATGATGCGACAATGAACTTTATTAATAGAACTTATGATTTGATAATATGTGGAAGTGATGAAATCTGGAGAGTTGGAACAAGAGGTTTTCCGAATATCTATTGGCTTCCTGCTAAATTAGATATCAAAAAAGCTAGTTATGCTGCTTCTGGTAGAATGAGTTTGAAAGCATTTGGTAGGGATGAGATTGAAGCCTTAAAGCAGATATATCAAGATTTTGATTATTTAGGTGTTAGGGATGGGGCGACAAAAGAGCTTGTTGAATCATTGTGCCCAGATAAAAAGGTTTGTAGAAATTGTGATCCTGCTTTCTTGTATAATGATTTTAAATCAAAGGCTGTACTGAAAGAAGAATTTCATGAAAAATATAATATTAGTACTAATAAAAAAATAATTACAATAATGTATGATAGACCTAATGCAATTACAAAACTGAGGAAATTCCTGGGCGAAGATTATTATTTTGTGTGTATTGCTAGACCTATGTGGAATGCGGATAAAAACTTGGCATGTGTATCGCCGTTTGAGTGGGTAGATATTTTAGGGGCGAGTGACTATTTAGTGTCTTCTTATTTTCATGGGATGTTATTTGCGTTGCTTCAGAATACACCTTTTTCGGTAATAGACCGAAGGGCGAAAGCTGGAGAAGTTTCCACATCAAAATTATACGATTTTTTATCTTATGAAAATCTATTAGATAGATACTTGATATCTGCGGAGGTGAGTGACGCTGATTGGAAAAATCTATCCGATAAAATAAGTCTTGAGGTGACAAAGGCAGAAGTTGACTTTTCAAGTGTGATCGTAAATCAAAAAAAATTATTTGATGAGTTCTTAGCGTTTGTTGAGACTGTAGGCGAGAGCAAAGAGTAAAATTAGCACTTTGCAGAGGCAAGCCCTAGGGAAGAAGAATAGTAAAGTGTGAAGGAGGTATGGCTTAAGATGGAAAAGTATTATAGTGCAGTGCATTTTGACAAAGAGGTGAGAGAAAATAGCTCCTCTGGTGGAGTATTCACTGCTATAAGTGATCAATTTTTAAATTCGTATTCTGTTATTTACGGTTGTATTATGAATGGAAATTTAAGGGCTCAGCATATAAGAGCAAATTGTGTAGAAGACAGAAATAAAATGAGAGGTTCTAAATATATCCAAAGTGATATGTCGACAATATATGGTCAAGTAGAGCAAGATTTAAAAAAGGATATGAATGTTTTATTTACAGGGACGCCATGTCAAGTTGTAGCGTTAACTAAGTATATGAAATTAAAAAAAACGAACATTGACAAATTGTTGACAGTTGATTTTGTTTGTCATGGTGTGGGAAGTCCTTTGTTTTTCGGGGGATATATAGGCCATTTAGAAAAAAAATATTCTTCGACAGCGAATTATTGTTCTTTTAGGGCAAAAAACGGCTATATGCAAAAGCAAGATATGGAAGTTGGATTTGAAAATGGGAAACGCTATATGGCAACGACTACGAAGTACGATTGGTTTTACTCGGTATATCTTAAAAATTTAATTCAAAGACCTTCCTGTTACGAATGTAAATTTGCAAAGAATAACCATTATTCGGATATAGTTATAGCAGATTTATGGGGAAAAAAGGAAGCTACTGCAAAATCATTAGTTATAGTAAAGACGAAAAAAGGGGAAAAATACATTGATAAAGCGAAGAAGGATATAGAATTTGTAGAATTAAATGATTTCAAACAATCAAAATCAACTGTAAAGCCCGATAATAGAGAAGAATTCTGGGATGTATATAGGCGAAAGGGGTATATAGAAGCGCAAAGGTATATTGGAAATGGTAGTTTGAAAAAAAAATTGTTTATTGGCGGATTGTCTATGTTGAACAAAATGAGACTCCTAGATGTAACTAGAAAATTGCTATTTAAAGTGAAACGGTGAAAGTATGAAAAATAATATATTTGAAAATTCAAAAGATAAAACTACGTGTTGTGGATGTGCAGCATGCTATCATATATGTTCCAAAAGTGCGATTGAGATGAATGCAGATTGCGAAGGGTTTGTTTATCCTACTATTAACTTGGAATTGTGCACAAATTGCCATTTGTGTATAATGGTATGCCCTATGGCAGGAGATAAGATGGAAGTCTAGCGCACGGTAGGTAGTTGATTTTCAGGCTGTTAAAACATAAGGATGAGTCTTGTAGCGCGCTAAAGTGGGCAAATAGTATCAAAAGTTATTATCATATACAGTTTATTCTCAAAATGTAAAAAAGATGAAGTTATGTGACCAACATATGACCTAACAGTAGTATCATAACATAATGTATATTTTGTGTGAAAAATTTACAATTAATGGTAAAACTGATAGAGTTGAAATTGTTATTCCTATGGAATGATATAAATATTTCACAGACACAAAACTCTGTACAGTTACAAAGAAATTGGGGGAATTAGAATGAACAAACGTAATGAATTCGCAAACTTTGATGTAGAACGAGTATTTATAGATGTAGTGCTAATTGCATTTTCATACTTTTTATCTACGGAAATTTATCACTTTACGAAAGGCATGCTTTTAAGTGTGGAACATTTATCGTTCTTACTGTTGTACTGTATAATTTATATATTATCAATGTTTTGGCATAGGATGTATAATGTAACAACCTTTTTTTATATTGATAGAA
>CAYJHQ010000065.1:0-7871 GCA_964369775.1 uncultured Lachnospiraceae bacterium
AATAAATAGAATTTTCTTGAATTTCAAATAACAGAGGACTAGAATAAAAGTAACTATATTTATGATGATTGTAATGATTCATTACAAATTGAATTTACAAGGAGGAGAATGATGAAACGATTACCAATATACCTAATTATTTTATCACTTGCTAGCTCAATGGTTTTCTGGAGCTGTTCAAGTGAACCAAATTCAGATGTGGTAGAAAAAGAATCAGAAAGTAGTACTACTTTCAATGAGGAAGCAACAAAAATGCAGGTTGACGCCTTAGTCCCAAACTCGCTGATGCCAAAAAATATTGAAAAAAATCCATATATGTGTGATTCAGAGAATTCGGTCCATTCGGATAATTATAATTCCGATGTGACAGATGCTATTTTGCCAATTGGAATCAATAGTGAGGTACAGTATTCGTTTGAGACAGAAAGTACCAATGCGCCGCCATCCGTTTTTTATGATGCATATAACAATGCCTATGCACCATATCAAAGCATAGGTATTGCAATTCGAGATTTAGATAGCGAAGAGATAAAAACATTAGGTTCCTTTCTTCCGACGACGGATGATGATCATCCTTATGCTATTCAGCAGTCCTATAGTTTTATAGATAATAACAACAATATCGTTGCGCCGACAACAGATAACCGAGTTATTATGTTGAAAACTGTAGATGAAAATGGAACAATTCTTCCGAAATTCGAGAAAATTTTAGATATAAATGTTGGTGTGATAGCAACTCAAATATTAGGAAAAGAAATTAACCAGACATTGATGTCTATTGTATTTGATTACGAGGGAAATCTTTGGTTTACAACTGGAGGATTTCGTGTTTATCCTGAGAGAAACGAAAGTGGGATGATCGGATATATATCGCGAAAAGCCATTGACGATACTTTAAATGGAATTTCTGTAGATTTACAAAGCGAAGTGCATGCTTATGAAACTGAATTGGGCGAAGGAACTGAGAATGGGATTTCTTCAGTAAAAGAAGGGGCTGTAATATTGACAAATCAAGCATGCTATTTAATGAAAGCAAATAATGGTGTTGAGGCAGTGTGGAAAGTACCTTACGAAAGCAATGGCGCAAACAGCGGTGGTGAAGAAATGGCCACAGTTGGTGGTGGTCTTTCATGGGGAAGCGGAACTTCACCTGCACTGAGTGAGAAATATGCGTTCTTTTGTGATAATTTAGACCCAATTAACCTATATTGTGTGGAACTTGCAACTGGTAAATTAATTGATACGATGCCAGTAATCGATGAACTACCTGAGAATATGCCAGTTTCAATAGATAATGCAGCAATTTCCTATGAACAAGAAAATGGCGATATAAGCGTTGTTCTGTGTAATTGGTTTGGTGCAAGTAATCCAGGATTGGCAGATCCAAATAGTGATCCATCTGTACAATCTTATGAGAATCTTTATAATCCTGATTGGATTCACAATGGAAATGAAGCCATTATGCCTGGAATTGAACGAGCAGACTTAAATGAAGAGAATCAAGAATTAGTTTCCGTCTGGAATCGTGACGATTTACGAAGTACTGCTATGTTTAAGCTCTCAACAGCAACTGGATATTTATATGGGTATGCACAAGATATTGCGACAGCTATGTGGCAATATGTTATTTTAGATTTTGAGACAGGAGAAACTGTTTATAGTTATGATGTATCCACGCTCAGTGCATATAATAATATGGCAGTTGGGATGTATTCAGACCCTCAATCAAATGCATTATATTGTCCAACAGGAAACTTTGAATTACTTCGTATGCAAGATCGATTTGCATATATAACAGATTCACCATATCGTCCAATTGATCTAGATGATATGGGAAGAAATGTAGTAAGTGACATGAAATTTGAAGCAGAGGGCGGTGAAGGTGAAGTATCTTCATGGCAATATAATGTTTTGGTCTTAAATTCTGTGGATAAGGAATCAAATACTTCAATTACCTTGTTGATGAATGGACTGAGTGGATCGCTAGAAGATTTACAAATGTATGGGTATGACAAAAATCAGAACTACGCAGTAATGGCTGATAGCTCTTGGTCTATTGACACGGAAGATAAATCGCTGCAAGAAGAGACTGTGTACGAGGTTGAAATTGTAGTACAAGACAACGGTGTTTTTGATAAGGCTCAAGAAGATAACATTGTGGATGTATCGATACTATTTGCAAGATAATGTTACTATGCTTTAGGGAGAACTGTAGTGGGGCAGTGGTAAAAAATTCGTTTAGTTCACTGGAATTCTTTCTGCCCCAACTTCACATCCATATTAATACTACGCTTCTTTTAGAGGCTATATTTTTTTATATTTACATGACAATCTGTAATAAGTTCCGATATACTCTCATCTTTTCCGACGTAATAGTTTGATGTGAGTACATGTTTTCCGCCATTTACATATATTTCCACAATACTATTATCTACAATAATATCTAATTTCAATGTTTCAGTGTTGCCTAATACTGTAGAACGTTTATTGTACACAGTTGCTTCCATCGGATGTTTATCCAATCGATATAGACTCTTGCTACGATCTATAATCAATCGATTTTCTTCTTTTTCATAAATGATATCAAAAGAACCACAGTTGTGTTTTAGAAGTGATAACAAAAACTTTGACCCGCTCCTCAAATCTATCTCCATTTGAAGTCTATAAAATTTCTGCGATCCTTCAGTGATAGTGTTATACTCTTCTTTCTGATAGTCTTTGAGTTGAACTGCAGGAGATTGAATTAATCGGTTATCTCTTAATTCCAACTTTCTAGGAATCGTCATACAGCCTGCCCACCCATGATTCAATTGGTCAGTCACCATATTCCGCTCCCACATCTGCGCCCAAGCAATCATGATTCTATCCCCATTTTCATCTTCTAGAGTCTGTGGTGCATAAAAATCAAATCCTGTATCTATTTCATCTACGTATTCTACGGTAAATTTTCCTGTATCAAAATCCATTTCTCCCACGTAATACACAGATGAACTGAGATTATTGTACTTTTCTCCATTTGATGGCATATCAACAGGTGAGCAAAGAATCACATACTTATCTCCTAGCTTGAACAGGTCCGGACATTCATATACAATTCCAAAACTCCCATCTTCTGGTGCACGAAGCACTTCTCCTACAAACTTCCAATCAATCATATTCTCTGAGCAATATAGCAACAAGCAACCAATCTTTTTCTCTCCCACCATTGCACAAATAATTGAATAAAACTGATTGTTATTTCGGAAAATTTTCGGATCTCTAAAGTCCGTCTCTGGTACGTAATCTGGTGCCTCTTCGATTTTTATTACTGGATTTTCTTTCAGCTTTTCATAATGAACGCCATCGCCAATTGCAATACACTGCTGCTGACACATGGATTTTCCTAAAATCCCTTTTCCACTCGTATACATTAAGATATGCTTGTCTTCATATGCAATTGCACTTCCTGAAAAACATCCTAACTCTGTTTCATATTCTTGGTCCGGTTGTAATGCAATTGGAAGGTGTTCCCACGTAATTAAATCCTTTGATTTTCCATGACACCAATGCATCGGTCCCCATTTTGTATCATGGGGATAATGCTGTGCAAAGAGGTGATATTCACCTTTGTATTTTGAAAAACCATTTGGGTCATTAATCCATCCTGATTCACTAGTATAATGGTACTTTGGGCGATATAAGTTGTTTATCTTCATTTAGAGACACTCCAATACTTCGATTGTTATCTCCCCAACATTGTTGAGCAGTACATCTGCATTCGGTAAATTTTCTTCCAATCCAATTCCAATGCACTTCATCTTTGCGTTTTTAGCCGCCTGAATTCCTGCGTACGCATCTTCTACAACGATACTCTTTTCACTTGGAATTCCTAGCGTTTCTGCCGCAAGGGTAAATACTTCTGGGTCTGGCTTTGCCTTTGTCACCTTCGTTCCGTCTATTATAGCATCAAAATAATTGATAATTCCAGTTTTTTCTAAAATGACAGTAGCGTTTTTACTTGCTGAACCAAGTGCAATTTTAATATCATTTTCTTTTAGCTTATCGAAAGTATCTACCACACCTTCTAGCAACTCACTTTCATCAATCTTATTGATAAATTGAAGGTAATGTTCATTCTTTTCATTAGCAACTCGCTCTCTTTCTACTTGTGACATATCCTCTTTTCCTGCCAATTCACACATAATGTCCATACAAGCCATACGACTCACACCTTTGAAAGCTTCATTTTGCTCTTCTGTAAAATCAATCCCCATGCCTTTTCCTAATTCTTTCCAAGCAAGATAGTGATATTTCGCAGTATCAACTAAAACTCCATCTAAGTCAAATATGACTAATTCAACATTTTTCATCTCTTATACCTCAATTTCTTTTCCTTCTACAATAATAGAAACTTGCTTGTTTCCTTTGTTTTCAATATTTACCATTCCATTTTTCACTTCTACTTCTAAGCGTTGCCCCTGATAGAAAATCCCAAACTTGATTCTTGAAATCGCCTTCGGAAGTTTTGGATTGATATGCAATCTTCTATCAATCATACGAAGTCCAGCAAATCCCATAATAATACACTGCCATACGCCACCATAAGATGCTGCATGAATGCCTGCATCACAAGCGTTCATCACTTGACCAATATCTATAGTTGCTGCTTTTTGAAAAAGCTCATAGCTATATTCTGAATCTCCAATATCATTGGCCAATACACTGTATGTGCTAAAACTTAAAGATGAGTCGTGTAAGCAAAATGGTTCGTAGTAACTGAAGTTTGCTTTCTTAATCTCATCATTCCATTTTTCACCAAACAATAAGAATAACACCATAATGTCTGCTTGCTTTGATACTTTCAGTTCACTGATTTGCTCTAGGTTATAATCCGTCATGATTGTAGCAACTTTTCCAGCAGTCTTATATTTTGTAAGGTCTACTTCTTCCAAGTTTCTATAAGTAGTATCTTGGTCTATAATCAAGTCATCTCCTGGATTTGAAAGATAAACTTTTTTCACTTGACATTGTATCGACTCCACATATTCCTCAATTTTTGTCTTTTCATTGAGTGATTTTAGTAGCTCCGGTTTCTCTTCCTCTAGTTTCTCAATCACTTCTAATGTGTACTCCATATTCCATTTCGCTAAGTAATTGGTGTACGCATTGTCATCTACATCTTCGCAATATTCATCTGGTCCAATGATGCCATTGATGTGAAGATATTCATCATTTTGACTCTTTTCTAATCTTGAATTCCAAAACTTTGCTGTTTCAAATAAGATTTCATATCCATACTCTTCCATAAATGCTTCATCCTGTGTTGCATTAAAATAGCTATATACTCCAAATGCTACATCCGCAGTAATATGAATCTCGTAAAGCCCTGTTTTAATTAACTCCCTTTCCCCCGTATAAACATCAATTCCACCATAAACTGGTGTTACTTCTCCATCTTCAGGATTTGCTGCTTCCCAAGGGTACATCGCACCTTCGTAACCATTTTCTTTTGCTTTTCTTCTCGCTCCTTCAAGACCATGATATCGATAAATCAACAAACTTTTCGCCGTCATTGGCTCTTGAAAGATAAACTTTGGTAGCAGAAAGACTTCTGTATCCCAGAACGTATGTCCTTTATACCCTTCTCCCGAAAGACCTTTTGCACCAATGTTCATACGATTATCATGAGCTGGTGTCATTACATACATCTGATATTGGCAATAATTAATTGCTAATTGGTCAAACTCATTTACAGAGTCAATTTCAATATAGCTTTCATCCCATAGTTTTTTCCTTAACGTTTCGGATGATTGATACAGCAAATCCTCATAACTTTGCTTCATCCATTCTTTTAGAATCAAGTAAGACTCTTCTGGATTTTCACACTTGTTTTTCTCATCATCAATAGATGTATAATATGTGATGTACTTATTTATAGATAATGTTACACCTTTCTGTAAATCATACTGGTATTCTTGAAATGCTTCTTTTCTTCCCATCAATGGTTTTGGAAGTGATTCATCCTCTACTCCATCTAAGAAGATTCTATGACTTGCATTGATATAAAAAGCAATCTTTGATTGAGTCGTAACCAATTTTGTATAGATATAACGTTTTTCAAAGAATCGTCTTGTGGCATCAATAAAGTGCATATCTCCTGAATTTGTAGGTTTGCTATCTATTCCTGAGATAATCTTCACATGGCAACCTTTTTCAAGTGGCGTAATCTCAATATTTTGTGCTGCTAAGTGGATGTTGTGAGCCGATACAAATCTTCTCATGCGAAATGCTATTTTGTTATCCTTTGTTACGTATTGAAATGTTCGAACCAGTTCTCCTGTTTTGATATTCAGTGTTTTATCGTACGCTTCTACGTTGTCTTTTGTTAAGAAAAATCGCTCTCCATCAATTTGAATCTCCATAGAGAAACAATCTGCTGTATTTGGTAATTCTGTCACCTCATTCTCAGCAGGTACGTTAAACGTACCTGCTATAAAAGTGTTTGCTGTCTTTTTTGTATAATCTTCTTCTGCATATCCTCGCATACACATATAACCATTTCCTTGACACATAATCGCTTCGGTTTTACCTAGATTCATATCATCAAAATAGTCTTCTGTTAACAAGAAATTTCTATATTCATCTTTCCCTTTATTGTATTGGATCATCTTACACCTCTTCTATAATAACTTTATAATCTTTCCTGCTCTTGTTCACGTCTACTAGGATTTTTCCATCTACTCGTTTTATTTCTACATCAAACATGCATTTTCCAACCTTAAGTTCACTAACTTTTACCTGATTTAATTTCGTAGGTAACTGTGGATGAATCAAAATTTGTTTGTTCCTAGCATCTGGATATATTCCTAATATATGGCGAATGAATACATGGTGAATGCCGTATCCTGACCAAAACTGCATAAAACAACCATCATCTGGAAGAATTTCACTTAGTGCAACTGGCATCTCATATTTCATAGTATCCGCTAACTGTAATAACAGTTCATACGCTTCATCTAAGTGATTATTTTTCGCAAATACTTCAACTAAGTATCCTGTATTGATAGACATGGATTTATTAAGCGTATACACATCGTCTACTTTATCATTTTTATCATCGCACATACATGCAAGCTTCATTCCAAAATGATTATAAAATTCTGGCTGCAACATCTGTTTTATTCCTTCTTCTTTCATATCACCTGGTACAAAATCTTGAACATATGGAATAATTGTCACCCAGTTTTTCAAAACAACAGGTATCAATTCATCTTCATGATATTCTTTTTTTAGAAGTTCGTCGAAGTATGCTCCCATATGTTTTGTCAAAGTTTTTGTATTTTTTATAGAATGCACTAATAAATCTCTTCCTTCTATAATCTCTTTCTTTGTGCAGATAACATCTCCAAAGAATTTGCTTTCTTTCGAATAAAATTTCTCTACCACCTCATCTTGCAGTGCAAGTCTTTTTTGTTCATATTCTTTGATTCTATCTCCTTTGCCTAAGATTGCACATATGTACTCTAATTCTTTGTAAGCATCTATTGCAAGAATAGCAATGTCAATCACACGTCCATGAATTCCTGGAACCTCAATAATTCCACTTCCGACTGGACAAAGTGATCCTGGCTCTACCATACTCTCCGCCCACTCCATTCCACTTACACAAAACTCGAACATTTCCTCTAAAAATGCTAAATCTCCTGTCCAACGATAGGTTTCTGCAACTGCTACAATAAAGTGTGGTGCTTCTTGCAAGTTTCCTTCATTATATACATACCCAAAAGGTGATACTTCGTGCACGACTCTTCCAATTCCATTGGTTTTCAGCGAGATGTCTTTTAGCAGTCTTAATGTTTGCTTTGTCATCTCGAATTGACCTACTGCCAATG
>CAYJHQ010000066.1:0-7500 GCA_964369775.1 uncultured Lachnospiraceae bacterium
CTTGCTACGGCTGTTCCTTCTTCAATCATTCTCTCAATTTCAACTTGTGGAATAGTATTTGTAATATCAGTTGCATCTGTTGTAAATGAAGCAAGAGCAGTTGTTGCCTCTTCAATAAATACTACTTCGATTTTTTCTAACTTGATATCATCTGCTTTATAGTATTCTTCGTTCTTTGTTAGAATTACTGATTGCTTTGGTGTGTACTCTGTTAGTACGAAAGGCCCATTTCCAATATGTGTATCTGGTGTATAACTCCATTCTCTTGGATCATCATGTTTCTCTACAACATCTTGCCTAATTGGACTCATTTCAATCGATGCAACTTTTTCAAGGAATAAAGGATCACTATATTCCATTTCAACTTCTAGAGTATAGTCATCTACTGCTTTTATTCCAACTTCTTCTAAAGTCCCTTCACCTTTATTATACTTTTCTGCCCCTTTGATTGAATAATAGTTATCCGCAGATTCAGAAATATAGGCCGGATCTAAAGCGCTTGTCCATGAATACACGTAATCTGCCGCTGTAACGACCTCTCCATCTGACCATTTCACTTCTTTATTTAGATTAAAAGTATAAAGAGTCATGTCTTCATTCACTTCCCAATTCTCTGCGTGTGCTGGTTGGAATTCTCCATTGCTATCTCTTCTTAAAAGACCAACAAATAGTTGAGTAGCGACTTGCTTCATATCTACTCCATTCATATCACGAGGATCATACTGTTGCGGATCACTTGCAAAACTTACTGAAATTTCTTGAGCAACTCCTTCTTCCTCCCCCTCTTCAGATTCTGTACTACTTCCTTCACTCTCATCAGATGTTCCTGTAAATCCACATCCTACGATTGCACTTGTCACTAGCATTGTAGTTAGTAACAAACTCACGATTCTCTTCTTCATAACTGTTCTCCTTTTTCATTGATTCTATAGATAAAGCACCATTGCTTTACTACCATTATTCATTCCTTACTTCATTAAAACAGATGACAAGCTACGCTGTGCCCTGGTGATATTTCTTTTAACATTGGTTTTTCTATCTTACATTTACCTTCCGCATACTGACATCTTCCGCTAAATGGACATCCACTTGGTACATTGATTGGACTTGGCACATCCCCTTCTAGTATAATTCTTTGGTTTTTCTTTGCTGCAATCGGATCCGGTAATGGAACTGCCGAAATCAACGCTTTTGTATATGGATGTTGCGGTCTGTGATAAATTTCATCCGCTGCTCCCATCTCTACCAGATTCCCTAAATACATCACCCCTATATGTGTTGAAATATGTTTTACCATACACAAATCATGGGCAATAAATAAATATGTAAGGTTTCTCTCTTCTTGTAGCTCCTCTAACATATTAACTACTTGTGCTTGAATCGATACATCAAGTGCTGATATTGGCTCATCACAGATGATAAACTCTGGATTAAGAGCAAGTGCTCTTGCTATTCCAACCCTTTGTCTTTGCCCGCCACTAAATTCATGGGGATAACGATTTCGATGTTCTGCACTTAGTCCTACTCTCTCCAATAATTCTGATACAACTCCACTTACTTCTGCTTTAGTCTTCTTTTCAAATTCCAATAAGCCTTCAGATATAATGTCCCCTACCATCATTCTTGGATCAAGAGAGGCATATGGATCTTGAAATATCATTTGCATATTTCGTCTATAAGGAAGCAATTCTTTCTTATTTAAGCCTGCAATATCTTTCCCTTTATAGATAATCTCCCCTGACGTCGCTTCATATATCCTTAAAATAGTTCTTCCACACGTAGTTTTTCCACACCCTGACTCACCAACAAGCCCTAACGTTTCTCCTCTATTAATGGAAAAGCTTACATCGTCAACAGCTTTTACATACTTCGTCTCACCTTTAGAGAAACCACCTTTCTTAATGGGAAAATACTTTTTCAAATTGTTTACTTCTAGCAATACTTCTTTTTTCATTTTATTTTACCCTTTCGTTCGCTTCTCTTACTTTTTTGCCAAATCGTGTAATAACCAACAAGCTACACTCTGCGTATCGCTAACTTTTTCCATCTCTGGTACATAAAGTTCGCAAACCTTCATCGCTCTGTCACATCTTGCAGTAAACGGACATCCTACTGGTGGCTTGATAAGATCTGGTGGATACCCTTCAATAGGGGTTAACTTTTCCCTTGTCTCTTCTTTTGGATTTGGAACACTTTTTAACAATCCCCATGTATAAGGATGTTGTCCTTGGTAGAAAACATCGTTTGCATGACCCTTCTCTATTACTTTCCCGCCATACATTACATAGACTCTGTCACACATCTCAGCTACTACTCCTAAATCATGTGTGATTAAAATGATTGAAGTGTGGAATTCATCTCTAACTTTTTTGAGTAATTCTAATATTTGTGCTTGAATTGTAACATCCAATGCTGTGGTCGGTTCATCTGCTATGATAAGCTTTGGGTTTGTAATAAGTGCCATTGCAATCATTACCCTTTGTCTCATCCCACCACTGAACTCATGAGGATATTGTTTCATACGTTCTGCCGGATTTGGAATTCCTACCTTGTCCAACATTTCAATCCCTAGCTCCCAAGCTTCACTTTTTGAAACTTTCTTGTGCTTTTGTACGTGCTCCGTCATCTGATTCCCTACAGTGAACACTGGATTTAATGAAGTCATTGGGTCTTGAAATATCATAGAGATATCATTTCCACGTATGGCTTCTAATTGTTTTAGAGTTTTTCCTATAAGAGAGTCACCTAAAAAGACCACATCTCCTTCTTTTATCTTCGCGTTATCTGGAATCAACCCAAGCATAGACATCATTGTAACTGATTTTCCACAGCCTGACTCTCCTACAACTCCAATAATTTCTCCTTTATTGAGTACAATATCTACTCCTCTTACTGCCTGCACCTCTCCTGCGTGTGTAAAAAAGGAGGTGTGCAAATTGTCAATTTTCAATACTTGTTCCATTACTTCTCCTCCTTATTTTCTCATTTTTGGATCTAGTGCATCTCTAAGTCCATCTCCCAAGAAGTTAAACGATAAGATTGTGATACAAATCGCCAAACATGGGAATAACAATTGATATGGATATAGCATATATGTAGACAATGCTTCATTGGCCAGTACTCCCCATGAGGCTGTTGGTGCAGATACTCCTAATCCTAAGAAACTTAGAAATGCTTCCTGAAAGATTGCTCCTGGAACTGCTAATGTTAGGTTAACGATGATAACCCCCAAACTATTTGGCAATAGGTGTTTTAACAAAATTTTGAACTCGCCTACACCAAGTGTTCGAACTGCCATCACATACTCTGTTTGTTTTTGCGCAATTACTTGCGATCTTACCATTCGTGCCATTCCAAGCCATCCCGAAATACTCATCGCTACAATAATGGTTGGTAACCCTGGTCCCAAAACCACCATGAATAAGATCATATAGAGTAATGAGGGAATCCCACCTAGAACTTCTACAATTCGCATCATAATGATGTCAGTTCTACCACCAAAAAACCCTGATATTCCCCCGTATAAAGCCCCGATAAATAGAGTAATTACTGTAGATGAATATGCAACTGTCATTGAAATCCTCGCTCCATACATCACTCTTGTGAGCACGTCTCTTCCAAATTGATCTGTCCCAAATAAATGTGACAAGCTAGGACCTTGATTAGCATTACTTAAATCTTGTGTTGCGTAATCATACGGAGTAAGAATTGGCGCCAATATTGCAATTAATGTGATTATAACAACTAGCACTACTCCAAACATTGCTAGTTTATCTTTTTTTAATCTTCTCCACACATCTTTCCAAAATGTAATCTCTTCTCGTACTACTTCTGCTTTGAACTTTCGATTACCTGTAAGAGGTTCGAACATATCTCTACTCAATTCAATATTTTTATTTTGACTCATGATAAACCTCCTAATCTTCTAGTTTTACTCGCGGATCAATAAATGCATAGGCTACATCCACTATGATGTAAGTAACAATCATTACAATACTATAAAATGCTGTTAAACCAAGAATCATCATATAATCCCTGTTATTAATGGCTGATACCATTTCTCTTCCAATCCCTGGAATTTCAAATATCTTTTCTACGATAAAACTTCCAAGTAGCATGGATGCAACAAGTGGTCCTAGGTAGGTAACTACCGGAAGCATACAGTTCTTAAGCGCATGTTTAAAAATAACTACTCTATGAGAAAGTCCTTTCGCTTTTGCAGTTCTGATATAATCTTGTCTTACTACATCTAGTAGGCTTGACCTTGTCAATCTCGATAGATACGCTATTGATCCAAAAGATAGCGCTATAGCAGGTAATACTAAGTTTGCTGGTCCATCAAATCCCATAACTGGTAGTACTCTTAGTCTCACTCCAAAGATATAGATTAACATTGTGCACATTACGAAACTCGGTATTGTTATACCTAGTGTCGTAAGGACTTTCATCGCATTATCCTGCCACTTACCTTGTTTTAACGCTGCTAAAATCCCCCATAAGATTCCAAAAAATACAGTGATACATATACTAGTTAATCCTAGTGTCATGGTAACTGGTAGCTGTCGAAAAATAATTCCCTCAACTGTTCGTCCTCCATAATTGGTAGAAACCCCAAACTCTCCATGCAAGAGCCCTTCTAAATAGATGAGGTATTGTTTCCACACTGGTTCATCTAAATCATACTTATCCATTAATGCCTCTTTCACTTCTATTGACATCGTATCTAGTGAATCAGTATCAAATGGCCCACCTGGTATCGCATGCATTAGGAAAAATGTAATTGTAATAATCACAAAAAACGTAGCGACTCCGAAGGCGATTCTTTTTAGAATGTACTTTATCATCTTCATTCTCCCTCCATATTCTTTTGTTCAAATATACTAAAAACTTCTCATTTTTGGTAGGATATTTTGTTCTCATTACTCATATATCAACTTTAAAATATGCCTTTTTATTTAATTTAGTCGTTTTCTTTGGTTTTTGCAAAAAAAAGCGCATGGCAAGCCATGCACTTTTAGATATCATTTTTCTTTTTTATAAAGGTTTTTCCTTCTCATTATTTAAGAAGTGAGATTCCTGTCATTTCATCTGGTTTTTCTAATCCCATCAATTCTATTAATGTAGGAGCGATATCAGCTAGACAACCCCCTTCTTTTAGTGAAACACCCTCTTTTGCATTTACCAAGATAAATGGAACAGGGTTTGTTGTGTGTGCTGTAAATGCACCGCCATTTTCTTCATCGATTAATTGTTCTGCATTTCCATGATCTGCACAAATAAACATCTGTCCATCTACTTCTTTTAATGCTTCTACAGTTCTTCCCACGCAAGTATCTACCGCTTCAACTGCTTTTATTGCTGCATCTTCAATTCCTGTATGTCCTACCATATCTGGATTTGCAAAATTAGTGATAATCACATCGTACTTATCTGATTTAATCGCTTCTACTAATTTATCACAAACTTCAAACGCACTCATCTCAGGCTGTAAGTCATAAGTTGCAACTTTTGGTGAGTTCACTAGGATTCTGTCTTCTCCTTTATTTGGTTCCTCTACTCCACCATTAAAGAAAAATGTTACATGGGCATATTTTTCTGTTTCTGCTATTCTTGCTTGAGTCAAGTTATTGTTTGCTAAGAATTCCCCAAATGTATTTGTAATCTCCGTCTTATGGAATGCTACTAATTTATTTGGCATAGTCACATCGTATTCAGTAAAGCATACAAATGTGGTTTTAACTCTATCTCCTCTTTCAAATCCATCGAAGTTATCATCACAGAAAGTTCTAGCTATTTCACGAGCTCGGTCTGGTCTAAAATTATAAAAAATAACTGAGTCTCCTTCTGAAATTACGCCCACTGGCTTTCCATCTTTCTCAATTACAGTAGGAAGCATGAATTCATCTAATTTTTCATCATCGTAAGAAGCTCCGATGGCAGCTACTGCGTCATCAGCTTTTACACCTTCACCTTTTACTATTGCATTATAAGCAAGTTCTACTCTATCCCAACGGTTATCTCTATCCATTGCATAGTAACGTCCCATTACAGATGCTACTTCTCCAACACCGATTTCTTTCATTTTCGTAACTAATGATTCTACATATCCTTGCCCTGAAGCTGGTGGTGTATCTCTTCCGTCAAGGAAACAATGTACATACACATTTTCCACTCCTTGGCGTTTTGCTAGTTCTAGCACCCCATAAATATGCTCATCGTGACTATGAACGCCACCATCAGATACTAATCCAAACATATGAAGGCTTTTATTGTTTTCTTTTGCATTTTTACAAGCTTCAAGAAGAGCTTCATTTTCAAAGAAGTCACCATCTTTAATTGCTTTTGTAATTTTAGTCAAGTCTTGGTACACAATTCTTCCTGCACCCATATTCAAATGTCCAACTTCAGAGTTACCCATCTGTCCATCTGGAAGACCTACATCCATTCCACTTGCTTTCCCTTCAACAAAAGGATATTCTTTCATAAGACTATCCATCACTGGAGTTTTTGCATGTGCAACTGCGTTACCATTCTCTTTATCATTCAATCCATAACCATCTAAAATCATTAATACAGTTGGTTTTTTACCCATTTTTTACTTCTCCTATCACGCACAAAAAGCAGTGAATCACTGCTTTTGTGTGCTTATATATTCTTATTTATAATTTACGATTTGTCCAAATTCTGCTTTAAGTGATGCTCCACCTACAAGCCCACCATCGATATCTGCTTGAGCAAATAATTCTGGAGCACTTGCTGCCGATACAGATCCACCGTACTGAATACGGATAGCATCTGCAGTCGCTTGATCATATACTTCTGCGATGCAAGCTCTGATATCTTTACAAACTTCTTGTGCTTGCTCAGTAGTCGCTACTTTACCAGTTCCGATTGCCCAGATTGGCTCGTAAGCGATTACGATTGTTTTTGCTTGATCAGCAGTTACATTTTGAAGACCGATTTTCACTTGTTGACGAATAAAGTCCATAGTAACGCCTTGCTCTCTTTGCTCTAGAGACTCTCCACAACACATAATTGGTGTAATTCCATGCTCTAACGCTTTTAAAACTTTTTTATTTACTGTAGTATCTGTCTCTGCGAAGTATTCTCTTCTCTCAGAGTGACCAATAACTACATATTTTACGCCTACATCTGTAAGCATCGCTGGAGAAATCTCTCCTGTATAAGCACCGCTCTCTTCGTAATACATATTTTCAGCACCGATGCAAATATTAGAACCTTTTGCTGCTTCCATTGCTGGAATAATGTCGATTGCAGGTACGCAAAATACTACATCAACCTCTTCACTTGCCACTAATGGCTTTAATGTATTTACTAATTCTACTGCTTGGCTTGGAGTCATGTTCATTTTCCAGTTACCAGCTACAATTTTTCTTCTCGACATAATAATGTCCTCCATATCATAATTTATAATTTCAATACCTCGCCAAGTTCGACGAACTAAGTAAACGCTAAGCTCGAAAGTACCTCGCTAAGCTT
>CAYJHQ010000067.1:0-7481 GCA_964369775.1 uncultured Lachnospiraceae bacterium
CGACTGTTCTCGGTTTGATAGTTGCTACAGTTTTGGCATACATTCGTGTTAATTATATTTTTCCAGGAAGAAAATTCCTGGATATCACAGCGTGGATTTTAATGATTGTACCTTCTTTCTTGCTTGCGCAAGGGTGGATTTATTTTGCATCTGGAAATGGAATTGCTAAAACATGGCTTGGAATCGAAGGTTTGAATACCTTTATTTTTAGTTATCCAGGACTTGTGTTTGTAATGGTGTTATGCAAATTTCCACTAGCATATATTACAGTGAAAAATGTTTTAGAATGGTACCCAGACTCGCTAATTCAGGCGGCGAGAATGAATGGAGCATCTCCTTTTAAAGTTTGGGTTAGTATACAGGGACCACTTTGTATACCTGCTTTTCTTTCAGCAGCAATGCTATTATTTATGGATACGATTGGAGATTATGGAATGTCTTCTACCATTACAGCAGTATTTCCATACCCAACGTTACCGTATACCATTTATGGAGCGATTAGAACATCACCTGCACGCTTTGATATGGCAGGAATTCTATCATTTTATTTGATTATGTTAATTTTGCTTGCTATGGTAGTTCAAAATATTGCGATAGGAAAAAAGAAATTTGATTTCTTGGCAAATGATGCAGTAGTACGAGTGCCAAAGCAAATGAAAAAGAGAAATACCATATTGGTCACAGCAATTAGTAGTATATTCTGTTTTTTAGCGTTAGGGATACCGGTAGGCGGCAACTTAATTATGTCTTTTTCTAGCTCGATAGGTATTGAGAGATTTACATTTACTTTAGATAACTACTCCGCAGTTTTAGAAAGTGGGAATACATTACTTTCAGGATTGTCAAATTCCTTAGGAATTGCGATTTCAGCAGCCTTTTTCGGTGTTATCGTAGGTTTTTTTATATCTTATACACTCACTTATTCTAGATATAAAAATAAACGATTGATAGATAGTATTACGCTAATTGCAATGGCGGTTCCGGGAGTAGTACTAGGAATTGGTTATATATTTACATGGAATCAGTCGTGGCTTACAAATCTAGGACTAAATATATATGGAAAACCAGCAATTTTAATTATAGCGAGTGTTGCAGTGGCAATACCTTTAACCAATCGTATCTTAGTTGCTGGTATGGCAAAAATCCCATCAGATTTGATGGTAGCAGCGCAGGTGCAAGGAGCTGGATTATTTCATCGACTTAGAACTATTTTAATTCCACTTTTACATTCGAGTATAGTATCAGCCATTTTATCTGCTTTTGGAGTGAGTATATTTAATCTAGCGATTACAACATTGCTCTATCCCCCGAATTTTAATACGTTACCGGTATATATCAACACAGCTTATAATAACCTAAACTTTGGATATGCGGCAGCCGCAACAATTTTAGGTGGTGCTGTAATTATTTTAATTATGTTGGTACTAGAAAAAGCACTCAATTTTACAAATCGTAAAAATAGATTGCGCAATGATTAAGTAGAAGGAAGAAAGAAATGAAAACACTATTGAAGATAGAGAATATAAAGAAAAATTTTGGAAAGACAAGCGTATTAAAAGGAATTGATTTGGAAATAAAGGAAGGTGAAATCATTAGTGTACTAGGTCCTTCTGGATGTGGAAAGTCTACTTTGCTAAGAATTATTGCGGGAATTCTACCTCTGGATGAAGGCTGTGTATATATTCGTGACAATATAGTATCTAGTGCAAAGGTTTCAGTTGCAACAGAAAAACGAGACATCAATATGGTGTTTCAAGATTTTGCGTTATGGCCACATATGAAGGTAAAAGATAACATTTTATATGGATTAAAAATCAAAAAACTTGCGAAAGAAGAGATGGAAAATCGATTAGAAGAATTAGTTGCATTACTTCGTCTTGAAGGATTAATGGATCGCTATCCAGCAGAGCTGTCTGGAGGACAGCAACAGAGAGTAGCAATAGCGCGTGCCTTAATCACAAAGCCTACGATTGTGCTGTTAGATGAACCACTTTGCAACTTAGATATTCAGCTGAGAGTCGAAATGAGAACAGAGATGGCATATTTATTTCACAAATTAGGAACAACAGTATTTCATGTAACACACGATCCATCAGAAGCGTTTGCTATGGCAGATCGAATTATAGTTATGGATCAAGGAAGAATTGACCAAATTGATACCCCAATGAACTGTTATAAATCACCGATGACTAAGACCGTAGCAGGGTTATTAGGAGCGAGTAATAAGGTGAAAGGGACAGTGGAAGAAAAAGGGAATACGTCAAGTGTACAAGTAGGATCACATTTAGTTAAGTGCAAAATATTTTCAGAAACAGTTGAGTGTAATAAAAATGTAATATTGCGATTTAGACCAGAAAGTGTAAAGTTTGGATTAGAAAAAAGTGAAAATGCATTGCCAGCAAAAGTAACAGTATCTACATTTGAAGGTGGCTGTTATAGAGTGAAGGCAGTAACAGAGACAGGGGATGGCTTTTATTTTATACACAGTGAGGAACTTGTGAAAGGAACAGAAGGTTATGTTGAGATAGAACCAGATGTTTTGTATGCATATGAAGAGTAAACTTGTGATAAAAGGTGGTTATGGAGAGCATGGACGAAGTTGTTTTTTGCTTTCTTATCATGATGGTTATATTATGTTGGATTGTGGAATTTTAGATACAGACCCAAATCCATACCCCGATGTAGACGAAGATACAATTAAAAAAGTGAAATACATTTTTATCTCTCATTGTCATAAAGATCATATTGGAGCTTTTAAACATTTTGTGAATAAGGGGTTTCTAGGAACGGTTGTTACTACGAAAGCTACATATGAATTGGCAAAAATAGAGTATGAAAATATTGTCTTTATTGATGCATTTAATCAATGGGTTTCACTAGATGAAGGAATTCGATATTTTAGTGGGCGAAGTGGGCACTGCCCTGGAGCAGTTTGGTTTCAACTTCAAGTAGATGAGAATATGTTTTTTTATAGCGGAGACTATCAAGAGGACACTCTAGCATATCTATGTGATAAACCAAGAGGAATAAAAGGGAACGTTGCAATCATAGACTTAGCGCATAAATATGCTGGTGGCGCAAAGGAGAGAAGGGGATTCTTTATTTCTAAAGTAAAGGAGTATGTCTCGAAAGATAGATTAGTTGTATTACCGATGCAAAAATATGGTAGAGGTGTGGAGGTATTATATCAGCTACTGGAAAACTGTGAGAACGATAGAATTAAATTAGATAAAGAGTTTCATAGTAATTTAAGGACAACATTAAGTTATGAAACATATTTCGATAAGGAAGCGCACTTACGAATTAGTAGTTTTCTTGAAACTTATAATGAACCTGTAGAATATGATATATTAATTCTGGGGGATACTCATTTAGAAAAAGAAGAAAACATAAAGCTGATTGAAGGCCTAAGTTGCAAAAAAATGATGATATCAACCGGTAGAATCAAAAAAGGTGGCTATATAGAATCGCTCTACAATCAAGACTTAGCAATTAAATGTACGTACACTCATCATCAAAGTATTGAGGATATGGAAAAAGTGATAGAGCACAACAGATTTGATACGATAATTCCATTTCATAATAACGAAGCGGAATTACTAACATTTTAGGGAGTGTATTAAAAGAGCATGGTTATAGACTGTATAAAAAGTCCATAACCATGCTCTTTTTGTATTTCCTAGAGGTACTAATGTGTAGTTCCAAGTGCAATTTCTACATCAGAATCATTTTCAACGATTGCTTCAATTGCATACTCAAGGCCTTTTGCAATAGTAGCGATAGGCATACTTGCCATGCCATTTACTTTATCTACAGCCTGTGCAGTATCAAATGGAACGTGGATAAATCCACCTTTTATATTAGGATACTTATTTTCTAGTGTGTAAAGTAAGATGTACATCACATCATTACATACATAAGTTCCAGCTGTGAAAGATAGATGAGATGGAATACCATTTTTTCTTACATTTTCTACCATAGATTTTACTGGTAGAGTTGTAAAGTAAGCATTCTTACCATCTTCTCTGATGGGACTTTCTAGAGGTTGATTTCCATCATTATCAGGAATTCTTGCTTCTCTTAGATTGATAGCTACTTTCTCAATAGAGATGCAGCTTCGGCTTCCAGCTTGCCCGATACAAAGAACAGCATCTGGAGAATGTTTTTCAATTGCTTCTTCAACAACTTTAGCGCCTTTATCAAATACAGTTGGAATCTCAATTGTAATGATTTCTGCGTCTTTAATTTCTTTAGGGAGAAGTTTTACAGCCTCATAAGCTGGATTTACACTCTCGCCACCAAATGGGTCAAAGCCCGTAACTAAAATTTTCATGCATTTCACTCCTTTAATATGTGAAGTCTGTTCGTAAAACGATTTTACCGTTTTCCATTATTTTTACATTGTCAGCATGTATAGTTGGGGAATGTGAAACAAGATCAAAGTGACCAGCAGCTTCATGAATTCCACCAAGTGCTATATTACGTCCAAATCCAATATGAAATGTTCCATATGCGGACTCATCTTCGATATAGCAGTTCCCGAGACATTTGGCATTGGAATTAAGACCGATTCCTAATTCACAAGCAACATACATACCCTCATCGCGAAAGGATTTAATATAATCATCTAAGATAACTCCGCTATCATTATCTTCTATATCTACAATTCTTCCACCTTCAAGGGTAAGCGTTACAGGAGTTTCGACCTTTCCAATGTATCCGAAGGAACCATCTAGCACCAAAGTGCCTTTGGTTTGCTCTTCTTCGATTGGAATATATAATTCAATACTAGCAGAAGAGTAACCATTTCCATCTTTTACTACACCATTAAAGAAGCCAGCGGTCCGATTCCGTTTATAAAATGTTAAGTTTGTGCCAGCTTCGGTAGTAACATGGATAACACTTGCATCTTCAAGATGCCTTGAAATCAATTTTGCCATCATCTTACTCCGGACAGTGTCCATTGTTAGGAAATCGTAAGATAATAGGGATTGATTATTATTTGTGTGTAACGGTAGAGATAAAAATTTCTTTCTACGGCTAATTGCTCGTTTTGTAGCTTTGGTGGTCACCAATGAATAATCAGTTGCTCCAATAATAGCGCCATAATTGTCAAATGCAGTTTCATGTTGATCAAAATACATTCCAACGCGTTTGCCAGATTTTTCTACAAGCATGATGTCGGCAGAGCATCTGCGTTTCATGGCAACAGATTTTAGCAGATTAGCTTCTTCTAGATGTGTATCATTGGTAACAATTAATAACCGCTGCCAAGGTTTTAGCCGTAGCCACTTGTGTATTACGATTTTAGCACCTCGTAGCATTGAATCATTCTTCATATCGATTATTTTATCTCTTCCTTTTATTTTATACTATTAAGCAGCGATTAACATGTAGCAAATTTGGAATGCTAACATGAATAAAGCAACTGCAACCTGGTTTTTAATAACACCAAACTTGTCTTTGATATCTAAGATTGCAACAGGTAGGATGTTAAAGTTTGCAGCCATAGGAGTCATTAGTGTTCCACAGTATCCGCAAGTTAATGCAAGCATACCAACTATTACTGGGTCTCCACCAAGTGCAAGAACGAAAGGTCCACCAATACCAACAGTCATAACTGTGATAGCGGCGAAAGCATTTCCCATAATCATTGTAAATAAAGCCATACCTACGCAGTATACAATGATACCAACAGTCATGTTACCTTCTGGAATAAATCCACCTACGATATGAGAGATAACCTCACCAACGCCAGCAGTTGTAAAGATAGAACCTAGTACTGCAAGTAGGATTGGAAGCATACAAGTTGGTCCAACGATAGATAAAAATCTCTCTGAATCATCAAAGAATACTTTGATTTTATTATCTGACGAGTAGATTTTCAGAAGGATAACAGCAACAATAACTCCTGCTCCAGTTCCGACTAGTGCATTCCATCCAATCAAACCAAATATAAGTGAGAACACTCCCATACAAAGTGCAGGAATAAATAATTTGAAACCGATTTTATCAAAGTTCTTTTTTGTCTCTTCCTTTGTTGGTGCATTTGGTGTACCCGCTTTTAGTTTTCTGAAAATCAATGGCACACAAAGGATAAGTACGAGTACTCCACTTGCAACTGGAGGTAAGAATCTGCTTGCAATCATCAAGATGCCAAGTGCTCCCCAAAATACTGCAGTTCCGATTCTTGATGGGTTTGTCTCATCTTTTACATTTTTTCCAGCGGCATAAAGACACATTACACCGATTGACATATATACAATTTCTAACAATTTTGTCATTAATAGTACTTCAGGGTCTAAAAAGAATGTTATCATAATCTTTCTCCTTTTCTATTTCTTATTGTAGTATTTTTTGCGTAATTTCTTGTCCTTGAAAATTACTAGAATTATACCTGCAATTAAAGCAGCGGCAGCAACTGGGAGTTCAACAGCAGCTAGGTCGATAAGTTCGACTTCATAACCTAAAGGTGCTAAAGTGTTTTGCACCAATAGAGCTCCAGAACCACCAACGAACAGCACTTGGAAGAAGAACCAAGTAATGTTCTCAATTGCTGAGGCCATTCCTTTTAAGTTGTCTACGTGCTTCTCATTTGGCGTTTCACCCTTTGCTTCGATTGTTCCGATAGCCATTGGCATAAGTACTGGTCTAATAAATCCAGCGATACCACCGATACCTACATTAAACGCTCCAAATCCAGCGCGAATTACTGCGTATGTAGCAATTACTACACCGCCAGTCGCACCCTTTACCTTACGAATCAGGGCAGCAGCAGCCTCTTTTAATCCGTTACGCTCAAGGGTTCCAGTTACCAATAATACAAGAATAAAGATCATCATACTTCTATTTGGTACAAATGAAGTACCGATTAGTTCTAAAAGTTCAATGAAACCAATACCACCTACGATAGCTGTTGTAGCAGCAGCTAATACAATAATTAGAATAGAATCCAATTTTAAAGCAAATCCTACAATAACAATTAGGATTCCCAATAGTTTTAAATATTCCATAACTTCCATTGTTTTTTCTCCTTTTTTATGAGTTGTATTATAAAACATCTTAGACAAGTAGCGGACGTTGTCTAGTGTGTTTTACCAAAAATGTGTTGTTATCTACAATTAAAGAAGAGCTATATACACATTGACTCTTTAATAAAAGGTCAACAGTAGCCATATTATGTAGATAATGTGCTTTTGAACAATCTTCTAGGTATTGTCCTTGTGCCGTTTCATCAGCTACTTCACTGGTATAACAAGAAGTAGTAATCCACGGAAATTTATATGAAAAGTAGGTACTGTTTTCCAAGTCAAGTTTACGAGGAACCCAGTAATTAATCATCGTTCTAAAATAAGATGCAGGAAACAGCTTTGGCATCCAATCACTGGCGTATTTTTCAAATAGGCGAGTCATTTCTGTATTATATCTTTCCATTGTTTCATCGCCTAGGATTGCGTCAGCAATCACTTCTTCGATGGCCT
>CAYJHQ010000068.1:0-5586 GCA_964369775.1 uncultured Lachnospiraceae bacterium
TCAGATGGAACTGAATACTTATTATTTCCATAAGATATGAGGCAGTCTTTTTCTATTTTTCTTACATTTATTCTGTCAATTCAACTATTTTACAGCCAGAGTTGGCATGTTGAAGTAATATTCTGTAGCTTTAAATACATTTTGCCGAAGTGTAGACCTATATTAAATCAGTGATAATATTAAGCGCTTACAAAGTAACAAAAGAGAAGTTGAAAAGTCATATATGAAAAATCTGTAGCTGAATCCATAGAGGGATCAAGATTACTTGAGGGAAATTGTAAATTAACGGAGAGTAATTATAGAAATATTGCTGACTTGAAGTTGAGCATGATTATTACTAAAGTTTACAGCAGCAATTTGAGAAAATTAGCGGTATGTGATTCAAAGAGAGAACAGAAAAAATCAGTTGCAATTTGTGAGTAGAAGCTTTAGAATAATTCATAATTAAACTTATTGGAGATGAGGTAAAATGAAAAACAACAATTGGAGAAATGGATTAACAACTATTATCTTTATATTATTATATTTTTTATATTATGTCGATGCTGCATTATCTGATGTAGGCATGTATTTATTCGATTCATATAACATTCATGAAGCGATTAGTCTAATACCATATATAGGCTTAGTTTTTTGCATTAGCATTTTGATTTATAATTTAGTGTATTTGTTCAAACACAGAGTGGAAATAAGAAAATGCTATTTTACACTTTTTTTGCTCCTTACGATATATGGGCAGATACATTTACTGATTTATCTAAATTCAACAGTATGTGTGGTAACACCTGCTAAGATAGAAAAAGTTGATTCAATAGAAATGCAGGCTACATTGAATGATGGGCGAAAGGAAATTGTGGTGGAGTGTCCGTATATTTTAATAGGGATATTGGAAGAGGGAGAAGAATATTTAGTAACTTATGAAAAAGTAGATAATTTGTCAAAAGGAAAGCTAATCATGATACAAAAATAATTAAGTGTGTGAACTTCTACAATGTTTAATATAATTCACGATTGCAAAAGGCTCATTAAGACATGAAAACTCAACATTTTTCAACATATAAAATAAATAAAAAATTTCATACTCCAATGATACAGAGAATTCTTACTCTTATTACGTGTCACTTATTTCTAAATCCTATTCAAAATACCTAGTATTTTGTGCGCCCCTCTATAGCAGTTCCCTTTTTTAGACATGCTTTGATAGATTCTATTTTCTTTTAAAGCGTTGCTATATGCATTCATTTGATATGCCCAAGCACGATCAGAATGAAATGCTCTTCTGTAAACGAAATCAGATGTTATAGTTATTTCTTCATTCAAAACGTTCATTACAGTGACTGCAGAAGGTTTCTTTCCAATACTATAACTTACTATTTCTGCATTAAACATATCCATAAATGGATCTAAATATAATTTTTGAATATTCTACGTCCCTTATCATCCACTTCATAGTACTTGAATTCTGTTGTATCAGCTGTTATTTTTTGAGGAGGTACATTTGTATGAAAACGACGGTATATTCTATTTGCAGCAATTCGTCCAATTCTGCCTTTATAGGAACTGTATTTTCTACTCTTTCTGGTAAAGGAGGTTACAACTTGAAGTTCAAGTTTTTGAACAACTCTTTCAATTTTCTTATTATTAACAATTATACCGTTTTTTATGAGTTCACCATATATTCTACGATATCCAAACTCTTTATTATTTTTACGTATTTCTAAAAGCTTATTTTTAAGTTCAATATCTGGATTTTCTCTAGCGAATCACTTTTGCCAATACATATATGTAGCTTTAGGAAAAACTGTATATGACAGAATATCTTTTAATTTGAAGTCTCTTCGGAGGCTGCGGATGGTTCTTGCTGTTCTCTCAGACGTGCTTCATCCTCTAAAGGCAACATCCTCAGTTCTTTTAAATGGACATTCTCTATTCATAGTTTTAAAAGTTCATCTTCTAGTTGCTTCACATATTTAGCACTTGTTGTTTATGGCGGAAATTGCTATGATGTGAAAAGGAGAACACGATAATGATGGGTGTTTATAAAGTTAGAAATGATACATGTGAGGAAAATCTGGTAGAGAAAGTAAAGCCGATAAAAAATAGAAAGAAAAGGAAAGTGCTAAAGACTTGTTTATATTGCATGCATTATAGAAAGGGATGTGGATGTGTAGTTCAGCCGTGTCCTTATGCTGAAGATCACATTCAAAGGAATTGCTACACAGCAAAAGATACGTATCGGATTTTTGTAGAAGGAGTGATTGAGAAAGAGCGAAGTATGTTGCAAGAACAGATTGAAGTAGCGAAAGAGAGAATCCAGACGATGGATTCGATTGAAATGGAGCAGTATTTAGAGGTTGAAGAAATTATGCGATATGCTGATATGGAAGAACTAAATCGTGAGATGGTAGAGGCATTTATAGAGCGTGTAGATATGGCGAAAGATCGTACAATCACTATAATATGGAAATTCAACATGAAGAAAACAAAAGAAAAACTATAAGAAAGTAGAAGGTGGTATAGGAAAAGAATTTTAAATATGGTAGAATACCAATAAAGGGCGAATGCTTGAAATTAAAGAGATAGCAACAGTGTGACGGTTAGCTGCACTACTTCTAGCAAAAGTATAACGGTAGCAAATATCTAAACAGAGAGGAAAGAATTGATAAATTCTAGAAATAATAGCAGAAAAATAGTCAAAAAAATTGAAGGCAATAGCTTGACAGCTTAGAGTGAAAATAATGGTCGAAATATTTGAAAAGAATGACGAACAGTTCAAACCAATTACGGATTAACAGTTCGTCATTTTTTATGTTGAATTATTGTAGATAGGAGTATTCATGAATAATTTAGTGGAACTTTAAAACCATCCACCATTATATTTCTTCTGAACTTTGCTCATTAGAAGAAAAGGTATTACAAGGGATAGTAATACCATTAGAAGATCCGCCTTGTTAGTAAAGAATATTGATATAATGGTGGTTAGCAAATAAGATGCTCCCATGATATACACAACATTTCCAACTGAGGAAGTGTATGCCTTGTAATCTTCTTGCTTTATATTTTTTTTGAACCAATCACTTATTAGATTAATTCGATGCTTTCTTTTGAGTTGATAGCCAAGCCAAAGCACTAAGCAAGCTATTAATAGTTCAAATGCATGTAATATCCACATATTTCAGTTCCTCCGATTGTTATAGTGGTGATTCACTCTTTAGGTCGGTATTCTGCGATAATATTTCAACTTTTATATAATCCACATTCTTATTTGAAGACATACATAATCAACGGGTTATTGACTTAAAGCCATATTACAGGATACAATTAATCCTTATAATCCCACCACTTTAGCGTCTTTTGATTATTGCCATTTGTATAATCAACTGCCAACCGATAAACATACAACAAGCACCTATCATCTTCAAAGCCTTTATAGAGAGCATCCTTGATATATTTATCTTTGTTATATTATTTGGTTTTATCTATTATAGTATTTTTACAATAAATTATTGTTGATATCGTTACAGAAAATCCAGTCAAATTCATTACTATATCAAACTCAGATAGTACATTTACAAAAGATGTCTTACTTACAATACTTGAAAATACAAATAAAGCCCCCCATATAACGACCGTCATTACCAAAAAATTGATTGTTTTTTTCATATTTCTTTACCGCCTTTCTGCGAAAGACACCAATGTGTCATAAAACATGATTGGTTCTCACACTATTCAATTATTTTTTTCCCTTTTGTTATAGTTATGTTATAAGGCTGACACATTATGGAACACATGGAGGTGAGTGGTGGGCCTGTATAGAAGCGACTGCGTGCCAGTCATCTGTTAAGGGATCAACGGATGGCGCGTAATGTAGTCCGTAAACTTATCGCTGGCAAAGTCGAATCGATTTTGTGCCAGATGGCCAGTCATTGCTAGCTTTATCACTATAAATCTGAAGGAGGTAATTCTCATGTTACCTAATATTGTCTGATTCTAGTAAGGTTACTCCTTCTACTTTGGGGAACATAGACTGATTCGGAAGACGAGATTTATCCTATCTATATGCTTACCACCACTAGCACAGAAAGTTGATTTGACAAGTAACACACTCCAAAAACTATTACAGCTCATTTCTTGAATATATTAATAATTCTATCTGTTTTTATTATGATTTTTTTTCATCTTCTATTATTTATTTTACTGTAGAAAATATCTATTTACAAGAACGATTTTCAGATTAAATAAATTTAAAATGAAAAATAACTGATAAATTTTAAAAAGTTAATTTGTTTTACTGAAATATAGCTTTTTTTATAAATTATATTATTATTGTGAATATTACACCAGTTGAAGACCACCAATCCGCACCATAAGACCATTGTTCCATGAAGATAAGACCATTTTCGCATTTATTACAATATTTGATAATAAGACCGCCGTTCCGTGACAATAAGACCGCATTCCTTTATCTTTGAAGTATGACTATTTTAAAGTCAAATAAAGATAAAGGAGGCCATGTATTATGGCAAATAAAATCAAAGTGAAACAGATTTTAGAACTAAGGTCAGCTGGAATGTCACAACGTTTGATTGCACAAACACGACATATAGCTAGACAATCCATTAGTGATGTGTGTCGCATTGCTAATGAGAGAGGTATTCAATATTCAGATATTGAATCATTATCAGACGAGGAGGTGTACGCTCTTTTCTTTCCACACAAGCATAACGATGTATCTATGCTTTATGAAACTCCTGATTATTCAAATGTTCATACGGAACTAAAACGCGTAGGAGTCACTTTAAAACTATTATGGCAAGAATATTGCAGCAAATGCAAAGAGAACAACTCTATTGCTGTGGGCTATTCAAAGTATTGTGATGATTATGCTAAATATGTGTCAGAAAAAGCATTAACAAATCACCTCATACACAAACCCGGAATTCGATGTGAGGTTGATTGGAGTGGACCAACTATGAAGTATGTTGATGTGGATACTGGCGAGATTGTAAAGGTATATTTGTTTGTAGGCACCCTTCCGTATAGCCACTACTCCTACGTAGAAGCCTGCTTAGATATGAAGCAAAATACATGGTTAAAATGTCACATCAACATGTACCAGTTCTTTGATGGTGTTCCAATTCGAACAATCTGTGACAATTTAAAAACAGGAGTGATCAAACATCCGAAAGAAGGGGATATTGTTCTAAACAAATCCTATGAAGAGTTGGGGAACCATTACCGTACTGCGATCATGCCAGCAGGTGTAAGAAAACCGAAACAGAAAGCATCTGTAGAGGGTACCGTAGGAAAAATTGCTACAGCAATTATTGCAAAATTTCGAGATACTATTTTTTATTCCTTTGGTGATTTAAAGAGTAACATCTCTCTAGCTATGAAAGAGTTTAATGAGGCCTCTTTTCAAAAAAGAGAAGGCAGTCGTTACTTATCTTATCTAGAAGAGAAACCTTTCTTAAATGAGCTTCCAGCAATTCCTTACACGGTATGTGAATGGAAGTATGGTGTGAAAGTATATCCTGATTGTCATATTGTATATGCAAAAAATCACTATTCTTGTCCTTTTACATA
>CAYJHQ010000068.1:5686-6939 GCA_964369775.1 uncultured Lachnospiraceae bacterium
ATCCTGATTGTCATATTGTATATGCAAAAAATCACTATTCTTGTCCTTTTACATATCGAGGTAAAGAGGTTTCCATCAAAATAACAGATACACTAATTGAACTTTATTATAAACATGAACGTATTGCCAGCCATACGAAATTTCCATCATATAGATCAAATGCTTGGAGTACAAATGAATCAGATATGCCAGATGCTTTCAATCAACCTGAATGGGATGAATGCCGTATAAAGCGATGGGCAGCTTCTATTGGAGAATCAACTGCTGAAGTAATTGATCGTATATTTCGTAGTGTTACGATAAAAGAACAGGGATACAATCCATCCCTGTCTGTTTTGAAACTAGCTAAAACATATTCTAACAAGCGCCTCGAAACCGCATGTAAAATTGCATTAACTAATGTGCGAGTACCTCGCTATCATCATCTTAAAGCACTTCTCTCTTCAAATCAAGACATTCAATACAGAGATGAAAAACAAAAAGAAGAGAAAGCAGCAATTATCAATGAAGCAACGGGTTATATCCGTGGAGCATCTTATTATGGAGGATACGATGATGATAAATAGTGAAACAAGAAGAAAATTACAAGAACTAAGTCTTAATGAGATGATTAGTGCGTTAGAAATTCAAGCAACACAGAGCGTTACACAATCACTCAGTTTTGAGGAAAGGTTCCAATTGGTTATTGATTATACATATCAAGAAAAATATATAAACAAGGTAAAGCGCCTTACGAAAGCAGCCCATTTCAGATTTCCACAAGCATCTGTAGATGATATTTATTATACAGAACGAAAGCTAGACAGACAAAAAGTTTTAGGAATAGCCAATTGCCAATACTTAGCTACTAATACCAATCTGATTTTCCAAGGCTTCACAGGATCTGGTAAAAGTTATTTGGCTTGTGCTATTGGGGTAGAAGCATGCAAACAAGGGTATCGAACGAAATATATTCGAATGCCAGATCTACTACAACTACATGATGAAGCAAGCATTACAACAACTGGAGTTGCAAAACTGATTCGTAAGTTCTCTTCATACACTTTACTAATTATTGATGAATGGCTTTTATGTGATTTGTCTCAGATTCAAGAGCATTTTATATTTGAGCTTATGGAGCGACGCTATACAGATTGCAGTACGATTTTTTGTACCCAGTACAAGCTAGAGGATTGGCATGCTAGATTAGGTGGTGGCATTCATGCAGATGCAATCATAGATCGAATCATACATAATAAAATCCAAATATATGC
>CAYJHQ010000069.1:0-6764 GCA_964369775.1 uncultured Lachnospiraceae bacterium
TAAAATCATTTGATTTATTTTCATACGAGTTTCACTTCCTTTCGAACTTTACTTTTACACAATAATTTTACATCATTATTGTGTGAAAGTCAACTGTTGTAGTTGTCAATCGAATTTTGGTTCTTTCCAGAGTTAGTTGATTTTGCTTCGTTTTATGGTATACTAATACCTAGAAATGAGGTGTATTTATGGATGAATTAATTAAATTGCTTCATCTGTATATTATTCATAACTTCCTATCGTTTTTAATTATAAGCATTCTATACTTTTTCAAGCTTGATTTTTTCTGTTGATTCTTTTTTGAGAATAAATAAAACTCCTATAGTAATAATCAAAAATAGATACCCTTGAAATAGTTCTTCATACAAAATCGAAATCACCATAAATTGCTTTGAGACTTCATGTATGCCAAATGAAGCGGCTATCAAATGTGAAAATTCTTGTGGCACGTGGAGTAAATGCAAAAGTGCAACAATTATAATCATACCTAGTAGAACAAATCGTTTTTGATTACTTACTACTAGTCTTTTATTAACCTTTCGCATTCTAAAGGTTATAAACAAAACCGCTCCAAATCTTATCAAATCCGTTACCATATAAACAGTGAAAGATAAATTATTTATTACATAATACGCATAAAAAAATGATGATATCAGATATACTACAACAATCGTAATAATATATTTTGCAATAACTATCCCAATTTTATTACTATTCATTAAACGCCTCCTCACCCGTATTGTTTCAAACTGCGTGCAAAGAAGTTCCTACACCTATTATTGTAAGTACTTCAAAAGAAGGCGTAGTGTAATCGCTCATCTGATATGATACGATTACTACAACTTATTTGAGACACTTTTTTCTTATTTGTTTCATTTGACATTCTACTGGCAAACTATCTGACCAAGGCAATAGACCATCTAGTAGTTCTAGTTGATTATTAAAGTCTAATTCTGGCAAAGTGTTCAGTAAGTATTTTAGATATTCATATATATTTAGATTGTTGGCTTTAGCACTCTCTGCCAATGTATACATAATCGCATTTGCTCTTGCACCACTTGGAGCGTCAGCAAACAACCACGCTCTTCTTGCAGTTGCAAAGGCTTTGATGTGAGCTTCGCATAGATTATTCGAAATCTCTAGGCGACCATCTTCATAGAAGTTATCTGTTTACAGAAAAATTTTTACACACTCTTTTTACATTTAAATAACACATACCAATAATTTAAATTGCACTAGCGAGAAAATCTCTGCTAAAATCACTCTCTTTGCCCTTGGGCTAAAGGTATTATTTTCTAAGTTCGATTCTTCTAGTAGCATACGCTATAATAGATGGGTCATGAGAAACCATAACAATCGTATAGCCTTTTTGATGTAAATCTACCAACATATCCATGACATTCTTCGCATTTGCTTCATCCAAATTCCCAGTGGGTTCATCAGCAAGAATTACTTTAGGTTCATTCATCATAGCACGAATAATTGCTATACGTTGTTGTTCTCCCCCTGATAATTCATTCGGGTATTTCCTCTCATACTCTTCCATTCCCACTTGTAACAACAACTCTTTAGCACGAAGCTCTCTTTCTTTTTTTCCTATCTTCGCATACCCAAGTGGAACGCAGATATTATCGAGTATATTTAATTCTGGTATTAGATAAAAACGTTGAAATATATAACCGAATTGCTCATTTCTAATAGCAGATAACTGATTACTCCTCATAGAACTCACATCCACACCATCCAAAAGATATGTCCCCTCTGATATATCATCAATAAGCCCTATGATATTCAATAGCGTTGTTTTTCCTGACCCAGATGGCCCATGTAGTGCAATAAATTCCCCTTTTTGAATCTTTAGACTCATCTCTCGAATAACTTCTACTGATTCATTTTTTGTATGATATCTTTTATAAATATTATTTAACTCAATCATAATTGGCTCCTATTATCCTCGAATCATCTTGTTAATCTTCTTGCTTTTAATCTGTCTCATAAAATAAACACCCAGTCCATATGAAACAACCACCCAATAACCTATACACATAACAAATGATTCAACTTGCCACTTCAAAGTTATGGTTCCCTCCACACCCGTAGGCATTAAATATAATAACACAGTCCCTATTAGTGCACCACAGATGCAACTCATCCCATATATTGCAAAAATCTCGAAATATAACTCTCTTTTTATATCTGATATTTTAGCACCTAATGCCATACATATACCCACACTTCTTATTTTTTTTCCGAGTAACAACCGATAACTAGATATTGTGCAAATCAATGACACAATTAATATCAATATACCTGCATACTGAACCTGTTCTGCGCCTTGTCTCGTAGTACGTGTGTTATTGAGTAGCTCAGCATAAGGTGAAGTAAATTTATAAGTATATTGCTCGTTGTCAAGTATTCTTAATATTTCTGACTGTACCTCATCTGCATTTGGTGTGTTCTCAGTATTCATACCAAAATAGAGTGCTTCCGTACCTAATTGGAGTCCCCTATCATAATTCTTTAATTCCTCTATAGGTAGAACTAGGACATTAGAATATTTATTCTTCATATCTTGTAAAAAAAACTGCAATCGCTTAGGAGCCTCTTCTAATGTCCCAGCATCATTTTTATTTAGATATATTCCGCTCTCTAGTAACTGTATGTCTTCTCCTATTCCCTCTATTGCATTAGATAGAATATACCCGCTATACTCCTGTTCATACATGGACAAATCTTTAAAAACAATATATATTTCCTTAATCTCCGATTCAATTACTGCAAAATCTAAGTAACTTATATACATTTCATAAGACATATCTGGAATCTGAACTATCTCACCATATTGTTCATATGTAATAGAATTTTCATCGGATATTTCATCACTTGCAACATCTAGATACAAATCGTAGCTATCCATCTTATACATCTCTTCTTGCTTCTCTATCGAATAATGGGTATGTGACGCATACACGAACATAGCTACGCCAAAGCAAATCAAAAAACACAACAACACATATATCATCTTATGTTTCCAAATAAACTTCAAAGACTTATTTATATAATACATTATAGAACCTCCTCTGATTGTAGAAGCTCCCTAACAGAATATTTTAATATTCTTCTCCCTAATATAAATGTAATTCCAATACTTACAACTAATGCTAAAATCAATCCATACACAATAGTTGAAGCATCAAGTATTAACATATATTTAAGCTCCAGTCTCTCTATTCCCACGTATGCCAAACCACAGGATATTGCAAATGCACTTATGGTTATCAGCATAGTCTCACACAGTATATGAAAAAGCAATTGCACTTTCTTCGCTCCTAATGCTAGTTTAATTCCATAAACCTGTTTTTCCTCCTCGAGACGATAAAGAATATTCAAAAACTGATTTGTGAGAAAGATGACATAAAATGCAGTTGCTATTAAGAGCCTGCTGCTAATCCAAGATTGTACATCTCTACGAGAACGTTCATTGATATCTCCGACAGACTCCACATCATACAAAGTCAATGCTGTATCTACCTGAAATAAACTTGCAGTAACCATATCTATAGATTCATTGTTGAAATATCCCGTAAATTGTATATCTGAACCATGATAATACATCTCTTCAAATGCATGTAATGAAACTTCCACCAAATTCGCTATCTTAGAATCATCCAACACCTCTATCACTGTAAATTCACTCCCACGAATAATCAATTGGTCTTTTTTGTGTAAGTTATAATTCTCAGCCGTATAAGAATCTATCTTACATTCCATATTACTAAGCTCCCCCTCTGTTGCCTGTATGAGTACAGAGTGATTATCATGTCTATCTAATTTATCTCGAACTTTAACATTTATATGCTCATCTACTATCGGCAAAAATAATTGAATCATATCTGCCGAACTAGCCCAAGAAGCCTTTATCACCCCATCGTCATAGGGCAATAAGTAATCCTCTAAAGAATCCTCCAGATACCCCATATTCGCTAGGCATAATAAAGGTAATAATCCACCCACTGCATAAGAAAACAAGCACCATACATACTTCCTTTTATATCGCATAATTTTCCGAATAAGCAAATACATATTTTTCACCTACTTTGCAGAATATTTAAAAATTTTACCACTTTGCATTAGAGTCATAAAAACATCTCCATTTGGATTTATGGCAACATGTGCATCTTCTTCCAATAACTCTGATTTCTGAACTATAGTATTTTGATATCCTCCATCTGTAGAAAACACCATAAGCTCACCAAAGGTTCTTGCTATAGCAAAAACACCTCCATCATCCATCACAAAATCAGTAATATACAATCCAGCTTGCAATTCTTCTACGATTTCCATTTTTTCCCCGTTAATCGAAAGTAAATAATTGAATCCATTCGCATATCCCAGTGATTCTGTGTTTTTCTCATAAGTCTTGATCATGCTATTAATTCCATACACACCCTCATTATATGTCTCCATATCTCCGAAAAAATTAGCACCTACTGCCTCGGGTTCCTTGGAACCAAATGGATAAAAGAATGTCCCCTCTTCATATAACGAAAGTCCTGACACATAAATCCCTTCTTCTACGACTGCTATATTACTATAACAAAAATCCGATTCATTTTCATGCCCTTGTTCTAGTACAATCTCTTGTATAAAATTAAGCTCAGAGTCAAAAACCTGCACTCTGAAATTCTTTTCGTCTAATATGTAAATTTGATTCTCATATATTTCCACTTCACTTGGCGACTGAAATTGTCCAGAAGCATTTCCAGTTCCCCCTACCTCTTGTAAAATAACTCCGTTATAATCTACAACAAACACCATGTCGTTTTCATAATCTGTAATAATCATATCATTATCTCTACAGGTAATACCTCGCGGCGATTCTATTTTCTCTATATCTAACTCGAATTCAGTGTATGCCTCTGAATATACCGAAGGAAACTGTGCCAATGAATTAATAACTTCCACATTCTCCTCTGGTAAAACAACTGGTAAAACATCATTCTCACTACTTTTAATAGGATCCAACTCACTACTACAGCCAGATAACCAAATCATCATTAATCCTATTGATATAATCTTCATATAGCTCCTTTTTGTTTTTTTCATACTACCCTCCATTATATAATAAACACTCTACCCTTTATCCTAATTTATATTTTCAACATGATGTTAATCATAACAGTTGCAACTAATAAATACATCTTTGTACTTATAATTATAGTATATAGCTCCATTATCTCTAACACATGTTTGTCTATACTCATCTTGTCTCATTTCCCTAGTCCACCCACCAGGACACCCTATATTCGTGCACCTCGCTGTTCCCCGAATATACAAATTATAATTAGAACACCCAGCTGCAAGTGATGTAATTCCTGATGTACCTATCAACAGCATAGCCATAGCCACTATTAAAACCTTTTTATTTCCTTTCATATACTACCTCCATTCATAAAATGGCTAGAGTGTTTATTTAGCTAAATACTAATACTCTAAGATTAACTCCTTTAGTTTTTTTTCAACTTCATTTGGTGGTAACTCGCCTATAAAAACAGAATCATTACCCTTTACAATTCGAAAGCTTGGATACCATTCAACATTATATATGCTTGCTAAAATCCCTCCATAATCCACTATTTTTTCATCATAGGAATCTTTCGTATATACGGTAATTACTTCATAATAGTCTACTATTTCTTCATTAGATAATACAACTTCTATTGCTTCACAATCTGGACATCCCTCCATTGCGAAATATATTAAACTTTGCAAGCTATCATTAGTTGTACCATACATGTCCATAATTAATTCATCTGCATTGGACATTAATATTTCATTACTAATATTACATTCATCAATCAATGTCTTTAATACCTTGTCTGATTCAGTTGTAATCAACTCAATTTCATTAGTTTCATTCAACACAAGATATGATGGATCTTTATTCAATAATTTTTGATTTTTTTCTATATATTGATTTTCTATTATAATTTCGTTTTCAACCAAAAAAGAAGTTTTTGGTTTATCTGCCCAAATAATAACTGATACTATATCTTCCTCAGGCACCAGCTGACTAATCAATTGCATTTCTTGAATTTTAATAATACAAGCTCCACATTTAGGATCAACGTACATTACAAGTTTTAATCCCTCTTTAGACATAATCTCCTCTTGCTGTAACACTTCATACATTTCAAAATCTATAACATCTCCATATTCTAATAATATTTCCTGCTTCATTCCTTGATTATATACAAAGAAGCCTATAAAACACGATATTAAAACAATTATCAGTAATATGCCTACAAATATTTTTTTAATCTTCATATGCACATGATTATGATGTTGATAAAACAGAACATCAATTTCCTTTCAATTTTATAAATTTCTTCTTATCCCTATATTACTTATTCATTTTATATCCATTTCTACCAATCGAAAATTATAATGGTAGCATGATTTAAGACACTTTCGGAGACATTTCTTAATGAATTTGTTATACTAGCAAATTCTACACTCCATCCTTCCTCTATAAATTTTTCAAGAATTCTTTGGTTATCTGCTTGTACTAAACTATATTAAAACAAAGAATTCCTTTTATTAATCCCTTTACTTCGTTGCTTCAAATTTCGAAACCCTGTATTTGGTTAAAGATGATTTTCAAATATTTTATTTTGCTACTTATTTTTTACTTTTCTTTAATATCTGTGGTTCTTTGGGCTGACAATATCCTAATATAGATGCCGTTCCACTCGCTTCAACTG
>CAYJHQ010000070.1:0-6129 GCA_964369775.1 uncultured Lachnospiraceae bacterium
CCCCCCCCCCCCCAAACCAAAAAAAAATAAAAACAAAACCGGGGGGGGCCCCCGGCCGATACATTGTTAGCGATTGGAGATTTAAGTAATCCAGGATCGCTACTAGCATTATTTGGGATTGCTCTTACAATTGTTTTAACCATTAGAGGGATAAAAGGTGGCGTGCTAAATGGAATTTTAGCAGTGACAGTATTAGGATTGTTTGTAACAAATCCAGAAACAGGGATGACTTATACACTTTGGCCAGAAGGGGGCATTATTGCTTTTGATAGTCCGTTTGAAGCCTTGGCTCCAACATTTGGACAAATATCATTTGAAGGAATGTTCTCATCAACAAGTATTATATTGGGTTCCGTATTTACAATAATAAGCTTTTTGTTTATGGATTTATTTAATAGTATTGGTGTACTATTAGGGGTTGGATCCAAGGCAGGATTTTTAAATGAAAAGGGAGAATTTCCAAAAGCGAATGAAGCATTGTTAATTTCAGCTGGAGGTGCAATCATCGGATCATTGCTAGGAACAAGTACAGTTACTGTATATGGGGCAGAAAGTACTACAGGAATATCAGAAGGAGGAAGAACAGGGTTGACAGCCGTTTTTATTGGAATCTTGTTTCTATTATCGACATTCTTATCGCCATTATTTTTAATGATTCCTTCGGTGGCTACAACACCAGCACTCGTTATGGTAGGAATATTTATGATTGAACCATTAAGAAAAGTTGATTTAGCAGATGTGACAAAAGCAGCACCAGTTTTTATCTGTATTACGATTATGGCATTTACATTTAACATTACATACGGAATTGTATTTGCGCTCATCACATACACTGTTTGTGAAGTGGCAAAAGGAAGAGGAAAGCAAATGTCTAAAATGACATGGGTAATTAGTTTAATCTTCGCATTATATTTAGTGTTAGAATTTGCATTTTAGAGGAGAGAACATGAGAACATTTGAAGAGATTAAAGATACTATAGAAACAGGATTAGGAAAAAAAAATTGTGATTTGTGTTTGAAAAACGTAAAATTAGTCAATGTTTTTTCAGAAGAAATTTATACAACTAATATTCATATAAAAAATCAAAGAGTTATATCCATCGATCCAAAGGTGGAGTTAGAGGCTAAGGAAATTGTAGAGTGTGAAGGAAGATATGCTTTACCTGGATTTATCGATACTCATATGCATTTTGAATCGACTATGCTTTCGCCGGAGACTTTATCAGAATTTGTGGTGCCTTGCGGAACAACTACATTATTTGCAGATTTAATGGAAATTGCAAATGTAGCAGGAAAAGAAGGATTAGAAATAATGTTAAAGAATGTGAAAGCCCTTCCGTATCGTATGCTAATCGAAGTTCCTTCTAGAGTTCCAACAGCTCCAGGTCTTGAAACAACGGGAGCACTGATTGATGCTGCCGATGTAGACCTCATTATGGAATGGGATGAAGCAATCTCATTAGGAGAGTTGGATCCTTCCAAAATCTTATTTGTAAAAGATGAGTATATCGAGAAAATCGCTAATACGCTACAAAAGAGAAAAATTGTGAATGGACATGCTATTGGTAGATATGAACAAGAATTGAATGTCTATGCAAGTTCAGGAATCAGTGATGATCACGAATGTGTAACAACTGAAGAACTTCTAGACAGATTGAGAGTAGGAATGAAAGTCTTAGTGCGTGAAGGCAGTTCAGAACGTAATGTGGAAGAATTGTTAGAAGGTGTTGTAGCTCAGGGATTGCCATATGACAACCTTATGTTTTGTACAGATGATAAGCATACCGTTGATATTGAGACAGAGGGGCATATTAATTACAATGTAAATCGCGCGATTGCTCTTGGAGTGCCAGCAATGAAAGCAATACAGATGGCAACCATAAATGCAGCGAAACATTTTAGACTTGAAGATGAAATAGGAAGTTTGACACCAGGAAGAAAAGCGGACATTATACTATGTGATAGCTTAGAAGAAATTAAGCCATATGAAGTATATTTTAGTGGGAAACTATGTGCGCAAAAAGGAAAATTAACAGAGAAATATCCAGTCTCAGAATATCCAGAATGGATCAAAAACACAGTAGTTTTGAAGAACCCTATTACAGAAAAATCTTTTGAAATCAAAGCAAAAACGGCTAAAGAAAAGGCAAAAATCAATTTGATTGAATTAATAGATAAGCAAATAATTAACCATTGGAGAATTGCAGAAATTCCAATAATTGATGGGGCATTAGGTTGTGATATATCACAAGATATTGCGAAATTAGCTGTTGTAGAACGTTATGGGAAAACAGGTACAGTTGGATTAGGGTTTGTGAAAGGGTTTACTCTATGCAAAGGTGCATTAGCATATTCTATGTCACATGATCATCATAATATTGTTGTAGTTGGGGTAAGTGATTCAGACATGGCAATAGCTACTAACGTTGTGGCAGAGATGCAAGGAGGGCTATGCGTAATTGTTGATGGAGTTGTTGTTGAAAAAATGGCACTACCGATTGGCGGATTGATGAGCGAAGGGACTGCAGAAGAGGTATCATTGCAATTAGAGCTTGTAAATAAAGGCTGTAAAGAAACTGGTTGTAAACTACCAGCACCATTTATGACTTTGAGCTTTATTTCTTTGCCAACAGTTCCGGAGTTAGGTCTGACAGATTTTGGATTATTAGATGTAATAAACCATAAACTAATCGAAGTAGAGATTGTAGAGTAGATTCATTAACTTAAAGAAGGTATAAAGCGAAGTTGGTATAGTATTTTTAATTACCACTTCGCTTTATTTGTGTTATATAAAAAAATATGTTCAAAGTAAGTGGAGTATTCTGGTTGCAATTATTTAAAGGATATGATGTAATTAATTATTATACAAAACGCAATTATTAAGGGTGCTGAGGGGTGAATATGGTGACGAATGAAAAAGCTATCAAGGTATTAATTGTAGATGATGAACTTAGGATTGGAATGTTGATAAAAAAATTGGTTAAGTGGGACGACTTAGTAATAGAATGCCTAGATGTGGTGGATAATGGAAAGCGTGCATTAGAGATTATAAAAAGTGGAGCGCCACAAATAGTAATAACAGATATACGAATGCCTAAAATTAATGGGTTAGATTTGATAAATATGACACGAGATTTTTCAGATCAAGTTAAATTTATCGTAATCAGCGGTTATAAAGAGTTTGAATATGCCCATCGAGCGCTACAATATGGGGTTCAAGACTATTTATTAAAACCAATTGATGAGGATGCCTTAAATTCAGTATTACAAAAAATAATTAATGAGTTGCAGCAAGAAAGTTATGAAGAAGAGAAAAAGAAGAAGCTAGAAAAATCGGTAATGGCTAGTGACTATATTATACGTGAAAATGTTTTGAATTCTATAATTGAGGGCAATAAGGAAATTAGTTTAGAGGGAATAAACCAAGAATACAATTTGAAAATGGAAGGCGAACTGTACAATGTTTTAGATGTCAAATTGGACTATTGGGATTATGAAAATAATAATAAAAGACAAGACCAGATAACTCAAGATAAAATTATTGATATCATAGAGAAGTATTTGAAGGAAATTGTTACGGATCAATTGATATGTAAAAAGCAAAACCTGCATATCCATTGTCTAATTTCATTTGACATTCAGAAAAGACGAGAAGTTAAAAGTTGCATCAATAGTATCCTATCAGAGATACAAGCATTTCTTTTACAGTTTGAACAATATGAGATAACGATAGGTGTAGGGAAAAGTGTAGATGAATTTGGAAGAATTTATGAATCGGTAAGGGATGCAAATAGAGCTGTTAACAATCGGATAAAGCTTGGAACGGGAAGACTTATATATATTGAAACGATTAAAGGAACGGAATCACTAGTAATTGAAAAGATTATGGTGGCTTATAAAGAAGGATTTGTAAATAGTGTAGAGAATTACAATCGACAAATGTTTGAGCAGTGTGTCAATCATATCTTTGGAGAAATTCAGAAAGAAGAGGGGATAGATTATAGTATTTATTACTTTATTGCAAATTATATTATAGATTTTTTCTTTGAAACAGTAAAAGTCGAGAGTAAAGAAGGCGAAGAGTTAAAAACATTTTTGAATAGTATGAGTCATTTGTGTTATACAATAACAAAGTTAAAGCAACTACTAAAGGAGTATTTAGGAGAATATCTTGATACAATTTATAAGATTGCTGAAAACAAATCTACAAAACCTATTCGTGAAGCGAAAAGATATATTGAAGCTCATTATGCAGAGAAGATTGTATTGGAAGATTTAGCAGAGATAGTAGAGCTGAATCCAGTGTATTTTAGTGCATTGTTTAAAAAAGAAACAAATATGAATTTTAGTACTTATTTAACAAATGTGCGAATGGAAGTTGCAAAAAGCGAAATAAAAAATGGGAATGAAACGATTGCTGCAATTGCAGAAAAAGTAGGATATAAAGACACTAGACATTTTAGCCAAACTTTCACAAAGAATGTAGGTGTGAAACCAGCTTTATATAGGAAATTACATTCGTAGGGGGATAATATGAGTCGAAAATGGATAGGAGTTACTCTATATATAGTTAGTACCTTATTACTTGGTGTTATTATTTTGAAAAATCAATCTATAGTAATTGACGCTATGAGTCTCATACTAATAGCGGTGATGACTTTTGCTACCTATAAGCAGGTGACTACTTATAGGAAATTAGAAGAAGAGTTAGAAAAAACAAAGAAAAACATGGTAAAACAGTTGCGACAAAATGAAAGGATGATGTTTGATAAAGAAGCGGAACTGAGTGCTTTACAAAGTCAAATCAATCCACATTTTCTCTATAACACATTAGAGTCGATTCGAGGACAAGCTTTATTAGATGGGAACGATGAAATTGCAGCTATGATGAAAGCATTAGCGTCATTCTTTCGTTACAGCATTAGTAAAAAAGGAAATTTAGTTACACTCCGAGAGGAGTTGAAAAATATAGAAAACTATATGACAATTCAGAGATACCGCTTTAATAATCGATTTTCACTAGAGGTACTCATAGATGAAGAGGACGAAGATGTTTTAGAGTTTTTTATGCCACGCTTGATAATTCAACCAGTAGTAGAAAATGCTATTTTTCATGGTCTCGAAGAATGTATGGAGGGAGGCGTGGTGAGTATTGAAATTATTCGAACAGAATTAGACTTAATGATTATTATTTCAGACAATGGTAAAGGAATGGATGAGGATACATTAGAGCGAATAAATAATCGAATCAGTGGTATAAGTCGAAGTGAAGAAGAGGCAGAAAAAATTAAGAATCTAGGGATAGCACTGCCTAATATACATAAAAGAATCAAGTTGTTATTTGGAGAAGAATATGGAGTTCAAGTTTATAGTACATTAAATCAGGGAACGGATGTAGAGATAAATATTCCTGTAAATAGTGAAAGGAAACAAGGGCAAGTATGAAAACAGAAATACTTAGAATACAACATTTAAAAGCTATATCAGATACAGGCTACGATTTAGAAGGAACATCAGTTTATTTATATGGTGGAGATATTATTGGATTACAAGGGTTAGTACATTCTGGAAAGAATGTACTTTCTGACGTAATAAGGGGGAAAAATCCTTTTTATGTTGGGGAATTGTATTGGAAAGGGATGCAAGTTTCAGTAATACAAGACATTCAAGCACAGGTTTATAATATAAATGCTGAAAATTATGTGATTGAAGATTGGACGGTAGCGGAATATATTGGATTATTAGAATTGAAATGTAAAGGCTACTATAATGAAAAAAGTTTAATAAAATTGATAGATGGTGTACTCGCAGAGGTAAACATCAATATTTCAGCATCAAGAAAGATTGGAGAATTAAGTGAAATCGAAAAAAGAATGGTTGATTTAGTGAAAGCATATAAAAGAAAAGTCAGTATTATCATTATAGAAGATGAGTTTGAAAGTTGTTCATATGATGAAATATGTCAGTTTAAGAATTTGATGGATCGAATAGTAACAAATAATATTGCAGTACTTGTAAATAGTAATTCTAATATGGTATCAGAGATTTTGCCTACCCACTATATAATTTTTCGACATGGAAGAATTGCGAAAAAAATAAAAAAAGAAATCGTAAAAAATGTCATAGAAC
>CAYJHQ010000071.1:0-4076 GCA_964369775.1 uncultured Lachnospiraceae bacterium
TTGCTATCTCGTGTCCTCTTTTCATCAAAGCAGTGCCAACACCTTTTCGTTGAGCCTGTGGCGAAACAGAAAGCGGTGCAAGAGCAAGTCCGTTTACATCACCGATTTTTGCCTTAGTGAAAATAATATGACCAAGTATTTCGTCATTTTCTTCTGCAACTAAAGATAATTCGGCTATAAAACCATCGCTTTTTCTAAGCTTTGAAACTAAATTATGCTCGTTGCCATCTGTATGTTCGGCTGTTTCAAAAGCAACTTTTACTAAATTTTCTACTGCTATATAATCCTTTGTTTCTTCTTGTCTAATATTCATTTTCTTTTCTCCTATAATATCATATTTGTACAGTTCTTTTATGATACTCTTTAGGAAGATGAACACTATGTCTCCCTAAAGAGATACTACCGACTCTCGTGTACTGTTGTTAAACATAAAATATAACCTCTTTCTGAAAATTGATTTTAATGTAAAGATATTTCCTATACCTTAGCTGACGAATTATACCATGTCAAAGGCAAAAAAGCAATGTATAAAACACGAAATAGGAAACGAAGTTTTGCCACTTTTAAACGCACTTACCCAGTGGGGAAATAAATATAATAATATACATAACTACGCAAAAATAATATGTGAATAGGGACAAATTTGTCCATAGGGATAAAAATATCCATAATTGATAAAGCTAAAACTATTGATTATAATAATACTATCGAAAGATAAATAATCAATAAAATTTTGGAGGTATCATTTATGGATATTTTAAATGCATTAAAAACACGTTACAGCACAAAGGAATTTGACGCTACTAAAAAACTAACTGAGGAACAAATCACACAACTTGAAGATTTATTACAGCTTTCTCCATCTTCAACAAATATCCAACCTTGGCATTTTGTACTTGCAACAACTGACGAAGGAAAAAAGAGAATTACAAAAGGTACACAAGGATTTTTCTCGTTTAATGAAGCTAAAGTATTAGATGCAAGTGCAGTTGTAATTTTTGCTTCACAAATAGATTTAACTGAAGAACATTTAAGTAAAGTTTTAGAAAAAGAAGATAAAGACGGAAGATTTCCACAAAGAGAATTTAAAGAGCAAAACCACGGTGCAAGAAGCATTTTTGCCAATATGCACAAGTTAGATTACAAGGATTTTCAACACTGGGCAGACAAACAAGTTTATCTTAACCTTGGCAACTTTTTGCTTGGTGTTGCAGCCTTAGGCTTAGATGCGATTGCTATGGAAGGTCTTGATTTAAAAGTGTTAGATGGTGAATTTGGACTTCGTGAAAAAGGTTACACATCATCAATCGTTGTAGCTGTTGGATATCATAAAGATAGTGATTTTAATAAAGACTTACCAAAATCAAGACTTTCTAAAGATGAAATAATTGAAAGGGTGTAAAGTATGCACTACACAGGGCAAGTATATCGTCACCCGGTAGAAGGAAACACACCTCTACTGGAGGTGACAGCAGGATGTTCTCACAACAAATGTTCTTTTTGCACGATGTATAGGAAAACTAAATTCAGTGTTTCGCCTCTTGCGCATGTAGAAGAAGATTTGAAAAAATTAAAATCTCTTAGATTTAACGAACTTCATATCGGTTTAGAGTCAGCTTACGACCCTGCAATCGCACAAATGAACAAAGGCTTTACACAAAAAGAAGCCTACGAATGTCTTGCAAGAGTAAAAGAAGCTGGAATGAGTTGGGACGCTATTATTATGATAGGTGTAGCTGGAAAAGGTAATGGAAAAATTCACATTGAACAAACAGCAAAACTTTTAAATGACTTTCCACCTTATATGCTTTCTATTATGACAACTTCTGTGTCATCAGGCACACACTTGGAAAAATGCGTGATGATGGTGAATTTGTAGAATGTACCGAACTTGAAAAAATAGAAGAAGAAATTATGCTTTTAATCTAATTGATTTTGAAGATTGTTATTTTTTTGGTGGACATAGCTATAATTTAATTCCAATTAACGCTCCACTTTCTCGTAAAAAAGAAATCATAAAAGCGTTTTATGACAATATTAACAAAATACCAACTCATATTTTAAATGGAGTGAAAGTGAGGGCAAATATCTAATGAAAAACATATTAATAACAGGTGCAACGGACGGAATTGGACTTGAAACAGCCAAACTTTTAGCTCGAGAAGGTCATAGTTTGCTTCTTCATGGAAGAAATAGAGAAAAACTTGAAAAAGTTAAAAATGAGCTTTTAGAGGTAAACCCTAACATACAAACTTTTGTAGCTGACCTTTCTGTACTAAAATACGCAAAAAAATTAGCAGAAGAAATTTTATCTACCACAGATAAAATCGATGTTATTATCAATAATGCAGGTGTTTTTGTTTTAGACGAAACAACCACTAAAGACGGACTTGATGCACGTTTTGCAGTGAATACAATCTCGCCATATATTTTGACAAAAATGTTGTTGCCGATTTTAAGCACAAAAGGTAGAATTATTAACCTTTCATCTGCGGCACAAACTGACGTGGATTTTAATGCGATGAAAACAGGAAAAAAGCTTTCCCATGATATTGCTTATGCACAAAGCAAACTTGCTATTACTATGTGGTCAATGGAACTTGCCAAAGAATTAGGGGATAAGGCAGTTGTTGTTTCTGTCAATCCAAAATCGTTTTTAGGTAGCAAAATGGTCAAAACAGCTTACGGACGACAAGGATATGATTTGTCTATAGGTGCAAATATTTTATATAGAGCATCATTATCAGATGAATTTGCAAATGCAAGTGGTAAATATTTTGACAACGATTATGGCGTTTTTACAGAGCCACATCCATTTGCACTTATTGAGAGAAATCGCAAAGAGCTTATAAAAGCTATTGACAATCTTTGTAGAACGAATTGATCATTCGCTTACTACAAGACTTTTCGCCCCTACTAGAGATTATCTAATTAAAATAATGGTTTATTCCAAAAAGAAAGTAGTTCATCTGCATTATTCGCTGTTTCTTTTTCTACATAATTCATATATTTATTAGAGTAAGGAAGCGAAAGTTTCTCGGTAATTTCATACAATGGCTTCATAAGGTCTCCATATCGAGCTACTGCTATTTCAACCTCTTCATTAGTCGTTACATTAGAGAAAATATCTTTTATGTTAGCGACTAAATCCTCATTGGATGTTAGATTATACCCATTACCATGAAAGTAGTCAGCAAGTTCTGGTACTATATTTTGCATATTACTGCTAGAAAGTTCATTAAATTGAACTTGTTCCATATTATCCCACCTTGCAACATTTTTACTAAATATAGTTTTTAATGCTTCATTTTGTTCGGCACTAAAGCCCGTATCATCACGCTCTAAATATGCTGTAATAACTGCTTCTCTTGCTTTAGCTTGATAATCAAATGTGCCTGCGTGATAAAAAGCATTTATATTTTTCATTGCGGTATTTAGATTCATAAGTTCATCAAATGAAAACTCAGCACTCTCAACAGTAAACTTTGTATTTACGTTTTCAGAAACATTTTCGATGCCCTTTTTATTGTTTTCTACCATTTCATTAGCTAAATCATTTACCCTTGAGAAAATATCATTTTCAGAACCAAATAAGTCCGTACCCATCTTATAATCAAATGAAGAGGCATAGCCAATTATAGCTTTCATAGTTTCTTCCACTTGAGGTTCTTTTGTGATAGCTAATAATTTTTGTTCAAAGTTTTCCACCGTCACTTCATATTTTGCAGGGACATATTTTCTATCAATATATTTCCCTCGGACTTCATCTAATGGTATATGAATAAGGGGTTTTGTTTCTATATTCAAGGTCGCTTCCGTTGTATTCAAGCTCAGTTCCACTGCATCATATCTGCCATTTTCACTCACTGCTCCAAGTTGTTTTCCCTCATTTATGTTTTTAGCTGAAAATGTTGTTTTCATAGGCATTATCTCCATGGCATTGTTGCTTATTCCATTAATCGACATATACTAATTCCTCCTTTTCTTCCTTAATTATTGTGTGTATTATCTTTTTGTAATTGTTCTCTTTACATTTACACTTAATATCGACCGAATTTGTCAAAAGTTGAATTTTT
>CAYJHQ010000071.1:4176-5990 GCA_964369775.1 uncultured Lachnospiraceae bacterium
GTTCTCTTTACATTTACACTTAATATCGACCGAATTTGTCAAAAGTTGAATTTTTAATTATCTATTTCATTATTCAATTGTTATCCGTTCCAAAGACTATGCTCCTAATAGTTATTGCACTTCGTTTATAATCTCCTCAGCTGAAATCTTAAATAGTTTTGCAAGTGCTACTAAGTTAGATGTGCTTGGATCGGACGTTCCATTTTCCCATTTCGATACAGCACCTTTCTTGACTTTATAATACCATTTTAGCTTAGTTGCGATCACCAGCTATTACGATATTATCGGTTGTATTATGTTGATTTTTTTGTATGTTTATTCCTCATAAATTTTTTCTATGTTTTTTGCAATGTCTATCCAATATTCAAAGCCTAAGTCATCTATCTCGGCTTCACTAAGAATATTTGATTTGACTTGATTCTTCTTCATGATTTCTGCTGTATAAATTATATATTCTGCATAGGGATCTTCAGCATATAAAGTTGATATATTTGCACTTTCATATCCAACGGAATTTGACATTCCACCAACAAATACAAACTTCTTTTTATCGCTCATCTCAAATTCTATTTTCAAAGTGTCATCGAAAGATGGTGAAACAGTATATACAGCGACATCTGAAAAACTATATTCACTATTGTTTAACAGTGAGTAGGAGTATATGCCATCTAATGTAAATTGGTTAAATGAAAATAAACTTATTGTTCCCAATGAAAACCCAACTATCATAGTAATTAATGCTAACTTTTGTTCAAACTTTGATCCTGATTGTCGAAATATCTTAAAAAACAAGAATATAATCGCTGATACAATAAATACAATGGCAAATATGGAGAAAGAACTATTTATAAAAAACACTTCTTCATTTGGAAATAGAAATGAATAATAAGCTGATACTAACATAGTTATTCCGATTATTCCAAGCAAAGTTGCCGGAATAATTAATATGGCAAGTAATATTCTTTTGAATATTGATCCCCAAATAGTCTCGTTACCCCACATACATTTCTACCTTTCCCTTATATAATCTTCAATACATTAATTTATTTCAAATCTCAATCCTAGTTTAGTATAACAGATATGACACTCCATTAAAACATTTCCTTTAGGAAGCGATTTATCAAAACAGAATTTATAAAGCAACTATTCCCTAGTTATATGTTGTAAAATTTTATTCCATTATTCTTGCTTACCTAACTGTTTGATTCTAACCGATGATACAAAGAGCATAATTGCCATTACAATAAGCAGTGTAACGTTTGCTATAACATCTATTTCATTTGAGGTCATTGCTCTAAATGCCCATGTAGCTGGGAAAATTTCTCCTATGCTTGAAAGTACGACAGGTAACAAGGCGCTATCAAACATAATTCCCGATAACATGAGCGAGGGCAAAAACACAAGTTGCGATGCCATACCCATTTTAGCAGTGTTTTTGAAACATAAGCCAAAAACTGTACCAACACCTACGCTTGCAAAAATACTGAGCATAAGCGAAAGTAAATAACTGTGAACGTTACTCGGCATTTCAGCATTAAAAATTATCGGTGCTGAAAATAAAATAATCATACTAACAAAAACTAAATTAATAGTCGTTGAAATAAAATTACCTAAAGCAACTATCCATATCGGAATATCCCCCACTTGATATGCTCTTTTTATATCACTCCCATAAAACTCTACATTAGCGTAAGGAGAGCCAAGTATACCTCCCATACTAATTGCAAAAATAGTCATTGTTTGTATAAGTGTCTGATAGGCTATCGGGTTAATTGAAGTAAAGACACCACCGATAAATAGATAAAATATGAGTG
>CAYJHQ010000072.1:0-5222 GCA_964369775.1 uncultured Lachnospiraceae bacterium
TTCCCTAGTGTACAAATATATCCAGAGTCTAATACAATCACACTATATAAACAAGCCATGCTTGATGGCAATGTATACGAAGAGTACGAAAAAGTAGGGAGTTGGAATTTAGAAACAGGTGAGCAAATCGAATAAAATCCAGAAATCCAGCTTCTAGATTACTCCAAATAATGAATTACCAAACTATTATTCAAACTTTGTGTACTTATTGTAGATACCGCTCAACAAGTACACAAAGTTTTTTCGTTGTATTTGCATTTCGTATCGTCACTTTGTTGTACACAGATGACGAGGATATTTTGCCTCCAAAATTAATGTCACTCCTATAACATTTTCTTTATCGGATGACGAAGCACTGTTTTCAGCTTGTCGGTAGCTACTTTTCGTGGATCACTTAGATATATTTCATGGTGATATCTTGTGTCGTTTATATTTATTTCGTAGCCATTTAACTTTGCAAAATCCTCCATTTCCTCAGTGGTAACAGGCTCGTTATCGTATGAACCGATATGCATACATTGCACGCACAATCCCTCTTCATAAGTAAAAAACTCTACCTTGCTAAAATCTTCTTTTTTCTTTTTCGTGGCGGTTTCAATCGCCCAATCAAAATCAGCCTTAGTTATAAAGTCGGGCAGGCGGATAATCGAAATCCAGCAAAACTTATCTTTGTTCAGATAATCTACACCTTTTATCCCCTCTTGCCACCAAAAGCCCTCGAGCGGTGGCACGACATATTCGTGAAAGCCTTCTATTTTGTAGTCTCCCTTGTAGCTCATTTTCAGAGTGTAGGCTATGGCGTATAGTAAGCCTATCGCATTTTGATATTCGCCGTTTTCCTCGTTAGGATCGCCTTTGCCCCTTATCGCAAGATAATTCATATTTGGAACTTCAACTATCGACGGTGTGGATTTCGGCATATATAATTCTTTGTATTCTTTTTTTAAATCAAAAGCCATATTGCACCTCACTCAATCGGTAAACCATTCATTTTCAGAAAGCTCAGCTTATCCATATATCCTCTTTGAAATACGATTTTACCACCGACAATATTGAAAAATCCGCAACCTCTGAAGCCTTTCGGATCTTTCCATTCCATTATGGCAAAATTCCCGTCCATGAAAATATTATCGAGTATACAGACCATTTCAGCTGTGGCAAACTCGGCTTTGAACATCTCATAAATCGCCACTTTGCCTACAACAGGATCTGATACCACCTGATGATTTATCGCATCATCGGTGTAAAACTCACTTAGCGCCTTTGCATCGGCATTGTTAAAGACATCTATCCAGTTTAAAAGCGCTTCTTTTTGGGTTAGTTCCCCGCTGATTTTCCGCTTGTATAGATTTCTTTTACCACCGTCACCCTCGACTATATCACAACTCACAAAGCCCATTTTTTGATAAAACCTATTGGCACGAGGTGAAGTTACAAAACATTCAAGCTGTATCTCATCATATCCACCAAACAGGTTTTGCGATGCATAAGCTATTAACTTTTGTGCAATACCTTTTCCCCAATATGGAACATCTACCGAAAGTCCCTGTATCTCATTTTCATGGGTAAACAAAAAACCTATCACCTTATCACCCTCTAAAACAACAGTTGCATTGTCATAAATTGCGCTTAAATCTCTATCACAAGCACCGCTTCCGATATAATTATCCGCCATTTCGTCGCCGAGGTGGGTGCGTTCGTATACATCTACGATTTTGCGCCCTAGTGCAAGCACTGCGGATTTGTCATTGTCTGTTGCTTTTCTCATTGTATAACTCATATTTTTCTCACTCCTTAAGTTTTTCCCCTATCTCCTGTAGCCCTTTTTCGTTGTATTATCCACTTCTTTTTGATTAACACATGTCAGAAATTGTTTTACTGTCTTAATCATTTGAATAATTTTTTCATCCCTTGACATCTCTTCATTCCTATCCTGCTAGTATCATATATCATATTAGTATGAAAGAAAAGTATTTTCCTCGAATACTATTAAGAACCTCTAAGATAGGCTGCTCGTGGTGTGGTTCCAACTCCCATAAAAATGGATTTCTAAATAGATTGGTTATTGCTTATAATCTCTATCTTTTCTTTATTTTTTCGTTTAGTTCCTTTATATCATTTTTGATTTTCAAATGAATAAAAATCCAAATAGTAAAGAAAATGGCAATAAATATAACAACAAACGAGAAAACACTAATAAATGTTAAGTCAATCCAACGGAGAAGCAAAGCAATAGGGAGCATCATTACTATGTATGTCGAGTCTTGTATCTGTTATACTTATACAGTTTCTATATCCTAACAGTGCAGTTGCCAAAATCATTTACATATACTTCAACCCTATCACCAACTGTTAATTTTGGTTTTTCCCATACTAGATAGCTTTTATCACTATAATTTTCACCATTCAAGGAGTAGGAGAAGCAAATCACATAAGGTGATATTTTCCCAAGGGAAATTCCTCTTTTATACCGGACTTCCTCTACTGTACCTATAACTGTTTTATTGTTTGAAATAAGTTCACGTCGTTTCTTCTCGCTGACGCAAGATATACTGATTAATATGGAACTGGCTACGAAAAATCCTAAACTTATCATACAAAAAATTAATGTCATTGAATTTTTATCTTGCACTGCTGAATGTTTAGATGGTGACATGATGCCCAATGCTACAAGCAATCCAGATATAATAAATGCTACACCTATAAAAAGAAATATAAAACTATATATCTGAGCAATATATTTTGGCTTTTTAATCATTTTCATTTTTACCTTTCTTATATTAATTTCATTCGTATTTCTTCAAACCCTCTATTTGAGAGGATATTACTCAAAATGGTTAGTTGGTTTTCTTCACTTGCAACTGAACCATTTGCAAGTCTTCCTATAATTCACTATACTTGTCACTCTTCCCCTTCGCTTTTTCCACAGGGTATTTTTCATTGTTGCGCCTTACCTTCGCTTGTACAATTTCATCCAAATTCAACTCACATACATCTGCCATAAGAACGCAATAAGTAAGAACATCCGCTAGCTCTTCCTTGATTTTTTCTTCTTTTCCTTCCATTCCGATATTTGCTCCGCTCCACTGAAATATCTCTAATAACTCTGACGCTTCCAACGAAATAGATAATGCTAAATCTTTTGGGTTATGAAATTGTTTCCAGTCTCTGTCGTCCCTAAATTTAAGTATTTGGTTTATAGTTTCTTGTTTCATCTTACCCTCCTATTGTTTTGCTTTTTTTAATACAGTGCGTAGTTCATCATCATATGCATATATATACACTCCTTGCACACCTCTAGTCATTAAAACGTTCACTTCATTTGAAATTAATACCTCCCCAAACTTTTGCTTTGTTCCATCACTCATTCTTCTAGCACTTGTAGCATTTTTATTTTTGCTACAAGTTGGATCATATATAATTTTTCCACTTCTATACTTTACCGATGGGCCTAAAATAACTGCTGCATAATTCAAATCAAATCCCTGTATAGTAAATGTAGAACCAACCTCACCTATCGTATGTTCCTGCTCTGCCCATGCTAATTTTTTATTTTTCCGTTTCTCTTCTTTTGTAACATTTATTTCTAGATTCCAAGGTAAAGACCAATTGTTGATAGCTACTTCCCAATACTTCTTCAGGTGATCTTTTGGTCGACTAGCCCCACTATACTCCCAATCGAATGTTGCTATAATACGTGACAGACTAGTTTCCTCTACATTCGCCTTTTCTCTTATTTTCTTCTCTAATTCTTCTGGGTTATCACAAATTTGTATTTCATATTTATCATCTTTCGGAATCTCTAGTATTCTTTGATTCTGTGTAAATTCATTGATCCAATTAACTGTTTCTTGATTTCCCTTAATCCTTAACTGCCTCTTTAATGAAAAGTAATTATTCAAACTTTTCGCCTCATTTTCCAATGCATCTATCTGTACACTCTCCCAAAATTGTTCTGTCTTTAGAATTTGACGTTTATCAAACATAACCACTACAACTTTGGCACGCTCCCTTATATCTTGTAATTGATTGCATCCTCTGTATGATTGTTTTCCTCTAGTCAGTAATAAATGTGCTTCATCAATTAGTACTACGTCTACAGGATTATCTCTACTGAATTTATTAATAAATGAGGTCGGTTTATTGACTATTTTTTTTCCTTTACCTAAATCAAGCTTCTCTGCTATTTGTTGATAAACGATAAGCTGTTGCTCATGGTTTACAAGTAGGTGACACTCCAAGTTATTTGATATATCCTCATCATTTTGGTTACATATATCATAAAACAAAGTACTATTTAAAACAGTTTTCCCTGTTCCTGCTTCACCCAACACAAATATGATTTGTCCCATATGATTGGTTTTAAGAGCAAGATTAACCCTATTTACTATCTTTTCTTTTACTAAATTTTGCTCATCAGTCAATTCGTGTAGTGGAGAGGCTTTAAAGATAGCAGAATCCAAAATCAACTTCTCGCTTGGAAATAGCGTACTATTTTTCTTCTGTAACTCTCTCCACATTTTTTGAAAAATAGCATCTCTTTCATGAGATGGATAATAGTTTCTCTGTGCATTTCCACGTTTATTATATATCGCTCTAACACTTTTAACTCCCAACATATAATTCATAAGTCGATTTTCAATGTCCATAGTTAGGGATTTATTAAAATGTTCGTGGCCAATAACATACATCTTGGCATCCTTTTTATTTAGATGCCGTTGCCAATCTTCTTCGCTGTGAACTTTACTATAATGCTCCTTTGTTCTTCTGATAATATCATTCGCTTCACCTACATATACTTCGTATTCTTTATTTACTGTCCAATTGTGAATGTATATGGTTGGATAATTTAAAATATATTCTTGGTTTTCCGCTTCCACTATGTCTGTCTCAAGAGTTTCCAAAAAATTTTCCACATCTCCCACCTCGTAAATTACCGGCTTTCTTATTGCACCTTTTCTCATTTGTACCTTCCTTTTAAATTATACATTTGTATAATATCTATACTCTTCTTTCCTCATTTTATATGCTATCGTTGAAAATGTAAATATAGCATAAATTTTCGTTTCATTCATATCATTAATCCTTCCTTTCTTATTGTGCAATATCCAGTTTCACGTCTTTCTGAACCGCTTCCACTAATCACTCTAGATATCATTCTTTTAACTCGGGAGTTTGACACTTGTAAAAACAATTAATTATTAGAAATCCTCATTTCAAGC
>CAYJHQ010000073.1:0-5189 GCA_964369775.1 uncultured Lachnospiraceae bacterium
GGTTGACAAATGCAACTAAAGTTGATATTATAAAAACAGAACGCACTCTGTTTTTGTGTTAGTACAAAGAGAAAGTAGGTGAATTCATGCAAAGAAAATATTCATTACTCGTAGATAATAACCCAGGAGTACTGAGTCGTATATCAGGTTTATTTAGTAGAAGAGGTTATAGTATAGACAGTATCACAGCAGGAGTTACAGCAGATGAACGCTATTCTAGAATTACAATTATTGCTAGTGGTGATGACTTGATTTTAGAGCAGATTGAAAAGCAAGTTATAAAACTAGAAGATGTAGTTGATGTAAAAATACTAAAAGATGGTTCTTCAGTATGTAGAGAATTAATCTTAGTGAAGATAAAAGCATCAGCATCGATGCGACCAGAGCTAATTGCTCTTACAGATATCTTTAGAGCGAAGATTGTGGATGTGGAGAGTGGATCTATTATCATTGAGTTAACGGGAGACCGCTCAAAAATCGATGGATTTTTAGAGTTATTAGAAGGTTATGAAATCCTAGAACTTGCAAGAACTGGAATTACAGGTCTTACAAGAGGAAGTAAAGAAGTAACAGTATTAGAGTAGTTGTTATTAAAGGGATTCCTTTATTAATACATAAAAAGAAAACAAGAGAAAAATCAGGAGGCTAATCAAATGGCTAAAATTTATTATCAAGAAGATTGTAACTTATCACTACTAGAAGGAAAGACGATTGCAGTAATCGGATATGGTAGTCAAGGACATGCACATGCATTGAATGCAAAAGAATCAGGATGTAACGTAATCATCGGATTATATGAAGGAAGTAAGTCATGGGCAAAAGCAGAAAAGCAAGGATTTAAAGTATATACAGCAGCTGAAGCTGCAAAAAAAGCAGATATCATCATGATTCTTATCAATGATGAATTACAAGGAGCTCTTTACAAAGAGTCAATCGAGCCAAACCTAGAAGAAGGAAACATGTTAATGTTTGCTCACGGTTTTGCAATTCACTTTGGACAAATCGTAGCACCAAAAGGTGTGGACGTTACTATGGTAGCACCAAAAGGACCTGGACACACTGTAAGAAGTGAGTACATGGAAGGAAAAGGAGTTCCATCACTTGTAGCAGTACATCAAGATGAGACAGGTAAAGCAAAAGATATGGCATTAGCTTATGCATTAGCGACAGGAGGAGCAAGAGCGGGAGTTCTTGAGACTACATTTAGAGAAGAGACAGAGACAGACTTATTTGGAGAGCAAGCAATCCTTTGTGGTGGTGTTACAGCTCTTATGCAAGCGGGATTTGAGACTCTAGTTGAAGCAGGATATGAGCCAGAGAGTGCATATTTTGAGTGTATCCATGAGATGAAGCTAATCGTAGACTTAATCTATCAATCAGGATTTGCTGGAATGAGATACTCTGTATCAAATACTGCTGAGTACGGTGATTACATCACTGGACCAAAGATCATCACAGATGAGAGTAAGAAAGCAATGAAGCAAGTACTTAAAGATATCCAAGATGGAACATTTGCTAAAGACTGGTTATCAGAGAATGCTGTAAATGCGCCACACTTCAAAGCAATGAGAAGAAACTGTGCAGAGCATCAATTAGAGCAAGTTGGATCAGAATTACGTAAGTTATATAGCTGGAGCAGCAAAGAGAAGCTAATCGATAACTAAAAACATTAACCCCTTCTAAGAAAGAGTATCTCTTAGAAGGGATTTTTTTGCGTTGGAACGCAAAAGAAAAAGAGTACTGAACTTTCGTTCAATACTCTTCAAATCCTCATTCGATATAACCTTAAATAATAAATCTCTAAATCTTAAACATTTATAAATAAAAGGTACACTGATGATTGGATTACACTCTAACTACGTTAATAGCTTGAGGTCCTTTAGCTCCGTCTGTTACGTCGAATTCTACTTCTTGACCTTCTTCTAAAGACTTGAATCCATCCATTGTTACTCCTGAATAGTGAACGAATACATCGTTTCCTTCTTCATCAGAAATAAATCCGTAACCTTTTTGGTTGTTGAACCATTTTACTGTACCTTTGCTCATTTTGTAACCCTCCGTTAAATCTTGTGAATTGTAAGTACAATTATTTGTACCTCGTTAAGAGTATCACGTTTGCTAATAATTGTCAATAATAATTATAATTTAGTTTCATATAATTTATACAAAGATTACTTGCTAGAAATGACAATATTCGATAAAATTAACTAGTAACAATGTAAGGCAAGAAAGGAGACAGATTATGGTCTATAAAAACTTAAGTAACTTAATAGGAGGAACTCCACTTTTGGAAACATCTAGATTTATAAAGGAGGAGAACTTAAATATCGCGCTCTATACGAAACTAGAATACTTTAATCCAGCGGGAAGTGTAAAGGATAGGGCAGCTCTATATATGATTAAAAGTGCAGAGGAAAAAGGGCTGCTAAGCGAAGGGGCAACAATTATAGAGGCTACAAGTGGAAATACAGGAATAGGAATTGCTAGTATAGCAGCTAGTAAAGGTTATAAAGCAATCTTTACGATGCCAGAGACAATGAGTGTCGAAAGAAGACGATTGCTGGAGAGTTATGGTGCACGAATTATTTTAACTGATGGAAAAAAAGGAATGCGAGGTGCAATCGAAAAAGCTGATGAATTAAATGAATCGATTGAAAATTCCATACAAATGAGACAATTTGACAATATTTCTAATAAAGAGGCACACAAGGCGACAACAGGACCTGAGATTTGGAGAGATACGGAAGGAAAGGTAGATGTACTAATAGCAGGAGTAGGAACTGGAGGTACAATTAGTGGAGTAGGAGAATATTTAAAAGAACAAAACTCTTCTATAGAAGTGATAGCAGTTGAACCAGAGGAATCACCAGTGTTATCAGGAGAGTCACCAGGACCACATGGAATTATGGGGATTGGAGCAGGATTTGTCCCTAGCATCTTAAATACAGAGATTTATGACAGGATTATTAAAGTGAAAACACCTAGAGCCAAAGAAGTTGCAAAAATATTTGCAGAGACAGAAGGGGTATTGGTAGGAATCTCATCAGGTGCAGCTTTAGCAGCAGCGATAGAAGTAGGAAAAAATCCTGAGTATAAAGGGAAAAATGTTGTTGTAGTACTTCCAGATACAGGAGAAAGATATCTTTCTGTAGTGTAAATCGATACAGAAAATCTTTATAGATGATGAGAGAATTTTAAGAAAAATTTTACATTTGCTTAATTTTTTGATAGAATGGTACGGGAGATAAAACCAACTATCGAAAGGAGAAGAGGAATGTTAGAAAAATTCTTTAAGTTGAAAGAGAACAAGACAGATGTAAAGACAGAGGTGATTGCAGGTATTACTACCTTCATGACAATGGCTTATATTTTAGCTGTTAACCCAAACATATTATCGGCGACAGGGATGGATAGAGGTGCGGTATTTACAGCGACAGCACTTGCTGCATTTATAGGGACTGTGTTAATGGCAGTTTTCTCGAACTATCCATTTGCGTTAGCGCCAGGAATGGGACTCAATGCATTTTTTGCATACACAGTAGTACTTGGAATGGGATATTCATGGGAGACAGCATTAGCAGCTGTATTTGTAGAAGGTATTATTTTTATTATTTTATCAGTAACAAATGTACGTGAGGCAATCTTTAATGCGATTCCAAAGAGTTTAAAAGCGGCAGTAAGTGTAGGAATTGGTTTATTTATCGCTTTTATCGGACTTCAAAACGCAAAGATTGTAATTGGAGGTGCAACACTAGTAGAGTTATTTTCAATAGAAGGGTTTAATGCTACAAGTGAGGTGGCAGGAAGCTTTAATGATGTGGGAGTAACTGTACTTCTTGCAATCGCAGGAATCTTAATCACAGCATTTATGGTTGTAAAGAATGTAAAAGGGAATATCCTATGGGGAATCCTAATTACATGGGGACTTGGAATTATCTGCCAAGTGGCTGGAATCTACGTACCAAATCCAGAAATTGGATTCTTTAGTCTAACTCCAGATTTTTCAGCAGGATTAGCAGTACCAAGTTTAGAGCCTGTATTTATGAAGATGGACTTTTCAGGGTTATTATCGATTAACTTCGTACTAATTGTATTTTCATTCTTGTTTGTAGATTTGTTTGATACATTGGGAACTTTAATCGGTGTTTCAACAAAGGCGAAGATGTTAGATAAAGATGGGAAACTACCAAGAATCAAAGGTGCCCTTTTAGCAGATGCAATCGCTACAACAGCAGGAGCAGCTCTTGGAACATCTACAACTACGACATATGTAGAGAGTGCGGCAGGGGTAACTGAAGGTGGAAGAACAGGATTAACTGCATTTACAACAGCAGCATTATTTGGACTTTCATTATTACTATCACCAATCTTTCTAGCAATTCCATCATTTGCAACAGCACCAGCACTTGTAATCGTTGGATTCTATATGTTGACAAATGTAGCAGAGATTGATTTTACAGACTTATATGAAGCAATACCTTGCTTTATCTGTATCGTGGCGATGCCATTTTTCTACAGTATTTCAGAAGGAATCGCAATGGGAGTAATTTCATTTGCAGCAATCAATCTATTTACAGGACACTTCAAAAAGAATAAGCTAAGTAGTTTGATGTATGTACTTGCTATACTATTTGTATTAAAATATGTGTTTATCTAAGTTGGATAAACACATAACAAAAGGTATTAAAAAAACTCTATCGAGATATAATCGATAGAGTTTTTATTATGCTTTATAAGATACATCATTCGTTGACGGACGAATGAGCAAATTAAGCGATTGAGTTAACCGCTTTTGTTAAGCGAGAAATTTTTCTAGCAGCTGTTTTCTTGTGATAAACACCTTTGCTAGCAGCTTTGTTGATCTCAGAAATAGCAGCTTTAAGTAATTCTTTTGCTGAATCTACTTCTTTTGCAGTAACTGCAGCGTCAACTTTCTTGATTGCTGTCTTTACCTTAGATTTGATTGCTTTATTTCTTGCAGCTTTAGTTTCGTTAACTAAGATTCTTTTCTTAGCAGATTTAATATTAGCCATTACGCACCTCCAAAAATTAATTTCATTTTAAAATTGTGACGTTAGATCCGGACACGGAACGTTCTAACGAAACATACTAACTAATTTTATGCTATTAATTAATGCTTGTCAATACATATTTTGCTATTTCTTGCAAATACTACATAGATGTATGAG
>CAYJHQ010000074.1:0-5059 GCA_964369775.1 uncultured Lachnospiraceae bacterium
AATTGGAAACAATAAAGAAGCAGCTAAAATATTGGGGGTAAAGGTAGATCGTATTCGCCTATTAATGTATTCAATAGTAGGAGGAATTTCAGCACTTGCAGGGGTTTTATATGTAGCTAGATTAGGTTCTGCACAATCATCAATCGGAGAAAGCTGGCCGATGAACTCAATTGCATCAGCAGTAATCGGCGGTGTCGCATTAACAGGCGGAGTAGGAAATCCAGGAGGTGCTTTAGTAGGTGCAGCAATTATTAGTGTGATTTCTAACATGATTGTATTACTAGGCGTTAGTGTATATTGGCAATCGGCAGTGAGTGGATTTGTAGTAGTATTAGCAATTTCATTAAGTTCATTATCAGCGATTTTAGCTGAGAGAAAGCAAAGAAAGATAAAAATTGCGAAAGTAAATCATTAGAATAGTTGAAAGCCTTTGGTAGTGGTATCAAAGGCTTTTTCTAAAAAGAACGAGTGGATGTCAGATAGAGAGGATAAATATATGAGTAAAAAAGTTATCAATTCAAAAGAAAAAGTTGTGGATGAGTTATTAGAGGGGTTTGTAGGAGCTTATAACAAGCAATTGAAGAAACATCCAAAGGTTAATGGGGTAATTAATAGAAATTCAAGAAAAGATAAAGTTGCATTAGTTATAGGGGGAGGTAGTGGTCATGAGCCAATGTTTGCAGGGTTTGTAGGGCAAGGTCTAGCAGATGCTTCTGCTTGTGGAAATATTTTTGCATCCCCAGACCCTAATACGATTTATGAAACAGCAAAGGCAGTAGATCAAGGAAAGGGTGTTTTATTTGTTTATGGGTGCTATGCAGGAGATAATCTAAATTTTGATATGGGAGAAGAGTTCTTAAATGATGATGGAATAAAAACAGCTCATGTTCGAGTGCAAGATGATGTAGCTTCAGCTCCAATAGAACGAATGGAAGATAGACGGGGGATTGCAGGTGATGTGTTTGTAATGAAAGTTGCAGGGGCAGCGTGCGATGCAGGGTTAGAGTTAGAAGAAGTAGTAAAAGTCACAGAGAAGGCTAGAGACAATACAAGAAGCATTGGTATAGCGTTATCATCAGCGCAATTACCAGGTGCAGATAATCCAATTTTTGAATTAGGAGAAGATGAAATTGAGTTTGGAATGGGGCTTCATGGAGAAAAAGGTGTACTACGAACCAACATGATGTCAGCAGATGTTATGGTTGATAAAATGTATCAACACATTATAGATGATGGGGCGTTCAAAGTAGGAGATGAGGTATGTGTGTATATCAATAGCTTAGGATCCACATCGATTGCAGAGTTAGCAATTGTGTTTAGACGGGTAAAGCAATTATTAGAGAAAGATGGTATTAAAATTCATGATGCAGATTTAAATAGTTATTGCACTAGTCAAGAGATGGGTGGATTTTCGATTACATTTATGCAATTAGATTCTGAACTAAAAACATATTATGATATGCCGTGCTATACTCCATACTATGCGAAAGGTAGTTATAATCTAACGGAAAACGACATGGGAGAAGAGACAGAAGGTGAGGTAGTTGAAGCACCAGAATTTGATGTCGAAGATATAGAAAAGGCAGAAATTGTGAGAAGTCAAGAAGGTGTATTAGAAACCTTAGATGTTGAAGATACAAGGAATATGCTACTATACATTGCCGATAAAATTATCGGTCAAATAGATTATTTGACACAGATTGATAGTGAGATTGGGGATGGAGACCACGGAATAGGCATGGCAGGGGGCATGCAAAAAGTGAAGAGAAAAATAGGTGAAATGAAAGCTGAAAAAAATGTATATGCTCTTTTTGAGGCGGCTGGAAAGGCAATGTTATTGTCAATGGGAGGTGCATCAGGCGTAATCTTTGGAAGCTTATATTTGGCAGGTGCAAAAGGAGCTATACCAGCTGATAGATTGGACGCGTCAAATCTTGCGACTATGGAGCGTAAGAGCCTAGAAGAAATCCAGATGAGAGGCAAGGCAGCGGTAGGGGATAAAACTATGGTTGATGCGTTGTCTCCTGCAGTGGAGGCTCTTGAGCAAAATAGACATAAAGGTTTATTAGAAATGTTGAAGGAAGCAGAACTAGCAGCGAAGCAAGGTGTAGAAAATACGAAAGAGTATCAAGCGAAATTTGGAAGAGCAAAGTCTTTGATGGCACGAGCAATTGGATACCAAGATGCAGGAGCTACATCTGTGTATTTGATATTTCAAGGAATGCGAGAATTTGTAGAAGGAGACATTTATGGGCAGAATTAATTGGGGGATATTAGGATGTGCCAATATTGCATATGAGAGAGTACTACCAGGATTATTGCAAGCAAATAATGCATGTTTATATGCCATTGCGAGCAGAAATGGTACTAAACTAGAAAAATTTTTGACGAAATATAAACCTGAAAAAACATATGATACATATGAACAATTATTAAATGATGAAAAAGTCGATGCACTCTATATACCATTACCAAATTCATTACATCTAGAGTGGGTAAAGAAAGCCGCAGATGTAGGAAAGCATATCTTGTGCGAAAAACCACTAGCACTAAGCAGAACGGATGCAGATGATATGTATAGGTATTGTGAAATGAAAAATGTGATACTTATGGAAGCATTTGCATATCGCCATAGTCCTTTAATCCCTAAAATTAAAGAAATTGTAGATAGTGGAGAAATCGGTAAGTTGAAATTCGTAGAATCACATCTGACTGCACTACTAGATGATGAGAAAAACATTAGATTCAATGAGAGTTTGGGGGGGGGTTCATTCCTTGACATGGCTTGTTATAACATTAATCTTATCAGTTACATAGTTGATAGCAATCCGATTAAGATTGCATCAATACAAGAAAAATCAGATGTTGCAAATGTAGACCTTTGTAATTCAACGATTATACAATATGAAAATGGTGTTCAGGCTTTCTCGTATTCGTCTCTTAATTGTTACCCGAAGGGGGGATACACAATAGTTGGTGAAAGAGGAAGAATAGAAGTTCCTTGTAATTTCAATTGTAGAAATGTGCAAAAGTTTAGAGTTGCTTCAGGTGGAATTTTATCAAATGTAGAGGTGCTTGAAGAAGTAACAAAAGAATATACAGTTTTTTGTCCAGACAACTATATGTTAGAAATAGAACAGATGGGAAGATGTGTGCTAGATGGAGAAAAACCATTAGTGAGCAAAGAAGAAACACTACATAATATTGAAATTATGGATAAAATACTTGAAGAAGTAAATAGAGAATAGGAGGATTATAGATGAAAATCGTTATTGGAGCGGACCCTTGTGGATTTGAATTAAAAGAAGCGTTGAAAGAGTATATGACAAAAGAAGGACACGAAGTATATGATGTGAATCCAACAGAAAAAATGCTTTATCAAGAAATAGCATGCAAAGTATCTGAAAAGGTGCAAAGTGGGGAATGTGAGAGAGGAATTGGTTTGTGTGGAACAGGAATGGGAGTAAGCATCTTATGTAATAAACATAAGGGAATATATGCAGCGTTATGCGAAAGCGTTTATCAGGCAAGGCGTTCCAAGACTGTCAATAATTCAAATGTATTGGTAATGGGTGGATTTTTAGTAGGACATGAAATGGCAAGAGAGATGGTAAAAGCTTGGTTAGAAGCTGAACATCTAATGGGACTGACTGATGAGATGAAAGAAATGGTACGAGATGAGTTCAATCAGTTACAAATAAAAGAAGCGAAAATTTTAGAGAGTAATAAGTAAATGATATAGGAGACATTAATGAAAAAATTATACTTTGGAACGAATTTAAAAATGTATAAGACTATTGATGATACAAAGGAGTATCTACTTGAGTTACAGGAATTAACTAGAGACATTGCAAAGAATAATCAGTTTTTTGTTATACCTTCGTATACAGCTCTATCAGAAGCACGAAAGATTACAGATGATATGTGCATTAAGCTTGGTGCGCAAAATATGTGTTGGGAAGATGAAGGTCAATTTACTGGAGAAATATCACCTGTTATGTTAGAGGAAATTGGCATCAAACTAGTAATGGTAGGTCATTCGGAAAGAAGGCATGTATTTGGAGAGTGTAATCAAGAAGAAAATCTAAAAGTTAAAAAAGCAGTTGAAAAAGGATTTACTGCGTTACTTTGTATTGGAGAAACGCAAGAAGAAAAGAATTTTGGAATTAGTGCGGAAATTCTTAGAACACAATTGAAGGTGGGATTGTTTGGACTCAATTCAGAATGTATTGAGAAGCTTTGGATTGCATATGAGCCAGTGTGGTCTATTGGTGTGAATGGAGTACCCGCGACAGCAGAATATGCACAAAAAATGCACAAGGTGATTAAAGATTGTTTATTAGATATATTTGGAGCAAAGGCAAACGAAATACCAGTATTATATGGTGGTAGTGTAAACCCAGATAATGCTAGTGAATTGATAATACAAGAGTCTATTGATGGATTATTTGTGGGGCGTAGTGCATGGAAAGCAAAAGCGTTCGACACCTTAATTCGAGATGCAATATCTACATATGAGAGTAATATAAAAAAATAGCATTAAGAAGGAGAAAGAGTGATGAAAATAGCAATTGGTTGTGACCCTAATGCACAAGCAGCAAAAGAAGAGCTAATGGAATTTATAAAATCAAAAGGGTATGGAGAAGTAACAGATTTTGGGAGTGAAGATCCTATCTATGCAAATGTATCAATTGCAGTAGGTGAGGCTGTAGCTACAAAGCAATATGACAGAGGGATACTGATATGTGGTACGGGTATTGGAGTGTCCTTAGCTGCTAATAAAGTAAAAGGAGCATATGCTGCATTACTAGGCGATGTATATGCAGCAAAAAGAGCTAGGTTAAGTAATAATGCTAATATTGCTTGTTTAGGAGCATTCACGACAGGAAACAAATTAAGGGAAGAGTTGATAGATGCGTTTCTAACCAATGAATATGAAATAGGGTGTGCATCTCAAGAAAAAGTTGATGCATTTGTGGCATATGATAATAGTAGATAAGATACTTTAGTAGTATTCGGTGCACCGACAGCGACAGCGAGCTTTCCGATGGCAAGTAGA
>CAYJHQ010000075.1:0-4932 GCA_964369775.1 uncultured Lachnospiraceae bacterium
ATGCGAGGATTGATGAAAGAACTTTGAGAGAATTATATCTAAAAGTATTTGAAATTATTGTAAAAGAATCAAAGCCGTTATCTATTATGGCGTCCTACAATAAAGTAAATGGAGAGTACGCATGTGAGAACCGCAAGTTATTAATTGACATATTAAGAAAAGAATGGGGATTCTCAGGAATTGTTATTTCAGATTGGTTAGCAGTTGAAAATTCTGTTAAGGCGGTTAATTGTGGTTTGAACTTAGAAATGCCTCATAATTACCTTTCTCTAGAAAAATTATCGAGTGGTTTAAAAAACGGAGATCTAGATGAAAATGAACTAAATAAGAGAGTGAAAGAATCTTTAGCAGTTATAAAATATCTTCAAGACAAAAGAGAGAAAAAAGAAGTGGATTGGCTAGCGCATAGAGAAGTAGCACAAAAGGTTGCCGCTGAAGGTGTAGTTTTATTAAAGAACCAAGATGAACTGCTCCCGTTACATATTGGAGAACTAGAATCAATAGGTGTGATAGGAGACTTTGCAATAAATCCAAGAACACAAGGTGGCGGCAGTTCTAAAGTACAGGTTACAGAAGAACTAAATATTTTGGAAGAAATGAAAAAAATAGTTGAAAATGAAAATTTCATCCAATTTGCGCAGGGATATACACATTTAGGTGACACAAGCGAAGAATTGATTGCAAAAGCATGTAAGGTGGCAAAAGAAGTAGAGAAAGTTATTGTCTTCATGGGCCTTCCGGAACATTATGAATCAGAAGGCTATGATAGGGAACATATGAAATTACCAGAAGGGCACTTGCGATTGATTGCTGAGCTGAGTGAAATTAGAAGTGATCTTATTGTGGTATTGAGTAATGGAGCAGCAGTAGAGTTACCGTTTAGAGATAACGTAGGAGCTATTCTCGAAGGATGGCTATTAGGACAAGAAACAGCTAGAACACTAGCTAACATTATTTTTGATAAAGAGCAACCATCAGGTAGATTAGCAGAAAGTATACCACTTTCAATAGGAGATGATGCACCAGGATATCAATTGTTAGACGACGAAGGGGTACAATATTACAATGAGCGAATGATGATAGGTTATCGCTATTTTGAAAAAACAAACAAAGAAGTCGCATTCCCATTTGGTCATGGTCTTTCGTATACTCAATTTGAATATTCAGATTTTAAAATTTCAAAAGAGAATATTATAGATACCGAAGAAGTAACTGTAAGTGGCAAGATTAAAAATATTGGAAAACACTCGGGGTATGAGGTAGTCCAAGTATACATTTCGAATAAACAAAACAAGATGTTACACCCAGAAAAAGAATTAAAAGATTTTATGAAAATTTATTTGGAGCCAAATGAAGAGCGTGAAGTAGAGTTTGTACTAAATAAAGAAGATTTTCAATGTTATAGCACAGTGTTTGGAAAATGGATTGTAGAAGAAGGAGCGTATCAAGTACTGATAGGTGCATCTTCAAAAGATATAAAAAGTATACAGAAAGTTCAAGTTGCACAACAGTGTAAAGAAGAGAAAACATTGGCTTATACATCTACATTAGAAGAATGGATGAATCATTCAAAAGGGAGATTGCTAGCAGAAGAAATGTTGAATCAATATGCAGGATTTGGAATGATACCAGGTGAACGAAAGTTTCAAGATATCGCTAAATTTATACAACAAATTATGTTAGAAATGCCAATGCCAAGGTTGATAATATCTTCAAACCAAAGTTTTACAGAAGAAATGTTAGAAAAAATGTTAGAAAAAGTAAATAAAAATAAAGGATAAGAAAAAGGAGAGCAAGATGAGAGATTCGAAACAGCAGTGGTTTAAAGATGCAAAGTATGGGTTATTCATTCACTGGGGTCTTTACGCAATACTAGGAGGAGAATATGAAGGGAAAAAGACAAATAATATAGCAGAGTGGATTATGTTAGATCATAAAATTCCCGTAGATGAATATAGAAAATTAGCACAACAGTTCAATCCCAAGAATTTTGATGCAAGAGAGATTGTAAAGAAAGCAAAGAGTTGGGGAATGAAATATATTGTATTTACAACAAAGCATCATGAAGGATTTGCAATGTACCATTCAAAATGTAACTCCTACAATGTGGTAGAGTCAACGCCATACGGGAAAGATATCTTAAGAGAATTACAACTAGCATGTCAAGAATATGGTTTAAAGTTAGGTTTATACTATTCACAAGCTCAAGATTGGGATGATCCAAATGGGCACTCATATGGACTGGATAATTCAGATAAAGATTTCCGCAAATACTTAGATGAAAAATGCAAGCCTCAAATTAAAGAACTATTGACAGAGTATGGAGAAATCGGCCTGATCTGGTTTGATACCCCAGTAGATATGTCAAAAGAACAAAGTGAAGAACTTTATAATTATGTGAAAGAAATACAACCTAATTGTGTAGTGAGTGGGCGGATTGGGCATGAAATGGGCGAATATATCACAACGGGCGATAATTTTATTCCAGCCACTCATATTGAGTATGACTGGGAAGTACCAGCAACATTGAATGATACTTGGGGTTTTAGCAAAAGTGATGAACACTGGAAAAAAGCAGATGATATATTAGAACTTCTTGTGAAGATAAATAGTAGAGGTGGCAATTACCTTTTAAACATAGGTCCAGATCCAGATGGAGTAGTACCAGAAAAGTGTATAAAAGTCTTAGATGAGGTAGGGAAGTATGTGGCTTCAAATGAAGATGCAATCGCAGCTACTAAGTGTTTTGGAGACTATTGTTATGATATTCAAGGTATTTGTTTCACGAGAAAAGATTATAGAATATACCTACATATGATGAAACCTAAAAGTAGACTTGAAATTCTGAATATAGGGAATAAGGTAAATGATGTGTATGTAGTGAGTTCTGGCGAAAAGTTAGAATATATGCAAAAAGTAACTTGCGAAGGAGATTCTTATATAGAGGTATATCTTCCAGAAAAATTGAAGTACGAAAGTAAGTATTGCATTTGTTTGGAAACGGAAGAAAAGGATGTAATATTTGAAGAAATTCATTAGAAAAGAAGAGGAGGTGCGAAGATGAAGAGCATAAAGAGAAATTGGTTCCTATATTTAATGCTATCAGTACCAATTGTTTACGTAATTATTTTTAAGTATATGCCTATGGTAGGCTTGCAAATAGCTTTTAAAGATTATCGAGTAGTAGATGGTATGTTTGGAAGTCCTTTTGCAGGGATGAAGTATTTTGAGATGTTTTTTAATTCACCAAATTTTTGGCCAGTGCTAAAAAATACAGTAATATTAAGTACAACAAACATATTAGTGGCATTTCCATTTGCAGTAATTTTTGCAATTATGTTAAATGAGGTAGGGAATAAATACTTCAAGAAAACTGTACAATTGATATCCTATGCCCCTTATTTTATATCTACAGTAGTAATGGTTGCTATGTTAATTGAATTTACGAGTATACGTTCAGGACTTTTCAATAATATTTTAAATGCATTAGGGTTTGAGAGTATAAACTTCTTTGGAGAGGCTAGCTTGTTTAGACCAATGTATATCTGGTCTGGAGTATGGCAAACCACAGGATACTCTGCCATAATATACATAGCAGCTCTATCGGGAATAGATCCATCGCTCTATGAAGCAGCAAAAATTGATGGAGCAAGTAGATTACAAAAAATCCGATACGTTGATTTACCATCACTCAAGCCTACAATAATGATTCTATTGATTGTAAGTATTGGACAAGTTATGAATATAGGTTTTGAAAAAGCATTTGCGATGCAGACACCACTTAATTTAGAGACATCAGAAATCATTTCAACATATTCTTATAAAATAGCATTCGAGAGTGGTCAGTATAGCTTTTCGACAGCAATTGGGCTGTTTAACTCTATTGTGAACTTAGTGTTATTGTTAACTGTGAATAGAGTATCTAAAAAAATGACAGAGCATAGCTTATGGTAAAGGAGGAGAAAATGAAAATAAAGAAGAAATGGAATGAAGATAAAATATTTACTATTATAAATACAACTTTGCTTGTTATTGCCCTATTTACATTTTTATATCCGTTGATATATATCGTTAGTTCCTCTTTTAGTTCAGTGGACGCAGTTGTAAAAGGCGAAGTTAAATTTTTACCTGTAGATTTTTCACTAGATGGATATAAAGCAGTGTTTAATTCATCAGACATCTGGAGTGGATATTTGAATTCGATAAAATACATGGTACTAGGGACTGCTATCAATATAGTGGTTACACTTTTGGCGGCTTATCCATTATCGAGACCAGACCTAAAGGGTAGAAATATAATCATGATGCTATTTACATTTACAATGATCTTTAATGGAGGTATCGTTCCTACATATTTAGTTGTAAGTGGATTGGGAATATTAGATAGTATATGGGCTATGGTATTACCAAGTGCAATGAGCGTATATTTTATGATTATTGCAAAGACATTTTTCCAAAACACGATTCCAATCGAATTACAAGAGGCAGCAGAAATAGAAGGCTGTAATACACCTCAATTGATATTTTATGTAATCTTACCACTAAGTAAGGCGATTATTGCAGTATTAGTACTTTTTTATGCTATCTCACATTGGAATTCGTATTTTGATGCGATGTTGTACTTGCAGACGGAAGATATGTATCCATTGCAGTTAGTGTTAAGAGATATATTACTGAGAAATGAGCAAAATGCAAGTATGCTCTCAGATGCAGTTGCGGCAGAAAATGCAGAAGGATTAAAGCAGTTGTTAAAGTATTCGTTAATAGTAGTTTCAAGTTTACCAGTGCTTTGTATTTATCCATTTGTACAAAAGTACTTTGTGAAAGGTGTAATGATTGGATCGGTAAAAGGATAATCATCTCGAAAAGAGAGTGATATAAATAAGGAGGAGAAAAGAATGAGAAACAAAAAAATGATTAGTTTGTTATTAG
>CAYJHQ010000076.1:0-4924 GCA_964369775.1 uncultured Lachnospiraceae bacterium
TTCTTATTTTTTAGTTTTTCACCGCAAGCGGAGTGTGGATTTCTAACAAAAAAACCGCCCCAAACCAAAAGGTTTGAGGCGGTAATAAATTTATTATTATCGCGGTACCACTCAAATTGACAAAATGTCCACTCTTAAATACACTATCATGCATTCCTCATTGATAACGGGTTTGGTTCCCGACACTTCATACTCTTGTCTAAACAATTTCAAAAGGTCCTCAAAAGTCCATTCAATTATACATCCCGTATGACCTCCCACCAACAGTCACTCTCTGAAACGCTCTGTTATAATCTACTCCTCTTTTTCAGCGGTTTAGTTTGATATTTGTAAAACTATATTACTTATCATATGTGTTAGACTCTTATTTGTCAAGAATTATTCGTAAATCCATTTATAATCTACAAATTTTCTTGTGATTTTCACACTATATTTATTCATATACTTGTAAAACCTTTCGAATCTTCCCATACTCAAATCCTTTTCTTAGCAGGTATTGACATAGCTTACTCTTTTCCTCAACTGTTGCTGTAGTTAAGTCTATCTTCTTTTTTCTAACAACTGAGTAAATCGCTTCCAAGTCAGATTCCTCATCATACATCTCTTCAAAGGCTAGTTCTATAATTCCTCTATCTACCCCTTTTTGTGATAATAAATACGAAATCTCTTTCTGGCTCTTCCCGCCTCTCTTAGAAGTTATAAACCGCCTAGCATACTCTAAATCATCAATATAACCAAAAGACTTTGCATATAAAACAGCTTCTTCAATCACATCTTCATGATACTTAGATAACTTCATTTTGTCGCGGATTTCAGCTTCGCATTTCCAAGATTTCTCCAAAAGATATAGCACTCTTTTTTTAGCTCTCTTCACGATTACTGTTTTAGTAATTTCTGCCACAACTTCCTCGGATATCTCTTTGTTTTCTTCTAGTGAAAAGCGCCTAATCTCTCCTTTATATAACGAAAAAACAAATGTTTCATCTATATAAATATCGAACTTCTTCTGTCCATTATTTGCTATTCGAGTTATCATCATGCTATTTATTCTTCTGACCCCTCTGTTGCTTCTACTGCTCCCGCTAGATTGTAGTGGCTTCTAATCTTTATATCTAATTCTTCAATAATTTCTGGATGAGCAGCTAAATAGGTCTTAGCATTTTCTCTTCCTTGTCCGATTTTATCTCCATTATAAGCGTACCAAGCTCCACTTTTATTCACAAGGTTTAGCCCCGTTGCTAAATCTAAGATATCACCTTCTTTTGAAATCCCCTTTCCAAACATAATATCAAATTCAGCCTCTTTAAATGGTGGTGCTATCTTGTTCTTTACTACTTTTACTCTAGTTCTATTACCGACCATGTCTCCACTTTGTTTTAAGGTTTCAATTCTTCTAACATCCATACGAATCGACGCATAGAACTTAAGTGCACGTCCTCCTGTTGTCGTCTCTGGATTTCCAAACATTACACCTACTTTTTCACGTAGCTGGTTGATGAAAATAACAACGCAGTTTGATTTGCTTATTACAGGTGTCAACTTACGAAGTGCTTGAGACATTAGGCGTGCTTGTAGACCTACATGAGAATCCCCCATGTCTCCTTCTATCTCTTGTCTTGGTACCAATGCTGCAACTGAGTCCACTACTACGATATCCATCGCACCAGAGCGCACCATTGTCTCTGTAATCTCTAATGCTTGATCTCCACTATCTGGTTGTGAAATATATAATTCATTAATGTCTACTCCAATTTTATTCGCGTAGACTGGATCCAAAGCATGCTCTGCGTCAACAAACCCTGCAATTCCCCCCATCTTTTGTACCTCAGCAATCATATGTAACGCAACAGTTGTTTTACCACTTGACTCTGGTCCATATATCTCAACAATTCTTCCTTTCGGTACACCACCAAGCCCTAATGCAATATCAAGGCTAAGAGAACCTGTCGGAACTGTCTCCACAGATATCTGTGCTTTAGGGTCTCCCAATTTCATTACAGCACCTTTACCAAAGTCTTTCTCCAATTTCAGTATAGCTGCTTCTAGTGCTTTTTTCTTATCCTCATTAATCATGTTGATTATCTCCTTTTATATGTTAAATAAATTTTTATTTTTTCGAACTAATGTTCGTCTTTTTTAATATAATACGGCATTTTTAATTTTTTGTCAATATAGTTTCAGTGAAAAAGTACGTTAATTTTTTCATTTCTCGTTCAACAGGTATGTTCTACACTCTTCCTTCATATAGTCTTTATAGGCAATAGAATTCTACACCTTCTTTTGTCAAAATAATCAAAGCGAGGTTTTCTATGAAATCTATACAAGCAATGCAAAATAGCTTTAACGACAGAGGAAAGTTGAAAATATCTACTGTTTCAAAGTCTACTTCTTTTCCGATTAAAGATGTGCGTATTACTATTTCTAGTACAGGAAATCCAGATACAATTATCGACACTTTAACTACTAATGCTATCGGTCAGACAGATGCTATCGAGCTTCCTGCACCTCCTGTGGACCTCAGCCTGAATGAAGATAATGTTATACAGCCTTATTCCGAGTATAACCTATTAATCGAAGCGGATGAGTATGAACCCGTTACAATTACCGGAAGCGAAATTCTTTCAGGTCTTGTCTCTCTGCAAAATGTTGCACTAACACCATCCACTATACCTAACGCATCGCCATCTACTTTTGTCATCGGTCCACATACCCTATATGGGAATTATCCGCCAAAGATTCCAGAAGCTGAAATAAAACCAATTCAAGAAACTGGTGAAATCGTCTTGAATCGAGTGGTAGTTCCCGAAATTATTGTCGTTCATGATGGCGCTCCTACAGATTCAACAGCAACTAACTACTTCATAAAATACAAAGATTATATCAAAAATGTTGCCTCAAGTGAAATCTACGCCACTTGGCCTACTGATACTTTAAGAGCTAATATCTTAGCGATTATGTCTTTTACATTAAACCGTGTTTACACAGAATGGTATCGCAACAAAGGATATAATTTCACAATTACCTCTTCTCCTGCGTTTGACCAAAAATGGATTCCAGAGCGTAATATCTACGATACTATCTCTGCTGTTGTTGATGAACTTTTTACCGATTACCTCTCTAGACCAAATGTAAAACAACCTATTTTTGCACAGTACTGCGACGGAAAGAAAGTCTCTTGTCCAAATCGTTTGAGCCAATGGGGTTCGAAGGACTTAGGTGACCAAGGCTTTACACCGATTGAAATTTTACGATATTACTACGGCGAGGACGTTTACATCAATACAGCTACTGAGGTATCTGGTGTTCCAACTTCATGGCCTGGAGTGTTAATTGCAACAGGTTCTACAGGTGAATTTGTAAGGGTGATTCAAGAACAAATTAACGCAATAGCTAATGCTTATCCACTCATTCCAAAAGTTGCTGTTGATGGAATCTATGGACCTGCCACTAAAAATTCCGTTAAAGTTTTCCAATCCGTGTTTAATCTCCCAGAAACTGGTGATGTTGGATATAGTACTTGGTATAAGCTTTCTGAAATATTTGTTGCTGTCTCACGAATTGCCTCTTTAAACTAACCTTATAAACAAACTTCTTTTGTAATTCTACATTAATAATTTGATTTGGGATTTGATTTTCCGACTGATGCTTGTGTTTAGCATCATTAGATTTAGATTTTTGGTTTGTATTTTGATATGTATTTTGATATGTATTTTGATATGTTACAAGACGAACTGACTCCAGTTCGTCTTGCTTATAGAAACAACTCAAGCTATTTCTATGCTAATTTCCCTTTTGCTGCCTCAGCTAATGTTGCAAACCCAGCTGCATCATTTACTGCCATTTCAGCTAACATTTTTCTGTTCATCTCGATATTTGCTAATTTCAATCCGTGCATGAATTTGCTGTATGATAAACCATTCATTCTAGCTGCTGCATTGATACGAGCGATCCATAATTGTCTCATTTGACGCTTACGTTGTTTTCTTCCTGCATATGAACTTGTTAAAGCTCTCATTACAGATTGTTTTGCTACTCTATATTGTTTTGATCTAGCTCCTCTGTAACCTTTTGCTAGTTTTAATACTCTATTGTGTTTCTTCTTAGCATTCATTCCGCCTTTGATTCTTGCCATGTCTTACTCCTCCTTCTACTTCGACCTTATCTTATAGATATGGTAATACTTTCTTCATATTTTTTACATTTGTCTCATCTGTCATTGTTGCATGTCTAAGATTTCTCTTTCTCTTTGAAGATTTCTTAGTTAAGATATGGCTCTTGTACGCTTTACTTCTTTTTAATTTCCCTGTACCTGTCTTTTTGAAACGTTTTGCTGCCGCTCTATTTGTTTTAATTTTTGGCATTTTGATTTCCTCCTTAATAAATAAATATTCTAACGCTTTTCAGTTAAAACCATGCTCATACTCCTACCTTCAAGTTTTGCTGGCTTCTCAATTACGGAAATATCTTCCAATGCTTTCGCAAAGTCGTCTAAGATATGCTTGCTCTGTTTTACATGGGCCATTTCACGCCCTCTAAATCGCAATGTTACCTTTACTTTATTTCCTTTTCCTATAAACTTTCTAGCGTTATTAACTTTTGTATTCAAATCATTTGAATCTATGTTTGGTGAAAGACGCACTTCTTTCAACTCTACAGTTTTTTGCTTTCTCTTGGCTTCTTTTTCTTTTCTAGTCTGCTCGTATTTAAACTTGCCGTAATCTACAATCTTACATACTGGTGGCTTCGCTGTTGGAGCAATTTTCACTAAGTCCAACTCTGCCTCTTCTGCTTTTTTCATTGCGTCTCTTGAAGACATTACACCTAGTTGCTCACCATTTTCGCCAATCAAGCGTACTTCTCTGTCTCTGATTTGTTCGTTAATCATTAAATCACTAATAATCGTGCACCTCCATCGCATCAATCT
>CAYJHQ010000077.1:0-4923 GCA_964369775.1 uncultured Lachnospiraceae bacterium
GTCTCAAAACTGATGTCATCTATCAAATTCTCTCAAAATTCCAATGTCATCTATATTTTCGCTATTTTTTGAGGGGCAAAAAATGCACCTTTTTTCGCCCGCAAACCCTTATAAACACTGGCTTCTAGCCCAATGTCATCATTATCACACACTCAACATGTGGTGAGTATGTGATAAGAATGTCATAAAATCGCACTCATTCCTTTTGAGTAAATCGCAATATTTCTGTACCCTCTTTATATCATTTGTCTGTTACCTAGTATCAGTATATTATGCTCTTACAATCCAGCTACCTTTTTGGCTACTACCTTGTCTAGCTATAATACCTTTTTTCTTCATTTCTTCCATATAAAATTTCACCTTACTGTAACTTTCATTCGTTATCGCCGCAATTTTCTTTTGAGACATGGTTGGATTTTCTACTATAGCTGCTATAATTTTCTCCTCTATTGAATTCAATTCCAACTTTGATAAAATTTCTTCTATAGCTTGGTTAGTAGCTTGGTTAGTAGCTTGGTTAGTAGCTTGGTTAGTGAGTTTTGGTCGTGATTTAAACAGTACCATTATATCTTCTCGTTTAACTTTATATTCAGGTAACGGATTTCCCGCCTCCTTGCAGCTATCTTTAATTTTTTCAATACCACGCCCCCACGCCTCAACAAATCCAGCTCTGAAAAAAGTATTCGCAATAAGTGGATTATATGGTCTTGATTTATGTTTCTCCATCAAATCATCTACAGTCCATTCTTCTGGGAAAATGCAGTCGCTTGCAATATACATCTTATCTGAATAAATACTGATTTGAAAAAGTTAACTCAACCGATACATCCTGCCTTTTCCATTCCCAAGTGCCTCTACATCCTGCATATTCGATAAAATAACTCTTGTCCTTGCAGGGCTCAACCCAATATACACCGCAATATCGGATGCTTTACTCTCATTATTCACTTTTAAATAAGCTCTTATTTTATTCATATTATCGCTTGTTTTTATCGCTTGCTTTTTATCGCTTGTTTTTATCGCTTGCTTTTTATCGCTTGTTTTTATCGCTTGCTTTGCAAAAACAAGTGATAAAACAGTTCTATCAGGGTCAAATTTTTCTTCAATACTCGGCTCTACTAATCCTTCATCTTCCCATACATTGAAAATATTGGGAACACCACTTCCGGCTCTCTCTCCAATATTAATTAAATTAAACATTTTCATCAATGTCTTATTTCTTGGATCTGATATTCCACCTAAACGCATTTGACCTTTTCCAGTTCTAATATATCCCGGATTCTCTAGAATCAATTTATCTTGTTCCTTCTTAATTACAACACCACAGGTCCCATAGAAATCGGTATTAATCAAACAATTGGCAAGTGCTTCCCGAAGTGCCATATGAATAGGTGTATCATCAACTCTATCCCCACCTTCCAATTTGAATGGCACCTTTACATCTTTAATTATTTTATTATACACTCTGAAGTAAAAATCACAGACATTTCCTGACCACTCACCTGAACTAGATTGCAGACGGTCTGTCCATCTAATTGTTGGATCTAATGTTTCTCTATAATCGAGAAAATATTCCGGAAAATAACGAACGATATCATATTCATTTCCAAACATCAACATACCTGCTGCGGTTGGATGAAATGCATTATCTTCCTTACTAATTGATGCCGCTCCAATGCTTCTTAAATAATCTTTATCATCCAAACGCTCAAACGGATGCCCTGGCTTTAACGTTCTATGACGGTTTCTATATCCGTTGATTGTTTCATAGTTTAATTCAGAAAGAGAGACATCCTCTAACACTTCCATATCCATTGAATTATCTGCTTGGTCTCGTAACATTGTTTTTATTTGCAACCTTGTACAATGATAATCTCCTTCCCAATCTCGTCGATACGTATTGCCAAACAAATCATCATTAATATAAATCGGTTTCTCTTGTCTTTTTGCCATCGGAACAAAAATAACCATAATAATATCACCATTCACTTCGTATATAGAAACATCACTATCTGTTAAAAGATTCATATTAACTTTTTTACGGTTATTTAATTGGTCAAATAATTCTTTTTTTAATTTAGTAGCATTTTGTAATCCGGTTGTTTGAATACTCCCATCCTTCAATTCCTTAACACCTAAAATAATAACCCCACCATAGCAATTTGCAAATGCCGAATACGTTTCCCACAACGAATGTGGTAATCCACCATTTGCTCTTTTGACTTCAAGTCTATTATCTTCACGGTATTGATTAAATTTTGATATGTCAAAAATATTTTTCATTATCTACTCACTCTCCAACAATATAAATATCTGCTCTGCTGTCACCTTTAATTGTATCTGACTATTTTTTATTATATCCCATTCAAAAAAGACTTACAATAGTTATACTTTATTCTTATAGACCACCTCCAACAAGCGATGGCTTCCCACTACCCACTTTATTTCCCCTCCCATACCACCCATTTTTAATCTGCTATCTAAAGAACTCACTTGAACTTCCCCAATTAAAATCGACTTATTTGTCATGGCATGACTGCAACCAACAAGTTGGATAACATTCGATATTTTCTTCTGCCAATATTTCATCTCTTAAGAACTGAAGACTTCGTCCATTATCCCACTTCATATACAACGTTCCCATATCATCTACAAATACAACATCTCCTATTGTAGCTTGTTCAATTGGTGCATAAGGATTCTCATAATTCCCAGTCGTCCTTTCTTTGATTTTCCATTTCCTTATCATTTTTCAAGCCTATCGTTTCCTGTAGTAAGTTCAAGATTTCTTGATTTTCTCCGTGGTACACGAGATATCCTTCTTTTGTAAACAAACCATTTTCTTGATCCATTTTATCTCTCCCATATCTCTCAAAATCAATGTAGGGATCTAGATTAGAATCATAATTGAAGCGTCCCGATTCACAGATGATTTCTCTGGCATATTCTGTAGGTGTTCTCGCCGTATATAGGTCAAATTCAAATGCATCTTCTAATACCTTGTTGAATTCACCCAATGTATTTACTTTGGTATAGTGAAATAACTTTTCTAAATAAGGGTATTCCTGCTCCCCTGCATCTTTCAAATGCATTGCAAATTGGTTTACTCCTTCTAGTGCGACTTCCTCTCCAACTAACAAAACTCTCAAGGAATCTGGTACTTGCGCATCTATAATTTCTACTTGAATCGCATCCTTATCGATATCTCCTAACCTCTGTACTGCCTATAGGACCTCACAATTGGTACATGGTAGATACAAAAAATCCCGATTGTTTTCTGCCTGAAGGCAAACACTAATCGGGGTGTCGTTATAATGGTATTTAGGATAAACCTGTCCTTGGTATATTTCTTCTGGAACATTCTTATTGGGATATACATCCCCATAAATAGATGGGATGGGGTTTTGATCCTGACTCATAAGTTCCCTCACATATTGAATCCCATCTACGGCGCTCATATCTTGCAATGAGGTTGCCACTTTTTCATTCAGGTATAAGTTCTTTCCTAGTGTGTTCAAGTCCTTGAAATCGTCTACAAGACTGTAACAATGGGTGTTAAATGTGAGATTGATGAATTCATGTGCTGTTCCATATTTCATTCCATCTGCGACTGCGTAAAAGGTATCTTTATTCTTCTCACCCAAGGAATCAAATAGTTTCATAAAAAAGGGTAATTCATCTAGCTTTATTTCTTTCTCTTGTAGCAAGTGATTCATTTTAGGATCCATGACACTATCAACCGTTACCGTTGCATGAACATCATTGATTATATTTAGTTCTTTACAGATACGAGAAATTTCAGTTTCTGTATTTGGAAGTGTTGTCATGATTTTACGATTATTTCCCTTCAATACAAATTTCATCTAGCACTCCTTTCCTTCCAGTTTTAATACAATATCGCCATAGGCTTTAATCAATCGTGCATGCACAATCAATTCAAATGCTTGGTCACTTACAACGGTCTGATCTGCCAATTCACTTTGCTTGATCAAACGTTCTCCCATATGGAGTTCTTTCGCTGCGATATAATACGCATAGCTATCTTCTGATAAATACTGCACTTTCATCGCCACAAAATCTACCTCATTGATATAAACACTTCCCGTTGCAAATCTCCACAACTTCTTATCTGCAGTTAAAAGATATAATGCAGCTAGGTATCCACTCGTGATTCTTCCACAATGCCTTTTGACTTTTTGTACAGCTGAATAATACCTCCATTTGTGAAAATTATCTAGATACATTTTTCCACAAAATGAATGAATCAATGTTTGAATTCTTTTATCCAATTGCACATTTTTTGTTGGAATCATCACTCCTTCTACAAAAATCCGATACGTATCTTTTGCTGTGTAGCAATTCCTTTGAATGTGATCTTCAGCATAAGGACACGGCTGAACTACACATCCACATCCCTTTCTATAATGCATGCAATATAAACAAGTCTTTAGCACTTTCCTTTTCTTTCTATTTTTTACCCGCCTTACTTTCTCTATCGGATTTTCCGCACATGTATCATTTCTAACTCTATAAACTCCCATCATTATCGTGTTCTCCTTTTCACATCATATCAATTTCCGCCATCGTCATTTGCTCATTTTCATGTGCATAATAGGCATCTGTTTCTTCTAGTGTTGCATACAAAACTACCTCTGGTTCCTTTTCTCCCATTTGTAGTGGTGCCAACTCCTCTATAATCTCCTTGCACAAGTTCTGATCAGGACACTGAAATAAAAATCCTCCATAAGTGGATTCACATACTAATCGATCTAGCATATCCGTCATAGTAATTTTCTGGGCTGTAAAAGCTCTGTCATTAATAAAATTGGCAATATTCTTTGGTGTCAGTGATAAAAAACACCTCTCATTGATTATTCCATGCTATAAGTGCCACCCGTAGGTGGCACCAATACCATCAATCCA
>CAYJHQ010000078.1:0-4905 GCA_964369775.1 uncultured Lachnospiraceae bacterium
CTTCAGCTGCTTTCTCTGCCGCTTCTTCAGCTGCTTTCTTTGCTGCTTCTTCTTCAGCTGCTTTCTTTGCTGCTTCTTCTTCAGCTGCTTTTTTTGCTGCTTCTTCTTCAGCTGCTTTTTTTGCTGCTTCTTCTACTGTTTGTTCAGTAGGTTCTTGCTCTTCAATTGCGATTCCAGTTCCTTGTGCGTTATCTGTTGCTAGCGCTGTTGTGGGTATGTTGACTAACATCAATGCTATCAAAAGAATACTTAGAACTTTTCGGAATTTGTATGCAATTCTTTTCATCAAACTTCCTCCTCTGTTTTTTATTTCGAATATAAGACTATCTTACTCTAGTCTTATATTCGAAATTATAGTTCTTCCCATTAGCATTTTGGTAGTTTTTAGTAGCACTTCGGTAGCACTTTGGTAGCTTTTGGGTAGCATTTTTACTTTTTTTGACAAAAACCAAAAAATATAGAGCTATTATGAATTATTTTCACTTTCATAATAGCTCTATATTTTTTCACTTATTCTTTTTATCTTCTTTACCTTATTTATCAGTTTTTCAATTTCTTCTGCACTGTAAGGTTTTAATACATATCCTAACGCACCTAAATCAAATGCACGCAATGCGTATTTTTCATATGCAGATACAAATACAATTTCTGCTTCTGGTTGGGTTTCTAGTATTCTTTTTCCTAATTCAATCCCTCCCATGTTTGGTAATACTATATCTAGGAAGGCTACATCTATAGGATTTTCTTTTACATATTCTATTGCTTCAATGGAATTTTTAAAACATTGTAATGATTCTATCCCCTTAATCTCATTTATGATGCTTTTAAATTTTTCGATTGCTAAATTTTCATCTTCTACACATAATATCTTCATTTTGCGTCTGCACCTTTATTTCTTTTATATTGATGGCCATCAATTTTAGCTTGATGGCCATCTACTACTTACAATTCACTGATTCTAATGACTCTTATGCTTCTGATCCTTCGATGTCTTTTTCTTCTGTTTTCTTTCTTCTTGCGATCATTAACACTGCTTGTACTGCTGCAATTAGTGCAAATGCTACACTGTATGCATCAAAGATTGTCATTGATAATGTAAAGTCTTGAGTTACTAGTAAGAAGATTACACTTACAATTCCTGCAACAAATAATGCTGCACTTGTAAATATGCGATTCTTACGTTTTGTTTCTGTTTCGCTCTCTTCTTCCTCTTCATCTTCGCGTTTTTTCTTAGCTGACACTAAGAATGCGATTGGTAAGATTACCGAGATGATTGTCATGATTAAGTCGAATAAGCTCCACGCACCATTCATTCCTCCTGCTAAAGGTACTTCGTCATCTGCTAAAGCGATTGTTTCTTCGTCTTCATCATCTTCTGTTGGCCCTTCTGCTAAAGGTACTTCGTCATCTGCTATTGCTTCTGGTGTTACTGCTACCGCTGGTGCTGGTACTGCAGCTGGTGTTGGTGTTACAACTGGTGTTACAACTGGTGCAACAACTGGTGCTGCTGTGATTGTCATAACTCCGTCGATTACATTTACGATGTAGTTTGGATTTGCTGTTACATTTGCAGTGATTGCATATGTTCCAACTCCTTCTCCTGCTACACGTGATAATGTGTAATCAATTGTATCAGTTCCAAATAGACCTGAAATTGTTGATGTAAATGTTGCATCTGTAGCTCCTGCTACTTTAGTAGAGTTTCCTACTGTGATGGTTGCTGTCGCTGGTGTTACTTGAAGTGTTACCCCTTCAATGTATGTTTCTGCAAAACCATATACTTTTGCTTTTACATCGAATGTAGTTGTTCCTACATTTGTAATACTTGGTACTTCATCTGTGAATGTTAATCCACCATCTGTTGAATAAGTAAATGTAGCATCTGATGTTCTATCTTCTCCATTTGCCATTACTGTGAACATTGAACTATTTGCTACAAATGGTGTTCCATTGTATACGTTAGTTCTATTCTCTCCAGTGGCATCTGCAGTTCCATCTCCGTCTAGATCTTCATCTGGTTCTGTTACTCCACCTTCAATGTCTTCACGCTCTACTACGATTAAATCACTTGGTGCTGTTGTGAATGTGTAGTTTTTATTCTCTGTGAATGTAAGTACTACCTCATTTACATGAGTTCCTACTGATTCGATTAGTGTTACTTCGTCTGCAATTTCAATACCAAAGCCAAAGCTTGGGATATCACTTGCTAATACTCCAGCTGCTTCTAATGCTGCATCTGTGATTAAAGCTTCTTTTTGTGCTTCTGTTACTGCTGTTTGATAATCTGTAGTGATGTTATCAAATGTGTAGTTTACTGCTTTTGGTTTTACTTCTAAAGTTACGTCTTCAATGATTATCTCTTTGTATCCATAAACTTTTACTTTTACATCAAATGTAATTGTTCCTACATTTGTGATATTTGGTACTTCATCTGTAAAGGCTCCGCCATTTACTGAATATGTTAATGTTGCTTTTGATGTTAAATTATCATCTTCAGCCATTACTTTAAACATATCTTGGCTTGCTGCGAATGCATTTCCATCGTATACAGTAGTTCTATTTGCTCCAATTGCATCAATAGTTCCATCTTCATCTGTATCTTCATCTGGATCTGTTACATCTCCTTCAAGGTCTTCACGCTCTTCTACGATTAAATCACTTGGTGCTGTTGTGAATTTGTAGTTTGTATTCTCTGTGAATTTAAGTTCTACTGCATCTGCATGAGTTCCTATTGATTCGATTAGTGTTGCTTCGTCTGCAATCTCGATATCAAAGTTAAAACTTGCGATATCTTTAGCTAATACGCCTTCAACTTCTAATGCTGCATCTGTGTATAATGCTTCTTTTTGTGCTTCTGTTACTGCTGTTTTGTAATCTGTAGTGATGCTATCAAATGTGTAGCTTACATTAATTGGAGTAATAGATGCTTCAAAATTGAATTTCACATCTTCAAATCCGTTTAATGATGCTTTTACATATACTGTGATTGGTCCATCTTCTACATTTGTTAAAGTTGGTACAGTTGCTGAATATTCTCCATCTTCTGTTGTGCTGTAAGTATATGTTACTTCATTAGCTGTTGCTCCATTGAAGTTTTCTGGGAATGTTACTACAGGTGTTCCTGCAAATTCTTGAGCTTCTCCATTGTACTCTTTGCTTTGATCTACTGAACTAACAGTGAAGTTGTTTCCATCTTCTGCTGTTCTTCCTTTGATGATTAAGTCTCCACGAGTATATCCTGTGATTTCAAAGTTTCCACTACCTAATAGTATTCCTGTTACATCATTAGCAAATTCAATAACATTTGTATGTGTATCTGCTGTTGTTGTATCAATATTTGCTGCATTTTTTGTGCTTAAAATTTCTGTGATTTCTGACTTTAATGTTGCATTAGCAGTTGTATAAGTATTTCCATTTACATCGAAATCATACTCTTTTGCTCCTGCATTTGGAATTACGTCATAAGTCAACATCTCATAATCTTTAACTGCTACTGTCAATGGTGCTGGTGTTATTTTTAATGTTGTTGTTGCTGTTATTGTTACTGATGAATCTCCTGGATGAGGATAGCTTACTGTTACATTGTAAGTTCCTGCATTAACAGGTGCTACTTCTGTTGGCACATCTAGTGCATTAGTTGCATCATCATACTTGATAGTACGCGCTGCTGCATCTAAATCTGCATGTGCCTTAATGTTAGTTACATCATAAACCTGAGCTGCCGCATCATAAACCTCTGTTTGAGGTGTTAATCCTATTGGATATGCTGAGTTTGGCTTTAATTCCCATACTGCATAATATGTTACATTATCTGCAATTACCTCTGTAGGCAATGCTGTTATAGCTTGTGCATCTGCTACTGAAGTTGTTGAAGTTGTTCCCCAACCTATGAAATTATAATGTGCTCTTGTTGGCTCATCGATTGAATCAAAGTTGTAGTCATTTCCAAATGTTCCTGTTGCTGATGATGTTGCTCCAGCTACTCCTCCATTTGGATTAAATGTTGCTGTGTATTCATTTACTGTAAAGTTTGCTGTAAATACAAGATTTCCATAAGTTCCTGTTCCAACTGTTGTAACTTTATCTACTGTTGTAACCTTACTTGTGTTACCATTTGCAGCATCTTTAAGTGCTACTGACCATCCAGTAAATGTATGACCTTCTTTTGTTGGGTTTTTTAATTCGAAATCTGCTGTCTCTACTGTATAAGTTTTTACGTTATCTACTTCTGTTCCGCCGTTTAATACATACTCAATGTTATATGTATTTACGTTCCATACTGCATATAAATCAACATTTCCTGTTACACTTGTTATTGTTTCATTATTTGCATATTCTACTGTTCCGTCTGCTGATGTTGCCCATCCACCAAATGTGTATCCATTATTAGTGAATGTATTACTCTCAAGTGTATATTGCGCTCCATGAGTCGCTTTTGCTCCATCTTTAGTAACATTACTTCCATTGTTTGCATGATATGTTACTGAATACTCATTTAGAGAGTAGCTTGCTTTGTATGTTGCATCTTCAGTAATAGTGCTTGCTTTTAATTCTTCAAGATCTACTGTGTTACCTGATAAATCTTTCCATACTAATGTACTTGCATCATATCCTTCTGCTGGTGCTACTGTTGGTACTGTAATACCTGCCGCCGTCCATGTAGTTCCATCTGCAATTTGCTCATACTCTGTTTTTTGAGTTGAATCTGTAAATCTTGCACCTGTATCTGCAATAAAAGTGATATCGTTCCAATAATCTGATTCTCCATCTACTTCCCATACTGCAAATAAAGTTATATTATTTTTTACATTTCCGATTACTGCTTCATCTGCATATACAACTTCTCCATTTGCTGATGTTGCCCATCCCTCGAATGTATGTCCTTCTTTAGAATAAGTATTTGCT
>CAYJHQ010000079.1:0-4842 GCA_964369775.1 uncultured Lachnospiraceae bacterium
TCTTCAACCTGAGCTACAATATTATTCACTCTGCACCCATTCAAGTTGATTTGAAGTTTTAAGTTCATCAGTTACTCCTTGCTCAACTTTTAGCTTAGGTATCATTGTATCAAGTAAATGCTGTGCTTGGTCATCTACTTCATTTAAATGTGGCACTAGCTTTTCACTAAGCACCAAATGATTTAACAAGTAACTCACCTTGTAGTATGTACCTTTTCAGAAATTTAGAGAAAAATCTGTGTTTTCAATGGATTTATAGCCGTTAGAGTGACTTTATGAAACATTATAAAAAGTAAGCGTTCAAATATAAATAACTCCGTATCACAACCGTTTTTATATTGATGTAAGATTATCATTATGATAAACAGATGGTCATAATAGTTACATGCCTATCTCTGAAAAATCACCTTTTTCAATATTTAACTCATATGAAATGTTGGCTTCATCAGCAGCTACAAGTTTAATTCTATTAGTTCCTGTTTCTATTGGTAATGAAAAAGTAACTTCTTCATTAATTTCTTCTTGCTCTGTTGTTGCCTCAAATATATCTACTAATACCCCATCTGGCGATACAAAGACTAATTTTGCTTTTCCAGCAACAACATTTAATACTACTGATATTTCAAGTTCAATATCTTCAGAGCTTTCATAAGACCACAAAGTATCCATTCCTTCTAATTCAACAGTTCCTTTACAAATTGCTCCGTCAACTTCTTGGTTTTGTGAAAACATATTATAAGAATTATTTTCACTGGCTATTTGCTCATCATCATCATAAATATCATTCATAGATATCACTGATCTAATACTACATCCAGTTAGTAACATTGTGAAAATGAAAAAACCACATAATATTTTTTTCATAGCATTTCTCCCTCATTATATAAAATTTACTCAACCTCAAAAAATCTATCACTTCCGGATTATCATTCTTAACCTACATAATCAGGCAGGTTGTGCCTTATCATATTCAATGTACATTTGTTTGTATCTGTCTATTTTTTATTTTTAAAAACTCCTGCAAACCACAAACCCGCTCCAAGTGCAAATACTACAGCTATTATTGTTGGTATAGTCATAATTCTATCCTCCTAAAACAATCGGTACTCTCTCATTTTTGATGTACTTCTCTGCTTCAATTATCTATTTCATTATTCTGTTATCATACCACCTAACAAAAGGGAATATAATAATATAAGCAATAGTATCATTCAAAAATATATCTCTATAAGCGTTAGGGTGCAACTCCCTCCAAAACCCTGATATAAAAATATAGAACAAGGCTAATGATATAAAAATAATATAAGGAACAATAAATCCTAAATATTTATGCTTAAATTTTATTTTCAGTATTAAAATTACTACAATAGAAGCCATTAAACATAAAATAGCTCTATCCAAGATGTGAGAATAAGTATCCGTAGTTCTGCCAAAAGGCAAGTTCAAGACAATGCTTGCAAGCGTGGTTACTGTGAAAATTACACAGAATAAATTAAAAGTTGATTTTATATTGTTTTTCATATCTTCTCCCTAATTATATAAGTTTTACTTAACCACTCACAACTTATATTCGCGAATGGTTTTGTTTTCTGCATAGCATTAACTAATGCAGTGATATACATTGTTTTACTCAAAAAGGTCACTTCACATTTTCAACTCTAAATCCTCTTGTTATAAATCCTGTTGGAATATTGCCTAACTTCATATGTGGTCTTGGGTCGTATGTACCATATCCATCAACTTCTCCTACTTCAATTTGGTGAAAATGAATAGGCAGTCCAGCACTATTATAAAAACTTTTTCCTGTCTGCAACTGAAAATGTAGATGTGGTTCTGTTGAATTGCCAGAATTACCACACAAAGCGATAACTTGCCCTTTTGAAACCACATCACCAACAGCAACTTTGATGCTATCTTTTTTCAAATGTGCTAATGTGCTAAACTCATCTTCAGAGTGCTGTATTACTATATAGTTGCCTGCAATATGTGAAGCTTTGGAGATAAATCTTCCTTTATCGAGTATCTTACTATCTGCTGATTTATTCTCTACTTCTACTATCACACCATCTGCTGGTGATAAGATTTCTTGTTCATAACAATAATAGCTATTTACATCTTTGAACTCACCATCGAATGATTTATTATTTTTATCAAGTTTGATAAAATCATAGGCATATCTTTGTGTGGGAATATCCCAAGAATGAGAATATTTTTTACTAAAACAACCATTTACTGTGACCCAGCTCCCATCGAAAGGTAAACGGTAGGATATTTCGCTTTTATAGTTATCAGCCGATGGTCTTTTGTCTTTGAATTTTGACTCTACTATAACCATTCCTATCATTTGAAGAATGGAACATTTCCAAACGGAGAAGTTTAATCCCATATCTAAAAATACAAAAAAACCAAAAAAGCAAAGTGTGCTAAAAATTTGTAAATCACTGAAAAAAGTGCCTATCAAGCCTATAATTCCAAGCCAATATAATTTGGATAAGCAATGTAGAATTTTAATATCAATCACCTCTCAAAATAATCTTCATCAAAAAATGTACCATTTTCCATACGCTTACGATCGATGATATAACCTCGCTGTGCAAATTTTGAAAGAACGCTTGTTGCCCACTTTCTAAACTGGGTAGCTCGTGTTGAATTCACTCTATAGCCGATCGAAATAACAGCATCAAGATTATAGTGATCCAAAACACGCGAAACTTCTCTTCTCCCTTCCGTTTGAACTACTCGAATTTTTCGAGTAGTTGCGTCTTGCTCCAGTTCCTCTGAAGAAAAAATTTCTTTTAAGTGATAAGTAATTGTATTAGCCTCCACATCAAATAGCTTTGCTATCATTTCCTGAGTTAGCCAAAGGGTTCCTTCTTCATACCTTATTTCTATATCATCACCACCTGTTTGTTTTTGAAATATCAAAAACTCAACCGTGCTATTTCTAGTTATAAGTTCTTTACTGTTCATTTTCACCTCTTCATCTTTCATTGCTCTACTCTTCCATTTTCTACTGTTTACTAACATAGAATAATGCTTCATGAACATCTTTACATTTAGTCATAATCAAAATATGATACCCCACGGTACTGTACATATTTTATCTAAATCACCAACAGCTTGTTGACGATTTTCTAATGCATCAAAATAGAATTCATAAACCCTTCTCATATATTTCAAATTTGACACAGAACATCCAGATGAATTAGAGAACTCCTCTTTTAGCGAGTAACTCATTGTTGAATAAAAATCACTTCCCCATATGGCATCTGCACGTTTTCGGTAATCTCTTTTCCTTTATGATAGTACATCCTTATCATTTCTGTGTTTACTTGAAGTGCTGCCTTCTTATCTCCTAATCTCCACTCGTCTAAAAATCCTGACAACCTGTTTAAACACTGACTATTTCCGAAATATCAATTTCCCAACACGTTCGGTATGGGACATTGTGACCAAAAGGATATCGCATATTTCTTGTATTCTTGATATCCACACTTTGTAGGCATTAATCTCTTCTAACTACACATTGAGACTATTATTGTCACAAGAAACAAAATACTAAAAACAATCAATATAAGAGTTCTGTATATCATAATTGATTTTTGAGGATTTGCTTGTTGAATCATCAACAAAAAGAAGTCTAAACCAATCGCAAAGATCGGAAACACAAATATTCCATATCTACTTCCCCATCTAGTTACTTGCCACTGCATATTATAATGTACCGGAATCCTTTCCGGCAGTAAAAATATAGATATAATAGAAAATCCTATGAACAGAATGTAATAAATCAAATACCATTTTTTCACTTTAAAACCACCATATCCTCCCCTTTAATTCTACAAACCAAGCACAGTCTCTTCTTTCCATATTTCATATTATAATCATACGAAAATCATATTGCAATAAATATCTTATTGCATACACATCTAATGCATCCATAGGATGTAGTAGGGTTGTTAAAAAGTTCAATTCATAGATATTTTCTTCTGCCAATATTTCATCTCTTAAGAACTGATTTCCATTGGAGAAGCGGCCATCATACACACTGTATTCTTACCAAATGTCACACTTTGCCATCGCATCTTCGATTTCTTCTAAGTGGGTAGGTAACTCTACTTGCTAAAATTCTCGGTATGTTTACTGATGAAATCCCAGAAGAAAAGTTACATACGTTTAGGGAAGTCATAGAGATGTGTGACCTCTACAAGCTGGTGAGCGAGCAATCGGCTGTTCCGTTATCAAGAAAGCAAAGACGGAAACCCAAAAAGGACGAAAATAAGAAGAAATAGCCGCTGTTCCCTGCTTGCCTCTAAACAGTAACTGACAAAACGTATTAAAAGTGTTATTCTCATATCATAAAGGTAACTTTACAATGATTGAACGCGTTTCTTTTGGATGACAAAGTTGAAACGTTGCGTAAGCAAAATGGAATTAGTCAAGAAGCATTTGCAAAAGCAATGAAAGTTTCAAGACAAACAATCAGCTCTATTGAAAATGGAAAGTATAATCCTTCGCTTGAACTTGCATTTATGATAGCTGAATATTTTGAAATGAGCATTGAAGCAATTTTTATTTTTAAGGGAGAGGTGACTATAAATGAGCAAAAAATATAAATCAACAGTAATTATTATGGCGATAATTATGCTTGTGTCGCATAGGGTAATAGCTGTTATTTTCGTGAGATACTTTGCAGAGTGGAATGAGCAAATGGGAATACTCGCTTTCATTTTCAATATAATTGTAACGGCATTAATAGGCTTTGCGTTCGCACTGCTTAGTGAAAAAAAAGTGATTAAATCAGATGATGTTATAAACGATATTTATGAAACTGAAGTTCGT
>CAYJHQ010000080.1:0-4776 GCA_964369775.1 uncultured Lachnospiraceae bacterium
ATAAATAAGGAGGAGAAAAGAATGAGAAACAAAAAAATGATTAGTTTGTTATTAGTAGTAGGAGTATTGTTTTCGAACATACTAAGTGGTTGCGGTTCAGATGAGAGTGAATCTGGAGGCAGTGTTGCAGAAGAGACCGTATCAGGATTGGGAGAGTTCCCTGTAGTTGAAGACACACTTGAGTTAACAGTGTTTACTGCAAAGTCATCGACAATTGAAGATTTGGATACGAATTTATTCACACAAGAATTTGAAGAAAAAACCAATGTTCACATCAATTGGGAAGTATCAACAGAAGATGCAGTGGATCAGAAGCGTAACATTCTCTTTGCAAGTGGAGACTATCCTGATGTATTATTAGGTGCAATGATACCACAACAAGAGCAAATGACATATGGAGAGCAAGGTGTGTTAGTTCCACTGAATGATTTGATTGAGGAACATACTGTTGAGTTGAAACGTTTGTTAGATGAAAATGACTGGTTAAAAGCGGCTATAACTGCACCAGATGGTAATATCTACGCACTTCCACAGATAAATGAATGTTATCACTGTACATTACAACAAAAACTGTGGATTAACCAGACATGGCTAGATGAACTCGGATTAGAAATGCCAACAACTACAGAAGAGTTTGAAAAAGTTTTAGTTGCATTCAAAACTCAAGATCCAAATGGTAATGGAGAGGCTGATGAAATTCCACTAACAGGAGCAATTTCAGGATGGAATACAGGTCTAGAAGACGCATTGCTTAATGCATTCATATACAATGATGGAACTGCGGACTCTTATAGAGTAGGGGTTGAAAATGGAGAAGTATTCTTAGCACCAGAACAAGAAGCATACAAAGAAGGAATCAAATGGTTAGCAGGTCTTTATGAACAAGGGTTGATAGATGAAGCGGCATACACACAACCTTCAGATCAATATAGACAAGTAGGTATGGCAGAGGAAGGTTTAATTGGAGTTGGAGCAGCAGGTTCCCCATCGTTTATTGCACAAATGGCATCAGATCGTATGAATGAATATGTTGCAATTCCACCACTAACAGGACCAGAGGGTGTTTGCACAACAGCTTACAATCCAGTAGGGATCGATCAAGGTAATTTTGCAATTACAAGTGCAAATAAAAATCCGATTGCAACAATCAAATGGATTGATTATCTCTATTCAGAAGAAGGAACAAGGCGAGCAATGGAAGGTCGTGAAGGAACAGAATGGGTAGTTCCAGAAGAAGGACAACTAGGTATTAACGGAGAGCAAGCAGAGTGGGAAAGAAAAATCCGCTTTGACGATATTCAAAATGTAACTTGGCAAGGAATTGCAATTGGTGCAGTAACAGCAGATTATCGTTTATCGGAACTAGCAGGTGAAGTTGGAACAGCAGAAGGATTTGAGAAATTCATGTATGACGAGACTAAGACAAAATATGAACCTGTAACACCAGAAGAATATTTTCCACCAGTATATATCCTACCTGAAGATATTGATGCGATGGCTCAGATTAAAGGACCTCTTGTAGAGTATGTAGAGCAATCAGCAGCAAAATTTATCACAGGTCAATCAGACATAGATGCTGAATGGGATGAGTATGTAGCACACCTTGAGAATTTACAGAGTGAAGAGTATGTTGAAATGTTACAAAGGGCATACGATGCAAGTTTATTTAATCAAAATTGAACAGTAGAAATAGTTTATTTTTATGATAACCCTTGTGCATCTTGTGATGATGAAAAAGAGATATACAAAATTGCAGCGGAACAATTGGCAGAAAGTGATATAGAATACGAGATTAAAACTTACAATATTTTTGAAACAGCTGGATATGAATATTATTTGGAGTTTTTAGAGTCACAAGGAATTACGGATACTACAAACGAAATGCCAATGGTAGTAGTAAATGGGAATCGTATTAGCGGGATAGAACAGATTGAAGCAAGGTTTAAAGAGCAAGTTTTAGTGGCAGAAGAAGAAAAAAAGAAGTCGATTGATGTAGTGAGCGATAATAAGCGTAGCGAAGAAGAGTTATTTGACACATTGGATATCAATCAAGAAGAGGATACTGCACTATACTTTTATAGGCTCACATGTGAAGATTGTAAAAATGTGGAAGATGTTGTAAATGAAGTAGAAGATGATATTACAATTTTAAGATTTAATTCAAGATCGGGGCAAAATGGAAATCGAATCCGTAAGTTGTTCGAACAGTACAAAGTGCCAGAAGAAGATCAAGTAGTTCCAATTATATTCTTCGCGGATACATACTTAGCAGGAGAGGAAGATATTAATACTTATTTGCAACAATATGCTATGGACAACAAAGGAGTTGGTTTGGTAGTACAGTGAAAGTGAAATAGAAGTAAAAGTGATTTTCATAACGAGCCTATTGAAAGTAGGCTCGTTTATGTTGAAAAGATAAAAAAAATACCCATAGAGGGCATTTTTTTTTAGATTATTCAGTTGCGATTGAATCAGCTAAAGCTTTTGCCAATTGATCAGGGCAAGAGGTTGCTTTTGCGCCACATTTCACGCCGCTGAACTTAGAAATCACGTCAGATACTTCCATTCCTACAACGAGTTGGCTAATACCCAGCAAGTTACCAGGACAACCGCCTTTAAAGTGAACGGATTTGATTTTTGTTCCATCCAGTTCGTAGTTAATTTTTTGTGAACATACACCTTTTGTTTTATATTCCATGCTAGTCTCCTTTTTTGTTGCATAAGTTTAATTATATAATTTAACTTATGATAACACGGAGAGTGTGAGTTGTCAAGAAAATAAATATTACAAAGTTAAGAAAGAATGAAAATTTATCAAAGAGATAGTGCAGAAAGAGAGGAAATAAAATGAGAGAATATCAAACATTGGAAGAATTAACGCAATTATGGGGACCTAGTGGATATGAGAGACAAGTTAGAGAATATATTGCACAAAAGGTTATGGAGCATTGTGACGAATTATTTTCAGATGGATTAGGAAACTTAATTGCAGTAAAAAAAGGGAATGGCAAGAACAAGAAGCGAATTATGTGTGCAGGGCATATGGATGAAATTGGCTTTTGTGTACAGGCGATTACAAAAGAAGGATATTTAAAAGTTAGAAGTGTAGGTGGGATTGGTTCAAAGTTAATTCAGAATACTAGAATTGAATTTGAAAGCGGGTTACAAGGAATAATTACCACAAACGAAACTAATTTTGAAGCAGTAGCAAAATTCGATCAATATTATGTAGATATAGGTGCGAAATCAGAGGAAGAAGCATTGAAATCTGTTCGCATTGGAGAAATGGCAGTTTTCGTAGGTCCATATCAAGAAATGTTAAATAGAAATGTGATGACGAAAGCTTTTGATGATAGGGTAGGATGCTATATTATGGTCAAAACAATAGAGGAAATGAAGATACCTTATCATGACGTGTATTTTGTCTTTACAGTACAAGAAGAGTTTGGGCTAATAGGGGCAACTGTAGCAGCAGAGAGAATTAAACCAGATTTAGGAATTGCGCTAGATATTACTGGATGCTATGACACACCAGGATGTATCGCTGGTAACATGAAACTAGGGAAAGGGACTGCAATTAAAGCGATTGATGCAAGTGTAATTTGTGATAAAGACGTTTGTGAACATATGGTAGAGTTAGCAAATAAACATGGTATTAAGTTTCAAATAGATGTTTTACCTGCAGGTGGTACAGATGTTGGAGCGATAAAAAAGGCATACTATGGGTGCAAGGGAGCAGCTCTCTCGCTTGCGACGAGAAATGGTCATGGACCTTGTAGTATTTGCAATTTAGATGATATCGATGCTAGTATTGATTTATTAAAAATATATGTGGAAGATGAGTCAGATCTAGAACTGGTAAAGGTATATAAATAATACAGAAATTAAAAGAAATGTTAAGCGTGCAATAGTGTTGTGCATTATGCAACAAAACTATTGTACGTTTTTGGTTAAAATGCATAGCGTGAGAGTGGAAGGGAAAATTATAAAAATAAATTGTTTATTAATAGAGATAAATCACTTGACGAAAGTGTATAAGGAAAGTAGAATATATTTGTGTGTTTAGAGCACAAAGTTAACGATGTGCAACTTGCGATGTTGCATATTATAATTATTTAGGAGGAACATAAGAGATGACTAAATGGGTCTATTTATTCAAAGAAGGAGATGCTTCAATGAAGAATCTTCTTGGAGGAAAAGGTTCAAACCTAGCTGAAATGACAAGCTTAGGATTACCAATCCCACAAGGATTTACAGTTACAACAGATGCTTGTACTAATTACTATGATTCTGGAAAGCAAATCACAGAAGAAGTGCAAGGTCAAATTTTTAAAGCAATCGAAGATTTAGAAGTGATCGAAGGGAAGAAATTCGGTGATACTGAAAATCCATTACTAGTATCAGTTCGTTCAGGAGCTAGAGCTTCTATGCCAGGGATGATGGATACAATTCTTAACCTAGGTTTAAATGATGTAGCGGTAGAAGGATTTGCGCAAAAAACTGGGAATCCAAGATTTGCATATGATTCTTATAGAAGATTTATCCAAATGTATTCAGATGTAGTTATGGAGATGAGCAAAACTTTCTTCGAAGGTATTTTAGATGAAATTAAAGAAGAAAAAGGAGCAAAGCTTGATACAGACCTTACAGCTGAAGACTTACAAGAAGTTATCGCAAAATATAAATCAATTTACAAGGATAAAATGGGAGAAGATTTTCCTCAAGATCCTAAAGTTCAATTAATGGGAGCTGTTCAAGCGGTATTCCGTTCTTGGG
>CAYJHQ010000081.1:0-2236 GCA_964369775.1 uncultured Lachnospiraceae bacterium
GAAGCAGCGAAACAAGCAGCTGAAGAAGAAGCAGCGAAACAAGCAGCTGAAGAAGAAGCAGCGAAAAAAGCAGCTGAAGAAGAAGCGAAACAAGCAGCTGAAGAAGCAACCGAAGAAGCGAGTGCAGGAATTCAAACAAGAATGGTAAGAACCACATTCGGTAATTTCTTAGCAGAAACACCAGAAGATGGAAGTTTATATTTTGTAAATTTCAATAACATTGGAACAGGTAATTCATCATTAAAAGATGTGCCATTTTATGAAAATAACTCATTGGTTTACCCAAACCAATCATCAAGCATCAACGGTGGAAAAGACAGCGATGGAAATCCAATTAGCATTTCTATCCCAGATCTTCAAAAAGATGGTTATGAATTTTTAGGATGGTCTGATGAAAAAGATGCAACAGTTGCAAAAGATTTAAACAGTTTAAAACCAGCAAGTATTACAGCAGGCGAAACTGAAATTACACTTTATGCAGTGTATGAAAAAATTGAGCAAAAAGAAGTTACTATCAATTATGTGTACAATGATGGTAGCACAGCTTATATCTCAGAAGTAGTACAAGTTACAAATGATGAAGAGGTGTCTATCGCATTACCAACAATTGGTGGAGCAAAATACAAAAGTATTGAAGGCGCTACAGTTACAGAGAATAATATAGTAGTAAATAAAGATAGCAATGAAACAATCACAGTAACTTATGAAGTTGATAATAGTGAGGTTAGCTATACAGTAGAATATTACTATGAAGACTTATCAGATGATTATGTAAAGGCTGATGAGGAAACAGTAACAGGGAAAGCAAAAGCAGGTTCTAAAATCTCTGTTAGTACTACAGAAGGAGCAAAGACAACAGCGACAGGCTTTACAAATATGTCAGGTGATGTACAAGGTATTGCAACTGAAGGTGCTGTATTAAAAGTATATTTTGATAGAAATACTTATTATATGACATTTAATACATCTGGTGGTTCAATTATCCCTACTAAAGAATTTAAGTACGGAGAATCAATTACAGGCGTACCTACAAGTGCTCCAACAAGAGATGGATTTACATTTGAAGGATTTACTGGAGAAGGTGCAAATGACATTGCAAAAGGAATGACAGGATTCCCAACAACAATGCCAGCAAACAACGTAACATATACAGCTAAATGGGAAGGTGCAGACGCGAAGTACCAAGTAGCTTTTTGGGTGGAAAAACCAGATGTGTTACCAGGTAAAGACTTAAATACTGATACAACTGGAGAAAAGACAAAAGAGAGCAACTACATGAACGTTGGTCTTGTAACAGGTGTAGGAAATCAAAAAGCAGGACAAACAGTAGATCTTAGTAAAATAGATCTTTCAACAGTGGATAATAGCTTAGATTATAGTATGCATACGTTATTAACTAAATATGCAACATATAGTTGGACTGATGCAACAAACTATGAGATCAAAGGTGATGGAACAACAGTAGTTAATGTTTATTATACAAGAAATGTGTATACAATTAAATTTGATATAGGAACAACAGAAGTAACAATTAACCCACCTGGTTGGTTTAACGCTTATGACAAAACTTATGACAATGTATTAAATATGAATGGAAAGACATATCGAAATGGCAATAACGGAGCACAGTACTCTATTACAGCAAAATTTGAGCAAAATATAGAAGATGTATGGCCAGCATATGGAGTAGCAACAGTTCAAAAAGCACAAAATGCTACGTCGGAAAGCAGTGTTCAATATGTTAACGCAAATTTATTCGGATGGGATTCCCCTACTGATAGCAGTAATTGGATAAGTAAGAGATATACTTTAACAGAAATTATGGTACCAACAACAGGAAGCACAGAAACGGTTGATGTTGTGATGGGTGCAAGTGGTAGTCAAACATTAGAATACTATATTGAAAAATTACCAGAGCAAACGGGAGGAACAACTGTTTCGAATAATAATGAAACATATGTAAGAGTTGAAGCGTACACTCAGAAAGTTCCTTATTCATCGAACGGGTATAATGCAAAAGCTATCGAAGGAACAAGTAATGTTGCAAAAGAAGTTAGTGGTAGTGTAACAAAATTTTTATATACTCGAGATAAATTTGCTTTATCTTATGATCTACAAGGCGGAACTTATACAGGTGGACTTAATAAAGTAAGTAATATCATGTATGGTCAGAAGTTAAGTAGTTCAGATGCTAAATACAACTTCCTTCCAGATGCAAGCAAGATGAGCAAAGAAG
>CAYJHQ010000081.1:2336-4514 GCA_964369775.1 uncultured Lachnospiraceae bacterium
GCAAGCAAGATGAGCAAAGAAGGTTATACATTTGATGGTTGGTATTATGAGCCATATTATGCAACACCAGTAGAGTGGGATACAGCTACAATGCCTAATGCAAATTTAGTGGTTTATGCTAAGTGGACAAAAGGAAACATTACATTTGATGCAAATGGTGGAGCGTTAGTTCAAAAAGATGCTGACGGAAAAGTAGTTGATTCAAAAGAAACAGTTGTTCAAGATAAACCAGTATATTCTTTAGAAGGTTATACACCAGAAAGAGAAGGATATATGTTTGGAGGATGGTATAAAGATGTAGCGTGTACAACTCCTTATTATTTTGATGACAACTCTACAGAAAACTTTACAATCTATGCAAGATGGATTGCAACAAGTACAGCAGAGTATACAGTAACGCATATATCAGGAAGTGATACATATGTAGAAACATTTAGTGGTCAAAAGCCAGGAGATGTAGTTACAGTATATCCTAAGACATCAGCAGAGCTTATGACTCAAGGATGGGCAGCAGGATTCTATACAGCTGATGCAACTTCAAAAGAAGTAACAGTAGCAGCAGATGGAACTGTAAATGCGACATTTACTTATACAATGCAAGAATCAGCAGAATATGCTTATACAGTTAAATTTGTTGATGAAAGTGGAAGTGAAATCGCAGAGTCTTTAAATTATTCAAACAATAAAGTTGCTACAGTAACAGCGTATGCAAAAGAAATTCTTGGATATACAGTTAAAGGAGAGAAATCTCAGAAAGCAACTTTAGAAGCAAATGCAAATGATAATGTAATTACATTTACATATACTTCAAATGCATATCCTGTAGATTACAAAGTTAACTTCTATCTAGATGGAGAACTACAAAGTGAGGATACAATCACAGTAAGTGATGCAAAGAGATGGGATAAAGTTAATGTAACAGAAGTAGAAAGTGTAAAAAATCAAATTGCAACTTATACAAATTATACGTTAGACGCGAAGACAGATAGCGAAAAATCACTTGGTGAAAATACAGTATTCAATGTGTACTTAGTTGCAGATACAGTAACAGCTACGTTCTATAACAATACAAGTTCAAGTGATAATACAGTGTTCGAAACTCAAAAAGTAAACAAGGGATCGACACCAACAGATCCAACAACAGAGCCAACAAAAACAGGATATAAATTCTTGGGTTGGTCAACAGATAAAACAGCAACAGCAGTATCTAATCCAGAATTCACTTCAATTACTACAGATACATCATACTACGCAGTATGGAAACAAAAGACAGTAACATTAGAAGTGAAACAAGATGGGGCAGAGAAAGTATATGATGGAAAGCCATTGGAACTTGACGCATCAGATTTTATTATTAAAGTTGATGGAGTCGAAGTTGAACTTGATGGAACAAATTATGTAATACAAGATAAGTGGACAGCGAAAGAGAAAGATGCTTTAGAAGCACCAGAAACAAATGGAACTAGCTATTCCAGAGGATTCCCAAGCATCACTAACGTAAGCGAATCAGGAACATATTGGGTATATATCAAATTGGCAGGAGGTTATGCAGCATCAACGCCTGTTCAGGTTTCAATGACAGTTACACCAAGACCAGTAACAGTTACAGCAACTCAACAAACAGTAAACTTCGGTGAAGTATCAACATTGAGCTTAGATAAAGATGATTATACGGTTGAAGCACAAGATGATACTAAAAAATCCGGTTTAGTAAAAGAAGAGACATTAACTGCTAATCAAACTATTACAGTTAATAATGCATATGATAACACAACAGTACCAGGAACATATGTAAGCGATGTTAAGAATCAAAATGATATGGGTATCAAAGTAAGTGGAGATACAACTGGAAACAATGGTAATTACAAGGTAACATATGTAAATGCACCACTTACAATTACAGCAGTAAATCATTCGATTACATATTATGATTTTACAGCACCAATTGACGGTGGATATGAAGCTATTACAGATTTAGAGCCAACTACTTATTCTTATGATGCAGATGAAGCTACAGTTTTACCTACGACAGTAGAAAAAACAGGTTATACTTTTGATGGATTTACAGAAAAAGCAGAAGCAATAAGTGGAATTAATAAAGTAGTAACAAGTATTTCAGCAGGAGCAACTGGAAATAAAGAGTTTTATGCTCACTTTACAGCAAAAGAATATTCTATT
>CAYJHQ010000082.1:0-4239 GCA_964369775.1 uncultured Lachnospiraceae bacterium
ATCTTTGGCACGGATAACAATTGAATAATGAAATAAATAATTGAAGCAGAGAAGGACATCACAAATGTGAGAGTACTGACTCTGCTTTTTTTATACATAAAATTAAGGAGGAAGAAAGATGGACGAGAAAATCATTGAAAAGATGCAGAAACTATTTGATCAAAAGAATCAAGGATACGCTTATATTTATCCCCAAGGATTGGAGCAGTGGAATGAGAGATGTTTTCTATCACTGACACCAAAGAATATTGCAAACTTTATTAATGACAGAGCCTTTACGGCTCAGAAAATTACTATGACGGACATGCTAGATCGATTGGTATGTGAATCAGGACGCTTCAATTATGATTCCAACCTAGATCCCTACATTGATTTTGAGAAATATGGGAGAGAGAAAATGGATCAAGAAAATGGTTTGTTTACAAAAGAAGGATATCTCGTGTACCACGGAGAAAATCAAGAAATCTTGAACTTACTACAGGAAACGATAGGCTTGAAAAATGATAAGGAAATGGAAAATCAAAGAAAGGACGACTGGGAATTATGAGAATACCTACAAGAGAAGAAGTGATTAGAATGAGAGAACTGTATCCTCCAGGAACTCGCATTCGTTTAATGGGAATGGAGGATCCATATGCACCAATTGAGCAAGGTACAATGAAAGAACAAATCAAGTTATAATATGGATAGATATTTATTGCAATATGACTTTAATGTATTATAATATGAAACATGTAAAGAATACTCAATGGCTAGTTAGAAGAGATTAACGACCCTGTGATGGTAAAAGCGAAATCTTTATATTATGAATTGTAATGTCGATGGAGTTTAACTTCTTTTAAAGAGTAAATGGAGGAAATATGAACAAAAAACTTATAAAAGATAAAATTAATGCAAAGGGAGTGGAAATTGCAATATATACAACGGATTTTCAAGATGAATTCATTTCGTTAACAGATATTGCGAAATATAAAAGTGACGACCCCAATGCTACTATTTGTAATTGGATGAGAGGCAGAGATACTTTGGAATTTTTAGGATTGTGGGAAGCGTTACATAATTCTAATTTTAAACCCCTCGAATTCGAGGGGTTTAGAAATCAAGCAGGACTAAATGCATTTACAATGTCTCCGTCAAAGTGGATTAAAGGAGTTGATGCTATAGGTATTGTAAGTAAAGCAGGGCGTTATGGAGGAACTTATGCTCACTCTGATATAGCTTTTGAATTTGCATCATGGGTATCAGCAGAGTTTAAACTTTATATCATAAAAGATTATAAGCGCTTAAAATCAGATGAGAATAGCAGATTATCTTTGAACTGGAATTTGAATAGAGAAATTACAAAGTTGAATTACCGCATACATACAGATGCAATAAAAACAAATTTAATACAGGTGATTTGACAAAAGAACAGATTTCATATACATATGCCAATGAAGCGGATTTATTGAATGTTGCTTTATTTGGAAAAACTGCAAAAGAATGGAGAGACTCAAATTTCAATAAAAAAGGAAATATGAGAGATGAAGCTAATATAAAACAATTACTAGTATTAGCTAATATGGAAAGTTATAATGCAATTTTGATCGAACAAGGAAAATCACAATCAGAAAGACTGATACTGTTACATGCGCTAGCAGTTCAGCAGATGAATGTAATGGACAAATTAAGTATAGCCAACTTGCCTATGAAGATTTAGTTAATAGTTCGGGGGAGAATATACTTTAGAATATACAAAAGGATACTCGCAAGGGGATTTGTGGCTAGAGGACATTTCTATCACACACTCACTACATGTTGAAACATGTGCGCTCTTAGTGAAAACGAGCTAGAGCGAAGTTTGAACTTAGCTGCACAGTTGTTCTAGGAACGAAGTGAGTAGAACTTCCTTAAATAATGATGAGATTGGGCTAGAAGCCAGTGTTTATAAGGGTTTGCGAACGAAAATTTGCTAGATGAGTCATATGCATAGAGGTGATTTCGTGAGGTGTAGGTGATTCCTTTAGAAGAGCATAGACAGCATTTTGATGCAGTCCAGATTTAAAGAAGTACTGTAATTCTGGGAATACCTGATCAACATAAGTTGTCAGTTGGATTTTAAGCCTAGTGCGATGCTTTATCGTTTTCTGGCGAAAGCGTCCTAAGGCTTTTAAGTCCATTAGATCAAGATCATAGAAACTAATGAATCTTAAAGAATCCTGCATCATAAGAGTTTTGGTAATAACAAATGTGTCGACTTTATCTGTCTTCGTTTTGCGTATATTGTTTTTTCGCATTTGAGACGTTTTAATAGGATTTAGAACACACACTTTGTAAAGTTTGGCAACAAGGTATCGAACAAGGTTGTCACCGTAGTGTGCCGTTGATTCAAGACCAATGATGGTGCTGTCCTTATCGAATGATTCGAGTTTGGAAATCAGCAGAAGGAAGCCATCAGAGTCATTTGTAAATTTGAACGGCTCGATGAGTATCTCGCCCTCTGAAGAAATAGCAGCAGCGAAATGGTTGAGTTTGGCAATATCTATACCAACGTAAACCATGAGGTTATACCTCCTTTTCATAAAATCTGATACCATGATATCCACCATCGATTATCATCGTAGACTTGATTGAAATAAGTACTCATTGGAACAAGTGCTCCGGTACATCCAGCATATAAACAATCCAGATAAAGGTAGCGGCAATACACTCCAGTCGAGTAGTCAAAGCTACAGGGAATAAATCAAAAGTCCATAGTATCTGAATGGATTAAACCACGATATTAAAAAGAAAGGAACGTGTGATAATTAACTTCCTAATTATCATACAAGGAAATTATGAATATTAAATCAGTAGGTGAAAAGTGTACAGGGTGCTTTGCGTGTAAATATGTTTGTCCTAGTAATGCGATAATTAAAGAAAATAGTCGAGATGGATTTGAATCCCCTGTTATAGAAGCGGAAAAATGCACAGAATGCGGACTATGTGTATTAAAATGTCCTGTGTTAAATATGGATGCTAATAATAATCACGTAAAGGAAAACGCTTATATAGCATATAGTAAAAATAGTGAAATTTTCAAAGAATCCTCATCTGGAGGAGTTTTTTCAGAAATAGTTTACGCATTATCTGAGGATGAATGTTATTTTGCAACAAAATGGAATGAAGACTTAAAAGCTGTTAATTGTATAGGTGAAGTGAAAAATCTTCATCAATTTCAGAAATCCAAGTACGTTCAATCGGATATTTCAAATTCATTTGAAGCAATAGAGAAGTGCATAGAACAATATAGACAAATATATTTTGTAGGTACACCTTGCCAGGTTGCGGCAATTAAATCGATTTTTGGTGAAGATAAAGTAACGTATATCGAATTACTTTGTTATGGAGTCCCAAGTCCGCAGCTTTTTCAAAAGTATATAAAAGAAAGATTTAAATACAAAATCAAAGACTACATGTTTAGAGATGGAACTAGTTTTATTGCACGAGCAGTTAAGGAAGATGGGTCTACGGTTTATGACTGCAATTCGTATTATACTCAAGGATTTTTGAGAAATTTATATTTAAGAGATTGCTGTTACAAATGTCAGTTTTCATCTCTATCTAGAACTGGCGATATAGTAGTTGGGGACGCGTGGAATTTAAAAGACGGAAGCTCTATACTAATACCAGTTACGAACAAAGGAGAATTTTTGATTAGTCGTTTGAAAAGGAAACTACATTGGGAAGAAATTACTATAGGTGAAGTGATTCGCACTAATAGTGCATTAGTTGCTAAAGAAAAAGAGGATAAGAGCAAAGAAAAATTTTGGGAGATTTATGATGAAAATGATTTAATTGGTTCAATTCGAAAATGTATTCAAAACAAAGTGTAAAAGGAAAAGTTCATAACAAAATACAGAAACTGAAATTTATGCTTACACACAAAGTGCTAGATGAAATTTGTATTGAAGGAAAATCAGCATGAAATCACAACAACCGTCCAAATACAGAAGCGGAAATTTCTCGGATCTGTAAGAAACTAAACGTAATCAATGATGTTTATGCAACGGTAACCATTGGAAGTGTCATGGATCCTAAAATGAATTACTTGCTACAAGGGAAGGATGTAAAGTTAGAGGAACTGTCCCTATTTATGAAACTGTTTGATTCTTTGAGTGAGAAGAATAAAGATACCTTTTACGCAGTTGCAGATGGAATGAACTATATTTATTGCAATATGATTTTCGTATGATTATAATATGAAATATGGAAAGAAGA
>CAYJHQ010000083.1:0-4194 GCA_964369775.1 uncultured Lachnospiraceae bacterium
TTTTGCTTTTTGTAGCATTTCTTTTGCTGAAACTAACATAATTGCCCTCCATATTGTCTTATTAACAAAATATATTTGTCCTACTTCTACATTATTTTAATAGATTTTTGCATTTTATACAAGCTTTATTTTTTCACAATAATAGTTGTACGCTTGCGCATAGCGATTTCTTCCGTTGGAATAATGATTTCGAATTCCTTATTTCTATTTTCTATTTCCACATCGTGAAACTCTCCTCCGTACTCCCCATCCAGAGTCCACGCTATGATTTCTTCACATTCAAATCTAACTTTTTTTGCTTGGAACGAAATCATATGTTTCGAATCCATCTGACGGATAAGTAGCGCCCCTATAATTTCTTGCAACTCCAAAATATTTGATGGCTTCTTGATAAGTGTAACTTCAAATAATCCATCGTCCATAACGATATCATCACCGATGATCCCTTTAAACCCACCTACCGACTTAGAATTTGTCACCATCCCAAACAAGAATGTACCTTGTTTCACCTCATCATCGTGATACACACTCATATCATACGCAGGAACATTGTATATTCTCTTTGCCCCTTCTAATATATACGCCATATGACCGAGCATATTTTTAACTTCTTGGGAGGTTTCGTAAGATACATCAGTAAACAGACCAAAGGCAGCAATGTACACAAACGCTTCATTATTAAACATTCCAATGTCGCATTTGAAACGCTTTCCTGTCAACGCTACTTTTGTAGCTTCCGTCAAGTCCCTCGGGATCCCAAGGCTTCTCGCAAAATCATTGGTGCTCCCCGCTGGAATATAACCGATTGGAGCTTTTCCTTTTCGGTCCATCATTCCTTTCACAACTTCATCTAACGTTCCATCTCCCCCACTACACAAAACCAAGTCAACTTTTGGCTTATAGGTCGACACAACCCTATATGCATCCATGCTCTCTTGAGTCGCATACACTGTCGGCATATATCCGTTCTTAATCAATTCATCTACAATATCCGAAACCTTTGCCTTGATACTTCCCTTTCCTGCATTCGGATTATATATAAACAATGCTTTTTTCATAGCTCCCCCTCCTTCACCTACGCAAATGAGAGCACTTTCGTGCTCTCATTTTTTATTTCAAACCACTTAAGAAAGTCACCACACCCTCTGCTGCAATTTCTTCATCTTCTCCATTCGTAACAACTGCCATCTCTTCGCCATTTCCTATACTTAAACTCATCATTCCCATGATGCTCTTGGCATTTATCTTCTTATTATCAATCTCAATATACACTTGGCTCGAATATTGACTTGCCTCCTGCACTAACAAAGCTATTGGTCTTGCATCTAATCCATCTTTACTTCTCACTGTAACAAACTTCTTAATCATAATCGCTCCTCCTGATTTCTCCTCAACTCTTCCGCTACTTCAGCTATTTTTCTCATTCTGTGATTCACTCCAGATTTTCCGACTGGCTCGGTAAGCATACTCCCTAATTCAATCAAAGATGCATCTTGGTATTGTAACCTCAACTCTGCTACCTCAATCAGCCCTTCTGCCAAGGCATCTAACCCCACACTGTCTCTTATGTACACAATGTCATTCACCTGTTTTACAGCTGCCGAAACGGTTTTGTTAATGTTTGCAGTTTCACAGTTCACTTTTCTGTTCACCGCATTTCTCATTTCTTTTATGATCCTAACGTTTTCGAGTTCCATCAGCGCAACGTGCGCTTCCATGATATTAAGCACATCCACTATCTGCGCTCCTTCTTTTAGGTATACAATATAGTTCTTTTTTCGCACCACAGTCTTTGCATCCATCCCAAAGCTATTGATAAGACCTTCCACTTGCTCTGCCTTTTCTTTCGACTGGCATACCCATTCGAGATGATATGACTTATTAGGATTGCTCATCGATCCCGATGTCAAAAAATACCCTCTTACAAAACTTCTCTTACAACAAGGTTTCTGAATCAACAAAGAATTCCCAATCGAATCGCTAAACATTACAGGTCTTATTTCTCCATGTAACAATTTTGTCCCTTGCAATACTCTTGCGATTTCTTCTTCGTTTTCCACTAATACTTCATACATTGAACTCTTATTCTTTAGACATTTCCGAATAGAAATATCAGTACCTATATTATATGCTTTTTTTAATAATGTAAAGCACTTTCTTATCACACTAATATTTTCAGAGGAAATTCTTAAATATTTCTTCCCATTTTCATCAAGTAACACTTCTCCACAAGCACCAATAATTGCACTCAATTCTGACAATTGACAATGCCTAGCTTCTGGCACTATCTGTGAAAGTTCTTTTTTTATATCCCCCGAAAAAGACATCGCTACACTTCCTTAATTTTATTCTCTCTTATAATATCTCGATGTTCTACTCGTAACCCACACTTTTCCTGTTTTAGCAACGCTTCATATAATTCATTTGCCAAAGTTACAGAACGATGCTTACCGCCAGTACATCCAATTGCTACCACAAGATGATTTTTTCCTTCGGCAATATATTGAGGAATCAAAAATTTTGTCATATCAATTAATTTCACCAAAAACTCTTGTGCTGCCTCACAAGCCATCACATATTCTCTCACTTCTTGATCTTCACCACTTTGCTGTCGAAGTTGCTCAATATAGTAAGGGTTGGGAAGAAATCGCACATCAAACACTAAATCAGCATCAGCTGGTATTCCATTTTTAAACCCAAACGAAAGTACAGTTAAGTACATATTATTATATTCTTTATTCTCAACGAATATCCTTGTTATCTCTGCCTTTAGCTCTCTTGTCAATAACTGACTCGTATCCAATACATAGGTTGCTTTTTTCCTTATATCTTCCAAAAGCACTCTTTCTTTTTCAATCCCTTGATCTATTCTTGTTTCCACTGACAGCGGGTGTGATCTTCTCGTCTCTTTATATCGCTTAATCAAAGTTTTATCATCTGCATCCATGAACAATATCTCTACTTGAATATCTTCAGACTCCCACTCACCTAACAGTTCACTAATCTGCTTGAAATTATTGGAACTTCGGATATCAATCCCCAATGCCACCTTTGTTATCTCCTCTTTCGAGGCTAATAGAATCTCTTTTAATTTAGGCATTAAAGGTACTGGTAAATTATCGATACAAAAATATCCTACATCTTCTAACATCTTTAGAACAGAACTCTTACCTGCTCCTGACATCCCTGTAACTACAACAAATCTCATTAAAATTCTCCAATCCTCTTCACTTCAGGTGATAGTGTCACTCCGGTTTCCCTCTTTACTTTTTCTGTAATTTCTTCCATTAACTTCGCAATATCATCCGCGGTCGCATTCTCACGATTTATCACAAATCCACAGTGCTTTTGTGAAACCTGTGCGCCACCTAGTCGGTAGCCGCGAAACCCTGCATCCTCTATTAATTTCCCCGCAAAATAACCCTCTGGTCTTTTAAACGTGCTTCCTGCGCTTGGATATTCTAATGGCTGTTTATCTAGTCTCTTTTTCTTTAATTCATCCATATGTTTTTGAATTTCACTCTTAGCTCCTGATTCAAGCTTTAACACGACCTCTACAACTGTATATTGCTTTCTTTGTACAACACTACTTCGGTAGCCAAATTCTAATTCCTCTAACGTTAGCTCTTTCACTTCGCCTTCTTGCGATACAACCTTTACAGATTGTACAACATCTTTCATCTCTCCGCCATATGCCCCTGCATTCATAACAACAGCACCACCAATGGTTCCTGGAATCCCAGCGGCAAATTCAAACCCTTTTAACTCATGGTTCAGTGCCACCTTTGCAACCTTTGACAGGATTGCGCCAGCCTCTACCTTCATCAAATTATCCATAACAGTAATTCGACTCAGCCCAGAGAAAATTCGTAGGATTACACCTCTATATCCTTTGTCCCCCACTAGAAGATTGCTCCCATTTCCTATTATATGGTAAGGAATATCATACTCTTTGCACATCTCTTGTACAGCTATCAATGTATCTACGCTATCTATATCTATAAAATATTCTGCATTCCCACCCACTCTAAATGTTATATGCTTATACATTGGTTCTTCTTTTTTTATCAGTTTGGCATCTATTTTTTCTACTATCGCATCATAAAATGACTTTTTCATACTCTTCTTGCTCCTTATTAGATTATCATACAACAAAGGTGCAAAAAATTCAACACAGGCAACGATTTTAAGTTT
>CAYJHQ010000084.1:0-4086 GCA_964369775.1 uncultured Lachnospiraceae bacterium
AAAATGTCATAGAACTAGAGTGTTACATGTTAGAACCAAAGACAGAGTTGAAGCTTAATAAATTAGATAAAAATAAAAAAGTAAGTAGTGATAATCATGAATTGTTTATGAGAATTAAAGATGTAATTCTAGACGATGATAGTAGATTTGAGATAGATTTAGAGAAAGGGAAAATATATAACCTTATTATTTCAGATCACAAGAAAAAAGAAGATATATTTGATGTGATATCCGGACGAAATGTTCATCCGGAATCGACGATTTTGATTAGCGGAAGAGAAAAAGAATTACGTAGCATTTCTGATTTTGTGGAAAACAGAATTGTAGCAATTGCAAATGGGCGATGCAGAAGAGTTGTTAAATAAGATGACTATTAGTGAAAATTTAGTATTGCCATCGTTAATTAAGTTAGGATTTTGGGAATATGTATTGAATGAACGCAAGATTAGAAAGATGCTGAACCAATATATTGGAGAAAGTATGGAAACAAATACAGAAGTGGAGGTTATGACACGGAATGAATATATTAATTTGATGTTAGAAAGATGGCTGATGTTTAAGCCAAAGACTTTTATATTGCTAGAGCCTTTTGTAAAGTGCGATACATACGGAGTTTCATTAGTGAAATCATTTTTGACAAAATTTGTAAATGTTAATTGTACAGTGGTTATTTTAAATGGAAGAAGCGAGTACATGGAAGATGTTGCAGATTATGTGTTGACTTTTTGAGATTTAACTTGAAATTACCACACCTAATCTAAATCTAACAGCATTGCTGGACTAAAATGCTCTGTTATAATAAGTGTAACAAATCTAAGGAGGAAGCAATATGAAAAAGAAGATTTTAGCAGGCTTATTAACATTGGCAATGGTATCAGGAGTGATGACAGGGTGCAATAGTGGGGAAGCTGAAAGTTCAGCAGGAGGAGAATCAGCTGAAGCAACAGCTACAACAGGGGAAGATTTAACATTTGTTATTGTACCAAAAGTAGTTCACGCTTGGTTCGATGAAGTAAATAAAGGTGCACAATTACAAGCAGATGCATTGTCAGAGCAATTAGGAGTAGAGGTGAACATCGATTATAGAGCACCAGCAAATGCAGACGTTGCAGAGCAAAATACTGTTCTAGAGCAAGCAGCAGCTACAAAGCCAGACGGAATTGCACTAGATCCATTGGATTATGAAGGAAACAAGGCAGTTATAGAAGAGATTGAAGCACAAGGAATTCCAGTAATCTTGTTTGATGCTCCGGCACCAGAAGGTAGTGATTTATCAAGCGTAGGTAACGATTTTTATGAGCAAGCACAAGTCGCAGCTCATGAATTGGCAGCCTTGATTGGAGAAGAAGGTAAAGTGGCAGTAATGCAAGGTGTGCCTACAGCTCCTAACCATGCAGAACGTTACCAAGGTCATTTAGATGCATTGGCTGAGTATCCAAATATTGAAGTGATTGATGGCGGAATTGACAATGATAGTGTAGAAGAGGCACAAAGTCAAGCAGCAGCGGTATTAGCGGCGAATCCTGACTTGAAGGGATATTTAAATTGTGATGCAACAGGTTCTGGACTTGCAACAGCAGTAGAAGAGGCAGGAAAGACTGGAGAAGTAACAATTGTAGCAATGGATAATTTAATAGAAATCTTAGAGTATGTAAAGAGTGGTACAATCACAGCGACTTCTTCAACTATACCACAGATGCAAGGTTCTATGTCTGTATTGATGTTATGGCAAATGTCAATGGGAATGGATATTCCAAAAGTAGTAGATACAGGAATTGCATACATTGATCAAGATAATATAGATGAATGGATGGAAATGGTACAATAATACGAATATAATTAAGAAGGGTAGCTGGATCGAGAAAAATGGAAACAGTTACCCTTTGATTTTAAGAAGGAGTAGCCTATGAAAATACTAGAGGCAAAAAATATAACAAAAATATTTCCAGGTGTGGTTGCTTTAAGTGAAGTAGATATCACTTTTACATTAGGTGAAATCCATTGTGTAATCGGAGAGAACGGTGCTGGGAAAAGTACATTAATTAAGTGTTTAACAGGAGTCTACATACCAGAGGAAGGTGAAGTAATCATTAATGGAAAAGATGCTTTGAAGAATAAAGAATTATTTAACAAAGTAGCTTATGTACCACAAGAGATAGACCTGTTCATGCATATGACAGTAGCAGAAAATTTATTTTTGCCTTTTGAAAAAACAGGATTTTCTGGGATGGTAAACAGAAAGTTAATGGAAAAAAAAGCTGTTCCACTTTTAGAAAAATTTAAGATTAAAGTGCAACCAGATGAGTTGGTTAAAAATATTTCTGTCTCAGAGCAACAACTATTACAGATAGCGAGAGCGACAGTACATGCAGATTATGAAGTGCTTATGCTAGATGAGCCGACTACAAGTTTGACCAGCAGTGAGACAGAATTATTATTTGAAGTAATAGACGAAATTAAGAAAGAGAATAAAGCAATCGTATTTATTTCACATAAATTAGAAGAAATCTTTGCAATTGGCGATGTTATTACGGTATTTAGAAATGGACAAAAAGTGGCCTATTCAGAGTTAAATGTAGTAGATATCCCCTGGGTTATTTCACAGATGACAGGTAGACAAGTAGATCAAAGTCAAGTCTATCAATCGGATAAAGTTCAAGATGCAGTATTATTGAAGGTAGAGAATTTGACAGGCGAGCTGTTCAATAATGTAAGCTTTGAATTGCACAAAGGAGAAATATTAGGATTTTCAGGATTAGTTGGTGCAGGAAGAAGTGAGTTAATGCAAGCGATTTTTGGATATCTTCCAATATATGGTGGACAGGTATATTTAGATGGACAGAAATGGAAGCTTGGAGACACAAACTATTCAGTAAATAATGGATTTATCTATTTGCCAGAAGAACGTAAAGCACAGGGGATATTACCGCTTCTAAGTATTAGAGAAAACATCAGTGTTTCCGTCTTGGATTCCGTAAAGAGTGGAATCGCTATATCAAGCAGGAAAGAAGCAGAACTGGCAAATAAGATTATTGTTGATTATGAAGTGAAAACACCAGGAATGGAGAAACAAATTAAGTTTCTAAGTGGAGGTAATCAACAGAAAGTTATTATAGGAAGATCCATGAGTTGCAACCCTAAAGTGTTAGTATTTGATGAACCTACAAAAGGAATTGATGTAGGTACAAAGGCTGAGATATACCGAATGATGAAAGAGTTAGCAGAAGAACAAGGATTAGGTATTATCTTGATTTCATCTGAAATGGAAGAAGTTCAAAAATGCTCGAATAGAATCATTACAATGTATCATGGAGATGTGTCAGGAGAATATACGATGAATGCAGAAAAAGAAGAATTACTAGGTGCAATTATCGGAGTAAAAGCAGAATAAGAGGAGTGAAGTCATGGAAAAAAAAGAGAGTTCAATAGTAAAGATTTTCAAAGGGAGTAATATGACTGCAATCACTATGGTTTTAGTAGCCATGATTATTATTGCAAGTATTTCCTCACCGTATTTTTTAGATATTTATAATTTACAATCATTAATTAGAGATTTAGCATTCGTAGGAATGATTGGAATTGGACAAGCATTATTACTTCTTCTTGGAGAACTAGATTTATCAGTTGGGAAAATAGCGTCGCTTTGTGGGATTATGGCAGGGATGATGATGGTGACATGGGGGATTAATTCTTGGCTTGCATTAGCTGCTGCGTTAGTGTTAGGGTTTGTACTTGGTGGAATCAACGGACTAATTATTACAAAACTTAGATTGAATCCAATGGTAGCTACGATAGGTATGCAAGGGATGTACGGTGGAATTAATTTAGTACTAACAAAAGGAAAAGCGATAACAGGAGTGCCAGAAGAAATTGCTTTTTTAGGAAAAGATAATATAGGTCCAATACCAGTTCCATTTATTTTTACATTAATTATCTTGTGTCTTGTGCTTTTTATGGTAAAGAAAACAAAAACAGGTAGATATATCTATGCAATCGGAAATAATATAGAAGCGGCTAAAATATTAGGGGTAAATGTATATCGTATTCGCCTATTAATGTATTCAATAGTAGGAGGAATTTCAGCAC
>CAYJHQ010000085.1:0-3903 GCA_964369775.1 uncultured Lachnospiraceae bacterium
AACCTATTATGTGAAAGAAATCAAAGCCCCTCAAGGGTTTGTGGTGAGTGAAGAGACTTAGGATCGTAAGCCTGAATGATAGATTTAGCGATTGTTTCGCCAGGAGTGGGTTCTTTCTTTTTTGCCATTAAAGTAATTCCTTCCATGATGTATTCCTTTCATAAATCATAATCAAAAAGTGATTGAATTAAAAGGGGTATTTAGGAACTTACACACTTTATTTTACACTGTCCATAAGTCTCTTAATTCTACTCTCATTTACATCCACCTGGCTTCTTTCCAGTCACGTAACATTGTCAGCCCTTTTGATCTGGCTGATATGTTCCATGGATAGTTATAAGATCCGGCAGATATTTGAACATTCTTACCAAGCGTATTACGCACAAAGGTATTATCTGTCGGACATACAACAGAAAGCTGCCAGAGCAATCATAAACTGTAAATCAGGAAGACTTGGTTACAACCTAAGCCAGTGTACTGATTGTGGACACACGGAAATCCACAACAATTCCTGCCGCAACCGTAACTGCCCGAACTGTCAGGCAGTCCTGAAAGAAATCTGGGTGGATAAACGAAAGGCCGAGGTCATTGATTCCCCTTACTTTCATGTAGTGTTTACGCTTCCCCATCAGTTAAACCCTCTCATTTACTGCAATCAAAAGCTGTTGTATGGGCTGCTGCACAGATGCTGCGCTGAAACACTTCTGGAGTTATCTGCCGATAAGAAGTGGCTCGGAGCAACACCCGGTATTATCCAGGTGCTTCACACATGGAACCAGGAACTGGATTACCATGTGCACATGCACTGCATCGTTTCCGGTGGCGGACTTACGAAAGACGCGAAGATCCGTAAATCTTCCAAGAACTTTTTTATCCGCACAGAAGTGCTGAGGGACAAATTTAAAGGGAAATATACGGCACACCTTTCCTCGCTTTACGAAAGCGGCTCACTTACATTTTCTTCCTCCTGTGAAAAGCTGCGTAATTCCTATCACTGGAAAGAATGGAAAAACAGCCTTTATGAAATGGACTGGTGCCCCTACATCAAGGAGACCTTTAACGGCTTTGGCAATGCCATGGAATACCTTGGGCGTTATACTCATAAGATTGCCATTTCCAACAGCCGGATCCTTTCTGTTTTCCATGATACGGTTACTTTTTCTGCAAGGGGAAAGAAACCCGGTGAACCCAAACGTCAGATCGCCCTGGATCATACAGAATTCATACGGCGTTACCTGATGCATGTGCTGCCATCCGGTTTCCAGAAAATTCGGTACTATGGTTTTCTGAATAACCGGTATAAGACCAGAAACCTGAAACTGATATTTAAACTCCAGGGTCACCAGCGCTTCAAAGCGAAATATACCAACTTATCCATTGCACAACTTCTGAAAGAAGTTTGGAACTTAGACATCCATATCTGCCCGGAATGCGGGTGCTGCAGCATGCAGCACATCGGAAGGACATATGGCTCTTCCTGATAAAGAGTCTCTGCCACTAAATACCGTTTTTCAAAGACCTCCGCAAGAAGATCTGCGAAGCATGCCCTTTTATTGGATATGATTATGCAATCATCCCAAAAATCTTTTTCGTATGCTTGATTTCTGATCAAAACTTCCGTTTTTCACTAAAAGGGAGAAATACTATCTCCATATATCTATCGGCTAAACGTCCGCGAATTGGTACAATTGTGAAGAATCACATTCAGAGAAGTTCCTGTTTATTCAGAACTGCTCTTTTTGTCTGCTCTGAATCTGATACTTCACTTATGAATTAAACCCAAACCTAATCTTTCAGGATTACTTTATAGCAACCTTAAGGGGCGTTATAATGAAATGCTGATATTGCAAAGAGTTTTAGTTGCTGCTGCGGGCAACTGTTTAGGGTAATTTATAACAATTTGATTCTGTAGCATTTCATTTTTCATGGTTTACGGAGTCGGTTATCTTTGGTTTTGTATGGGCATTATGGCATCTTCCCCTGTTTTGGATTCAGGGTACATACCATTACGGACTAAGGGAATTGGGTGTTTTTTATGTGCTGAATTTCTTAATCAGTGTCAGTTCGATGGGATTTCTGACGACGTGGGTATATGTAAAGAACAACCGCAGTATGCTTGCCTGCATCATTTTTCACTTGTTTGTGAATACCATGCAGGAAAAGATAGCCTTGACGCCGCAGACAAAATGCGTGGAAACGATTGTGATATTCTTTGCGGCGGCATTTATTGTGCTTACTAACAAAGAGATGTTTTTTGAAAAAGAACATATTGGAAATCTTTTAAGCTATCATGAGGAAAGGGAAGTAGATGACTAATTACAGCGCGTGTGAACACGCTGTAATTATTTAAAGCTTTATATTCTGTTCCCGGTATTCGCTGGGTGATAATCCCGTTTCTTTTTGAAAGGAAGAAGAAAAATAGCTTCGGGAGCCAAATGAAAGTTCATCGCTGATTTCCTGAATACTCATATGGGTTCCTGAGAGAAGTAATTTTGCCTGTCGTATTTTTTCACGTTTAATATAATCTGATACGCTATACCCGGTCTCATTTTTAAATTTATGAGAGAAGTAGTATTCTGTATAGCCCGCCTGTCTGGCTAATTGTGTGATAGAAAGCTTTTCTTTAATATGTATTGCGATGTAATCGCATGCGCTTTTTATCTGTCCGGAGATATCATTCTTTTCCTTTTCCTGTTGTACCCGCTGTACGTAGTCTTCCAAAAGAGTATTGCATGTGGTGGATGTTTCGGCAATGTTTTTGCTGTCTTCAATCATCTGCATATAATAGTCATTGAGGGTATAAGCGACGGAAGAGCTTACACCGCCTTCGATGGCTGCTCTTGAACAGAGTGTAAGGAGGACAATGGAGGTTGACTTTGCCCTGCGCAGGGAGTCACCTGTGTCAAAACGTGGTCCGTCGCTTAAACTGTAAGAGCGTGCAAGGGCATCCAGATAGTTGGGATTTCCTTCCCGCAGCATATTCATGAATTCCTGTTCTGCCATCCATACGCCCCGGTGCTCCTCTGTAATCAGATTGATTTCAGAAGAAGAGGGATTTTGAGATGCCTTCTCCGTAAATTGAATATCATTGGTAGTAATCCGCCTGCCGGTAACGCAGTAATGCAGCATAACGGCATACTGAAAAAGCTGATTAGTAGGGATGATTGGAATATGTTCAAATAGGCGAAAAACCTTTGTACGGATATTGATGGAAAGGTTATGTTTATCCAACTCCTTTTTAATCATCTGATAAGAGTTTCTTCCGGAATAAGCGGGTCCCAGTGCATGGATTCCGCACAAGGAATCCTCGTGGTATTCAAATGCCACAATCCAGATCAGTCCCAGATGGTCATCAATAAATAAGGGTTCCCGCCTCTGGTTTTCCACATGTTTTCTGATTGACTCTTCCAGACTTAAAAGGATTAGGGTTTTGTCGTCATTTGCAGATACATCTTCTAAAATATCTGAATGTGCAAAGACAAAATCCGGGGAAAAGCTATGCAGAGGAAGGTTATGATTACACTGAATTAACTGCTGAAAAAAATCTAGTTTTTCCTGAATATTCATATTGCTCCTATCTGCACATACTGGATGTGCGTCTTAAGTTTACAAAATCAGTCGCATAAAAAGTTTTTCAATAATTTTATGTCTTCGTCCTGTTCAAACCGGATTGTGCCGCTTTGAAGCAGTTCCGGATTAGATGCTATCGTGAAGAAGATATATTGGCTTAATGTTGACTTTAGGGCAATGCGGTCGCCTTCTGAGGTTTCAAATAATACTTCGGCACTGCATTTCTGAACTTGTTTTAGGAAATTTAATATGTTTATATTCGGGTTTATATGCATAAATAGTCCTCCTTATTTTGCCATATCATCAGTATACAGGAAAAACAGAAGAAGTGTT
>CAYJHQ010000086.1:0-3902 GCA_964369775.1 uncultured Lachnospiraceae bacterium
CTTTTTTTCACTTAACGTCTCCCTTGCATAAGTCTATCCGTTTCATTCTTCTATTTCAATCTCACAGAATCGTACTCGCCTTTTTCTTAAGTATAATTGTTTGAAAGTATCTTGTAAAGAATGGTTTATGTTTTATGTCCTTTTATTCGTCTCATATTGTTGCATTATCTCTTTGAATCCCAGATCTTTCAAAACCTCTATCACTTGTAAGTAGGAAAAGTAAATATATAAAAGACATGATTATAGCCTCGTCAAAAAATCTATAGTCATATCTTTTTATGTATTTCAACTCTAAAACGTTAGCATCTCCTTTTCATTGTTGTGAAATGGGATTACTATATCAAATCTGTTGCTTTCTATCATTTTTTCCATATCCTCAATACTTTGATGATGAGTATATGTGCATTTGATTGCTACGTCTTGATTGTAGAGCGATTCTATATAGCCACCTTTTTTAATCCTACCGGTTGATATTATCTTTTTTTTGCAACTCAGACTTTCAATCCGCTTTATGTTTTCTTTCTTTTCTAAATGAGTGTCCCCTAGAATCAGCACGTCATATTCCTCAGGTTCAGTATATGTTTCCAGAAACCTAATAATTCGTGAGTATGCTTCCTTTACAAAATATGTTTCATAACTTAATGTTGTCCTTAAATTACTATGAAACTCTTTATCTAATTTAATTCTATCGTTCTCACAGTTTTCCAGTAGCTGATATAATACCTCCACACCTCTACCATATTTTTGCATCGGTAATACAACTAATCTATCTTTCGAGACATACTCCTTTACTTTAGAAATAAAGAATCCCCTTCTCTCCTTTGCGCCACCAGCATATTTATGCGCTAAGTCTATGATTGCAACGTTCCCTTTTATTCCTCTTGGTTTATCACATAGATATGCTAGAGTGTCCTCTTGATAGTCTCCGCTATAAAAAAACATATTCTCATCTACTTGAAGTTGAAACCAAACTGCTCCAGGGCAGTGCCCACTTCGCCCACTAAAATATCGAATTCCTTCATCTAGTGAAACCCATTGATTAAATGCATCAATAAAGACAATATTTTCATACTCTATTTTTGCCAATTCATATGTAGCTTTCGTAGTAACAACCGTTCCTAGAAACCCCTTATTCACAAAATGTTTAAAAGCTCCAATATGATCTTTATGACAATGAGAGATAAAAATGTATTTCACTTTTTTAATTGTATCTTCGTCTACATCGGGGTATGGATTTGGGTCTGTATCTAAAATTCCACAATCCAACATAATATAACCATCATGATAAGAAAGCAAAAAACAACTTCGTCCATGCTCTCCATAACCACCTTTTATCACAAGTTTACTCTTCATATGCATACAAAACATCTGGTTCTATCTCAACATAACCTTCTGTTCCTTTCACAAGTTCCTCACTGTGTATAAAATAAAAGCCATCCCCTGTCTCTGTTACTGCCTTCACTCTATAACAGCCACCTTCAAATGTAGATACTGTTACTTTTGCTGGCAATGCATTTTCACTTTTTTCTAATCCAAACTTTACACTTTCTGGTCTAAATCGCAATATTACATTTTTATTACACTCAACTGTTTCTGAAAATATTTTGCACTTAACTAAATGTGATCCTACTTGTACACTTGACGTATTCCCTTTTTCTTCCACTGTCCCTTTCACCTTATTACTCGCTCCTAATAACCCTGCTACGGTCTTAGTCATCGGTGATTTATAACAGTTCATTGGGGTATCAATTTGGTCAATTCTTCCTTGATCCATAACTATAATTCGATCTGCCATAGCAAACGCTTCTGATGGATCGTGTGTTACATGAAATACTGTTGTTCCTAATTTGTGAAATAAATATGCCATCTCTGTTCTCATTTCGACTCTCAGCTGAATATCTAAGTTGCAAAGTGGTTCATCTAACAGCACAATCGTAGGCTTTGTGATTAAGGCACGCGCTATTGCTACTCTCTGTTGCTGTCCTCCAGACAGCTCTGCTGGATAGCGATCCATTAATCCTTCAAGACGAAGTAATGCAACTAATTCTTCTAATCGATTTTCCATCTCTTCTTTCGCAAGTTTTTTGATTTTTAATCCATATAAAATGTTATCTTTTACCTTCATATGTGGCCATAACGCAAAATCTTGAAACACCATATTGATGTCTCGTTTTTCTGTTGCAACTGAAACCTTTGCACTAGATACTATATTGTCACGAATATATACACAGCCTTCATCCAGAGGTAGAATTCCCGCAATAATTCTTAGCAAAGTAGACTTTCCACATCCAGAAGGACCTAGTACACTAATGATTTCACCTTCCTTTATTTCCAAATCAATTCCTTTTAATACGCTTGTCTTTCCAAAATTTTTCTTTATATTCTCTATCTTCAATAGTGTTTTCATTTCTTTCTTCCTTCTACTTAATCATTGCGCAATCTATTTTTACGATTTGTAAAATTGAGTGCTTTTTCTAGTACCAACATAATTAAAATAATTACAGCACCACCTAAAATTGTTGCGGCTGCCGCATATCCAAAGTTTAGGTTATTATAAGCTGTGTTGATATATACCGGTAACGTATTAAAATTCGGGGGATAGAGCAATGTTGTAATCGCTAGATTAAATATACTCACTCCAAAAGCAGATAAAATGGCTGATACTATACTCGAATGTAAAAGTGGAATTAAAATAGTTCTAAGTCGATGAAATAATCCAGCTCCTTGCACCTGCGCTGCTACCATCAAATCTGATGGGATTTTTGCCATACCAGCAACTAAGATACGATTGGTTAAAGGTATTGCCACTGCAACACTCGCTATAATTAAAATTGCTGGTTTTCCATATATATTTAGTCCTAGATTTGTAAGCCACGACTGATTCCATGTAAATATATAACCAATTCCTAGTACTACTCCCGGAACCGCCATTGCAATTAGCGTAATACTATCTATCAATCGTTTATTTTTATATCTAGAATAAGTGAGTGTATAAGATATAAAAAAACCTACGATAACACCGAAAAAGGCTGCTGAAATCGCAATTCCTAAGGAATTTGACAATCCTGAAAGTAATGTATTCCCACTTTCTAAAACTGCAGAGTAGTTATCTAAAGTAAATGTAAATCTCTCAATACCTATCGAACTAGAAAAAGACATAATCAAGTTACCACCTACCGGTATCCCTAACGCTAAAAAACAGAATACGCTACTAATTACTGTGACCAATATGGTATTTCTCTTTTTCATTTGCTTCGGAATTCGTACTACTGCATCATTTGCCAAGAAATCAAATTTCTTTTTCCCTATCGCAATATTTTGAACTACCATAGCAAGTAAAATTAGCATAATCAAATAGAAAGATAGAATTCCCGCCATATCAAAACGTGCTGGTGATGTTCTAATCGCTCCATATATCGTATACGGTAGCGTTGGGTACGGAAAGACTGCTGTAATTGTGGAAGACATTCCATAATCTCCGATTGTGTCCATAAATAACAGCATTGCCGCTGATAAAAAAGCAGGGATACAAAGCGGTCCTTGTATACTAACCCAAACTTTGAAAGGAGATGCTCCATTCATTCTCGCTGCTTGAATTAGAGAGTCTGGATACCATTCCAAGACATTTTTCACCGTAACATATGCTAGTGGAAATTTGCATAACACCATTACAAACACAAGTCCTGGGTAACTAAAAATAAAGTTATTCAACCCTTCGATTCCAAGCCAATTTTTGGCAATTCCATTTCCAGATGCAAAATAAATCCATCCTTGCGCAAGCAAGAAAGAAGGTACAATCATTAAAATCCATGCTGTAATATCCAGAAATTTTCTTCCCGGAAAAATGTAATTAACACGAATGTATGCCAAAACTGTAGCAACTATCAAACCGAGAACAGTCG
>CAYJHQ010000087.1:0-3746 GCA_964369775.1 uncultured Lachnospiraceae bacterium
GACAGATTTGGAACGGAAACTATTACAGAACAAGTAAAGGAGATACTATGACGGATTATGTTGAGGTTGATAGAGATGATGTTGTCTCTATCCTGGCAAAACGAAAAACTGTTATTTATGCAGCTATTACAGATCTAAAGATGGGGATACTTAATTGTTTGAGTATGGGAGAGATTGAGAATATGGTTAAACGGAACAATGTAGTGTTTTTTACGAAGAGGTGAGAAAAATGTTAAAAATGAAAACTCCAACAATTATATTATGGCTATCAGCACTACTGTCACTGGTAGTACTCGCATCGATAATTTATCAGAATGAATACCCAAAATATGAACAGGGAGATTTGGAAAACATTAAGCTTGTCATTATGGGCGAAGTAGAACAGACGGAGAGACTAATTAGTGTATACGATTATAACAAAGATGGCGCAATTACATCATCGGATTATGTGATGATAAAGAAGGAGAGGATAGAGCATGAATAAAGCAATTTTAATGGGGCGTTTGACAAGAGATCCTGAAATTAGATATTCAGGTGGAGAGTCACAGCTAGCAATCGGAAGATATACCATAGCAGTTGATCGTCGTTTCAAAAGAGATGGTGAAGCATCAGCAGATTTTATTAACTGTGTAGTTTTTGGTAAGTCGGCAGAGTTTACAGAGAAATACTTCCGTCAAGGAACAAAGGTTACACTTTGTGGGCGTATTCAGACTGGCAGCTATACAAATAAAGATGGTGTTAAAGTATATACTACTGAAGTTGTGGTGGAAGAACAAGAATTTGCAGAGAGTAAAGCAACAAATAATGCAAACGCTGGTGGATTCCAAACAAACCAAGGTTCAGCACCAAGTGCAGATATCGGTGATGGATTTATGAATATTCCAGATGGAATAGACGAAGAGTTACCATTCAGCTAAGAGAATAAATAGAAGTCACTAATCAGTGAAAAATATTATGGAGGTATAAGATTATGTCTAACGAGAGATCAAGAGGCGATTCACCTATGAGAAGAAAAGGTGGAATGCGCAGACGTAAAAAAGTATGTGTGTTCTGTGGTAAAGAGAACAACGAAATAGATTACAAAGATGTTGCGAAATTGAAGAAATATATTTCTGAAAGAGGAAAAATTCTTCCAAGAAGAATTACAGGAAGCTGTGCGAAGCACCAAAGAGCAGTGACAGTAGCAGTTAAGAGAGCTCGTCATATTGCATTAATGCCATACGTACAAGACTAAGTTAAAATATAAAAATTATGAAGCCTGCAAGGCCAAACATTTCTGAAATGAGTTGGCTTTGCAGGTTTTTTTATAGATATTTATAGTTCTTTTATATTTACAATTCAGGTTTCATGCTATAATACTGTTATTAGGAAATAGCGAGATAGTGGAGAAGTAAGAATGAAGATGAGATTTAAAACAAGACTGATTATAGCCTTTATTACGATTACAGTAATACCTATGCTTTTAAGTTTTAGTATTATATTGGGACTTGGTGCGTTGCAAATTAATCGAATACAAGATAGCTATGGAATTACAGGAATTGATTATGATAGTCTCTCAAGTTCTCTGTACTTATTTGATACATTAACAGATAAGTTGTATGATGAATTGAAAGTCACCGCGGAAGAAGAGACAGATAAGTTGGAAGATGCGCAGTATTTGCAACAAATGAATCAAAGGTTAACACCTCATAACTCATACCTAGTGGTTAAGCAAGGTAATGTATTTTCTTATATAGGAGATAGTATCAAGTTTGAGCAACTGGGGGAAAATGCATTAATTCAAGATGAAGCAGTACGTGAGGTAATTGCAGTAACGACGTATATAGAAGGTGACACGCCTTCTCTTGTGAAATGTGTGGCATTTGAAAACAGTGATGATGAACTTGGCGTAGCCTACATTATTACAGATGCAAGTCAGATGTTGCCAGAGATGGAGGATTTTTTCATAGGAACAGTGATTACGATTGTTGCAGTGTTAGTACTGACAGGAATGGCATTAGTATTTTGGATAAGACAAGGAGTATTAGATCCTCTGAATAAGATGCGAATTGCAACGCAACATATTAAAGAGGGGAATTTGGATTTTGAGTTAGTGCCAGAAGCAGAGGATGAAATGGGGCAACTCTGCAAGGATTTTGAGGAAATGAGAAAGCGCTTACGTGATAACGCACAAGAAAAATTAGCTTATGACAAAGAGAGCAAAGAGTTGATTAGTAATATTTCCCATGATTTAAAGACGCCGATTACAGCTATTAAAGGGTATGCAGAGGGGATTATGGACGGTGTAGCAGATACCGAAGAAAAGCGTGATAAGTATATTAAAACAATATATAATAAAGCGAATGAAATGAACACATTAATAAATGAGTTAACACTGTACTCGAGGGTAGATACAAATAGAATCCCATATGAGTTTCATACATTGTCAGTAGACGATTATTTTGATGATTGTGCAGATGATTTAAATATAGAGCTAGAAGCAAAAAATGTGGAATTTGTATATCATAATTATGCAGAACCAGGGACAAAAATAATCGGGGATCCTGAACAGATAAAAAGAGTTATACACAACATCGTAAATAACTCAATCAAATATATGGATAAAGAAAAACCACATATTAGTATTCATTTAAAAGATGTAGGTGATTTCATACAGATAGATATAGAAGACAATGGAAAAGGAATAGAAGGAAAAGACTTGCAATACGTTTTTGATAGGTTCTATAGAACAGACACTTCTAGAAATTCGGCTACAGGGGGTAGCGGAATTGGCTTATCAATAGTAAAGAAGATTATTGAAGAACACGGGGGAAAAATCTGGGCCACAAGCCGTTTAGGCGTTGGAACAGTTATGCATTTTGTAATTAGAAAATATCAGGAGGTTCCGAATGAGTAAAATACTAATCGTAGAAGACGAACAAGCAATAGCAGAGTTACAAAAAGATTATCTAGAGATTAGCGGGTTTGAAGTAGATACCCTGCATGATGGAGAACAAGGACTAAAAAAGGCATTAGAGGAAGAGTATGATTTAATCATATTGGACCTAATGCTACCAAAAGTAGATGGATTTGAAATCTGCAAAGAAGTGAGAAAAGTAAAAAACACCCCAATAATGATGGTTTCGGCAAAAAAAGACGATATAGATAAAATCAGGGGACTAGGGTTGGGGGCTGACGACTATATGACAAAGCCATTTAGCCCGAGTGAATTAGTAGCAAGAGTAAAGGCACACCTTGCAAGATATGAAAGGTTAATCAGCTCAAATATACAAGAAAACACAATAATAGAGATTAGAGGATTGAAAATTGATATTACAGCAAGACGTGTGTGGATAAATGGAGAAGAAAAACAATTCACGACAAAAGAATTCGACTTACTTACGTTCCTTGCAAGTCATCCAAACCACGTATACTCAAAAGACGAACTATTCAGCGAGATATGGGATATGGAATCAATCGGAGATATAGCAACAGTAACAGTACACATCAAAAAAGTACGTGAGAAAATAGAACTAGACACATCGAACCCACAGTATATAGAGACAATCTGGGGAGTTGGATATAGATTCAAGATGTGATATCACTATTTAGCCAAGTGGAAGAAAGAGAAGGACCCCTTCGGTCGAGCTAGCTCGACAAGATGGGGTCCTTCTCTTTCTTTCATGGGGCGTTTAGCCCCACAACGAGGAGCTTCGCTGCGAAGCAGAGAGAAGACCGAGAAGCGGTCGATCCGAGTTGCTTGGGTA
>CAYJHQ010000088.1:0-3597 GCA_964369775.1 uncultured Lachnospiraceae bacterium
CAAACAGCAGTAACAGTAGAGCAAAAAGAAGCATTATACACAGAAGCTGATTTAGTAACAGCAGGAGTATTAGCAAAAGATATCAATAGCTTTGATTTTAGTATTGACATCACAGAAGAAGCAAACCTTATTAATATAGTAGGAACTCATGCAAATGAAGTAGTACTTACGTTCACAGAGAATGCAAACTACACATTCACAACAGCACCAAGTGATTTAATCGTAGTAGAGCGTGAAGACATTGAAGGTGGAGTAACAGAACCAGATGAAGATCTAGACGGAGATGGAACTGCAGATGCCACTGGAGAGAATAGAACTAACGTATACAATGGAACACCATTTGTAGCAAATAGTTCAATGTTCACAGTAATGGCAAATGGAGAAGATAGAACATCAGATGCTACATTTACTTATTCAACAGATGGTGGATTAACATTCACAGATGAAGTACCAAGTATTACAAATGTAGGAACAACTACATTCGATGTAAAAGCAAAAGTATATGGTTTTGCAGAAACATACATTGAAGGGGTAACACTTCAAGTAACACCAGCGACAGCAACCATCACAGTAGGAAACTCTACTAAAGTAGCAGGAGCTACAGATGCAACATTTACATCAACAATTTCAGGTCTATTTGGAACTGATACAATTGATTACACATTATCACGTGTAGTAGGAGAAGGAGTTGGAACATATGCAATTACTGCAAGTGTAACAGCAAATCCAAACTACATCGTAAATGTAATCGATGGAGTTATGACAATCACAGCAGCGCCTATCGTAGTGCCAACACCAGCGCCAGCGGTAACTCCAACGCCAACAGTAACACCAGCACCAATTGTACTACCAGAACCAGTGATACCAGTAACAACAGAAGAAATTACGGATGAAGAAGTACCTTTGGCAGAAGAGGATGAAGAAGAGGATGAAGAAACATTAACTTTATCAGACAACGAAGTACCTCTTGCAGGCGGAAAAAATGGTGCGTGGAGCTTATTTGACTTAATCATGACAATCATCTCTGTGGTTTTACCAATCGCATTCTTAGTGTCAGCTAGGAAAAAAGAGGATGAAGAAGAGGAAGAAGAGAGCGAAACAGAAACAAAGCGTAAGAACCGAATATTTACAAGTGCAGCATTATTTGTTGCAGGAGTTGTAAGTGTGATTTTCTTACTAGTAACTCAAGACTTTACATTACCAATGACAATCTTTGATGCATACAGCGTAGCATTTGCATTAATTGCAGCGGTACAAGCAGTGTTAATGATCGTAAGAAGAAAGAAAACAGAAGATAAAGAAATCGAAGGATCAGAAGCATAAGAGTCATTAGAATCAGTGAATTGTAAGTAGTGGATGGTCATCAGGTTAAATCTGGTGGCCATCAATATAAAAGAAGTAAAGGTAGACAGAAAATGAAGATATTATATGTAGAAGATGAAAATCTGGCAATCGAAAAATTCAAAAGTATCATAAATGAGATCAAGGGGATAGAATCATTACAATGTTTTAAAAATTCCATTGAAGCAATAGAATATGTAAAAGAAAATCCTATAGATGTAGCCTTCCTAGATATAGTATTACCAAACATGGGAGGGATTGAATTAGGAAAAAGAATACTAGAAACCCAACCAGAAGCAGAAATTGTATTTGTATCTGCATATGAAAAATACGCATTGCGTGCATTTGATGTCGGTGCAATAGGCTATGTATTAAAACCTTACAGTGCAGAAGAAATCGAAAGGCTAGTAAATAAAATAAAGAAGATAAAAAGAATAAGTGAAACCCAAAAAGTATAAAGCTCTTGTGAAGATAAAAAGTCATTCACAGGAGCTTTTTTAAAAAAATCATAAGAGAGAAACTTGTATTGAAGAACAATCGACCTCATGTTATGATGAGAAAGAACAATGAAAAAGAGGTTATTTACATATGAGAGAAAAGCCAATAGTAGTGGATACGGTCATCTTTGATATAGGGCGAGTGCTGGTAGAATTTGACTGGGAAAAATATCTAGAAAATTTTAAATTTGGAAAAGAGATAAAAGCAGAAATAGGAAACAAAATATTCAGAAGCTCATTTTGGAAAGAGCGAGATCGAGGGAGTCATTCAGAAGACGAATACCTAGAGATGGCGATAGATAGCGTTCCGCATTTAGAAAAAGAAGTGCGAGAGGTATTCACAAATGTAATTAATATAGTAGAAGTCTATCCATTTGCAACAGAATGGGTAAAGTCCATAAAGAGTCAAGGGAAAAAAGTGTACTTACTTTCAAATTATAGTAAAGCAAGCTTTGAAAATGATGTACCTAACTTTGAATTTGCAAAATACGTAGACGGTGGAGTTATCTCCTATGAAGTAGAATATATCAAACCAGAGCTAGAAATATATAAAACCTTAATAGAAAAATACAAAATTAACCCGCAAAATGCAGTATTCTTAGATGATGTAGAAGAAAATATTGAAGCAGCAAAAAAATGTGGTCTGCATGGTATCTTGGTAAAGAGTCATACGCAAGCAGTGGAAGCGTTGAAGGGATATGGAATAAAAGAAGTAGAGATAGAAGGTAGGTAATAAAATGAAACGAATTGTGATGATGGTACTAAGGAATATATTTGTGATTCCATTCTTGTGGATAAAACTAAATTATTATGCTCATCATGTAGATAAATATACAGATGAACAACACGATGAAATATTCAAGAAGATAGTATATCACGCCAATAAAGGTGGAAATGTAAAACTCAAAGCATTTGGAGAAGAAAATATACCAGAAAAAGATGGTTTTATTTTTTATCCAAATCACCAAGGACTATACGACGTACTAGCTATCGTGGGAGTCTGTCCAACACCATTTTCAGTAGTGGCTAAAAAAGAAGTTACAAATGTCCCGTTATTAAAGCAAGTATTTCTGTGCATGAGAGCATATATGATCGATAGAGATAATCTGCGACAGTCTATGGAGATAATTATCAATGTAGCAAGAGAAGTTCAAAACGGACGAAACTATCTAATCTTTGCCGAAGGAACAAGGTCGAAAAATGGAAACAATACAATAGAGTTCAAAGGTGGTAGTTTCAAATCAGCAACAAAAGCAAAAGCGCCAATAGTGCCAATAGCCCTATATAACTCATTTGTTCCGTTTGATTCCAAGACAATACAAAAAGTAGAAGTCGAAATACACTTCCTAGAGCCAATGTTGTATGAAGAATATAAAGACATACACACAAACGACATAGCAAAAGAAGTGAGATCAAGAATACAGACAGTTCTAGATTCAAGAAAGAAAAACGAAGAAAAATAGAAAAGGCGGGCCTTCCAAGATAGGAAGACTGCCTTTTGCAGTTGCAAGCAAAGAAGGGAAACATCCTAGAATAAGCCAGAACAGTTTTGAGTGCTATATCCGGAACTAATCGCTGATAAATTAGCATGTGAATTAATAGTTAGAAAAATATTAAGAAAAATTAAAAAAGTTATTGACAAGTATTGGATTATTAGATATAATTACGTTTGCACTCAAGAAGTGTGAATAGAATATTGAAACAAATATTTTCAGGAGAAATACTCAAGAGGCTGAAGAGGCGCCCCTGCTAAGGGTGT
>CAYJHQ010000089.1:0-3496 GCA_964369775.1 uncultured Lachnospiraceae bacterium
GTACGATTGTTGTAGTGGAACCAAGTGGACCTCCTTGTCCACCAGAGATGATGAATGCCTGATCAAACATCTGTAGTGTACCAATACTCCCTACTACTAATACAAACATTGTCTTTTCCTTCAATAGTGGGACAGTTACATACCAAAAACTTTGAAGACTTGTTGCGCCATCTATCTTAGATGCTTCATATACTTCTCCCGGAATATCTTGTAATCCTGCAAGGAATACAAGCATCTGTGTACCAACTGTTGACCAAATCGCCATTAACATTGCTAGTGGAAGTGCAAGATCTGGGTCAGTAAACCAACTAACTGGTGTAAAACCGAATAAGCTTAGGAATTGATTCGCAATACCGTTTGTGTTAAATAAAAACATGAACATGGAACCGACCGCTACTGCTGATGTAACCGCGGGTACGTAATATGCAACTCTAAAAAAAGTCTTTCCTCTAATATTTTGATTAGCTACAGTTGCTAAAAGCATAGCTATTACGGTCTGTACAGGCACTACAACAATCGTATAGCGAATAGTATTCCATACTGCTTGATGAAATGCTTCGTCTTTTAATACATCTATGTAATTCTCCAGCCCTATGAAAATCGCCTCTTGGGGCTTTAACAAATTGTAGTCTTGAAAGCTGAGAGAAAATGAATAGATAGCTGGTCCAATTACAAATATCAACATCAGTATCACTACTGGCGCTACTAAGATTAAACCTGCTATGTTTTCCTGTGCTTTTAATTTACTTTTCCCTTTCATCTTGAACCTCCTATAATTGTTAATCTTTAAAGGGTAAGGAGTAATCTCCTTACCCTTTAGCTAACTATATACCTATATCCCACAAAATGTTAATAGTCTTCTAACGCTTTTTCAATGTTTGCCTGTGCTTCATCAAAGGCATCTTGTACTGAAGCGTCTGGATCTAATAACACCTTCTCCATTGCTTTTGCTGCTTCATCTACTACTGTTGAAGATACAATTCCATATCTAAACTCACTTGCTACTGATACCATATCAACAAATACTTGACGCTCTGGATATTTTTCTACATAAGTTTCCACTGCTGAAGTTCTAGATGGAATTGCTCTTCCTGCATCTGCTACTACCAATTGTTGTTCTGTAGAAGTCAAGAATTTGATCAATTCTTTCGCTTCTTCTGGTGATTCTGTATTTGTTGACATTGAGTAAGCCACTGTAAATTGCATAGATGCCTCCGTCTCAGCAACTGGAACTGGAACTACTCCGTACTCTAGATCTGGATTCAACTCAATTAATGAATTCTCCATCCAAGTCCCTTCAACTGTCATTGCTACCATCTCACTTGCGAATGCATCTCCATCCCAACCTACACCAAGTTCTTGTGGAGTCTTTGCATAATCATTTTCTAATAAACTTAACCAGAACTCATATGCTTCGATATTCTTTTCATTATTAAGAGTCGGTACCCCATCTTCCATCATTGTTCCACCATTTGAGTAGAAGAATGGTTGTACTCTTGGTAATTCGTTTTGAAGTGATAATCCTGTTACATTATCTTTTGTTAATGCTTTTGCTGCTGCTTCTAACTCTTCCCAAGTTGTTGGTGGCTCAAGTCCTGCATCTTCAAACATCTGCTTGTTATAGTATAAACCTAAAGTCGAATAATCTTTTGGAACTCCGTATAATGTTCCGTCTTCACCTTTGAATGCGTTAAGTAACGCACTGTCAAAATCGGCCATATCCTCTTCTGTTAATACATCATCAATTGCGGCCAATTGTCCAGCATCTATAAATTGTGGTGTTTGAAAGATATCCATATAGAATACGTCTGGCTCATCTCCTGCCACCATTCTAGTCTTAAGTACTTCCCAGATATCTCCTGCAATCGGCTCTACTACTACTTCAATATCTTCATTTGCTTCCATAAAAGCTGCAACTTGCTCTTCTACAATCTCTGCTTCAAATGGATCCGCTGTCATGCCCAGTGTTAAAGTTACTTTTCCTGAATCCGAACTTTCTGAACTATTATCTGAGTTTCCACATCCTACTACTGACATCATCATCGCACCTGCTAATAAAGTTGGTATTATTTTTTTTATTTTCATGTTTTTCCTCCTACATTGCCGAATCGTTTCGGTTCTTGTGATTATAATACTATTAAGACATAAAATAGTCAATATACAATTTCTTTTTCGCCTTATTGCACAATTTTCACTTCGTAATTCTTTGTATAATATCTCTATTTTTGTCACTTTTGCCGAATCGTTTCGGTTTCAACTCATCTTAAAAGAGATGCTATTATTTTATAATAGCATCTCTTCTATCCTCCTATACAGTTTCTCTCAACACCAGTTCACATCCTAATGTTACAATATGAGACTTCGTTTCTCCTTCTGCAAACTCCCACAAGAGTTTGGCTGCTTCATATCCCTTCGCAAAATCATCTTGGCGTACTGTACTTAACGCTGGCTTTAAATGTTTTGAAATAGGTAAGTCATCAAAACCTATAACCGCTATTTCCTCTGGCACCTTTCTTCCTACATTTTCAAGAGCTTCTATGCACCCCATCGCCATGTAATCACTGGCACAAAAAAAACCGTCAATCTCCGGATGTTCTTCTAACGCACGTAACGTTTCGGTTCTTGCCCTACGTCTGCTGAATTCACCTTTATATGACTCATATGACTGTAATTCTTTTTTTGCTAGTGCAATCTTATATCCTGATTCTCTTTCAATACTAACCGTAGCATGGGAAGTTCCATTAATCATTGCGATGTTTGATTTCCCTGACTTTATCATTGCCTCCACTGCTTGAGTAGCATAAAGCATATTATTAGTAACTACACAACCATTATTACCTTCATCTATCGGTATATCAATGAATACACAACTAATATTGCTTTCAATTAACTCCATCAATCTTTTATCATCATATTCAAATCCTGTCAAAATTGCTTTACTAATCCCTTTGTTTCTAAAATACTCAACGTAAGACGAAACATCATCTTGAATAATGTATACAGTCAATTCATACTGTTTCTCATTAACCAACTTATTCACTCCACATAATATCTTATAGATAGGATTATAATCTGAAACACTATCTTCATTCTCAAAACCTTTTACAACTACAGCCATCTCGTTTTTTACCTTCATGACCAATTTCTGTGCCATAGTATTTTTTATATATCCCATATCATTTGCAATTTTCCGAATTCTTGCTTTCGTCTCTTCACTAACATCATCGTGATTATTCAATGCCCTTGACACTTGGGTAACTGACATATTCGCTTCTCGTGCTACGTCTTTTAGCGTAATCATTTAACTTCACCTCGTTGCTTTTTTATAACTGTTGCTTCTTTAAGTAAGAGTATAGCATAAAATCGTGGAGTTGTCTCTGATTCTAAAATTCCCTACGTTGTTGTTCCCTCAATCAATTCAACATTTTACATACCTGCTAAAAACTATTGTAACAATTCTTCCAGTGCAACATTAGCGAAAATAAAGGAGCTTGTC
>CAYJHQ010000090.1:0-3457 GCA_964369775.1 uncultured Lachnospiraceae bacterium
GACCAAAAAACAAATCACTAGTAGATAGTTATGGAAAAGAAGCTTATGAAAAAACTCTTCTTGACGCAGTTAGCTTACTATAAAAAAAATTAGTACTAGCGATGTAAGGTAAGCTCGTGAATTCTTCTTTAATATTACTATTCCATTCTTACTATTTCGTCTGTAATCTTTCCATCTATAAGATGCAGTGTTCGATTACTAAGTTCTGCAATTGCAGAATCGTGAGTTACCATGATAATTGTCTTATTCAGTTTTTTATTTACATAGGTTAATAACTCCATTACCTGATTGCTTGATTCCTTATCCAAGTTACCTGTCGGCTCATCTGCAAGGATTAGACTTGGATTATTCATCAAGGCTCTACATACTGCCATTCGTTGTTTTTCACCACCCGAAAGTTCTTCAGGCATTCTTTCTAATAAATGATTTACATTTAATTTCTTTGCATACTCTTCCACTTTTTGTTCCATTTCATCTGCTTGTTTCTTATCTAGTATCATTGGAAGTATAATATTTTGCTTTGCAGTTAGGCTATTTAACATATAAGAATCCTGAAATATAAATCCTATTTCTCTACGGCGAATATCTGCCATCTCATCTTCCCAGAGTGTCGAAATCTCATTTCCATTAAACGTCACTTCTCCTTCTGTAGGATTTAATAAAAACCCAATTATCTTTAACAGAGTAGTTTTTCCACCCCCGGACTTTCCCATAATACTAATAAATTCACCTTCATTCACGGTGATGTTTAAGTCTTTCAATACACAATTTTCCTTGCTTCCTTTTTGATAAACTTTCACCAGGTTCTTAATTTCTAGTATTTGCTTCATTAGCGCACCTCTCTTTTTTGTCTAATCCGCTTTATTATCACATATTTTAAAACACATATACCAATAGACTGCAATAACCAATACCCACCTGCATATATAACGAAATTCTTTAAATATTCTAATTTCTCTCCGTCTGTAAACATGCGTAAGTTAAAGGTTATCAATGTACATGTTATTACGCAGATGTTTGCCACTATGAACACACTCCACATAAATATATCAATTTCTCTTGACAGTACTTTATTTTGCTCCTTCCTTCTCATACCCAATTTATCATAAAATTCATATTGCTTTACAGTTTCATTTAGTGCATAGAGATATTTCATATACAATACTAATAGAGCACAAGCGGCTATTAGGGCTATTGTGTACAATCCTACTATTTGCTTCAAATAATTTTCCGACTCAATATCTTTCAATTCTTGTTGCTTGTCATAGTATGGTTTAATACTCCTATCCCATCTAGAATCTAAATAGTTCTTTTCTTCGAACTGCTTCAATTTAGCATTAACCTCGTTGTAATTCACATTACTTGTGTTGATGCAATACAGCTGAGTTGGTCCCTCTTTTTCTACACTCATTAATTCTTCGAAATAAACATCTGAAAAAACAACAATATTCTCTTGCTGTCCCAGCTGAAACATTCCAATTAGCACTTCAATCTCTTCACTTTTAGCACTATGATCAGGAAAAATAGAATGTCGACTATACCAAAGATACTCATCTAAAGGTTGCCCTATTCTGAATTTGTATCCATTTCGTAACATAAACCATTCAAATGGATGTGACTGTATCGTAGCATCTTGTTGATAAACCACGTGTATGTCTTCACCTATCAAATTCAACGATTCCGTGAGTGGCTCCCCTATTTTCCTCTTCAAAACTTGATAGGTCGATTCTGATATTCCAATATGCTGTCCTTGTGGTTTCATTATAGTACTATAAGTGTTATTGGCTATGTCAATAAACGAATATGGATCTCCAAATTCAGTTGTCACTCGCACCATTGGATATTGCGTTAAATCCAGTTCAAATTCCTCTTCCAATTCTTCAAAAAATCCCCTATCATCTTCATATGCCATACATACAAAATCATAAGGATATAACTCATCTGCTTCTGCTGCTAATTTACCACTCAAGTACGGAAACATGAATGTATATGTACCATAAAAGTGAAGTACTACAAGAAAGAATATAAACAAAATACTACTCTTAAATCTAGATAATAATGGAATAATTTTTAATATATGCCTATATAAAATTTTCTTGTTTTTTCGTATAGCAGATAAAAAAACATGCAGTAAATATACAATGATTGCATAAAAACCTACAAGAAAAAACATTTGATATTTAATTTCTTCACCCCATTTTCTTTGGGAGAAAAATGAAAGTCCACTAATAAAGAGGATTGCCCCTAAAATGCCTATACTACCCAAGAAAAATTTTCCAATATTCTCTTTTCTATATACTTGATACCCCTCAATTTTATATTGAAACCGTAGGTATATTTGATGGTTTATTATTGCTACAAACAATGTCAATACAATATAAATTGCAATAACTATCAAGTATGCTTTCACCGTTAGACTCGATAGATTCATGTCGAAGTGCTCATTAATTTGATTCCTTACTATAGGCTGTACTATCGTTCCTACACTACAACCTAGTATAAGTGCAATTATTATAACCGATATATACTCACAAACAATAATTTTACTTAATGTACTCTTTCTAATTCCTAAAATCACAAAAAATTGATTGGCTTTCATTCTGCTTTTCATAAACGCTGAAAATGAAAATGTCATAAATATTGTATTTATAACAACCGCAGTAACTATTGAATTTCTAATTATTTCTTGTAGTCCATTCCCCAAAAACAAAAAATCTTGTGTATGCACTTCCACTAAATATTCATTTACAGAAAATAAAACAAACAGAAACAATATGCTGATAAACCCACCAAAAATCAACAGGATGTAATTCCTATAATCGCTAACAGTATTTGCGATAATCACTTTATAAAAATATTTAGAATAATTGCCTGGAAAAGCAGACCGTTTTTTTTGTTCTTCATCAGCTTTTTTTTCATATGATCGTAGGAGTTTAATATTGATTGAATCTGCACTGTAATCAGCTATCTTTAAAAATATAAAATCAACCACTTCCACTGCTACAAATAAAATTGCTCCATAACCTGGAATAACTGCAGTGTTAGATACTGTAAACAATACGTAGACAATCCCACTTAGTTGGATAAGCCACGTGAAGAAAACAATTTGTCTATTTTTGATTCTAAGAAATGCTTGTACAAGGGATAGGACACCGCCTAATAACGGTAAATACATCAAATAATATGATAGTAATTTGCTTAAATCACCTCTATCTGCTAATGGAAGTTCTCCTTCTCTTTTCACATTCATTATGTATCCCACAAGCGAGAAAGATTCTTCTCCTACTACCCATGGTGTAAATATAAGAAAAAACAAAACCAAATTAAATACAATTGGCACAATTTTAAATATTCGCTGCTTCATATGGCCTCCTCATAAGCACTGCAAATTCAATCAGCTTGAAACATGTAACCAAACAATGACATAATACTTTCCTTTGACATTTCCATATAATGA
>CAYJHQ010000091.1:0-3390 GCA_964369775.1 uncultured Lachnospiraceae bacterium
CATGACCAAGCCTTTCCGCAATCTGCACCAATGAGAAATTGAGCGACACCAAAGCCGCACAACTACTGTGACGAAGATCGTGTAAGCGTATTCTCTTTACTCCTGCAATCTTACTCCCTCGATCCATCTCATGATGCAATCCGCTTTTGGAAATATTGAACAATCTAGTGTGTTCATTGATTTTATATATCATCTCAAAGTAGTCTTCTAGCTCTCTGCACAAAAACTCTGGTAGATCAATCACTCGATTACTCTTCTCCGTTTTCGGTGATGTGATGACATCTTCACCATCAATCCTTTGTATCTGCTTATTGATGGTCAACGTTCGCTTCTCCAAATCAATATCCCCTCGCTCTAGCGCAAGCATCTCACTTAATCTTGCCCCCGTCCAAAACAATACTTGGAACGCATAATAGACCATAGGCTTGTCCTTGATTACTTCTGCAAACTTGCTATATTCTTCCTTTGTCCAGAACAACATTTCCTTTGACTTTGCTTTTCCCATCTTCTGATTCTTGAGACATGGATTCTCGTGCAATCCATAAAAACGAACCGCATGATTTAATATTGCTGTAAGTTGATTCTGTATGGTGCGAAGATATGTCTCTGCATAACACCGTCCATTTTCATCCCTCTTGCTCATCATTGCATTTTGCCATTTCAAAACATCCATGGCTTCTATTTCCGCTACACTTTTTTCTTTAAAAAATGGCTTGATATGGGTCTCAATAATAAATACCTTGGTAGCATAGGTATTTCGTTTTATCCGTGGCTTTAAATCTTCTAGATAACTATCCACAAATTGCACAAATCCCATGTTCAAGTCTTTGCTCTTCTTCGCCAAAAATTCTCGTTCATATAATTGTGCTTCCCGCTTCGTATCAAACCCTCTCTTATCGTGACTTTTCCTTTTTCCTTGCCAGTCTGTATATCTTACTGACACTCTCCATTTCTTTCCCTCATATCCGTTCCAACTATCTTTAAATACTGACATTAATCATCTCTCCCTTCGTACCAATGAGCCATATCGTAGTTCACGTCACCTGCTATACTGGTATGCATATCACTCTTTGCTGTTAATAACATACGTAGCAGGTAATTCTTCTTGTTCTTAATCTTCGTTACCTTTGATACCTCATCAAATTTTCTTAATACATATCGAATTGCTTCACTATCCAATTGATAAAACTGATTGATCAACATATGAACATCATACTCTCCATCAGGAAATATAAGTTTCTGCTTAAATGCTATAGCTTCACTCATATACTCTAAGAGTGCATCTATTACTTTCACTTCGCTTGATGATAGGAATATTTCATAATCAATCAGCTCTTTCAATTCTTCCACTACTCGTTGCTTGATTTTATATGCTGTCAAATCACCTTTTTGCTTCTCCTGTAGCAAATATTCTCTCAATCCCTCTATCTTATTAACTATAGGATTGATAGATAGACTGATATAATCTTTGTTTGTAGTCTTTGTAGTAATCTTTGTATTTGTCTCACAGTCTATTGTCATACTGTTCCCATTCAAATGTTCCCCATCTCCCATTACAATGTTAGATACCTCCCCGTTAAAAGTGACCTCTTCATCTTCATTGCTAAAATAAGTGAGTTCACGCAAATAGTGTGGAATTAATTCTATAAACATTACATTTGGTAATGGTATCCCATTTCCAACTTTTAATGTTCTAAAATGGCGCTTAATAACCCCTAACTTCTTTTCTAAAAAAATAATAGCTTCTGTTGCTTGCCGTTTAGAAATCCCTACTTTCTCACTTATCTGCTGATAACTTCTTTGTAAAAAATGTTTATCAGCAAATCTCTTTTTAAAATATATATTTCCATTCGCTTCATTTCGTACTTCGCTTGGTCTATACCAGTACACAATATCCGCTAAAATAATAATGGCATTCATATTTGGTTTCCCGTTATCATATAGAATTGTACTGTACCAAGCTTCTGGAATCACATTTCCGCTAAAGTGCATTTGTCCCACTTGATCGACAATGTGATTTCCTGACTGAATAATATTCATTAACCTTTCTCCTTTCGTTGAAAAAGGGTAAGGACTATGCTAAAATATGTCTGTAACGTACGTATTCGCATAGTCGGATACCATAGCTCCTGTTCCCGCAGGAGCTTTTTCTTTTTCTCTTTTCTCATTTGTCTTACCTCATCATGCAAACTTCTTCATAATAAATTCGATTGATTTTTCCACTCATAACTAACAATTTGGGATTTTCTTTCTTCATATCTTCTGACAGTTGCTTAATGATTGCATAAGCCTTGCTTCTGCTGCATCCCCAATCTTCCATTATTGTGTTTACATCCACAAACATTTTTTTCTCCATAATATTTCTCCTTTCGTATTTTAATTATTTGTATTTCTTATCAATATCAATATATCAATATTGTATTATTTTGTCAATATTTGTATTTTAATATTTATTAGATTATCTATTTATTCCTAAATATAAATATGTTATTATATGTGTAATATTTAATGATCGGAGATTTAAAACATGGATTTAAATACTTTTGGAAGCAGATTAAAACTTTTACGCACCAAGCTCTCTATGACTCAAAAAGAGTTCGCGCAGCATTTGGGAATTCCTCAACCCTCCTTATCATCTTACGAAAATGGGAAAAACTCCCCTACCATTGATGTTGTTATGCAAATCGCTGAAACTTGCAACATTTCACTTGATTGGCTCTGCGGTCGTGATTCAAAATTCACCCTAGGGAATTTAGGCGATGTTGCCGATTTCTTCTATCAATTGCTAGTTGAAACTAAAGACATCAACTGCGATTTAGTAGTCCATGATAAACTTACTAACGGAACAAACATTGAAACAATTGATGAAACTGATGACAAATCCCGTTGGTGGACTCGACTAACATTCTATGGTAATGATAAAAAACATACGCTAAATCCTGACATCTGTAACATTGTAAAGAAGGTTTCTGAAGCCAAAAGCGATATCGAATCCTTCAGTTGCTCTCCTGAATCATATGAAGCAGAGAAAAAGAGAACTATTGATTATTACACGTATCCCCTTACAAAAAAGGAAATGCCTGAGCTTAGTAGAGATGAACGACTAAAAAAACACATCGAATATTTAAAGAAAAATGAACTTTATTAATAATAACTATTCTTCTTAAAATCTACTGTTAGCAAAACACCTTCTATATAGTAGCCGTTTAAACAAGCAAAAACGTAAGGGTAAAATGAAATTTTTTATTTTTTCTCCGTTTATCTGAATCAACATATAATTGTTCTTTATAATCTCACCTACCTTTCTGTAAAAATTAGATTCAATATATTTAGAAATAATATTTTGATTGTAGTATTTGTCCTCGACACCCTCTACAAAGGAAGTCACTA
>CAYJHQ010000092.1:0-3387 GCA_964369775.1 uncultured Lachnospiraceae bacterium
AAACAAATCTGCTAATTTTTTTCTTCATCATATTCAGGTGCGTATTTTTGAACACTTTCCGTTAAGCGTTTATAAATCTTTTCATAATCTAATATATTTTCCGATTCTATAATCTCATATATTTTGCTTACAAGCTTTTCGTCGCATTCCAAAAAATCCGCAACTTCTTCTATAGTGGATTTTCTGTATCTTTGCGTTATTAATTTTATTAGATTATAACTTTCACCTTCTTCTCGTCCTTCTCGTCTTCCACGTGCTAGCAAATCACACTCATGCGCATATAAAGACATATACTCCTGCCTCCAATCTCTGTTTTCTTTTATCTTTTTTGCTTCCTCAGCAATCTTCTTAGCCAGTTCGCTCTCTGTAGTTTCGGTTTTTACATACTTTAAAAATGCTCTTAATTCATCACCTGATTTAATTGAGTGTTCCTCTACGCAAGTACGCTCAAAGGTATAGATACTTCGCCCTTTTCCAAATTGGTCAAATGGACAAATGAAGATAATGAAACTTTTTGGTAACATGGTGTATGGATTCCCCTTATTAATCAAGTTTAAATCGACCATTCCTTGATAATAGCGGCTTCGCTTTGGTAGTTCTCCTGTATCAGTTGCTTGCATCTCTATATCAAATACCACACCTTCTTGATCTTCTACGTATACGTCCAACCTTACACTTTTGGCATCTAGCGATAGGTCTAACTCTTTCTCCACTTCTTTATAGACTATCTTTTCAATCTTGACACCTAGCACAGATTCTAGTACTCCTTTACATATCTCTTCATTTTGCATGATATGCTTAAAAAGCAGACTATTAGTTATCTTAATAGAATTCCACTTAGATTCACTCATAGTTACATCGTGACCTTTTTCATTTGCAAACACTACCATGGTATACCTCCTTATTCAATTGTTTCAAGGAGTTGAAAACCTTTGATGTTTGCGTTCACTCCTTGCTCTACTATGGGGTTTCAAGCATGAAGTTACTGACTAATGCAAGTGATACTATCATTATGATTATTCCTTCACTCACTTAACATTACTAGAAAAATTGACACCACATTTCATGGCTAAGAATTGAACTTTTATGCTTAACTTAATTCTATCACAGATTTTTTTCCTTTCCAATTATAACCATCGTAATATGCGCAAAAATAGAAAAGTGGACCGCCCTATTATTTCGGGACAATCCACTTTTCTCCTACTTATAATTCTTCAAACTCATCTTCATCAATGCTATTAGATATTGGAATAATTGTACCTATCATGATGATACATAATACAAATATAATTAAGAATTTACCTATCATAGACCATGATGTTATTCCGCTGCTTGTTATGAAAATCATTGCAATTATAAGTGCTATATCTACTACAATCGCAGCTATCTTTCCATTGCGAAGTTTCTTCTCATCTTCTTCTTGCTCTTCTTTGTAATCTTCCATTCTCTCAGCTATTGTTAATAGTTGCCCATCTTCCTCATCTTTTGGTTCTTTATTTGCCATCATTACTAAGATAATTGAAAGAAGTACCGATAATGCAAATGCGATACTATATTGATCAAATATAATCATCGGTTGTGTAAAGTCTTGCGTGATAAACAATAATATAATCGCCATGACTGCTTCAATTGCTAATGTAATTGACTTACCTTTTCTTAACTTCGCAAACTTCTGATTTTCTGTCTCGTCATATTTTTTATCAAACTCATCCCACTCTTCTTCGTCTTCATCATTTTTCTTTCTCTTTTTAATAAATGCGATGTATATTGCTGTTAATGTGACAAATATGGTTGATAATAAATCAAACAGACTCCATGATCCTCCTAATAGCTTAAACCCGCTAATCGACATTGGCACACCATCATCTACAATAAATGTAGTTTCATAAACCTCTCCACCTGACTCTACACGAATCGTATGCTCACCATCCGGTAAAGTTGCAAGAAACTCTGGTGCAAGTACCAACTCGCCATTCTCATTGATAGAATAATCGTCTTCATTTAACTCTCTGTCATTCACTTCGACTTTGTCAAACGACCCTTCATCTACCGGTAGCTGAACTACTAATTCTTCCAAATTCTCTTCCTCTTCTTCCACTTCATTCCCATCTTCTCCTTCTGGCTGTTGCGGTGTAGGAGTTGGTAGTATCGTTGCCGGTGGCGTCAGTGGCTCCGTTGTTGTCGGTGGTGTCGTTGTCGGTGGTGTCAGTGGATCCGTTGTTGTCGGTGGCGTCGTTGGTGTTGGTGGTGGTGTTGGTGTTCCTCCTCCATTTCCTTCATCTTCTGGTGTTGGTGTTGGTGGTGGTGTTACTTCTGGTTCCCAATATGGATACAAGATTACATCCTTCTCTACTGCTGTTCCTTCTTTTTCTGGTGTATTCGGATTATCAAATTCCCACACTTGTCCTCCACCATTTGGTTCAGTTGTCCACTTGTCTGGCTCACCTTTTCCTGGATCCGGTGTCGAATCAGTCGGTCCTGTTATTGTATCTTTATCTGGAATGTTATCCTTGGTTTCGTGAATATCTCCACCTACTTCACCATCCTTGTCAAATTCTACTGTATGCTCCCAGTATGGATATAATGTTACATCTTTTTCTACTGGTGTCCCTTCTTTTTCTAGTGTACTTGGGTTCTCAAACTCCCACACGACTCCTTGGCCACCTGGTATTGTTGTCCATTTGTCTGGCTCTCCTTTGTTCGGAAGTGGTATTGGATTCGTCGGTCCTGTAATTGTGTCTTTATCTGGAATATTATCTTTAGTTTCGTGGATAGTTCCACCTAGTGTTCCATCTTCATCAAATCTCACTGTATGGCTTTCGCTTGGCGGTTCTATATATTTATCTTCCAGCACTGGATATAGTACAACATTTCCTGTTACTTTCGTATCATTTGCCGTTTCACCATCATCATTAAAGTTCCAAAGCGGACTGTCGGTTCCTGGTGTATCATCGATTGTCCATCCTACAAGTTCTTTTCCTGTCGGTGGTGTGTACAAATCTGTTTCCCCGATTGTCGATTGATCTTCTATATCTATCTTAGTTTCAACATTGGTAGTTGTATCTTCCTCCTTGAATATTACTGTCCATTTATTAGGTGTTTCCTTTTTGTACTGTGCTACATAGATCGTCTCGGGATCCTCATATTTGACTTCTGTAGAATATTTGGTATCTACACCCTCTGTATAAACTCCGTCCGTTCCATTTTCAATATACCAGAACTCAAACACTTTATCATCACTTGCATTGTCTGTTGTGTTTGGTGCTGAACCTAAAGTGGAACCTTTTAGAACCGTAATGCTCGCTTCTGTCGCATCTGTAGAAATGCCAAAACCTATATTACCAGTTGTCTCAAATGTATCTGAATCATCGCCAGCATCGAATGTAA
>CAYJHQ010000093.1:0-3307 GCA_964369775.1 uncultured Lachnospiraceae bacterium
TATATAATAATTTAATTGATTTTTTCAAGTTGAATAAATCCTATCTCTGCCAATTTTTCTAAAAAAGATAAAACCTCTTTTTCGCAAGTCTCTTTATCAATCTCATAAATTTCTAACAGGTTTTCAACAATCTCAGAAAATTTTGTACAGCCTTCAAGTTGCTCCCAAATTTCATTTGCAGAACCAACTAAAACAAAGTATTTCCCTGTCTCAAAATCTATCATTACTTTTTCGCTTGCCAAATCAGTCACATCTGGCTTTTTTACCATGGTAATTAAGTAGTTAGACATATGTATATCCTTTCATGAAACCTAAATTTAATTAAATGCTAATTATAAAATACTAGTAATACTACAGCAGATTTTACCATCCTTTAAAAGAAAAGTCAATAATCTCCCTTAGTGTGAGTTGAAGGTAGTTGTCTGCTTGAAAAAAATACTACCTTTACTAGCCATCATGCTATCAATTTGATATAATGTAAAGCAACAACAAAAGAGGAGAAATAAAGTAATGGATAAAACGTGGAAGAGTTATACCGAAAAACAAGTAGAAGAGTTAAACATAATCAATAACAAGTATAAAAAGTGTTTAGACTTAGGAAAGACAGAAAGAGAGTGTGTGAATATCACTGTTTCTATGGCTACGAGAGAAGGGTATAGACCTTTAGAAGAAGTTATCTCAGAAGGAAAACCGTTAGTAGCAGGAGACAAAGTGTATGCAATAGGGATGAATAAGGCGATTGCGCTGTTCCATATCGGGGCAGAGGAATTGTCAAAAGGTATGAATATTTTAGGTGCTCATATCGATTCCCCTAGAGTGGACTTAAAGCAAAATCCATTATATGAGTCAGATGGATTAGCGTATTTAGATACGCATTATTATGGTGGGATTAAGAAATATCAATGGGTTGCAACACCGATGTCATTACATGGTGTAGTGGTGAAAAAAGATGGAACAAAAATTGAGATTTGTATAGGCGAGAAGGATACAGATCCAGTATTTGCGTTCACAGATTTGTTAATCCACCTATCAGCGGATCAGTTAACTAAAAAAGCCAATGTTGTGATAGAGGGAGAGAAGCTAGATTTACTAATTGGTAATCAGCCGTTAGTAGGAAGTGGTGATGATGAAAAAGAAGCTGTAAAAGCCAATATTCTAAAGTTGTTAGAGGCAAAATACGGAATAGAAGAGGCAGATTTTTTATCAGCTGAGATTGAGATTGTACCAGCAGGAAAAGCAAGGGATTGCGGATTGGATCGCAGTATGATTATGGGATATGGGCATGATGATAGAGTGTGTGCTTTTCCATCATTATTCGCATTACTAGATATGAAGAATGTAAAAAGAACTAGTTGCTGTATTTTAGTGGATAAAGAAGAAATAGGAAGTACTGGTGCGACAGGGATGCACTCCAGATTCTTTGAAAATGTAGTTGCGGAGCTAGTTGCACTATCAGAAGGAGAGTCTCCTCTATTAGTGCGAAGAGCATTGGCGAATTCAGTAGCTCTTTCATCTGATGTAAGCGCTGGTTTTGATCCAGCATTTCCGGAAGTGTTTGAGAAGAAAAATACAGCATTTATCGGCAGAGGGATGTCCTTGAATAAGTATACTGGAGCAAGAGGGAAGAATACTACAAATGATGCGAATCCAGAGTTTGTAGCTAAATTAAGAAGGATTTTTGATGAAGCGGATGTCGCATATCAGTTTGCAGAACTTGGAAAAGTAGATGCAGGTGGAGGCGGTACAATCGCTTATATCTTAGCTCAGTACGGAATGGAAGTAATAGACAGTGGGGTTGCAGTATTATGCATGCATGCGCCATACGAGATTTGCAGTAAAGCGGATATCTATGAGGCGTACAAAGGGTATAAAACATTCTTAGAGAAGGCATAAATAAGGCGGCGAGGTGTTTTGAACAGGTATAGAGGGGAATTGAATTATGAATAAGGTGGCATTGATAACAGGTGCTTCGAGTGGTATTGGAAGAGAGTTGGCCATTTTACATGCAAAAAATGGTGGTGACTTGATACTGGTGGCGAGAAGTAAAAGCAAATTAGAAATATTAAAAGAAGAATTGGAAAGAGTGTATAAGGTTTCTGTGTGGATTATCTCGAAAGATTTGTCTATTCCAGGTGCAGCGAAGGCAATTTATTCAGAAGTGAACAATGCTAAAGTGCAAGTAGAGTACCTAATAAATAACGCAGGTTTTGGTGGGCAGGGATATTTTCATGAAAGAGAATGGGATAAAGATCAAGCTATGATTCAAGTGAATGTGATAGCCCTGACAGAGCTGACTAGATTATTTTTACCAGAATTTTTGATTAATAACAAAGGGAAAATATTGAACACGTCTTCGATTGCTGCTAAAGCACCCGGTCCTTTGCAATCTGTATATTTTGCAACAAAAGCTTATGTTACATCATTTACTCAAGCTATTGCACAAGAAGTTTCAGAGACAGAGGTGACGGTGACAGTCTTGATGCCAGGTGCTACTGAGAGTGGATTTGCGCAAGTGGCAGATATGGGGGGGACAGGAGCTTTTAAAAAGACAGTGCCTGCTGCAATAGTTGCAAAGGCAGGATACGAAGGGATGATAAAAGGTGAATTGGTGGTGATAGCGGGAGTACCAATTCACCAAAGAATAGCATTAGCACTGGGGCAATTTATCCCTAAACGCTTTCTTTTGCGTACAATGATGAAGATGCAACAAAATAGTAAAATTTTCTAAAAAAATAGAAAAAAGTGACTTGGAGTGACTGCTGTGTGACTATTTTGATATAAGATACTACTAGGAATAGTGTGTTTTCTAAATTGAGAAAAGGGACAAAGCGTATGAGAGAAGATGTTGCATTAATAAAAAAAGAATTAAACAACGGAGATGATGCAGGGGTGTTAATCTGCACATATGAAGTGTTTAGAAGGTTTTATCAATTGCAGAGACGGCGTGCAAAACGAGATGGAACAATTGGGTTTATCGTATTGATTTCTCTCGAAATAAAAGAACAAAGAGATAAAGAAGAGGTTGTGAAATATGTGGAATGTTTGCTAAAGGAGTGCTTTCGTGAAGAGGATGTAGCTTGTCGGTATTCCGAAAGTCAATATTTAATGATATTCCCAAATTGCCAAGGAAATATTGAAAGAATGCTTAAAAACAGAGTGGAAAAAAAGATAGAGAATAGCGAAAAATGGAAAGAAAAGATTCGATTACAATATAGTACGAATCGGATGACAGAATAGAGAGTAGAGGGAAAAAGATGCTTCAAGATATTGAACCATATATCTATAGCAATCAATATACACCAAGAGC
>CAYJHQ010000094.1:0-2669 GCA_964369775.1 uncultured Lachnospiraceae bacterium
GAGTTAAATATTCTTTTACATATTCAGGTGTATAGGTAACATAGGTAGGTCTAATGGCTTCGTGGGCATCCTGTGCCTTTTTGCCCATTGAATATTCAATTGGCTTTTCAGGTAAATCATTCGGATATTTTTCTTTGATCCATTCGCGCACCTCATCAAGAGCCGTTTGAGAAATACGAGTAGAGTCAGTACGCATATAGGTAATTAAACCAACACGACTTGAACCTATCGCAACACCTTCATAGAGTTGTTGTGCAACTTGCATTGTTTTTCGGGACGTAAAGCCAAGTTTATTCGCAGCAGCTTGTTGTAACTTTGATGTTGTAAAAGGAGCCTTTGGTTTTACTGTTCTATCTTGTGTTTTTATGTCTGTAACTTCGCATTCTGAAGTCTTTATTTCGTCAATAATGTCTTGAACTTCTTTTTCATTATTTAGTTCTGGCTTTTTACCCTTATATTGTACCAGTTGTGCAGTAAAAGCAGTTTTTCCTTTTTTAAAGTCTGCATCTAAAGACCAGTATTCCACCGGTAAAAAATCTTCTACCTCTTTTTCTCTCTCACAAATAAGACGGAGCGCTACGGATTGGACCCTACCTGCAGAAAGGCCATTTTTTACCTTTTTCCATAAAAGTGGCGACAGATTATATCCGACAAGCCTATCTAAAACGCGGCGTGCTTTTTGTGCATTTACCTTAGGCTCTTCAATTTCAGAGGGATTTTCAACCGCTTCTTTAATGGCAGTTGGAGTAATTTCGTTAAACACAATACGTTTTATAGTAGCGTCGGTTTTTGCTTCTAATGAACGCTTTAAATGCCATGCAATAGCTTCCCCTTCGCGGTCATTATCACTTGCTAGTAATACTTCTGTAGATTTTTTTGCATCTTTTTGTAAATCTTTTAATATGGGAGCTCGACCACGTACCGTAATGTATTCGGGCTGAAAGTTATCATCAATGTTAACCGCCATACGAGACTTTGGAAGATCAATTAAGTGCCCCATTGACGCCTTTACAGTATAGCCTGCACCAAGATATTTTTCTATTGTTTTAGCTTTTGCAGGGGACTCAACTATTACCAATGTTGCACGTTTTTGCTTTTTAGCTTTTTTTTCTTTCGTTGCCATATTAATCCTTTAGAGAATATCATTTGAAGGAAATTCTTCTATATCTCTATCTATAACCTAAAATAATAAATTAATCAAGTTAAAAGCTACAATAGTTCATTTATTTTGTCAAGTTTTTTTTACTGAAAAACAACTTCTTCCATAAAAGTAAGGGTATTTACAAGCGAAAGAACTTGGTTTGCATCGCTAACCACACTCGCTCCGTCTATTACATAGTCATCTACACAGTTCTTTTTTTTCGAAGCATGTCCAAAAAGATCCTTTTCACAAGGTATCCGCAACATATCAGCGTTGCTTACAGAGCCTTCAAAAAAACACAGTTCACGATTATGTTCAATTGCAAAATCTGCTGTAAAAAGGGCTCCTGAACCTGCAGGAGCTTCCATAACAAGTATGACACGACTCAATGCAGATATTATTCTATTTCGCTGAACGAACTGCCACTTTTGTACCTGAGAACCCAACTGGTACTCACTTACGATGCAACCCCCGCTTGCCAAAATAGCAGAAGCAAGACGCTTATTGCTTGTCGGTGTGATGTTATCTACACCACTACCCAAAACTGCAATTGTTTTCCCACAAAAATCACTTCCTTGTGCTAAAAGTGAACCAACATGGGCTTGGGTATCAATGCCAAAGGCCAGACCCGATACAACCGATATTCCTGCCACTGTAATATCTTGAGCCATTTTTTTTGTAGCTGCGGCATTTTGTGTAGTAGGTTTTCTTGTTCCGACAATTGCAACACAAGGGTTTTGTAAAGTTCTGACATCGCCACGATAAAAAAGAGCATAAGGGGGATCATATATTTGTCTCAGCAAAAACGGATAATCTTTTGAATCGTAAAACAATACACAGGCACCATAAGACTGCATTAGTTTTATATCTATTTCGACCATTTTTAAAATATGGGAAGGACTCCATAAGCTTGTTTTTTGTACACGAGAAGTCATTATCGAAATATCATCTAACGATAGTTTTAATAAGTCATCTACATATGAGACTCTTGATTCAAGCAAACATTTTTCATCGAACCGTAAAAAACCAAGCCTTGCAATAAAAAGGCGTTTTAGTAAGGATTCATCAGTATATGGGTAGCTAACACTATTTTGTACCATCTACTTTATTTATAACTCACAATGGTTCAGTTGTCAAGTTATTATATTCATTTTTGGAACTTCTTATACTTGACAAAGAGGTGTATTACATGTATAAGTTTGTAGATAGTGTAATTCTATCAAAAAAAAAGAACCACATAAATGTGGAAAAAGGACGTGTATTATGAAAAAATTATTAATTGTTTTAGCTATTGCATTAGCAGTGCTATTTACTGGATGTGATCAACCAGCAACTCAGGCTATTCCTGAAGAGATGACTATAACAAGTGTTGCGTACAAAACAATCACTAATGGTACAACAATGTTCATGGAAGATGAAAACATCATAAAGGCAATGTGTGTATCACTTTTTGATGTAATAGTTACAACAACTAAAGATGGTACAGCTTATGAAATTGAACCTTCTGCATCCATATCAAAAACAGATT
>CAYJHQ010000094.1:2679-3213 GCA_964369775.1 uncultured Lachnospiraceae bacterium
ACCAACACTCGCCGATTTAAGAGAATCTGGCTCAATTGAGCAAGATGCTGATGTTGTTATGTTTATACATAGAGAACGGCAGGGAACCGTTGAAGATGTTACAGCTCCAATAGAAGCTAAGCTTATTGTAGCAAAACAACGTAATGGACCCATTGGAAATGTAGATTTAGCATTTATTCCGGCGTATGCACGCTTTGAAAATATGTCAAAATAATTAGTTATTAAAAAAAAGGTAGACAATGTGTGAATCTGTAGTGAACCCCGTTAATTGGACACAATTAACGGGGTTTTATTATTATGAAGTTAACGTATGAACAAAAGGTTGCACTGTATCAAGACAGGCAACAAGGTGTAAGTATTCCAAGTTTGGTCAGCAAATATGGGATAAATAGTTCTGGCTGCCAGTACCTATGTGCTTTAATTGAAAGACATGGCTATGGCATTTTAAGAAGAGATAAGAATGCATATTACAGCGTTGAGTTTAAGCTGAATCTTATAGACATGGTTTTAAGTGAAGGAAAATCAATACACTCA
>CAYJHQ010000095.1:0-3113 GCA_964369775.1 uncultured Lachnospiraceae bacterium
TACTACTTCACCACTCCCCACACCTCTCCTATCAACTCTATCCCATCTTCAAATCCTTGCCTATATGCCATTCTTCCATATTCTTCACTCATATGGTTATACAGTGACATTATGCGATCCACCTGCAGCCATTTCTCCTTTGGCAGTCCACCTTTCATCAGATACGAATATAGTCTTGTGCTTTTCTTCTCTATCTTTTTTCGAACCTCTGAATTATACCAACGCTTTTCCACTGCTGTTCTCATTCTTTCTTCTGCAATTATCTCAAACATTACTCCCACTATATATTCCTCCTATCATCTCTGCTGTGTGCATCATAGATTATCTCTTTCAATACAAGTTCTTCTGCTGCACTTTTATAGTTATTCATTAATCCAATCCACTTGAGTGGATCCGTATTTTTCAGGCTCTCTTTGAGTCCTTCTTTTTTTACCATCTCTTTGATAAATTGCTCTATCCGTTCCTGACATTCCACATCGATATCGTGAAGATATTGATTCAATTTTTCCGTTGTCAAAAGCGTTGCATATAGGATTTTTCTATGCTCTTTTAGATATTTAGCAGCTATGATTCCATATTTGCCAATCACATAATTTGTACCGCCATACACCAAATCTGGATAATACAAATCATCTTTCCCTAAGAAATATCCAATTCCATTTTCACCAACGATATAACTTTCTAGTTTTTTCTCCATCTAGTTCTCCCTTCTTTCTACATTATCAATTAGTTTCCTCTCTCCGTAATTATCTGATCGCATATATGAATCTAACCATCCCTATCATAGCTGCAATTACTGCAATAAAATATACACCGATCCCTATATTGCTTTTCGCATTTTCATTTTCCATTGTTATAACACCTCTTACGCTCAAGTAAGTTGCCATAGTTAGCAAAAACAATAGAATCAAGTTGATTGGTACTATTTGCAACAATACTTCTCCAAAGAATACGATTACCGCCATAGCTCCTAGTAGTACACCTAGTGTGATTCTGTCTTTCATGTGCTTCTTCACATGTTTGATTGCCATTGGTACAATTTTCCATAACAGAAGTCCGACTCCTGCTACAATACCAATAACAGTGACAAGCTGTACCGTCCAGCGTACAACTATCGCTGCTGTTTCATTTGATATCATTTCACTAATTCTACCGAAGAAAGTTCCAACCTTCCATAATCCGACTGCTAAATATTTGATTATATCGATTGATGTGAGTAAGAATTCAATGGTCTGTTCACGTAATTCCTTACTTTTCACTGCCTGAAAGAACGTTACTAAAATGCCATATAGCAGGCTTATGATTATGAAGATACGTTGCTGCAACTTGAGGTTCTCATACTTCTCCTTTAGTTTTTCTTTCATAATCTGATATTCTCTATTTAGTGAATACGTCTTCTCTGAAACCAATCGATCTGCCCTAATTCTAATTTCATCTGACAAATCTTTTTCTAGTGCTGCGACACGTCTTCTATCGCTTTCTAGACTTCTAATTTGCCAATCAAGGCTTTCTGTTATCTCCAGACAGTCCTTCTTAACGGCTTCGACCACCTCTTCTGCTTCTCGTATTTTCTTTTCTTTCTCCAACTGAAGCATCTTGTTCCGCTTCTTTAACTCGTTGTTCTCTAGCAATACTTTGTCGCTCTCGCTTAGCTTCCCGATGCTCTCGTTGAGCAATATAATCTTCTCGCTCTTTTTTTGCATCTCGTTCCTTAGATTCAAGTTCTCTGAGGAAAGATTCTGTATCTGCATCTGGTCTGCTTCCCTGCCATGGGTCTTCAGTATATTCAGTTCTTCTTGCTGCTGTTTCATCGCCTTGCTCTGCTGAGCTAATAACTGCTTCCACTTCTCTGTAGTATCGTTGGAATTCTGTGTCATCGTCTCTAGCTCTTGATTGTTCTCTTCGTTGCATATTGGCTCTTGCCTCTGTCTGTCTTTCAAATTCATCTAATAGTTCCTCCTTCCCAATAGATAGGTGGAATGTTTTGGATAAATTCGAATCTCTTACTTTCTTTCCTTCTTCATTTTCAAACGTAATATTCTTCCGATTTTCTTTCCATATAACCTTCCATCCTCTCTGTTTCATTGTATTTATAAATTCTTGTTTACTACCACTTGCCTCTTTTGCATCCATTACTGCTATCGCACAATCTGCTACATGGCTTTTCTTTGCTTCGTTTAGTAGTAGATGATACTTGTCCTTCCCCCATGCTCGAACATGCCCTTCTTCCAATGATTTCCCATGGAAGTCCTGCCCTTTTTCAGCTATTGTCAAGCCTCTTTCCAAGCACATCTGATTGGTTAATTGTTTCATCTTCTCCAAATCTTTTTTTGAGTTATGAAGCTTATGTCCATCTTCGTAGCTTATCGAATTGGTGATGAAATGCACGTGAACATGTGCCCTTTCTTTGTGTACTCCTATCAAAGTTTGGAATCCTTTGAACCATTTCTCGGCAAATTCTTTTCCAAATTCAAATGCTTGCTTTAACGTGATCATTTCATCTTTGTGCCATGAAATGATGTTGTGTGCGTACATTCGTCCTGAGTCTTTATTCCATAGCTTTTTCTCGTCTATGAAGGCCTTATATACTGTTCTATAATTAATTTCATCTTCCAGAAATGGACCAGTGATTCCAACTAATTCTCGCTCAGTTTTATCTGTTCGCAGTACATATTCCATACAATTTCTCATTGCTCCGTGTGTCTTTGTCTGCTTATTAATCGTCTTATTGATTGCCATTTTTCCTCACACTCCCTTCGAAATAAGGGAATCTGATTTGCTATTTCAATCAACTCTCGCTCTGTCGGCAACAAGCCCATACCATTTGCAACATGTGCCATTTGATTGATATTTGTTGCCATCCCTCGTATCTGTCGGATTAAGTCATCAAACTTTTGACTCAATTCTTTTAGCTCTATGACTTCTTCCTTTGATGTGATTGTAGCCTCTGAGATGCTGTTGATTAGAAATGACTGTTGTGTCTGCCCTGATTGTTTTACTTTCTTTTTCAGTAGTTCATATTCGCTTTTATCTAATCGGAACTTCACTTGGTACTCTCTTTTTAACATGCTTTCATGATTCTCCTTTCGTATTTTCTTGCTTCTTGCGAAGCT
>CAYJHQ010000096.1:0-3031 GCA_964369775.1 uncultured Lachnospiraceae bacterium
AATAAAATTATAAAGGAGAAATTAGGATTATGAAAAAAATAGAGGAAAAAGTAGTAGAATTATTAATCGAGAGGAACCTTACAATTACGACTGTAGAGTCGTGTACAGGTGGTATGTTAGCTGCTCGTATCTTAGATGTGCCAGGTGCGTCAAAGTGCTTTAAAGAAGGGTATATCACTTATGCAAATGAGTCAAAAGAGAGACTAGTAGGGGTAAAGAGAGAAACTCTTTCTGAAAAAGGAGCTGTTAGCAAAGAGACAGCATTTGAAATGGCAATGGGCGGAAAAAAAGCAGCACATGCAGATATCTGTCTAAGTACAACAGGGATTGCAGGTCCAGGTGGAGGAACAAAAGAAAAGCCAGTAGGGCTTGTGTATATTGGCTGTACTACAGATAGTGGAAATGAAGTTCGTGAACTACGACTAGAGGGAGATAGACTTCAAAATAGAACGAATACGGTAGAACAAGCACTGCAATTATTGTATAAAATGTTGAATTATAGTGAGGAAAAGTAGAAATACTGAATTACTTATACGAATCTTGTATTTTTTGCAAAAAAATCTAGACGAAATCACTCGTTTATGAGAGAATACTAAGGCAGAGTGTTAATAACATAACAAAACACTGGGAGGTAACTCTTAAAAATTGCATAATCGAAAGGAGTCATGACATGATCTATTCACATGAAGTAGAATTAATGTGCCCTGTAGCTCAAGGTGTAAACCATGGCGCTGCTCCAATTCCTCAAGAAGGAAAATGGGTACAATCAAAAGAAATCAAAGACATTTCTGGACTAACACATGGTGTTGGCTGGTGTGCACCTCAACAAGGAGCTTGTAAGCTAACATTAAATGTAAAGGAAGGTATCATTCAAGAAGCATTGGTTGAGACAATCGGATGTTCAGGAATGACACACTCGGCTGCTATGGCATCTGAGATTTTACCAGGTAGAACATTATTAGAAGCATTGAACACTGACTTAGTGTGTGATGCTATCAATACAGCTATGAGAGAGTTGTTTTTACAAATCGCTTATGGCCGTACTCAAAGTGCATTCTCTGAAGATGGACTTCCAATCGGAGCAGGTCTTGAAGATTTAGGAAAAGGACTTCGTTCTCAAGTAGGAACAATGTATGGAACTCTTAAAAAAGGTCCTCGTTACTTAGAGATGGCTGAAGGATATGTAACAGGTATCGCTCTTGATTCAGAAGACTTAATCATCGGATACCAATTCGTTAGCTTTGGTAAATTCATGGACAACATGAAAGCAGGAGATTCTGCAGAAGTAGCACTAGAAAAAGCGAAAGGGCAATATGGACGTGTAGCTGATGCTGCAAAGATTATTGACCCACGCCACGAATAGAAGGAGGATATGGATAATGGCTTTATTTGAATCATATGAAAGACGTATTAATCAAATTAACGCAGCACTTAATAGCTATGGCATCTCTTCCATCGAAGAAGCAGAGAAGATTACAAAAGACGCTGGGTTAGATGTTTACAACCAAGTAGAAGCAATTCAGCCGATTTGTTTTGAAAACGCTAAATGGGCTTACGTAGTAGGTGCAGCTATCGCAATTAAAAAGGGATGTACAAGAGCGGCTGATGCAGCAGCAGCAATCGGAGAAGGACTTCAAGCTTTTTGTATTCCAGGATCAGTTGCAGATCAAAGAAAAGTAGGTCTTGGACATGGTAATCTTGGAAAGATGTTATTAGAAGAAGAGACTAAATGTTTTGCATTCCTTGCAGGTCACGAGTCATTCGCGGCAGCTGAAGGTGCGATTGGTATCGCAGAAAAAGCAAACAAAGTACGTAAAGATCCTTTAAGAGTAATCTTAAACGGACTTGGAAAAGATGCAGCACAAATCATCGCTCGTATCAATGGATTTACTTATGTTGAGACAGAGATGGATTACGCAACAGGAGCTGTTAAAGAAGTATTTAGAAAAGCTTATTCTGAAGGACTTCGTGCAAAAGTTAACTGCTACGGAGCAAATGACGTAGTAGAAGGTGTTGCAATCATGCACGTTGAAGGAGTTGACGTATCTATCACAGGTAACTCAACTAACCCAACTCGTTTCCAACATCCAGTAGCTGGAACATACAAAAAAGAATGTATCGAGCAAGGGAAGAAGTACTTCTCAGTAGCATCAGGTGGTGGTACAGGACGTACACTTCACCCAGATAACATGGCAGCTGGACCAGCTTCTTATGGTATGACAGATACTATGGGACGTATGCACAGCGATGCACAATTTGCAGGTTCTTCATCAGTACCAGCACACGTTGAGATGATGGGACTAATTGGAGCAGGTAACAACCCAATGGTTGGTATGACTGTAGCAGTAGCCGTTTCACTTCAAGAAGCAGCAGAAGCAGGAAAATTCTAATATCGATTTATTATAGAGAGCTTGTCTTAGGACAGGCTCTTTTTGTGTATTTGACATTAACTTTCGAACCATGTTATAATTTGTAGCGAAATTAAAATAAAGGTTGGAAACAGTATGTATCAGAAATTCCTAAAAAGAGTTATCGATATTTGTTTATCACTGGTAGGGGTAGTGGTGCTTTTACCAGTTTTTTGTGTGCTTATAATATCTATTAAAATAGATTCTAAAGGTCCAATATTGTTTAAGCAAAAAAGAGTAGGCTTGCATAAATCACACTTTAATATATTGAAATTCAGGACGATGAAGATCGATACACCTAAGGATTGTCCAACACACCTACTTAGTAATCCAGAACAATATATTACTAGAGTTGGTAAATTCATGAGAAAGACTTCATTAGATGAATTACCACAGATATTTAATATACTGGCAGGACAGATGAGTGTAATTGGACCAAGACCAGCGCTATGGAATCAATATGATTTGATAGCGGAACGTGATAAGTATGGTGCTAATGATGTGAGACCAGGTCTTACAGGATGGGCACAGATTAATGGTCGAGATGAGCTAGAGATTGATGTGAAGGCACAGTTAGATGGAGAATATGTAAAAAGGCTAGGATTCTTATTTGATTGTAAATG
>CAYJHQ010000097.1:0-3019 GCA_964369775.1 uncultured Lachnospiraceae bacterium
TCAATGTTTTGGCATAGGATGTATAATGTAACAACCTTTTTTTATATTGATAGAATCATACGAAGGGTTTTTGCCTCGTGCTTACTTGCATCAGGTTCAGTTTCTTCGATGGTTTTTATTGCAGATCAAGTCGCTGTTAGTAGATATTTTTTCCTGATTTTTTCGAGTATAAATTTCGCGCTTTTACTTAGTGTTCAACTTTTGTACAAAGTAATTAAGACGTATAAAATAGGGAATGGGTATACACATGTTCTATTTGTTGGGACAAAGAAAGCATACAATCGGTATACAGAATATGCACAAAAAACCTCTAAAAAGATTAAAGTGGATTATTTTGTTGACTTTAAAGATGAAAGATTGAAAGATGAAGAGACTTTTGAAGAGTTGATTTTAAGTAATAGAGTTGATGAGGTTGTGTTTGTTCAAGATAATTCATTTCAACCAGAATATGATGTGGAAGCACTGCTTAGAATTTGTTCATCGGTTGGATTGGTTTCTAGCCTGCTATTAAGTTCGATTAAGATAGAGAATACTTATCACTACGTAAGTAGCTTAGGCCCGATTCCGATAATTACTTATCATAACAAATCACTGGATTCATTCCAAATTTTCGCAAAAGCTGCTATGGATATTGTAGGCGCATTGTTTGGTTTGATTATATTCTCGCCAATATTGCTTGTAACGGCAGTTGCTATTAGACTAGAATCTAAGGGTCCAATACTATTTAGACAGACAAGAGTTGGTATGAACGGCAAGCATTTTACTATTTATAAATTCAGATCTATGTATGCTGATGCAGAGGAACGTAAAAAAGAACTTATGGCACAAAATAAAATGGCTGATGATAAAATGTTTAAAATTGATAATGATCCAAGGATTACAAAGGTTGGTCGATTTATCAGAAAGACTAGTATTGATGAATTACCACAGTTAATAAATGTAATCAAGAGAGAGATGAGCTTGGTTGGAACACGACCACCTACAGTAGATGAGGTTGCGAAATATAAAAGGCATCATCATAGAAGGATTAGCATCACGCCTGGTATTACAGGAATGTGGCAAACTAGTGGTAGGAGTAATATATTAGACTTTGAAGAGGTTGTTGAACTGGATACAAAGTATATTGATAATTGGTCAATTTGGCTTGATCTCAAACTTATTTTTAAGACGGTCTCTGTTATCTTCACTCAAAAGGGTGCAGTTTGATTGAAATTCAGGGAGGTTTTAGATGAAGTATTACAAAATTTATAATCAAAATGTAATGTCGGAGATTTTGTTGCCAGAAGTTATAGAAATAGAAAATCCTGATAACATAGATGTTGAAATAGTGGTTTCTGATACTTACACAGACACAAGTGATAATGAAAATACTGTACATATTACTAGTGCTTTGTCAAATTGGTTTTATTGTGGACTGTCAGAGAAGCATATGGTATTTAATGTAAGTTCAATTAATTTTGAGATTACAGGTGGGAATAAAATAAGCGTATTTTTACCTAAGGCTTATGACGGAGATAAATTAAGAACCTATATTTTGGGAACTGCATTTGGAGTGATTATGATGCAAAAAGGGGTTATTCCGATTCACGCAGCTTCTATTGAAAGTAATAGAAAGTCAGTGCTACTTACAGGATTTTCAAATTGTGGGAAATCGACTTACCTAGAGCACTTGATTCGAAAAGGTTATAAATTTTCCGCCGATGATGTGTCGATGCTGTCCATTGAAAATGGTTGTCCTAAAATCTATTCGGCTTATCCGCAGAGAAAAACAGCAAAAAACATCTTGGATAAATTGCAAGTAGATTCCTTGAGTTTTGAGTGCATTCAAGAAAGCGGGAAAGAGAAGTGTTTAGTAAGAGAGTTAGATTCATGGTGTGCAGAAACATTGAGCCCTAAGGCTATTATAGAAATTACTCCGTTACGAGGAGGGGCGAGATTTCAACCATACGTTGAAAAGATGAGTGGACTAAATGCTTTAAAGGTTGTGCGAAGACAACTTTATAGAAAACAATTCTATGAAAATAATAATGTTTTTACACCTGGAATGATGAAAACATTATTGTTAACTTTGAAGAGTGTATCTGTTTATAGATTGATTAGGCCAGATGATTCAGAGTGTATAGACGAATGTGTGGAACTGATAAGAGAAGTGTTATAATACAAATGATCTACAGAATTTAATGGAGGAAATGAGGCGTTATGCAAAAATTATATCGTTTGTTTGATTTAGTAGTGTCATCTTGTATTGGTATTCCAGAAGCAGTTGAATTGAATGGAGAGTTACCTCCAGATGTGAATGTTAATTTTTGTGAACTTAACACCAAAAAGTATCTTCTGGAAAATTGTGATTTAGACAAATTTTATATGAGTCCAATAACAAGAGACCATATGGTATTCTCTTGTCCAGCAGGAGTTTATGAAATTCGTGAAGGTAGAACAATAAATGTAATGCCTAGGGAAGGAATATCAGAAGAGAATCTTAGAGTGTTTTTATTAGGTTCGGCGATGGGGGCAGTACAAATTCAACGTGGCTATATTCCACTTCATGGTGGTGCTATAGTTTCAAATAATAAGGCTGTGATAATTTCTGGACAATCAGGTACAGGAAAATCAACCATGACTAGTGCTTTGGTAAGCCTTGGGTATAAATACCTAACAGATGATGTTTCATGCACTGTTATTAATAAAGAAAAAGTATTTATATGCCCAGCTTATCCACAAAGAAAGCTGATTAGAGATGCTTGTACAACTCTTGGATTCAACCCGGAGCAATTACCAGTCGTAGATAGAAGTAGGGATAAATTTGCTATAAGGGATAGAGACCTGTGGTGCGCCAATCAAAAAGAACTAGCACTCCTCGTGGTCTTGGAAACAAATCATGAAAATGCTGAAGTTGCAAGTCGGGAAATCACAGGTGTTAAGAAGCTATCTGTTGTCGTTCAAAGCTTGTATAGAAAAAAGCTTCACTATGTTGAGGGGCATTTGCCCCCAGAAGATTTTAAAAAGATATTGCAAATTA
>CAYJHQ010000098.1:0-2972 GCA_964369775.1 uncultured Lachnospiraceae bacterium
TCCAATTATCCTTATCGTTATTAAATTGTTCGAGTAGCGGTAATAAAGATAAATCCCCACCTGTAAAGTCTATTATCATTCCCCACCATTTCCCAGCGAGGATATAGCTCTTTTCGCTTTTTGGATTTTCTCCTTGTTGTTGTAAACTAAGAGCCTCTTTCAATACAACCTTATAGGTATCAAATATTCTGTTACCTGCATCGGCATCTTTTCCAAATCTTTGAGCGATATGCTCTCTTAGTGGGTCATCAAAATGCTTCCAAGCCCAATAATTTTCGTTGCCCATTTTAAGTAATTCTATAATTTCAGCATACTTTGAAAAATCTACCGTTCCAATCGCTTTTACTTCATCTTGCAATAAAGCAAGGGCATTTAGAGCATTTTTATACGATGATATTTGCTTTTCTACTACCTCTTTTTGAAACTCCAGTATTTTAACCACTTCTTCAGGTGTATCCAGCACAAATAATTGTGTTTTAATATCTTCAAGTGAAAACCCTAAATACTTAAATGAAATTATCTGATGTAACTTGACTACATCTTTTTTAGAATATAATCTGCGTCCTCCCTCGCTAAATGCCGATGGATTTAAAATATTTTCTTTGTCGTAATATTGTAAAGTTCGAACAGTCACACCCATTTTTTTTGCTAATTCACCAACTGTTAAATATTCTTTTTCCATACTATAATCCTCCTTAAATACATTATGATATATAACGTAACGTCACAAGCAAGTGTTTTTTATATTTTAACACGTTTTTTTAATATTCACTCTTGCTAAATATTAGGTCATAATAGCCATTCAACTTTATCCATTCTACACCTCACGTTCGGCATTTGATATATTCTTTATTTCTAATTTTTTGAAAAATACTGATGTAAAAAGACCAATAATAATAACAATCGTTCCTGTTGGAATTAGTACAAAATATACACTATCTGTAAACCTATCAAATAGTAGACCATATAATATTTGGCCTAATGGTTGAGCACATAAAGTAATTGTAGTGATATATGACATTACTTTTCCAATCATATTATTTGGTGTTATTTGCTGAATATAAGACATTGCAAAAATTGAGAATACACAAGCAGATATTTGTGCAAGGCAAAATGCAATGAGAATAACTATATACTTGACAAATGCACTTAACGGGAATAAAAATCCTATACCCCCAAACAAAATAGCAATTCCAAGTGTGCAAATTGTTATATACATACTGTTTATCTTGACTTTTCCGATACACACTCCTGCAACAATGCTTCCAATAATTGCTGACATTCCTAAAATGCTTTCTGCTATTCCATAATATTCAGCGCCTAAATTGAGTACACTTCTTACAATATATGGTAGTCCTATCAATGCGGTACCGATTACAAAAAATCCAATCAAAGCCGATAGTAGCAGTAGCTTGAAAATGCTCTCTTCTGTCTTGTATATAAATATCAAACTATTGGAAAAGTCATTTTTAATGATAGAAAAAATATTTCTCATTTCATCACTTGGCACATATTTCAACTTGATAAAACTTTCAAATAATGCCGTTACAAAGAAACAAACGATACTACCATACATTACCGGCATAAGTCCAAAATTTATATAAAATAAGCTTCCGATGATTGGTGATAGTAACCCTGCAATAGCGGTAATCTGTGTGACAATAGCATTGCCTTTTGTGATGTTATCCCCTACTTGCATTTGCGGCACACAGGCTTGCACCGTTGGAGATTCAAATGCTTCTAAAATTGATAAAGCCACAAGTAATATTGTGATTATCGGTATAGCTTTGCTTTCAGAAAATATCATCGTTACAAATAATATAGATATGCCTGTAAGAGTGTCTAAAATCACCATAGTGATTTTTCGATTTGCTCTATCTGCAAGTACACCACCAAGAGGTGATAATATAATTGTTGGAATAGTAGACAGTGCTAATATTCCTGCAAATATAGTTGCTGATCCTGTTATTTCAAGGACATACATGGATAGTGCGAATGTTAAAATGTTGTTTCCAAACAAAGACGATGCTTGCCCTAAAATAAGCAATGTAAAGTTTTTTGAAAAAAGTTTCTGGTCCATAATTTCATTTCCTCCTAAATGTTTTTTCTGCTATAGTTATAAATCGTAATCTCCACCATTTTCTATGAATCGCTTTTTCATGCCTTGATTTAATTTGTTATTTTTAATATTCATTCTCTTTTTTATTATACATGTTGAATGTATGTATTTGTGTTAAAATAAAATTGCCATACATACGGCAATTTTATTCAATGATTATTGTATTTTCTTCACATAGCTTTACAAATTCATCGTCAAATAACGGTAACCCCATTTGATTGCAAATCTGCTTTAGCATTTCAAATTTGACAAAGGATTCTTCTTCTGTACAAGGGTATAACGTAGGTAACATCCAAGTTTGTATCAACATAACAAAGAGTTCTGCAAATTGTTTTGGATACTCCACTGTAATTGAGTTATCCTCAATCCCCTCCTCTATCAAACTTACTACTAAAGGTGTCAGTATGTCTCTGCTTTGCTCCAAATGTTTTTTTAGAAAGGCAGGGCTATTTAATAGCTTTGCCATATCAATATTTAGTGTCTTTGTATCCTTATCTTGTGTCAATGAATTAGCGAAAACCCATTGTAATTTTTGAAGCCCATTTAAGTCTTTTATTGTCTTGACTTTTTCAAACGGGTTATCATTAAAGAAAATGCGATCGGTTAAAGCGTTTAACACTTCATCTTTTGACTTAAAGTGGTGATAGAATGCCCCTCTAGTCAATCCTTGCATTGAGCCTACAATATCTAAAATCGTTGTTTGCTCATAGCCTTTTTCAGTAAAAATCTGTAAGGCTGCATCTAAGATTTTTTGTACTGTTTCTTCCGGATATTTATTTCTTGGCACAAGTTCACCTCCTTTACATACATTGTGATTGTATTTAATTTAACATACATGCTGTATGTTTGTCAA
>CAYJHQ010000099.1:0-2901 GCA_964369775.1 uncultured Lachnospiraceae bacterium
TGTAGTTATGGAGGGTAGTGTTGATAATCGCTATGAAGTACCTGCTGGAAGAATTCTAATAAACTAACCAAACCAAAGCTATTCAACGCAAAAAGGGACAGTACTAAAAATGTAATCGCGTTATATCAATTACATTTTTAGTACTGTCCCTTTTTTATCGTTCTGTATCAAGAGGGTTGATTTGTATCATTAATTTGTGGCAATTTTTCTCCAGTTCACGTATCCATAAATAGAGTTAATCAAATATGCACTCCACATAGCCAGCATTGTTACTGCTGAAGTGTCATTTTGTATTAACAGCAATCCCCACATAATGATTGAAATAACATTTACAACAATCCACAGTAACCATTGTTCAGAATATCTTGTTACTTGAAGTAATAGTGCAACTACTGATACAATCGTTGTCGTTGCATCAATAAAGGCAAGATTCCCACCTAAAAAAACTAGCAGTTGGTGATACGCAATGATTGCGGTAACTGTCGAAATAGCCATTATAATAATTCCCTTTATCGTAAGGTTCCTAACAATAACTTCACCTCCGCTATTTTGATGACGCTTCCAGAGCGCAAATCCTATAAAATTCATAGGTAAGTAATACAATGCATTTAACATCGTTTCTCCATACAATGCACTGTTATAGCATATGTATGCATAAAGAGCAACATTGATTGTTGCAAAGAAGTATGTAGATATCTTCCCTTTTGCGCATAAAACAACGCCTATAATTCCTGTAATTCCACTAATCAATGCAATAGGTGTATCTCCCCATGCTATTGATAGTGAAATCATTATAATAGTGGATAAAATTAACCATGTTATTTCAAACTTTGTCCAGTCACTAAAATACTCTTTAATTTTAATTATCATTTTCTCTTCTCCTTTTTCTCTTATGCTTTGTTTTATTTTTACCGTCTATATGTGGGACCTTTCGTCTGAACTACACAACCTGCAATTTCATTTGCAAAGACCACCGCGTCTAAAACTGTCTGACCAAGCATCCTCCCTACTATAAATCCTCCTAAATGAGCATCCCCCGCACCCGATGTATCAATTACTGTGACAGACTCTACAGGAGTACTTATAATTTCCTCCCCGTCATATATCAATGTTGCCTCATTTCCGCATGTTACTATGATTTGTGCTTTTGTCCTTTCATAGAGTGATTTCATAGCATTGCATACATCCTCTTCTCTTGTAAATGTTAGAACTTCTTCTTTGTTTAAGTGTACAACTGGAGAAATTGAAAATAATTCATTCATTTTTTCCTCTTGTATATAAGTAACTCTTGGTCCTGGTGCAAAAAACACCTCTAAATGTTTATTTGCTTTCAAAAATCTAATAATATTTCCTCCACCATTTCCTTCTATCTCATATCCCGAAACATATACTCTGCTATAATCTGAGGGATTAATATTTTCAAACCACTCTAATTGAAACTCGCACTCAATACCTGGTAGTGTAATGAATGTACGTTCACCACTTTCCTCTACTAGTGTAAGACAGTGTCCATTATCTCCTAAAGTAGTTGTAACTAGAGTTTCGATTCCCTCATTCGCTAACGCTTCACAAATAAGTTTTGCGTTTTTTCCTTTTCCTACCGGTGCAAAAAAGTCAAATTCTACATCATATGCCTTCAATATGTTTGCAACATTTAGAGCACAACCTCCAATTTCTATACTTTCATTTGATGCTATAATATCAGCTCCTGATGTTGGAAGTGTTTCAATATTCATCATTATATCTACAATCGCTGCGCCAATTATTAGAGATTTATCCATGTAGTACTTCCCTTCCTTTCATAAGAATCTCAACATATTTATCAAAATTGATTTCATTTTTACTTTCTAATACCTTTACATATTCCGTTGAGATTGCAGTGTAGCCATGAGTTGCTCCACATATAGCAGTTGCCATTGCACCAATTGTATCTGTATCCCCGCCTAAATTGGCACATAATAGAGCACATTTATCAGGCGTTTGAGCATAATATGCTACAACCATAGCAGCAGGAACAGATTCACTTGCTGCAACTCCTGCACCAATAATTTCATAAACCTTCTCTAAAAATGCCACTGAATCATTTTCATACTGCCTTGCATATTCTATTCCGAGTTTAATCCTAGCTCCCATAGATGGGCTAAACGTCTCTGCACCAAGAGATAAAGCATATTCTTCAATCTCTAAGGCTTTCTCAATTGCCTTTCTAGTATCTCCACATTCAACCCCACAAGAAACTGCTGCCGCAACAAGTGATGCACTTGCTATTGCTATATCACTAGAATGTGTCACAGCAGATATCTGTTTCACATAATCTGCAAGTTCTCTTAGCTGCTCACTATCAAACAATACTCCTACTGGTGCAATTCTCATTGCTGCACCATTTGACAAGGCTTCATCCGAAATGGATTTTGTATCTTTCCCATCTCGCACGGCTTCTAAAGCCGCCTTTGAGGTTGGTCCTAAAATATTACATGCAAAAGCATCATTTTCTTCTGCCCATTTTAATAGCCTTTGAGCTATATATATTCCGTCCGGTACATAAGCTGTCTGTGCAAGAGCATCTAAGATAACAAACGCCTGTGCAGTATCATCCGTATATTGCCCCGCACTGTAGTTTCTCGATACACTATTTTCATACGGTCCATCGAGAAAAGTCTGGATTTCACCTAAAACCTCTATCGCTTTTCTTCTGCTCCACAATTCTGCTGGCATCCCCATAGCATCACCCAATGCCTGCCCATATATCACACCTTTCACTTTATCCTTCATTCATCTTCCTCGTCTCCACTTATTATGTTATTATAATAAGTTAACTTTTTTTACTTGTCAATCAAAATTGACCCATTGCAAAGTATAAAATAAGAATGTAGGAAAAATACGAAATAAAAATGTCGTATA
>CAYJHQ010000100.1:0-2824 GCA_964369775.1 uncultured Lachnospiraceae bacterium
TAATCGTACAAGGAGATAAAGAAAATGAATAAAAGTGATTTAAAACGTTATCTGCAATTTTTACTTGTAATTGTTGCATCGGGAGCAATTTTCCCACTAGTATATTTGAAGGCACAATACCAAGAAACAATTTTGATGGTATACGATATGTCAATACAACAATTAAATACAATATTTGTAATTATGGGATTTGTATTCGTTATAGGTTATTTCCCAAGTGGAATTCTAAGTGATAAATTCTCGGCAAAAGGGATGCTAGTATTGTCACTATTAGGAACAGCAGCAGGTGGTATTTGGTTCGCACAGGTTCCTTCGTATGGAGCGATTATTGTTATCTTTTCAATGTGGGGATTCTTTACAGGAGTTACATTCTGGGGAGCACACTTAAAGGTTGTTAAGATGTTGGCAAAACCAAGTGAAGAAGGTCGTTTCTTCGGAATCCTTGACGGTGGTAAAGGATTGATAGAAGCAGTCTTGGCAAGTATTGCACTTGCAATCTTTACAGCAGTATTAGGTGGAAGTGATGATGGGGTTATTATGGAAGAAGCTCTTTTATCAGTAGTGTATATGTATATCGCCGTATTAGTAGCTGCAGCGGTTCTAGTAATTATTTTCGTAAAAGAAGTGAAAACAGAGAATACAGAAGTTACAAGCGAAGCAAAAGAAGAGAGTAAATTTAAGTTCTCGGATGTTGGTAAGATTTTCAAAAATAAATATGTTTACTACCAAGGAATTATCGTTTTTGCAGGATATACATTATTCTGGACAAATTACTATTTCAGCGGATATTTGCAAACAAACTTGGAAATTTCATTAGAAGCAGCAGGAACAATTATGGTTATCATATTGTGGATGCGTCCTATTGGTGGTACACTAGGAGGTATTATGGCAGATAAAATAGGTAACGTTAAGACTATTAGAATTGTTTTAACAGCAGGTTGTATAGGGTTACTTGTACTATCATTAGCACCAGCATCATTGCCAGTTACATTTTTCTCAGGTGCGGCAATTATCTCAGGTCTTGTGTTCTATATGATTAGAGCCACATTCTGGACATTATTAGGAGAATCTAATATTGAGCCAATGATTATGGGAACTGCAATTGGTGTTATTTCAGTGATGGGATTTGTGCCTGATATTATTCTTCCATATGTTCACACATTCTGGACAAACATGTTTGGAGCGGCAGGTGGAAACACAGGATACTTTATTACAAGTGTATGTATAGGTGCAGTTGGTATCGTAGCGACAGTATTGTATAGCAGATCACGCAAGTTAGATAAGCAAAAATCAGAAGGTAAATAAAACTATTAAAAATAATTAAAAGAAAGAGGATAAAAAATGATTAACAAAGACAAAAACAGATTTGAAGTTAAAGAAGGCGATAGAACAATGAAAGCAGTTGTTACAATGGGAAATGGTGGATATGAAATGCTTCAGTATAAAGATGTACCAGTTCCAACAATTGATGAAGGAGAAGTATTAGTTAAAGTATTAGCAGCTGGAGTAAATAATACAGAAATCAATACTAGACTAGGTTGGTATTCTTCAAAAGTAACAACAAGTACAGCAGATCTTAGTGGAACTAGTGATGAGATGGAAGATGCAGCAGAAGAAAAAGACGGTGGATGGAATGAAGAAACACCATTCCCATTCATCCAAGGAACAGACTGTTGTGGAGAAGTTGTAGAAGTAAAAGATGCAAAAGATGAGCACTTAATTGGAAAGAGAGTTTTGATTCAACCTTGTACACGTCACAAAGGATTTGATTCAATGGAAAATATTTGGATGGCTTCAGATTTTGATGGTGCATTTGCACAATATGTAAAAATCCCTGCTACAGATGTACATGTTGTTAATTGTGATTGGACAGATGCAGAATTAGGAACAATTCCTTGTTCATATGGAACATCTGAAAACATGGTAAACAGAGTTGGCGTAAAAGCAGGAGATCGCGTATTAGTTGCTGGAGCATCAGGTGGAGTAGGATCAGCAGTTATTCAATTAGCAAAGCGAAGAGGTGCATATGTAATTGGGCTTGCTGAAGGTGAAGAAAAGATGGAGTTAGTAAAATCTTTTGGCGCAGATGAAGTAATCGATTATGGAAGAAACACTTTAGAGAGACTAGGAGAGAAGTCAGTAGATATCGTTATTGATAATGTTGCAGGACCTAACTTCCCTCAAATGATGAAAATTCTTAAAAGAGGTGGGAAATTTGTTTCATCAGGAGCGATTGCAGGACCAATCGTTGAATTAGATATGAGAGATTTCTATTTGAAAGATTTAACATTAGTTGGATGTACAGGTTGGGACAAAGAAGCATTCCCTAACGTAATTTCAGCAATCGAGAATGGTGAAATCAAGCCAGCACTTGCAAAAACTTTCCCGTTGGAAGATATTGTTGAAGCACAAAAAGAGTTTGGGTTAAAGAAACATGTTGGTAAATTTGTTTTGATTCCTAATCACAATGACTAAAAATAGACTATTTAAAAAGAGGATAAAAAGATGAGCATATTTGAAAGGGTAAAAACAATACCACATCCAGAACTTACGAAAGAAAACTGGGGTGAATTACAACCACTAAAGAAAGTAAAGCTTGGGAGTTTAGAATTCCATATTAGCCAACCTAGTTCTTCGTTTTGGGTGTATTTACTAGGAATACTGGTAACCTTAGCAGGTGTAAGATTTTTTATGATACAAGGTGAAGAAGCATCAAGATATTGGTGGGGAATTTCCTTAGTTCTATGGGGAGTTGGAGCAATTATTGCTGGTACAAGTTACCAAGCATTTGGTTATGAGATAAAAGCTGCGAGACGAGAGGTGT
>CAYJHQ010000101.1:0-2789 GCA_964369775.1 uncultured Lachnospiraceae bacterium
ATTTTTGATAATCTTCACATGATAATTTTTTTATTAGGGTGAGGATTGTTTATATAATGGTAGGAGGTGATTACATGGCGTTTTTTTTCAATGCAGCTTTTCCATGGGTAGCTATGGGATTATTAGTAGCATTTTCCATTGTATTTTCAGACAAAATTTTTGGTAAGCAAAATAAAAAGTAAAAATGCATTAAATATTATGAGCAAAACTCTTAATCCAACAATTAACTCAAATCTACGAATAAAATATCACTAACAAGTTATCAACGCTGTGCTGAGTATATTCCTCGGCACAGCTATTTTATTTACTATACTCCCACTATATCCCAAAAGATACTTGCATTAGGATAGCGAAAAGCTCCCAGTACGAAAACCGAGAGCTTTTTGATTACTTAAATTTAAATCTTGTATCTTCTTTATACTTTTTTCGAGACGGATTGCCTTCTGTTCGAAGTATCTTTCTATTTTTAAGATCATACACTACCGACCAAACAGTATCTACACCTTGTTTTCTATCAAACTGGCACATAAAACCATGCTTTCCACTTAAGATTTCTTTTGCTAAATTAAGGGAGTATTTATTTGTAGAAAGTGCCAATACAACATTTTTATATCTTTCACTTGCTTTTAAATCATCAATGTGACTTGGATTTTTCAAAAACTTCATTTCTTCTAAGAAAAAATTATTTGCGCTTGCTACAAAGTTATCATCTTGATGAATAGCAACTTTTTTAGGCGAGCATTCAATTACAACCATATCACCACTGCTATCACATATAGTTAATGCATGATTTGATCCAATAGGTAATGATTTTGTCGCTTCTATTGCTTCTTTTGTTGTCTTGCACCTTTCAAGTAAATACCGAAGTAACATTCCAGCATTAATGCCAGCTTTACAGTCTTTTGGATAAATAAATGTAAGCCCTATGGCAAGACCATATTTATTTACGCCATCTTCCATCTGAACAAATGCTGTTGTATTTCCAGTAAATGCATAGCTCATATCAAGATTATACATCACATTCATATATGACTTTTCAAGACTTGTAACAAAATCGCTATTTCTGCCAAATATAACTTCTTTATCATTTTTAAAAGCAAAGCAAGTGCATTTATTTGTAAACTCAAAGCAATACATACCTGATAGGAAAGCAAAAAGTTCATCAAATGAATATTTTTGTCCTTCAGCAATACCACGAATTTCTTCTAAAATCTCTGGATAATGCCTTTCATAAATAGGTAAACATTCTTTAGCAAACTTTCTTCTCTCATCTGTTATAAGATAATCAAAGTTTTCTTTAATACTAATATTATTTTTGTATAGTAGGCTACCCCACTTAAAGCCAGAGGCATAGTGAGAACCTTTAAATCTTGCGTGATACACGTTGGTGTACCTCCCTTTTTTACTATTAGTAAGCTTACTATTTAATAGTCTATCTTAATAAAAATTTTATGTCAATCGATTAAAATTATAGTTTACTATATACCCACTATATCCCAAAAGAATGTTGCATAAAAGTGGCAAGCGGATTTAAATTACAATATTTTATTTTGCATATAAAACAGCCATATCCTGTATTCTATGCTTCATTTTTGTGCGAATATTAGGTGGTTCTAAACACTCGCACTTGTTACCAAAACCAAGAAGAATATCAAAATAATAATCGTTCTCTATAAAAGGGAAGTAAGCAATGAAATTTTCCTCGCCATCAGGAATTAACTCTTCATATGAGCAATAATCAAGCACTCTATCTAATACAGATTTGTGAATACGGATTTTAATTTTTGTTTGCATAGTTTCTAATATATCTGAAATTTCTAAAATCGGTTTTTTATAATCTCTTGGGATAAATGTTTCCTCTTGTATTTGCAAATTTGATATACGGTATAGCTTAAATAAGCGATAATCACTTCGCTTATGGCAGTAACCTTGAAAGTACCAATGACTATTTTTAAGTACAAGTTGATACGGCTCTACTACTCGCTCAGTTTGATTTCCATGATGAGCTGAATACCGAAAGGTTAGCAACTTGCTTTCCTGTAAAGCTACATTAATAATTTCTAAATTATGCTGAATATTTCTGTTTCCTGACCAAGGGTTTAAATCAATATGAATTTGATTTACCTTTAATTCTATATCCTTCAATTTATCGGGTGGGATAAAGCTCTTGATTTTTGCAAGGGCATTTACCAGTTCATCACCTCGTATTGTGTTTGAAATACTGGAAAGTCCCATTAAAAAAGCGGAAAGATCAGCAGTTGAAAAAACATTTTTGTCGAGCTTATAGTTTCGCATAATTTCAAATCCCCCACCCACCCCTGATGTGGACCGAACAGGAATGCCTGCCATGGTAATTGTATCTATATCACGATAAATTGTGCGAGGTGACACTTCAAACATATTTGCTAACTCCTTCGCACTTATCCGTTCTTTATCAAGTAGTATCATAATCACACTAATCAGTCTATCTATTTTCATTGAATTTATATTCCCTTCATGTAATTGTTGCCATACTGTTGTCAATAATTATATGATACACTTAAAGCGAAAATAAAACAAATGCTATTACACATAAAATGGAGGAAATAAATGATTGAAATTTATGTTTATGTTATGGACACTTTAGCTGATTGGGAGTTGGGATATGCTACTTCGGAGCTAAATTCAGGTCGCTTTTTTAAAAAAGATGCACAGAGTATATCTCTCAAAACGGTGAGTAACTCTAAGGAGGCAATCTGTACAATGGGTGGACTTACTATTGTGCCAGATTGCTTAATTGACGATATGGC
>CAYJHQ010000102.1:0-2716 GCA_964369775.1 uncultured Lachnospiraceae bacterium
GCGTGTATAGCACTTGCAGCAGGTAGATATAGCACAGAAAAAGAATAAGAAAAAAGTAGTCGCTCACAATATCTCCGAGTGCCAAAATTGAAGACTAACAAACATTACATAGCGCTCAGCCGAATATCTCAGCTATATCTTTACAAGGAACCCATAAGCAATTATACTTAAAGAAAGTAGGAAATACAAGGAGAATACATGTATAAAATAGGGATTTGTGATGATGAAGTAAATGTTTGTACTGAAATAGAACAGTATATAAAAAAATATTGTAAACTTCATTTTTTAAATGCAGAGACTGCAGTGTTTTACTCTGGAGATAAGTTGTGCAACTATCTAGACTTTGAAGATAATCTTGAATTAGTATTTCTGGATATTGAGATTCCTAATAAAAATGGAATTTTGGTGGGGCAGTATATCAGGGAAGAAGCAAAGAATGAAAAAATGGATATAGTCTATATTTCATCAAAGGAAAACTATGCTATGCAATTATTTAAAAACAGACCATTAGATTTTTTAGTGAAGCCAATAAGATATGCTCAGATAGAAAAAGTTTTGGATATTTTTATTAAGCGTAAAGGTATTCAAGAACGCATGTTTGAATGTGTTGTGAATAGAGTGCACAAAAGGGTTGAACTTTCAGATATTCTGTATTTAGCAAGTAATGATAAGAAGATTACAATATACACAACTAGAAATAAAGAAATCACATTTTACGGAAAGCTAGTAGAGGTTTTTGAAAAATTGCCGAAATCTATGTTTTTGCCAATTCACAAATCTTATATTATCAACTGCGATTATGTCAAAGAGTATACCTATGGGTGGGTTAAGCTGACTAATAATGAAGTCCTAGAAATATCGAAATCAAATCGAAAGCAAGTAAGAAGAAGTTTGTTGGAGTATGAGAATGAAGATTGAGGGTGGAATAGATGGAAACTATGCTACTGAGCGTAATGGCAAATGTAGTTAAAACATATGCAATATACAAATGTTTAGAGAACTTTTTTAAGGCTAAGAAAAAGCTAAAAGCAGCAAAACTAGGTGTTTATATGTGGTTTCTATGGTTTACAAGTGTAGGTGACTATATTTTTGAAGATATAGCTATAAAGATTGGTGTTCAGCTATTCGCATTATTTGTAGTGTCTACATTGTATTATGCAAGCTGGTATAAAAAAGGAGTAATGATTGTCTTTGTCTACACATTCTGTTTCGTATCAGAAACGGTGACACTTATGATAATGAGTAGTCATATACTTGGAAAGTTCGAACCGATATATGAGGGAATAACCGGTCTCTGGATATTATGGATTGCAATAATGCTAGAAAAAATTTTAGATAAACCAACTGAAAAAGAAGATCAACTGTCAGCATTTTCAAGAGTATTGCTGGTTACAGTTCCGATTCTGAGTATTGCAATGATGGTGTTGATTATTGAGCAAGATATTATAGAACAAATAAAAGTGGTTAGTATTTCAATAGGAATTCTAATTTTTAATATGATTCTCTTTTATATATATGATGTATTGCAACAATTATATGGAGAAAAGATAGAAAAGCATATGGTTGAACAGAGGGTTGAAATGTATGAAAATGAGCTAGAAATAATAAAAGACTCAAACCATAGTATACGATTGTTACGCCATGATATGAAACATCATTTAAACGAGCTTCAGTTCTACATAAAGAAGCAAGAATGCGAAAAAGCACTACTCTATATTGAAAATATGGAGCGGTCTATAATAAACACAAATGAGTATGTTGCATCAGGTAACAAAGAAATAGATAGTACATTAAATTACTTACTTCAAAAAGCAGAGAAACAGATACCAAAAGCCGAGATTAATGTAGCGATGCCAGAAAAGTTATCAATAGATACATTTTCAATAAATGTGATATTGGGTAATTTATTAGAGAATGCCATTGAAGCAAGCCAAAAGTCAAAAGAAAAATATTTAAAGATTGATGTGAGAGTGAAAAAAGGACTGTTTTTAATTAGAATTGAGAACAGTTTCAAAGAGCCTCCTATTATAGAAAAGGGAGAGATTATGTCTAGTAAGCGCTCCATAACAAACCATGGCATAGGAATTAAGAGTGTAAAAGCTGTTATAGAAAAACAAGGGGGAGAGTTTGATATTTCGTGGAAAGGGAATAGATTTACAGCCAAGGCAATGTTATACCTTAACGAAGAAGCAATTTTGTAGAGGAGACCAATTTCGCAAAAAAATATACCAAATTGGGAAAGTGGAATCAATACTGAAATTCATTTGCTATTATGGAAGAAAGAAGGAGGAAGGCCAATGAAAAAAATATTGATGAAAGTTTTGATTATGTGTGGTATTGCAATTATGGTGTATTTTTTTATTATTCCGTTAGTGTATGCAGAGGATATAAAGGTGATTGGAATACCTATAGGAGCTACTTTGAGCACCTTATCCGTTGTATACTTAATCATGGAGGCAAGAAGTGGTTTGCCTGTTTTTTATGGAAAAAGCCAGAGTAGTGGGTCGAATGCCAATGCATCGGTGATTATGGGAATTGGAATTGCATTTCTTTCGAATTCAATTGAAATCCTTTTATTCAATTTATTGCTAGGGATAGCATTGATTTATCTGGTTTTTGTTTACATAAAGAAAAAATCGGAAGTATAGTATTGAAAAAAGTTTTGTAATATCATTTCGTGATTGGGAAAAGTTACTAAAGAAAATTTACCTTGAAT
>CAYJHQ010000103.1:0-2674 GCA_964369775.1 uncultured Lachnospiraceae bacterium
AATTCTTCCAGCAGGTACTTCATAGCGATTATCAACACTACCCTCCATAACTACATCAATATATGTAGAAAATGCATCCTCCATGAGAACACCTGAATCGACTACATTTTCACCTTGGGTAAAGACATAATAGGAGTCGCCACCAGTAGCTAAGAAGTCTATAGTAACTATAGTATATACTTCTGTGAGAGAGAAGGGGTGATTGCCGACACTTGTAATCTGAACTCTGCTACCAGAATCTTGTGGTGCATGAAATGTTGTTTCTGGATATAGCTCTCCGGGCATATATTCGACACGAGTATTAACGGTGTAGGTGATTCCTGCAACTTGTGCCATAGGAGCAGTATGTTCAGGTAGTTCCGCACTAGCAGCTTCTAAAGCTTCTAATAGTTGAGCGCCCGTTACATCAAGGGTTACAAGAGTATTTCCATAAGGGAATACTTCCTTTACATTCATCAAAGATATTTCGCCGACATCAATAGAAGATCTTATACTACCGGAATTCATCAGTGCAACATCTGCTTGAACGGAGGAATTACTATTCATATACCAAAGCATAGCATCAGTGGACAAATCTCCTAGGTTAGTCTCTGATACGCGCACCGTTTCATATTCACCATCAAGGAAATATTGGGTCTCTGCTAAAGGAATATTGAGTGCTTCATCAACTTCATCCACCACTGTATCAGCATACTCGGCAGTTTCTTCATCTTCTTGTACCGCAGGGATAATCTCAGCAGTGATTTTGCCGTCAATATAAGTGGCAACACCGATATTTTCACCAAAGGCACCAGTACTTACAAGCAGCGTGTCTCCTTGCATTTCATTTAAAATGACATGGCTGTGGGCATCAATAACGATATCCATGCCTTCCACATTTTCAATCACATCGTATGAGCGGCTACCATCTGTGTTATCATCTATACCAAGGTGGCTGAGGCAGACAATTACATCGCAGTTCTGATCTTGTAATTGTGCGACCTGCTTTGAGGCTTCTTCATATAATTGTTCATCTGCTAGAAAAGTGAGACCTTCTACAGCAGTGGGTGATGCAGAAGTCTTTGTAGAAGGAGTTGTAAGACCAAATACTCCAACTGTTATACCAGTGTCTAGAGTATACACAGTGTTAGTGGCAAATATGTATTCGTTTGAGGAATCCAATACATTGGCACAAAGGAGATTGAAGTCTACTTGTGTACCTAATTCAAGTAGGTGATCCGCGCCTAGGTTGAAATCATGATTACCAGGAGCCATTGCGTCGTAGCCGGCAAGGTTCATTAACTCAAAGGCAGATTCCCCTTCACTCTCACTGACGTACGGTGTGCCCTGAATTACATCACCAGCACTAAATAGCAAAACATCCCCTTCGGCAGCCAAATCATCTTTCATTTGCGCGATTCTTGCATAGCCAAACGAGGGTTGTTCTGTGTCATTGAAAATCCTACCGTGTATGTCATTAGTGAACATAATTTTAAAAGATTCAGATGCTTGTTCATTTGGCTCATTGGTAGTTGCAGATTGGGACTGTATCAAGCAAAAAGCTGTTATACAGAGAATAAACACTGCTACTAATCCTGGTATCACTTTTGATTTTGTATCTTTCATAGAGACCTCCTTAAAAAGTGTTTATATATTATTATCACACATTTATATATTGATTGCAACTGGTCTAAATGAGAGCTGATGTTTAGGAAATATATATAATTTTCATTCCGAGTGTTGAAGCAATCTTATCGCGAATAAATAGTTCAGCATCATCTCTGACTACAGCGTGATAAGCGTATTTACCACGACCTTTTCCAGTCATAATATTACGATCAAAGATAGATAAACTATTAGGGAAGGCTTCTTCGTTTATAGCATTGTGAACGAAGCTGTAGGTCATTAAAATGACTTCGATGAAACCAGTGCTTTTAACCTTAGGAGATAGAGCGTCTGCAAGCTGTTCGATGAGCTCGCTGTAAAGCTGTTTCCAATTATCAAGTAGGATTACAGGGGCAATCAATAATCCGACGGGATAACCAGCATCGGCCATTTTGTTGAGTGCAGTGATTCGATTGAACAAAGGAGAGGTACCAAATTCAGTTTTTTGTATAATGAATTCTGGATTCACACTCATCCGAAAGATAACTTTACCTCGATGGTTGAGGGGCAATAAATCATCGATGTTATTAAATTTTGTAGGAAAAGTTAATTTTCCTTTTGCATGAGAAGCGAAGGTCTCGATGGTCCATAGCAGATTGTCAGTAATTATGTTTTCTAGGACAAGATCACTGTTACTTCCAATCTCAAAGGTGTTTGGAATTTCAAAGTGATTATCTTTTTTTAACAAGTTATCCATCATTTTCTCGCGATTAACAAACACACGAAGATAGGAACATTTATTGTAGTTACACACAAGATAACAGTAGAGACAGATAGCTCTACAACCTGAGGAAGTATACGGTACAAGCCAATCAGATACTTTCTGGTTTGGAGTATATTTGTGTGTTTTTCGAGTACCGATTATTAGATGTTTTTTCAGTTTGACAAAATCTTTGTTAGGTGCGCTGCTAAATGCTTGAATTCTATTATGAGATTCAATCTCACTCCATTCTAAATGGCTAAATTTGTCTAGTAAGTATTTCCCCAAAGGATAGTCTAGAGCAGCTGCTTCATAGAAGACAGCATCATA
>CAYJHQ010000104.1:0-2592 GCA_964369775.1 uncultured Lachnospiraceae bacterium
TTGTGAATAAATAATGAAAAAGGATAGTATGACCAATATTAAAAAAACTACTCCAAATGAAATAATATTTGTGACTGTAAGAGAATTAATGCTGTCCATAGCAAGTATTGAGACAACAGCTCCACTGGTATCATCTGATAGATACTCTGTTAAAATAGCGAGATACTTTTTATCTTCAATATTTATTAGTGTAGGCGTTGAATTTTCCAATTCTAATAATTTAAAAGCTGTATCACTATTTATTACGGTGCCATCATTCAATAATAACTTGTCATCAATAAAAACAAACTTATCTATACTTTGATTATAGCTCATAAAAAGATGAGAGCTAATGTCATAATCTGTATTTGGGTTTAAAAAGAAATTTGGTTGAAAATTGCCATACGCCCCTTGTGGAGGGATATGTACACCGTCATCACTAATTTGTTCTATGGTATAATCTGAATCTATCAGTTGCTCAACAACTGTACAATTTTCAGCAAATATTTGTTGTTCTGCCTGTGCTCTTGCTTGTGAATTTATATTATATGCAGACGCGATATAAAAACAAAACAGAGCCATGACTAAAATGATTAAATTGGAAAGAACAAGCCTTGTTGTAATTTTACCTTTCATTGTCCCCTCCAATTTTATACCCATATCCCCAAACTGTTTTAATTTCACATATAGATTTTGCCAAAAGCATTTTTTTTCGAAGTCTTTTAATTAATTGATCAACTTGTCTCGTGTCACCATCAAAATCATATTTCCATATATTTCTGATGATTGCTTCTCTCGAAAAAGCTTTATTTATATTTTTTAGCAATAGTTCTAGTAAATCAAATTCTTTGTTCGTTATATTAAATATTTCATTATCAATATAAGCAGTTCGGCTATCTAGATTCAGAGATAAATCTATGAATTGCAGCGTGTTAATTTGTTCGCTTGTAGCACTAATAGCTTCCATACGTCTAATTGTATTTTTAATCTTTATCGTTAACTCACGCAAATTTATGGGTTTACCTATATAATCATCACCGCCAAGCTCTAACCCTAAAATCCTATCTATTTCATCATTATTAGCAGAAATCATAATAATTGGAATCAAACTATCTTTTCTAATTTCTTTACAAAGATCATATCCATTCATTTTAGGCATCATTACATCTGTAATTATTAAATCACATTTAGATTCTCTATACTTTAAAAATAATGACTCTCCATCTTCAAATGCGCAAACATCATATCCATTATTACTTAAATGAGTAACTATTACATCGCGAATATTTTTATCATCTTCCGCAATATATATTTTATTCATCGTATCACCCCAATACTTATCATACTATACATTTGTGAATTTTACTAATAATTGAAACTAATAATTACGATTATATAAAAATGAGATAAGATATTATATGATAACTATCTTGTATTTTTCATACATTTCATTTTATAGCAATTAATTAGCATCTCTAACCAATCTTACCATATTAAATACTCTTTGCTCATCGCCTTGTGGTGCATTTGGATCTGGTGCAGGATAATCTTCTTCACTTCCTGTTTTTGGATCACTTCTTTGAGCACCTGAACCATGAGCATCAACTGTTACACCGTCCATTTCTCCAAATGAGTTTCCAAAAACCACATAGCTGGCAGCGCCATATTCAATAGGTGATGCACTTAAGTCTTCATGTGTTGTTCCGGACCAATAGAATCCATAGTCAGCTTCACCAAAATAGTTTGTTATTGGAGTGCAGTAAAACAGTTCATCAATCGCTGGAGTTCCAGTCACAACCGGAGATTGTTCGTAGTCGAGCAAACTGTGTAACTCTTTTACATTTGGAAGTCTCCAGTCTGAATATCCTAAAAAGTTTTCGCTATTCATTTCCTCTACCCATGCTAAAGCATCTTCCCAAGTCATAGCACCATTTCCATTTTCGTCGGTGTAGCCTTCATAGTATCCTGAGTCATACTGTGACCACATAAGTGAAGTAGCTTCATCAGTTATAGTTTCATCAGAGTTATCTGCAAATAGATTCACTCCATAACTTGTGTTACCACGAACAAAATAACAGTAAAAATCTTTGTCAATTTCATAGCCCTTAATACGTCCGTCTGCAAAATTAAATCCAAAAACAGTAGTCATGTCTCCCAAAGTTGTTGACCCATAAATTGTAGAAGTCAATATTTGAGAATCAATAAACCTTGCTTCCCCAGCTTCATCCCCGTAAGTGAATACAAAATAATCAGTATCAATATATGGAGTTGATGTAGAAGAACTTGTTCCAGTATTTCCTGAAAAATCAACAATAGAATATAACTCTTTCATTGAAGGAATTCTCCAGTCTGAGTAACCTAAATAATTACTTTCATTAAGTTCTTCAATTTTTTCAACAGCCTCTGGCCAAGTCAATTTATCGCCAGGATCTTGTGTCCACATTAGTCCTGTAACATCATCTGATACTGTTCCATCGCCATTATCAGTATAACTTGGTTGATTTCCCTCAAATTGTGCGTCTTGTCCGTAAAACGCATCACCTTGTGAAGGTTCATCAATTATAGCATCATTTGAATAAAATATTGTTTGATTTGTATCAACGATTGGATATC
>CAYJHQ010000105.1:0-2558 GCA_964369775.1 uncultured Lachnospiraceae bacterium
GGTGTTATAAATATAAAGATTAAAGCGGTTGGAGTTTCCAGTCGCTTTTTTGAAACAAATTGCAGAAATTCGCATCACACCCTTGACACGAGCGGGAACAGGAAAGACTTATGCAGCGGCATTTGCACTGCGAGAATTTGAGTCTAGGAGAACACTGTTTCTTGTACACCGCGAACAAATTGCCAAAAAATCTATGGAAAGTTTTGCGAGAGTATTAGGAAGTAGAAAGTCGTTTGGAGTATTATCCGGAAACACAAAAGACTATGAGGCAGATTATTTATTTAGCACGATACAAACGATGTCAAGGGATGAAAACTTATCAAAGTTTGATCCAACTGCATTTGATACCATAATTGTAGATGAGGTTCATCGTGCAGGGGCGAATACATACTTGAAGATTATAGAGTATTTCAAACCGAATTTTTTACTGGGAATGACAGCAAGCCCAGAACGAACAGATGGGTTTGATATCTATCAATTATTCAATCACAATATTGCCTATGAGATACGGTTGCAGCAAGCATTGGAAGAAGATATGCTTTGTCCATTTCACTATTTTGGTATAACAGAAGTGGAAATAGACGGAGAGATTGTAGATGATAGTTCAAAATTGAAGCAGTTTGCGATGCTGACAAGTGATACACGTGTTGACTACATCATACAAAAGGCGAAGTACTATGGACATAGTGGAAATCGAGTAAAGGGACTAGTTTTTTGCAGTAGAAAAACCGAAGCAAGAGAGTTATCTATCAAGTTCAATAAACGAGGGTTTCGGACGACATTTCTTAGTGGCGATGATTCACAAGAACAAAGAGAATTGGCGATTGAACAATTGACAGATGAATCAAGAGAAGATTATATCGATTATATATTTACAGTGGATATATTCAATGAAGGGGTAGATATACCAGAAATTAACCAAGTGATTATGTTGCGCCCTACAGAAAGCCCCATTGTTTTTGTACAGCAGTTAGGGCGTGGATTAAGAAAATCAGAAGATAAAGAGTATGTTGTGATTCTGGATTTCATAGGGAACTATAATAATAATTATATGATTCCAATTGCTTTATCAGGAGATAGAACGTATAACAAAGATAATGTTCGAAGATATGTGCGCGAAGGTGAACGGATCATTCCGGGGGAATCGACCATTCATTTTGATGAGATTTCAAGGAAGCGTATTTACCAGTCTATAGACAGTGCTAATTTTTCAGACATTAAGCTTATTAAAGAGAATTACTTTCAATTAAAATATAAACTAGGTAAAATACCAAGACTCAAAGATTTTGATGAATATGGAGAGATGGATGTGCTTCGAATTTTTGACAACGGAAGTTTAGGCTCATATCATAAATTTTTATCAAAATATGAGAAGGAATATAATATACGATTCACTCCAGTGGAAGAGAAATATTTAGAATTTATTTCTAGGAAACTCGCGAGTGGAAAAAGGGTACACGAATTGGAACTTATTAAGAGATGTGTGTTGTATTCAGTAGGAGTTTTAGGGAAATGGGAAGAAAGATTAAAATCAAGTTATGGGATTGATATTAGTCAGAAGACAATAACTAATGTGGTGAATGTATTAACCAACGAGTTTCCGTCAGGTTCAGGAAAGAAAACATATGCTGATTGTGTTTTTCTTGAGCAAGTAGATAGTGGAGAGGGATATCAAGCATCACAAGCATTTATACGCTTATTGAGAAATGCAGAGTTTAAGGATTCTGTTATGGAGTTGGTTGATTTTGGTATCATGCGTTCGAGAAGAGACTATGCAAATTTATATCAAGATACGAGCTTTGAATTATATCAGAAGTATACATATGAGGAAATTTGTAGGCTGCTAGAATGGGAAAATAATGAAGTACCATTAAATATTGGAGGATACAAATTAGATAAGAAGACGAAAACGTTTCCGGTGTTTATTAATTATCACAAAAGCGAAGAAATCAGTGATACGATAAATTATGAGGATAGATTTGTTTCAAATAATCGATTGATTGCCATCTCCAAAGGGAGTCGTACAGTGCAATCGGAAGATGTTCAAAACTTCTTGCATGCAAAAGAGCGTGGTATAGATATGCAGCTATTTGTAAGAAAAAATAAGGATGACAAGATATCAAAAGAATTTTATTATCTAGGACGGATGCAAGCAAGTGGACAAGCTAATCAGTTTGTAATGAAAAATACAGATAAGACAGCGGTAGAGATCGAATGGATTCTGGAAACACCAGTACGTGAGGATTTGTATAAATATATTGTGAGTGAGTAAGGAAAATTAATATGAAGAGAATAGAAGTAGTAGCCGCTATCATACGTGAGGAAGATAAGATTCTAGCAACCCAAAGAGGATATGGAGAGTTTGTGGGTGGTTGGGAATTTCCTGGCGGAAAGATGGAACCTGGAGAAAGTCAAAAAGAAGCGTTAGTTAGAGAGATATGGGAAGAATTAAAGGTAAGAATTGAAGTACAAGAATTCGTATATACAGTAGAATATGATTATTCCACATTTCATTTGACGATGCATTGTTATTTTGCGAAAGTATTAGAGGGAAATAT
>CAYJHQ010000106.1:0-2557 GCA_964369775.1 uncultured Lachnospiraceae bacterium
GCCCCTGCGCTCATAGTCGGCAGTATTGACATTACAGCAATTGTAAGAACTGTAATTATTTTTTTAATCCTCATCTCTCTACCCCTCCTATTGCTCCACTATATTTGTAAGGTTTCCAGCAGCATCAAAAGTAGGTATCATCCCCCATTGTGCTAGCATTGACTCATCCGCAGCCAACGCTTGAACCGTTTCAATCTCATAGTCCATCACAAAGCCTAAATTTGCATACTGATTACTGTTCTCTGTCGGATTCGCCAATACAGAAAAACCTGTCATCAAGTCTGTTGTGCTATCCCCAGAATCAACTGGACGCTTGTAGTAACCATATACGTCTTCACCATTGTTTTCTTCAACAATAATCCAATCGTTATTATTTAAGACAAACTCCACACCACCTGTTACATCAAAGTACTTTGCTCCGTCCTTATGCCAACTTCCATTAAGGCGTATTCTCATATATCCTTCTGTATCACCTGTATTCTCCGCAGCTATACTCATCTCTACTTCTGACCCAGGGGTCATTCCTGAAAATGTTCTATTCACTTCATCATAAGTCCAAGATGCATCTCCTACCGGTTGAGGAACTGATTGTTTCGCTCCTACACCTATATTTGTAGTTGAAACTGTTTGGTTAATTGGATTTGACGCCCCTCTGAACGCCGCATAGGTACCTCCTAAGCCGAATACTACGGCTACACTGAGAACAATAATCGACACTCTTTTCCATTTCATAACTTTCTTTCTCCTTCTTATACGATGTAGTATTATGCTACACAAGTGGTAGTTTATTTCTAGCTTTAATAGAATTTTACCTTTCTTTAGTCATACCGCAGTCACACGAACTTAAAAAAAGGTATTTTTATTAATTATAATTATGTTTTTAATTACGCACAACCTCTCTTTCTTCTATAAGAATACCTTGTACTATAAAACGATCATCATCTGCGGCAGTACAAGTTGACAGTGTCACTAGCTGCGAATTCTCATCGTAATCAACACCAGTGTCATATAATGAACCACTCTCCATCTCTTGTAAATGCTCTATAAACTGCGCGTCGTCGGCAAATTGTAGATTATAGCAAACTGCATCTTCTTTGACTACTCTTGCACTTGAAATGTGATACTTTTTTACTTTCCCATCTGGTGTATAGATATAAAAATATGGATTTTCTTCATAAAACGCCTCTTCACTATACTTATTTAACGCTCCAAACATGGAATCATTTTTCATATTATGTCCATACACAATTGCGTGCTTATCTGTAAATGTGGGAGCATTTCTCATATCTAAAAAAATGGTGCCATGATCACTTGTACCTCCGTTAAAATCAGTTTTTAGGTATTTATTATTATCCACCCCTGCTACAATTGGATAATCTATAATCTCTGGTTGATCAAATCTTATCCAGCCTACAACATCTGAATTAATTTCTTTTAATTTATCAAAATCGTATGAATAAGTTTCGTATTCTTCAATTGACCGCTCTTTTTCTTCTATTGCAATGGAATGAATATCCTCATAAGTTGCATCACCTTTTTCATATTCTTGCCATATCGAGAACAGTTGATATGCCGCAAAGCTAAAAACCCCTATACAAATTACAAGTATAGGGATAAACCAGTAGGATTTCTTCTCACTTTTGCTTCGTCTTCCTCTTCTTGGTCTTTTACTGCTCATTTTTTGGTTCCTTTCCTTCTCGAAACATCCTCATCATCGTATATGTTAAAGACAGTTCATTTTCTTGATCTTTTGGAATATCTTCTCTCTTGACCCATACACCTTCTGCTAATTCATCCTCATCTAAAGAAATTTCACTGTCTCCATCCAAGTCTGCAAAAAAACCCAGCAACAAACTCTGCGAAAATCCCCACGGTTGGCTACCTGCATATCTAATATTCTTCACACGAACTCCAACCTCTTCTAATACTTCTCTATGTATAGTGGCTTCCACACTCTCTCCTATTTCACAAAACCCAGCTATTAGGGCATATCTGGTAAATGCTCGGTTCGCGTATTTTGTAAGAAGAATTTTATCTTTATTCACTACTCCTACTATCACCGCAGGGCAAATTCTCGGATACGCAATCAATCCACACTTAGGACACTTCATTGCTCTTTCTTTATCGTAAACCTCTGATTCCCCCCCGCAGCTACCGCAATACATATGACTTTGGTACCACTGATATAAATGATAGCCTGTAATTGCTGCAAAACGAATCCAATCTACGCTATACGTTCTTAATATTTTTGTTTCCATAAATTCAACATCTTCTATCATGTTTATAGAAATACTATTCTCTTTTTCTACTTTTTCCTTTTCTAACAACAAAAATACACCACAGTTATCAACCGAAAACAAATATATGAGTCGATACATCGATTCACTAAATAAATTTTGCATCTTCTCATAATTGATTACTATACTCTGTTCGCCGTCTTTGTCCTTTTGTAACAAGATTTTATCCTTGTGAAACAAAAATACTAAGTCGTCCTTTTTCGGTGCTCTTGGTGTATATTGATTGCTATAGATATATGGTTCAATATCTTGAAGCATCT
>CAYJHQ010000107.1:0-2552 GCA_964369775.1 uncultured Lachnospiraceae bacterium
TCTTGCTCTATATTTATTATTTCTGTAAGTTTTTCTTCCGTCAGGCTTCCCTCCCATTTGTTTTTGTCTTGTAGTAATTTGCGTGGAGCTGTAATGCCTACCTCTGTCCCTCCATTTTTATTTGTAAAGCGCACACTGCCCACTGCAAAGAAAATGATTGGAATGACCAGAAGTATAGTCATAGCTATTACAATTTGGTAGATTCTTTTAGAAAGTAATTTCTTCAACTCACATTTCAACATCAAAGTCCCCCCCTTCTTTATTCCCGAAATATAACAGAAACACATCTTCCAAAGTTGGTCTCTCAGCTATTGCACCGTCTATAGGTGGTTCTTTCGTAAGGATGCGAAGGTCAGCCCCAGCTTCTGTGTTTTTAACATTTGCAACTAGGTAGTTTTCTAAATAATAATCAACCTGCTCTTTCGCTACATTACACCTCCAGATCACCTCATCTATAGATGCAATTAATGTTTCCGATGTTCCTGTATATAGAAACTCTCCTGCTTTCATTATGATAATTTCGTTCGCGATATATTCAATATCAGCCACAATGTGTGTTGATAGCAGAACCAAACGTTCTTTCGAAAGTTCGCTTATAAGATTTCTAAAACGTATTCTTTCATTTGGATCCAATCCAGCAGTTGGTTCATCCAATACCAATATTTTAGGATTATTCAACATGGCTTGTGCAATCCCTATACGCCTTACCATCCCGCCAGATAGGGTTTTCATTTTACGCTTCTTATATTTGTACATCCCTACTTGATGCAAGAGTTGCACTGTTCTGTTTTTTGCTACTTGAGGGCGAATGCCTTTTATAGATGCGATATACATCATATAATTCCAAACAGATAAATCTGGATAGAATCCAAATTTCTGAGGTAGATACCCTAATATATTTCTGTAACTTGCACCTAGTTCAAAGATATTTTCATCATTCCACTTAATCTCTCCACTTGTAGGTTCCGTAATAGCACACAACATCCTAATCAAAGTGGTCTTGCCTGCCCCATTAACACCCAACAATCCATATACGCCATTTTTCATCTCATAGCTAACATGATTTACTGCCTCTACTTGCCCATATTTTTTTAAAACATTATCCATTATCAGTTCCATCGATTCTCTCTCTCTTCTCCCTTCTATATTTTAGTATACTGAACGTCACAATTTATTTTTGATTTCCACGCAGTGATAATAATGTACGCGAAGGAAAACAGCAAAATAAGAATCCATATTGGTTCAACAATTAATTGGTAAATATTATTTTGAATCACGATAAGCGTCCATATCATTAGCCAAGCTACATTCACAAATACTGCTACATACTCATTTACACCACATTTTGCGTACAGCAATTTGAGAGAAATACATGCCGAAACATTTAATGGAATAAGAACCTTAATAATCAAACTGTATATTGAAATCTGCACCGTGTTGTACGTTACCACAAAAAATAAAGATAGCATAATCAAATCTACTATACCGAATAGTAACATTCTAGCCGCGCATATACTCCTTAATGAATAAAAGGAAGATACTTCTATCTCCATCATATCACTTCGCCTACTTTTCCAAATTTCTGGGATAATCATTGTTGCAAACGCTGTAGATAAACTTCCAAGCGTTCGCTCCATCTCGCCCGAAGTGTTTGAAAAATCGTTTAATAGCATATATAGTAAGATAAGAATTGTGCCTTGTAATATCCACCATCTCTTCTTAACAAACTTAAGTTGATTACATAGGAACTCAAAATAAGACATTCGACGTTCTTGTTGCTCACCTACTATTGTTCTGCACTTGACCATAACACTCTGTAATAACTCCTCTGCCACATCCTGCTCCTGTAAATATTCTTTATATTCTTCTATTTTTTTTTCAAATAAAGCCATTTAATTCATCTCCTTAAAATACTCTGCCAAAATTTGCTTTCCCCTACTCACACGATACTTTACAAGAGATATTTTTATATTTAATAATTTTGCAATATCTCCTTGTTTCATCTCCTGAAAAAAGAACAAAATAACCACTTCTTTCACTTCCTCTGGCATCCTTTTTAGAGCTTGCTCAATATCCAATCTGATATCTACTTTATCGATACTATATTCCGGAATCTCTATTGTCTCTACAGTTAATAATTCCTTCCTTTTTTTATGGTAATTATTAATCAGATTTCTAGCAATCGTATACAAATAATTCTTTGTCTTTCCATATTCTACATATTGCATTATTGCTTCAAAAAATCGCAAGAAAGTATCCTGAGTTATATCAGCAGCTGTATCTGAGTTCTGAACATGGATTAGACAGTATTTATATATAAGGGAATAGTATTTTTTTACTAACTTATCACCCGCTTTAATATTTCCATCTTTAATTTTTCTTATCAATAAAAAATCTTCCATAAATCCCCTTTCAACTCACTCATATATTATAACAACTGATACCCACAAAAAGTTAGTCTGGTAACAAAAATATTTTTCATCCCTCATTTTTTTGTTTTCCGCCCTCTCTGATTCACCTATTTTGCAGTCACACAAAAAGTCCCCTTTACT
>CAYJHQ010000108.1:0-2530 GCA_964369775.1 uncultured Lachnospiraceae bacterium
TGTAGTTGTCAATCGAATTTTAGGTCAAGTGGCCATTGAAAATTAGGTCACTCAGTTACTTTTTTGCATCAATACAAAATGTATTGATGCATTATATTTATGCTTCAAAATCTCCTCGTGTAGTACGTAGGGTTTCTCGTAGCCTGTATGACTCCCCTTCCATATCTACTAGAATAGATTTATAAGTCAATCGGTCGACCATTGCTCCTGTTACTGCTGGGTCTCCAAATATTTCATCCCAGCGATTAAAGCTTAAATTAGAGGTGACAATCGTTGACTTGCTAGCAGTTCGTAAGGAGAGATTCGTAAATAGCAAATCGGTTCCTTGTCTATCAAACGAGATATATCCTAGTTCATCCGCAATCACTAAATCATATTTAGCGAATCTATTTTGGAAATATCTTAGAGTTTTTGCACTGTTACATTCTTTGAGTTCTGTAATAAGCAGTGGTACTGTAGTGAATAGAACTTTATATCCTTGTTCACAAGCTTTCAGACCAAGAGCCAGTGCTACATGTGTTTTACCCGTGCCTGGATTTCCCGTCATAATAATGTTTTGCCCTTCCTGAATGAAATCCAAAGTTGCTAATTTAGGCAATATCTGTTGCATCGGCTTAGGTAAGCAATTTAGCTCTAAATCTTCTAAATACTTTCTGTATGGAAATTTAGCATTTCTTATACGACAACTAATTGCTCTTTTTTCCTTTTCTTCCATTTCTATAGTCAGGAGCCTATGTAAAAAATCCTCATAGTCACAAGCTTCTTCTTGGAGAGCTTCGAATGTAGTTTGTATTCCTTTCAGTTTAAGAATCTTGCAATACTCTTTTATTTCTTCGTTTGTTTTTATCTTCATTATACAGCCACCCTCTCTTTCTGCAATTCTCGCAGTGCATCGTATTGAGAGAGCGTTTTCTTTGTTTTGATGCTAATGTGGTCGCTTCCAATCTTATTTCGTGCTTCTTTTGTTTCCTCTAATTTTTCACAAAGAAGTTGCACTTTACTTGGGCTAAAATCTAATGGAGAGATTGTTTCTAGCTTTTTCAATGCTTCTACGATTGGATCTACTCCTTTTTCATAAATTAATTCTAGAATCTCTAGAAAAGCTTTCGCATCTTTGCTATAATAGTTTTCGTAGATAGTTTTAGTTTTGGTGTCCGTTTGAAGCAGTGCAATGCTTTGATGTAGGGCACCTGACTTGCGTTTAAGGGTTCTTAAGTAATGATAGATATCGATTGTCCAATCGTGGTTTTTAAAACTTCGATTGTGTTTTGCTACAATAATTCCCTCATGATATATACTGATACGATCAGAATATATACGTACATCTACTCGTTTATTTACCAAAGTATCTGGAACAGAATAATGATTTTGAGATATCACAACTGTTGAGTATTTATCCACCATAGCCTCTCGTTTTATACAACTTTCAAAGGGTGGTAATACAGGATATAATAGTTTTTGCTCTTCTTCGAAGGCAACTACGGGACATGTTCCATCGGTAATGGTTCGTGCATTTAATTTTTGACACTCCTTAAACAAGAAGGTATTTGCGTCTTTTAACGTTTCAAATGTTTCACAATTAGGGCGGCTGAATACTTTTCGTCTAATGTATTCAACACTACGCTCTACGTGGCCCTTTTCGTTTCCTTTGGCTATGTTACAAAATCGATAATTCATTCCATAGTACAAAGCCAATTCGACAAGTGCAGTAGTGGGTTCTTTTTCTGTTAAGCCTACAAACTTCTTCACAGCCACTTTCATGTTATCGTAAACCATTGTACGAAAACTCCCTTTACAATGAGTAAAAAAATCAGTATGTGATTCCTGAAATGCTGCAGTGTCCTGTGAACGGTATAATTTCGCATATCTATAATTACTTTTTGCTGCAGTAAATACCGCCATCTGATAATTTTGAAAGTCACCTTCTCCAATCTGAATTTTCACAGTTCCCCAATCAAACTCGCAAACATCACCAGCTTCATAAGCTTGCCGTATAAATGCTTCTGCATGTCGCTTCTCTATCGTGCGCACCAACCGTTTTACAGTGGAATAGCTTATGTTATACCCTTGTTCTTGGAGATACTCATAGATATCGATTTTTTTCATCTCTTGCTTACTACGACCGAAAAATTTCTTCTTTTCATTCTCGGATATACAAGATTCAACTAATTCCACCACTTCAGGAGTAGCTTTTGTTGCACTTGAAATTCGTGCCTTATACGTTGGTTTCTCTACATATGTCTGAATAACTTCTGCAAGATCCATATCTGGATTTTCTTTCAACAATTCTTGTCGCTGTTCTTGGTATTGTTTTACATACTTATTGACAGTGTCTTTACTCATCTTAAGCTCAATAGCTATTGCTCGGTTACTTTCACCACTCAAGTGAAGCCGAATAATACTTTGTTTTATTGTCAATGTAATCACTTCCCTTTCCCCCTTTTAGTCATTGCTAAAAGGATATCATACTTTGTGGAAGTGACCTAGTTTTGGATGGTCCATCTGACCTAATTTTAGAGTACCATAAACA
>CAYJHQ010000109.1:0-2391 GCA_964369775.1 uncultured Lachnospiraceae bacterium
CGCTTACTAGTACACCAGGATTATCAGCAGCAAAGGATGCAGCTTCTGATCCGGCGGCAGTAACTGCTGGATATGGAATTGCTTACTTATTTGGTATTCTAGGGGTGGTACTTTTTGTCCAATTAGTACCTAAAATCCTAAAGGTTAATATTGACGAAGAAAGAAAGTCTTTTATATCAGCAGGAACGGTAAAATTAGATGAAGTAAAAGGAAAGCTTAAAAAGATTGATACACTAGATTTTTTTCCGTTTGTATTAACAATAATACTTGGAATGGTAATAGGCGTAATCAAAATTCCCGTGATTGATTTTTCACTAGGAACATCAGGAGGAACTTTAATAGCAGGACTTATCATTGGTCATTTTGGAAGAATGGGGAATATTGATTTAAGTATTAATAAGAACACGCTAAACTTCTTTAGAGAATTAGGTTTAGTATTGTTCCTTGTAGGGGCTGGAATTCCAGCAGGAATCAACTTCGTAACATATGTAAAGCCAGCGTATTTTATATATGGAGCAATATTAACATTAGTTCCAATGTTACTCGGTTTCGTATTAGGAAAATATGTGTTTAAGTTAAGTATCTTCAATAATCTAGGTTCCCTTACAGGTGGAATGACAAGCACACCAGCACTTGGAACATTAATAACAGTAGCAAAGACAGATGCAGTTGCAGCAGCCTATGCAGCAACATATCCAATTGCGTTGGTATTGATTGTACTTGCAGCAAAATTTATAGTAACAATAGTATAGAAGAAAAGCCTTTTTGTAAGCGATTTAGATGAATCGTCTACGAGGAGGCTTTTTAAAATAATAGAATCCTACAATTTCACTTTTGAAATTTCGCGAAAAAAACATTTCCTGAAAAGGAAGTGTTTTTTTATATGAATTAAAAATAAGAATTTTACTTGGTGGAAAAAATTACCTTTATAGAGGTTGACTGCACGTTAGGTGCAGATTTAAAGTGAAATTGGTAGGAAGGTGTGACATATATGACTTTGCGAGAAGTATGCAGTGACGCAAATGTATCAAGAAGAGCGATTCAAGGTTATGAAAAAGCAGGATTAGTTTCAGCATCGGCGAAAAATGCAAGAGGACATCTGCTGTATGATGAGAGTTCATTAGAACGAATAAAAAAAATTAAATTTTATCAACAACTAGGTTTTACGGTAAAGGAAATATGTGAAATTATCGAAGCACCAAATCATAAGCTAAAGATAATACTTACTACACGCGTAGAGTACTTAGAGGTTGAGAATGAAATAATGAGGCAATTAATTCAAGCAACATATGAATTAATCAAAGAGTTATAAAAATACATATATAAAAAACACTTCTAACTAAAAATGGAAACTACCATAAGCAAAAAGTACATTTTTTGACTATGGTTAGAGATGAAAAAAAGAAAATTTGGAGGTTTTATCATGAATGAACAGCAAAACGAAACAATTTTACAGAGCACGGCTTATCAAGCTACTAATAAGCCAGTAGGGCAGCTAAAAACAAATCGAAGTTTACTGGTTACTATTTTATTATCACTAATAACTTTTGGAATTTATGCTTTGGTTGTTCATTGTGGAGTTAGTAATGACTTGAATATTATCGCGAGCAGATATGATGGTCGAAGAACAATGCACTATGCATTATTAATCTTTGTAGTCGCACCACTTACACTGGGAATTGGGTATTTAGTTTGGAATCATAATATTTGTAAAAGAATTGATAATGAACTGCGAAGAAGAAATATTGCATATACATGTAGCGTGTCTACATTTTGGCTATGGGGAGTATTGGGCTCTTTTATTTTAATTGGTCCATTCGTATATACCCATAAATTATTCAAAGCAAGCAATTTACTTTGTGAACACTATAATTATAACGGTTAATACGTTAGAAAAGAGGAGAATTTAACATGAAAAAAAAGACAATAGCAGTATTAGTAGCGGTGCTAGCCATAATATTTGTATCTTGCTCAAAAGAAGGCACGGATTCAACGAAAGAAGACACAATGCAAGAAGAAATAGCTGAAGATGAGTCGATAATAAATGAGCCCGCAGTGGAAGCACCAACAGTGGAAGAAGTAGCTCCTGAATCACCTACGCCTATTGAAACGAAAACAGACTCTTCGTTTGAAGAATTTAAATCTACAATGGACAGTTATGAAGTATTAATGGATGAATACATTGCATTTATGAAAAGCTATAGTGAGTCTACCGACCCAGCGAGTTTAATGCTCGATTATGCAGATTGGATGTCAAAATATGCCAATGCAATGGGAGAACTAGAGCAACTAGAAGGAGAACTAACAGAGGAAGAACTTGTTTACTACACAGAGGTGATGCTACGAATAAACCAAAAACTATTGGAAGCAGCTGTATATATGCAGTAAAGG
>CAYJHQ010000110.1:0-2359 GCA_964369775.1 uncultured Lachnospiraceae bacterium
ACAGAGATGAAAGAATTATATAATACAAGAGAGATTGAAAAATAAGGAGGGGTAATATTATGTTTACAGCAGAAATGCTAGAATCGATTAAAAACGTAGAGGCAACACGTGCCGAAAGAATGAAGACTGAGCCAAGACGTATGACAGCAGAAGAAAAAGAAACCCTTCTTGAAGGTTTTCATCCAGATTATAGAACAACAGGATTCAAAGAAATCAAAGTAGGAAAGAACAAGGGACAAAAAGCACCATCAGAGCTTAGCGACCTTCTTCACTCAAACAGTCGTATCTTAGGCGAAGAGATTGATCTAAGCAAAGTGGATTATGATGTAGATGTTCTTGTAATCGGTGGTGGTGGTGCAGGTTCATCAGCAGCTATCGAAGCTCACGAGGCAGGGGCAAATGCAATGATTGTTACAAAGCTTCGCATTGGAGATGCCAATACAATGATGGCAGAAGGAGGTATTCAAGCAGCAGATAAAGAAAATGACTCACCAGTACAACATTACTTAGATGCATTTGGGGGGGGACATTACGCTGCAAGACCTGAACTTTTAAAGAGACTTGTTATGGAAGCGCCAGATGCCATTAATTGGTTAAATGAACTTGGTGTTATGTTCGATAAAGACGAAGATGGAAGAATGGTTACTACTCATGGTGGTGGTACTTCTAGAAAGAGAATGCATGCTTGTAAAGACTATTCTGGAGCAGAAATCATGCGTACACTTCGCGATGAAGTAATCAACAGAGGAATTCCAGTAGTAGAATTTACATCAGCAGTAGAGCTTATCAGAGATGATAAAGGACAAGTTGCTGGAGCAGTGCTACTGAATATGGAAACAGATGATTACATGGTAGCAAAAGCAAAGACAGTAATCATAGCAACAGGTGGTGCAGGAAGACTACATTATCAAAACTTCCCAACATCAAATCATTATGGAGCGACAGCAGATGGACTTGTTATGGGATATCGTCTTGGAGCACCTTTATTATACCAAGATACGATTCAATATCACCCAACAGGTGTAGCTTATCCATCACAGATCTTTGGTGCGCTTGTAACAGAAAAGGTTCGTTCACTTGGAGCGATGTTAATCAACAAAGATGGAGAAGCATTTATGCATCCACTAGAGACACGTGATGTTGCAGCAGCTTCTGTAATTCGCGAGTGTTCTGCACATGGAAAAGGGGTAGATACACCACTTGGTAGCGGTGTATGGTTAGATACTCCTATGATTGAAATGCTTGGTGGAGAAGGAACTATTGAGGCTCGTATTCCAGCTATGCTTCGTATGTATTTAAACTATGGAATCGACATGAGAAAACAACCGATTCTAATCTATCCAACACTACACTATCAAAATGGTGGACTTGAGATTGAAGGAGAAGGAAATACAAAAGCATTTGATAACCTATTAGTAGCTGGGGAAGCTGTCGGTGGAATTCATGGAAGAAACCGTCTGATGGGGAACTCACTACTTGATATCATCGTATTTGGTCGTCAGGCAGGTAAGGCAGCAGCAAAGAAAGCAAAAGATGTTGAGATTGGATCTATGAATCTAGGACACGTAAATGAATATGCAGAAGAATTAAAATCAGCAGGAGTAGAAACAGAAGAAGTTTCACCATTACTACTTCCAAAATATGCTCGTCACGAGAGATAAGTAAAGAAAGTAAAAGGAGAATCTTATGCGCGAAATTCAAGCAAGTCAAATCACAGATGTAGTAGAAAAACTTTGCATCGAGGCAAACCAACACCTTCCAAAAGATGTGAAATGTGCCATTCAAAAATGTAGAGCAGAAGAAGACTGGCCAATGGCTCAAGATGTATTAGATAAGATTATACAAAATTATGAAATTGCTGACGCTGAGAAACTTCCGATTTGTCAAGACACAGGTATGGCCTGTGTCTTCCTAGAAATCGGACAAGACGTTCACATCGTTGGAGAATTATTGGCTGATGCAGTAAATGAAGGTGTTAGAAGAGGTTATGACAAAGGATATTTGAGAAAGTCAGTTGTAGGAGATCCAGTCCGTAGAGGAAATACTGGAGACAATACACCAGCTATGATTTACACAGAAATCGTATTAGGAGATCAAATCAAGATTACAGTAGGACCAAAAGGATTTGGAAGCGAGAACATGAGTGCAATTCGTATGTTCAAGCCATCCGCAGGATTACAAGGAATCAAAGATTTTATTCTAGAGACAGTAGAATTAGCAGGACCAAATCCATGTCCACCAATGGTTGTAGGAGTAGGAATTGGTGGAACATTTGACAAAGCAGCCCTTCTTGCAAAGAAAGCCTTGATGCGTTCAATCGATTCAAAGAACAGCGATCCATACTATGCAGACTTAGAAG
>CAYJHQ010000111.1:0-2330 GCA_964369775.1 uncultured Lachnospiraceae bacterium
CAATGGACTTACAGTGCAGATGGATAGCCTTAAGTTGGTGTAATAATTCACCAAGCCTTTGGAATAAAACAGTTCTATCAAGGTTAAATTTTTCTTCAATACTCAACTCTATAACTCCTTCATCTTCCCATACATTAAAAATATTTGGAACGCTACTTCCAGCTTTCTCTTCAATATTAATTAAATTAAACATTTTCATCAATGTCTTATTTCTTGAATCTGATTATGCATAGAAAAAGCAGAGTCAGTACTCACTCATTTGTGATGTACTTCTCTGCTTCAATTATCTATTTCATTATTCAATTGTTATCCGTACTAAAGATTATGCTCAAAAGCTTATGTATAGTAATTTGCAATACCGATACCAACTGCTTCCCAATAGCTTGACTTAATAGTTTCTTCGCGTATATTGTCATCTTTAATATCTTGGGATATGCTGCCATCACTGTTAATTCCATCTATAAATTCTGCTAAATTTTCTGGTATAGATTCACGCCAAATTCCCACAGAAATATTCTTAAATTCATAACTGTACCCGTTTTCGGTATCTCCTATAGTTCCATTGTTCTTATCCTTTAATATCTTAAATAGTAAATCCTCTTTTGTTTTAAAGGGATTTATTCCATAAATAGAAACTTCCAATTCAATGTTATATCCTCCGCCAAACTGAATAAATTCAACTTTATTATGTATGTCAGAATAAATTTGCAACGATGAACGAAAAAGATACAATACTGTTTTTCCATCATGCACTCTTTTTCGATAATCATCCCCAAATAAACTAATAACATCATCTATGTTATCCTTTAGCAATATACTTTTATCTTCCCAGTAAACACCATCTAATGGTTTTATTAAAAAATTCATCACTTCACCTCAAACTAATATAAGTTTTCTTGTATCTGTTATACTCATTTCATACGTATTTCACTATCATAATATTGCTCTGTAAAATACGTTGCGTTCTTTACTTCTTCTAAAGTGAATGATTTATCTTTAGGGGCTACTACCCATTTTTCTTCCACATCATCATTTCTATGAATAATCGCTATGATTATTCCTGTAAAAGTAGATATTGGAATGTCAACACCCAATATATAGGCATCTTGTTCCTCTCCATCTGGTGCAAAAATATTTTCTACATAACCATAATTTATTGGATAAATCATATCTTTGTGTTTAGGGTGAACTGAATTTAAAGGTCTATCAATAGTAACTGTTACTTCTTTTCCAAACATAAATCAACACTCCTATTCATTATACAAATAATCTTCCATACATTAATTTGTTTCAATTTCTATTCTAGTTTAGTATAACAGATATGATACTCCATTAAAACAATTCCTTTGGGAACTGTTTCAATATACTACCTATCTGTCTTCATTACTGAACTCAATTCCTCTATTTCAAATAGTATCTCAAAACTGATGTCATCTATCAAATTCTCTCAAAATTCCAATGTTATCTATACGATTGAATCGGAAAGCCAATTTAATTACCATGTATTTTTGCTATTTTCACGGAACAAAAAATGCACTTTTTCTTACCCGCAAACCCATACAAACACTGGCTTCTAGCCCAACATCATCATTCCAAGGAAGTTCTACCTCACTTCGTTCCTAGAATAACTGTGCAGCTAAGTTCAAACTTCGCACTAGCTCGTTTTCACTAAGATCACACAAGTTTCAACATGTGGTGAGTATGTAATAAGAATGTTCTAAATTCGTACTCATTCCTTTTAAGTACTTTATAATACTTCTATACTCTCTTTATATCTGTTTTAGTCTGTTTCTGTATTATTCTTCAGATTCATCGTTATATTTTACAGGTTTATCATTTACATAAACCATATATTCGCCGAACATTTTCTTATACCTTATATCGCCGACACTAGCGATTTGCTCGCATACAAATTCTATGTATTCTACACTACTTGCCATTTTTTCTCCTTATTTTAACGCAATTTAAGTATCAATATCTGCATTTTCCCAATCAGAATTTAAATATTCTTCAAAATCTCCTGTAAACGCTCTGTCTAAATCCGTTTGCCAGATTTCTGCTAAGCCTCTGCTACTGCTGTAACCATATTCCCGTGTATAGATATTTAGCACATTTACCATTTGGATTTATTTTCGTGGCTAGTTCTAAGTTTTCACAAGCACTAACTTCGTTACCTGCTGTAACAGTGTAATTACTATCCGAATATTCAGAATATAGCTCGATTGCATGAGTGTTCACTTTATTTTTATACTCTCATGAATTCCAGTTTGGTACAAATCTTCCCAAAGCTTTGAGATTTTACTCCCCATATCTGGGTCAGTGTTTGAAGT
>CAYJHQ010000112.1:0-2311 GCA_964369775.1 uncultured Lachnospiraceae bacterium
CGGCAAGTGAAGAACTTGTAGAAGAGCCTGAAGAAGAAGCGGTAGAAAAATCTGCAGAAGAAACACCAGAAGAGCCTGTAGAAGAAACAGAAGGGGCGATAGAGGAAGAAGCGTCTGAAAAAGTAGCATTCCAATGGCCATTTTCTATTACTGCACAAGCAAGTGAAGGTGCTGATACAGTAGAGAGTACGGTAGCTGTAAACTGGACTTTGCAAGGTGATAAAGAATTTTCTACAGCTGAAAGTGCTATGTTTGTATACAAAGCGGAATTAGTGGATAAGACATTATCACTAGCACCAGGAGTTGAAGTACCTGAAATAATAGTTAATGTTAGTTCGGTGCATAAGACAAGAGTCGAAATTTCGCCAAGTACAGAAAATGGTGTTATTACTTTATATTATCAAGGTGTTGAATATACGAATGGAGATGCTTTTGAAGTTTTTCAAGGAGAACAGATTCCAGGTACATTGACCCCGAATATAGGTTATGAATATAAATTGTACTCGATAAGAACAACAGACTATCCAAGTACTGTAGATGCAAATGTAGAATACAAAGGTAATAATCAGTTTGTGCTGAATGTGCCTGCTATGGCGGTCACAGTTTATGCCGATTTTATCCCAATAATTCCTAAAATCACCTATAATGTACCAGGTGAAGAGGGAACTACTAATTTGGAGTCGGTAGAAGAATCAGTAACATATGGGGAAACAGTTGTTGTAGATAATACAGGAGGTAGTGGTGCGTTTGATGGAAATGTGGTGATTACAGAAGATACTATTATTACGGATCCAACAAAAGAAAACCACATTTTCATGGGGTATGAGTACAGTGAAATAGAAGGAAAGAAAACACTAACAGCAACATGGGAAGAAGACATCATCGGAGAAGAAGGAACAGGAGATGGGGTCCCAGATAAATATCAAAGAGTGGTGACGTTTAGCATAGCAAACGGGAGCTGGTCGGACGGAGAGATAGTTGAAATTGTAGAAGTGCTTACATTTGTAAAGGATGGAAAGTGGACAAACGATGCAGAAGCAACAGCTGAGCTAAACATTCCGACTGGAATGAAAGCGGGTGTAGGGTACACAGATGGAAACTGGAACGAGAATCCAGTGACACCATATGCATATGGAAATGGAAATAAAACATATGCATACGATTTTACAGAGCAACACAATGTAGGGTACAAAGGTCCAGTAGGAGAGGATAGTAATGATCTAAGAGCTGAAAACTTCATAGTAAAAGACGGAGATGTTATTCATGTAGACAATAACGGAGGAATGGGAGAGTTAGCAGGAGATATCACAGTAGAAAATGATATTGAAGTTCCAGATCCAACAAAAGAAAACCATATCTTTATGGGATACGAGTATAGTGAAGTGGAGGGAAAGAAAACGCTGACAGCGATATGGGAAGAAGACATCGTAGGAGAAGAAGGAACAGGAGATGGGGTTCCAGATAAATATCAAAGAGTGGTGACGTTTAGCATAGCAAACGGGAGCTGGTCGGACGGAGAGATAGTTGAAATTGTAGAAGTGCTTACATTTGTAAAGGATGGAAAGTGGACAAACGATGCAGAAGCAACAGCTGAGCTAAACATTCCGACTGGAATGAAAGCGGACGCTGATTATACGAATGGTGATTGGGATGTAAATCCTAAAACAACTTACTCTTATGAAGATGGTAATATGACATATGTGTATGATTTTGAAAAAATTGTGATCTCATTTGAAACTGATGGGGGAATATTCCCAGAGGGAGATGATGATAAAGATAATAAAATTGAAGTTGAAACTGAAAAAGGAATAGTTAAAGAAAGTGATATCCCAAAAGACCCAGAAAAGGATGGGTATGAATTTGATGGATGGATTGATGAAGAGGGAAATGTTGTGGATCCTTCGAAAGGACCATTTACAGAGCATACGACACTGAAGCCGAAATGGGATGCAGTCGCACCCGAAGTTAAGGTGACAATTATTGAACCAACAGAAGTTGAAGGAGATAGTACAACGGTAATAGTGGGAACAACGGTTACATTACTTGCTACAATTACAAATAATGTCAAAGGGGAGTTGACTTATCAATGGTATGATAGTGAAGGTAATCTGATCAAAGGAGCAACAAATTCTACGTTAGATGTAGATACGAGTGTGAGTGGATTAGAAGATTATTACGTTATGGTAACTAATAAAGATAGAAATGCATCAGGAGAAACAGTTGCATCAGGAACAAGCAATAGAGTGTATATAGAAGTAGTAAATGCACCGATAGTTGTTGAACCAACACCAGAGCAACCAGTACCAGAACA
>CAYJHQ010000113.1:0-2267 GCA_964369775.1 uncultured Lachnospiraceae bacterium
TCATCGCAGAATCTGTACAACACAAATTACGGAGAGAGATAAAGAAAGGGGAACTATTAGAAATAAGAGTGCACGATCTGAGACACGCTTATGTCAAGCTATTACTAAAATATTTTATTATAAAGCGAAGTAGGACCAGTATTTAATCCAACTTCACTTTTAACTTAGAGTTTTAATTGTTGACAATTATATTTTTTATTATCTTAAAAAGTTCGATAAAATTACTAAAGTTCATACTATTAAACAACTCTTCATTATGAAGAATTTTTTCTGCAAAATTATTCTTTGATAATCCGTAATTTTTTCTCTCTTCATCTTCAAGACGATAGATTTTTCCATAATGTGAGCCATCAAGTATAGTAATACTTTTTTCTCCATATATATCTTTTGCATCACATTTTAATTGTAAATTTGGATTATACCCATTAGAGTTAAATTCATTACCCATATAAATTCTGCGTGTAAATTCTCCATCTGTATACTCAGTTTTTATTTCATCATCTGTATAATAATGCTCTATACAAATATTAGGCGTTTCAGCTCTATGATTTGGCACTGGCAGTTCAAGAGAAAAGACATTGTTACCCCAAGATTTATAATCTTCGCCTTCTGATACTAAATCCTTTGTATCTTTCTTTGCATCACAATCTGCAATGAAAATAAGTTTTTGTTTTTGCATAACATTTGAAACACTTTTGCACATGGTGACAAGTTCAGTATTGCTCATCTGTAATTTAAGTTTTGATTCTTTCTTGGAATTTTTTGGCTCATACTCTAGAAATCCAAAATTAATATCACTAAATTCTTCTGCAAAGGTTGGATCTTCCATCAATTTAGTGTATGCGGCTTTCATATGTTTCCAATCTGTACATCCTTCAGTAATAATCAAAGGCATTTCGGTATCAAACCAGTTTGTGTTAAAAGCTTCTTTAATTGCTTTATTTACGCCTATACTAGCAAACTCTGGATTATCATCAACAATTATTCCTCTCAAATTCTTCTTTAATACAACAATTTTATCGTTTACTCTTGTATTACTATGAATTATATAAGGTGAATGTGTTGAAATAAATAACTGCGACTGTTGAATTCCATTAGAATTTACAAATAATTTTCTATAATAATCTAATATATTCTCTTGCCAAACAGGATGTAAACTTATTTCAGGTTCATCTATTAAAACTACACTTCCAGTAATACTCTCCTTGTCTTTTAACAGAAAAGCTCCTCGAAATACAATTTGCTTCTCACCTGAACTTAACTTTGAAATAGGAATTTGTATGTTGTGACGCTCAAACAAGACTTCTTTTTTTCCGCCATCTGTTTTAATCGTTTTATAATTCAAGTCAATAAAAATTTCTGCAAATGCGTTTTTGAATCGTTTAATACGTTTATCAACATTCTCTTCTGGTGGAACACTACCTGGATTTACTCTAACCCAATCATTTAATTCAACAGCATCATTGTTTTGTACATCTATCAATAATTGCTGTATTTCTGTAGCTAAATCAGTACTATTGCTGCGAATACTTCTCTGCACAGGAGAATCCAATTCTTTTGATGTAACTGAACTACTTTGTTTAGGAGTATAATTAATTTCCGTGGTAGAATATACTGCTTTAAAAATACTTGATAGTTCTCCAGTTGAATTTAGGGCATTACTTATGTGAATGTTGTCGTTTTGTTCTAGCGCTTTTAAGTTTCCGTCAGTTATATCCACATAAGCGAAATTTCCTCTCCAAGAAACATCGTTTGATATCGTGGCAACAAAACGATCACTTAAATCTATAGGTTTATGTGGTGGTCTGTTTAGTACTTTTTCTATTGTTTTTAAATACTCTTCGCCTATTTCGAAATCAAAAACTCTTTTTTCTCCATCTGCGAAATTTTGATTTGAAAAAACTGAAAAATCATAAATAATATCAAGCAAGGTAGTTTTGCCGCAACCATTCTCACCAGCTAAGATTATTGTATCCGCAACATTACCATTTTTATCACAAAAATCGAATTCAATATTGCCAAAGACAGGATTATTTTCTAACTTTATTTTTCTTATCTTCATCTGTTATTTTCCTTCCATAACATTTACTCAAACTCAATATCTTCCTCAGCTACATTGAAAATATCAATTCTTGTATCCACATCAATTCTATTAACAAGCCAACCTCTTAGTTGAGCATTTTTAACAAACTCATCTATGCGATTAACTCCATTAATTTCTTTAAGGGTAATAACAATACCGAATTTAAGACCTTCTCCAAACTTTT
>CAYJHQ010000114.1:0-2106 GCA_964369775.1 uncultured Lachnospiraceae bacterium
GATATCCACCTCTTTCAGTTTTTACAAATTCTATATCTCCCCACTTCTTTTTCAGGAACACTCTCAATCGATACACCAAGTTCTTTAATGCACCTGCTGGATTATCACTCTCTTCATCCACCCATAATGCTTCTATCAGCTCCTGAACTGCAACTGTGCGATTTCTATTGCACACAAAATAAACCAACAGCTTCGTCAGCATCTCCGATCGAATATCCTCTTCCAGTAATTGCACCTCATCATACGTCAGCGTTAGCCTAACAAAAGTCCTTACGTATAACTTCGACTCGCCTTGTTTCATGACTTTACTTCTCATAGTCTCCCCCAAATCACTTTCAATAATTACGTCAGCCTTATTCACGTGCAACCATTTCAATTTTTTCATTGAAATCCCAATGTAACTTGAATATATTATAGCATACGTCATTATTTCGAAAGCAATTCTTACAAAAACGAGAAGTTCGTTTAATATTTTTTCTTTTTTCGCCAAATTCACTATAGAAAAACTTTATTTTTTTATGTACCTTGAACAAAATCTTCTTTTTTCTCTAGTATTCAAAGTAACGTTTCTAATAAGTTATCTGTTTTTTTCCCTTTTATTTTTCAAGAAGATTGCAACTACAATTCCAACTCCTAAAATTGTCGCAAGCACTCCAATAACAATCGGCAAAGTATTGAATTCTGTTTCTTTCTCCATTCCACTAGCTAGCGGAATATCTTCATCTGGAACTTCCGTTGTATCTGCCTCATTGTCTGTATCTGTTCCATTATCTGTATCCTCATCCGGTGCATCTGCTAACGGTACTCCATCATCTGGAACTGCGACTGCATCCGGTGCCGCTGCTGCCGGTGTAGCCGCTGCTGCAGCTGGTGTTGCTGCGCCAGGAACAACTACTGTATTAACTTCCGTTACAATTGTTGGATCTGTCGTATATTCGAAATTAATCTCAACACCATTTTTTTCATCAATTACTGCGCTCTGTGTTGCTACTGTCGCAGTGTATCCTTCAATAGTTGGTGCATTTTCAAAAACTTGCGTTCCTAACTCTGTCATTGCTACCTTTTGAGTAAATATCTCATTCCCAAAATCATCTATATAATTTACTGTATAAGATGCTTCTGTAACAATTCTGTTATATTGTGCGATAAGTTTACTGCTTTCTTCAACCACAAGTGTTCCCGATTCCCCTGTTGACCATCCACTAAACACATAAGCATCTTCTGGAATGATCATAGCTGCGTATGAATCTAGATTAATCTCTTTTCCATACTCCACCATCACATCCACACTACCACTACCATTGATAGTTCCATTAACCCCTGCCTTAAATGAAACTTCATAACTTGGCGCTGATGCCGATGCTACATTCGAAGGTATTAACATTCCTGCGCCTAATACTAGAAGTCCTATCATCATCATGTTTCTTTTATTCTTTTTGTTTTTTTTCTTCAATGCCACTAATAATGACCCCATGATTACTGCTGCTCCTATTGCCAATCCCATATACAAAAAAATTTGATTATCATCTCCTGTTTGAATCGAACTACTCGACGTTACCGTCTCTGTCCTCGTCTGAGTTACAACCGGTGCTGGATCCTCTGTTTCAGCACTAAATTGAAGTTGAATCTCTCCCAACTGATCTTGGTATGAATTATCTGTCGTTCCTGCAAGAGCAAGTGAGATAGATATATCTACAAACTCACCTTGCGCTAAAGTATCCACCAGTATTCTATTGTCTGTTGTCAACAAATCAAGTCCCGCTGATACATCCACCTCGCTACCAATGGCAGCCGCTAGAATCGGTGACGTTTCATTATTTCTTGTTACTGCAAAATCGTACACTGCACTTTTAGTCGCTCCCGCGGCTGCAATGTTATCAAGTACTGCTGCACTCATGTAAAAACGAAGTTCTTGTGCATCATCATTTGTTACTCTAAAACTTACTGTCTGTTCTTCTCCTGGAAGCATCCCTGTAAATCCCGTTCCCTGTATGTTTGTTACAAACTGTTGCGAATCTCCATCAAACACAATTCCGTTTGTGGCACTCGACGCCCCTGCGCTCATAGTCGGCAGTATTGACATTACAGCAATTGTAAGAACTGTAA
>CAYJHQ010000115.1:0-2100 GCA_964369775.1 uncultured Lachnospiraceae bacterium
CTTCTTCTGTTACTGTATTCTTACTAAAATCCCACTGAGTATCGCCTTCTGTATATCCTTGAATACCATCGGTATCTTCAAACCAACCTGTAACTGCCATGCCATCTTCTAAGTCATACCAAGAGTCACCTGGATCGGAAGCAGTTTTACCGTTTTCCACTTTATCCACTTTATCGCTATCCCCAACTTCTGGGCTAACAAAGGTAACTGGATAAAGGACTTTCGGATATAGTGTTGTTGGTTTTGTCACAGTGTCTGTACTGAAATTCCACTCTTCTGTTAGTTCTTTGTCTTTATACCACCCTTCTACTTCACCACCTGTATTCATATCATCAGGTACTTCTGTAGTAGCAATAATTGTGTCACCATCTTCAACACTTTCATACTCATCCGTTATCGTTTCATCCGATGTATCACTTTCCACATCTTCAAATGTTACCGTAAAAAGATCTGGTGTATATCTAACGCCTACGTCAATAAACTTATAGTCCAATTCATCCTGTGTTAAATTTTGACTCCCACTTGTGTCGATAATCGGAGCAAATGCATCAGCGCTAGCATCAAACTTAATACCACCATTCGATTCTACTGGATGGTTATTGTTATTTGAAATGTCAACACCTTTACTTGGTAGTATTGCAGGTAACGCATATTTATCTTCGTTTGGAAGCTGATAAGTTAATTCATACGTACTTTCTTTTGGTTGAATTAAAAGTGTATATTCTCCTGTGGTACTATCATAAGTTGGATTGTATGTTACCTCTCCATCTTTAAAGGTTGGCTCTACTTTGATAGGTTTTTCATCTGAGTCAAAAATACCATTATCGTTATTATCATCAAAGATTGTCCCACCAATTTCATACCATTTAAAGATAAAGTCTGCTTCATCTGTTGAGGTAATAGTACCTGTCTCATCTGTAGAAACTGTTGCCGTTACTGTTGATACTATACCATCACCTTCAAGATACATGTCGCTTTTATTTGCAGAGATCGGAAAATCAAGCTCGATTCCCTCAGCCTCTCCACCATTATTTGTAATTTCTATTGTAACTACCTCAGAAGGATTCCCCATAGTATTAATGGCATTATCATCTTTATCTTTATAAACGATTGTCCAATTACCTTTACTTGGTAAAAACTCTGTTAGACTTAATGGAATCGCTTCATCTTTTGTATCGCTAGCTCCTGTTTTTGGAATTGTAATAATAGCTTTTGTATTATCTGTTCCTAGCTTAGATAATGCAACTTTTAATGATAGTTCGTCATGTTCATCTGCATAATATACTTGCCCATCTAATGTTGGATCTATAACGCCTGATTCTGATTCAGGTGTTACAACCAATGCACTTGCAAATGACCTAGTAATCTCGATATAAGGAATTATTCTTTTATTTTCAGCAATAGCTACTCCCTCTGCTGTCAATGTTCCATCTGAGTTTAATGCACCGTCAGCTAGTCCTAAATCAACGAATCTATTTCCCTCATCAATATTAGCTGTATTTACACCAAATTCTCCATCGGAACGTGTTGTGAGACCTAGTGTATCAGACACCAAAGTTCCCTTATATGTAAACTGATAATTATAGGCTTCTTCTTTTGGAGTTGCTAGTAAAGGACCTAGGTCAATATAGGCTTCTAGAAACAGTGGATAATCTTTCCCTGACTGTAAATTAAATGTAGCTTGAAATTGATTCAAATCAATAAAATAAGAACTATCTCCTCTCTCTGCGCTAGAATAAATGCTTTGATCATCAGAAATTTCATACCTCAGCCATGTATCACCATTTTTATCTTTCATTACAGTAACTGTCGTTTTATCATCAGGAATATAATCAAAAAATTCTTCATTTAGTTTGAAATATACTGCACTTCCAGAAGGGTATTTTAATTCTACACCGCTTGAACTACCACTACTGTGCTTGTATGGTTGTCCATAATCTCTTTCAGCTCTAAAGTAATAGGCATAGTCTCCAAAAGAAAATACAGTTCTTGTTCCTTCTGTTTCATCCTCTGTCTCAGTTGCTTCAATCCAAAATTCCATAATCTTTTCAGTTGTAAGATATGTTGTTCCACTGTCACTTCTGGCTGTATTTGGATTGT
>CAYJHQ010000116.1:0-2056 GCA_964369775.1 uncultured Lachnospiraceae bacterium
TATTATTTGTAGCGGTATCAATCGTGGTAGGAAAACTAGTGGAAGGAAGGTGTAATTTATGAAGGAAATTAGAAAGACATTAGGAAAGAATGGGGCGAAGTTAGTAAGAAGAATTGCAGTTGAAGCGAGTGGAACGGCATCTATATTAGGATATTGTCAGCCCAAAGAACCGAAGGTACTAAAGAAGCATAGTAAATAGGTGGTAGTATTCCTTTTCGGTTTCTTTAAGTGGTATAGCAAAGAGTAGAGTTAAGAAAGAGGTGGTTCCGATGGACTCACAAAGAATAGAGAACTTGAAAAATCAAATAGAAGTATACAAATAGTGGAGAAGAAAATCAGGAGGAAGAATGAAATGAAAAGAATGTTTAGTGTATTATGTATAGTAAGTATATGTATAGGAAGCTTGAATATAAATGCTTTAGCAAAAGAGGGAATTGATGCGAATGAAGTGATAAAGGATCAAGTGATTTCATTCGAAGAGTTTGCTGATGCAACAGGAGAAGCAAAAGAGAAGGAAGAAATTATTGACAGTTTGAATGAAATGCAAATTCAAAGAGCACCATCAGAATCAGTAGTAACAATACGTAGAGTAGTGACCAAGAAGGTACAGGCTGGTGTGACTTTGCAATGTGCCGCATATTTAGTTGTTGTAAGGGATAATGTTAGAAATGTGTATATTCAAACGCTAGAGGTGCGAAGTCCATATGTAACAATAGCAGAAGCAGTTTCTAACATATCATCAAGTGGAAGTGCATCAGTTTCCATCAGTGGAACGACCGCAACGATACATTATAATGGAGAAATATTTTTTGATTTGTATAATTCCATTACTGTATCTGCAGGAGGGCTCGTACAAGTAGGAACCTCAACAGGAAATGCTATACGATATAGGTATACTGTGGGTACTCAATTTGTTATGCGTCCATAAAGGATAATGCATGTGGAAAGTTTATGAATCTCTCATTTAAGAATTAGGAGGGATTTTATGTTAAAGAAGCGTGTGAAATTCATTTGAGCATAATATCAAGTGTAACATGAAGTTGAAAAAATCCTCGAATTAAAAAGTTTAGATAGGAAAATTGATGTATACGCTAGATCGTCAACGATTCGTATAGAAACTGTTGAGAAAGAGTGCTTATTTAGAATAAGGAGGAAGAATGAAAAAACACACAAAAAAGAGATTAGTACTCTTTATGTTGATAGGTGTATTAATAATCGGTTGTGCTTCTGAAAACAAAGAGATATATGTGTCGAACTCTTCAAAAAACGTCTACACTGGAATAAATACAAGTTCAATGAGCACCAACGATGTACAGTATGTGGAGGTGGAAAATAGAGAAACTCATATAGTTGAGTTTACTAAAAGATTGAATAATTATATGGAAATAAATGGTCAAGCGGTTTTGGTAGAAGATAGAGAAAAAGGTAAGCACGTTGGTGTATATCCTCAGGGGATTACCTTTTCGGTAGATGAAGATCTAAAAATTAGTGAAATATACTATTCAGTAGAAATAGGGAATGTTGACGAAAAATATGTGTTGTTTCTTAATGGATCATATGAATACACAATAAAAAAAGGTCTTGAGGAGATAGAAGAGGAAGGAATTATACTTACAGAATCTTTTAGTACAGAAATAACTATCTCAAATTGAATCTATCAATCTATTAATTTTATCGAATTGAAATATTTATATAAAGATGTTCCAATAACAATTAACCATATTTATCATGCAAATTCAACAATATTGGCAGGAACAACATTCCATTGCAATATGAAAAATTATTCAAGTGAAGAGGAAAATCAGGAATTTTACAACTATCAGATGGTCTTGAGAAGATTGAGGAAAGTTGGAAGATTTCATATTTAGGAGTTATGGTAGGTAGCAAGTAATCTCCAATGGTTAGTAAATAGAATAGACTGTTTAACGTGACAAAAGAGACTTAGGGTAAAAGCTAAGTCTCTTTTGCTGTATGAAAATATTATTTACAGATGAGCCAGTTGCATGGTTCTTTTTTTTACCTAGATTTACTCTTTGGAACGTCACTCTCACGTTAG
>CAYJHQ010000117.1:0-2046 GCA_964369775.1 uncultured Lachnospiraceae bacterium
TAAGTAAGGTCTTGTTGTAATAAGTGTTCCCCAAGCAGCCCAGATATCACAATTTCCTTGAGATAAGTATTTAGCGATGACTTCTAAATTTTTCTTCCCTATTTCCCTATTTGGAGTTTTGTCCATATCTTTCGGCTTAGTCGCTCGCTGAGGATATAGATTAAGCATGAGAAAGCTATCATAGCCATGTTGTAGTGCAATTCGTTCTACACTTTTCAGCGTAGGATCTAAGTTTGTTGGCTCTGCAGTACTGGGATTCACACCAAAACAGACAAGGGGTCGTTCACCTTTGGTTCCAAGTGCATATCTACTCGTATTGTCATCAGAGTGTTCATAAATCCAATTATCCATCAATCCACCTTCTTTCGTATTTTGAAGTTGTAATAAGCTTTAATTGTCTCTAATTCTGACATTAAATGTGCTTAAACTATCCTCATATTCCATCTGTACCATCCTGTCATCTATCATTTCATCTTTATATGCAGTCATAAGTTTCCTAACTACAGTATTCAATGCTGTTGACAACGGTGAATCAAAGAAGTACGTATAGTTTAAGGTTTCGCCCTTAAAAGTGCTAGTTGCACGTTCTATTTCAATATCCATTTTTTCTATACATTGTACCATAGAGAGATATTCTACATAAGCTTCAGCAGCTGCATCAGTAGCATTGAGTAGCTGGCTATGTTTTAGGATTACTCCGACAACATTACATCCTATACCTGAGAATTCTGGAGCATGTACCAATTCGACTTCAATACCATTTCTTATTAATTTTTCAAAAACCAATATAAAGTCTTTTATGCGCTCGATAGTATAGCCTGATTCCAAAGATTCTGTGACGAGTGATGCATATTTATCAGCAACTTTCTCTTCGTTAAAGCGTTCTAGTTTATTCTTATCCAGTGGAAAGCTATGTTTCCAAAGTTTATATGTTTCTTTTGCAACTCCATAATTTGGATCAGCTACATCATTAGGTACTTTGTCCTGAGCACGATACCAACAGTCTAGGTTATGAGTGGTGTATCGTGTAAGCGGATTCTCTTCGTCAAAATTCAGTATGTATCTTCCGTTCTCTTTGTGTAGTTCTAACCCCCAAGTATCTTCTAATTCAAATAGGATTTGCATCAAATCTAAGTCAGAATAAATATCGTGATCTTTTAAGGCACTAGCATCGACACCAAGTGCATTGGCGATTTCGTTTAATTTTTCTTCTTTAGGTACCATTTTATTGCTTTCATATTGGCGGATACGCACATCAGCTGTTGCAATTGAAAACCCTACCTGCTTCCCTAATTCTTTTTGTGTCATACCTCTTAGGACACGAATTGTTTTGATTTTACTTCCTACAGACATTTGAATAATCACCTCATTTACTAATTATATAGATATTTTACCACAGAATAATTGAGATTGAAAGAACAGAAATAAAAAAACTTCTGAAAAGTACTTGACAGAAACAAATATAGTTCTGCATAATGCGCGTATAGAAATAAATTTACTTCTGAAAATAAAAAAGGAAAGAGGGGGAGAACTAAACTAAGGGAATATGTATTAAAAATGATTGAAAGGAAAAAGAGTACAAAGAAAAAGCCCCTGTGATAGCAGGAGCTAAAGTAATAAGATTCGCGATAAATATTATAGCTACAGTATTTGTAAAATTTTTCAACTTTTATTCAAACTAGGGGTAACAAAGACCTTCTCTCAGTGGATATAAGTAAGAGGGTTAATATTAACTCCTTGTAGGAACATGATTTTATGCACCTTGACAATTTCATAATCATTCACTAAGACGTTAATTCTGGCAATAGCCAAAGCTATGATTACGCCATGATGTTCCACATGAGGAACAGAGCGAAGAATTCTCATAGCAAGTATCAGATTGCTACTGATATGGCGAAGATAACCAGAAGGATAATGATACTCCTGTACGCAGCTTCGAGAGAACCTCGGAGGGGTGAGATTCCCGTGAAGCAGATTCGCAATTTGCTGCTTAGTGACTTCCTTTGTAGAGGGTGTCGAGGACAAATACTACAATCAAAATATTAT
>CAYJHQ010000118.1:0-2018 GCA_964369775.1 uncultured Lachnospiraceae bacterium
GAGATGTATTTTACAAACATTACAGGTGGCGAACCTTTTATTAGAACTGATTTGCAAGATGTTGTCCGGGAACTATACAAAAAATCAGATAGAATCGTTATCTCTACCAATGGATTTTTTACAGATAGAATTGTAGAGATGTGTAAGGAGTTTCCAGATATTGGGATAAGAATTTCTATCGAAGGGCTAGAACAAACGAATAATGAGATTCGAGGTCTCGATGATGGATATAAAAAGGGATATGAGACACTTAAAAAATTGGTTGAGATGGGCATGAAGGATGTTGGATTCGGGATGACAGTGCAGGATGCTAACGCGAAAGATTTAGTAGCGCTTTATAATATTTCGAACGATATGAACATGGAATTTGCAACTGCTTCATTACATAACAGTTTCTATTTTGTAGAAGCGAAAAACATTATCAAAGATAGACCGATGGTTGCAAAGGAGTTTGAGTGCCTAATCAATGAACTCCTAAAATCGAACAGCCCTAAAAAATGGTTTAGAGCATATTTTAATCATGGGTTAATTAATTACATTTACGGGCAACCTAGGCTTTTACCTTGTGATATGGCAGTTGATACATTCTTTATAGATCCGTATGGAGATGTAATGCCATGCAATGGGACAAAGGATAAAGAAGTTATGGGGAATATTCACAAGTATGAAACTTGGGAAGAATTATGGACGAGTGTGCAAGCGGAATCTGTTCGCGCGAAGGTTAGACATTGTGATAGAGCTTGTTGGATGATAGGATCGGCTTCTCCAGCCATTAAAAAATATATGCCAAAACCAGCAGCTTGGGTAATAAAGCATAAGTTTTTAAGGTATTTTAGTAAAAACAAATATTCTATGTTCGAAAATAAAGTTGTGCGTGATTACAGGGATGGAAAAGTTACGAAAGAGGAGTTGGATCAGCTGTCTACTTATGATTTTAATGCAACAATCAATGATGGACTGTCAGATATTTCAAGAGAACAGTTAAAAGGAAAAACTGGTGAAGAAATTGTTGATGAAGATATTGCAAGGCAGTTAGATGCCTGATTTTAAGAGTAGAAGGAAAGAAAACTCATGAAAGGGTTAAATAGGAATATTAGATATTTTTATCTAATTCAAGAGGAGAGGTATAAATGAGGATATTAATATTTCGTACTATGCCAACTAAAATGAATTTACTTACGTATAATTTGCAAGAAATAGGGCTGGCTAAAGCATTAGTTAGAAAAGGACATCAATGTGATGTTATGTATTATACAGATGAGAAAAAAGATCGTATAGAAAAAGTAATGTTTGATAATGATTTATCACTAAACATTATTTGGATTCGGGGATTCAAGCTTTTTTACGAGGGGATTTATCCTTCTTTGAACCGCTATACTATGCGATATGATATTATTCAGGTGGGAGGGTACATAGGCATTACATCTTGCTGGCTTAATAGGAAATATAAAAATAAAATTATTAATTATCAGGGACCGTATTATTGCAAAGAGAATAAGGGGGATATATTAAAAGCTAGTATTTGGGATAAAGTTTTGTTGCCACTTTCACGTAAAGAAAAAATGGTTGTTGCAACAAAAAGCAAATTAGCTACAGAATATATAAAATCGAAAGGTATTACGAATGCAATAACAGTGGGAGTTGGACTTGATGTTGGGAAATTAACAAATTTAAGCGAAGAAAGTTATAAACAAGATTTTATTAAAGAATTAAGAGAGAAAAAAGGTAACAACAAATATTTGTTATATGTGGGGGCTATAGAAGAAAGAAGAAATGTAGTATTTCTTTTAGAAACACTAGCGAAAATAACCAATAGAGATACAAATGTTAAAATGGTTTTGGTTGGAAAAGGTAAAGAAGACTATGTAAATAAATGTAAGCAGAAGATAAAAGAATTCAATCTTTGTGAGAAGATTCTATGGTGTGACAGGATTGAACAAAAATATTTAAAGGCAGTATATGAAATCTGCGATGTGTTTTTATTGCCTACACGATATGAAATATTTGGTATGGTTTTA
>CAYJHQ010000119.1:0-1984 GCA_964369775.1 uncultured Lachnospiraceae bacterium
CAGTTGCAGTACCAGAACAATATCCTGGAGCGATAAGTGTAGTATCCAATTATTCAAGAGCAATATTTGCTGTGGATATAGCAAAATTGAAAGCAAGCACAACTGAAACAGTAACGCAGTTTTCTATTGGGACAGATATTACATTGTCATTTAATGAGGGAAGACTGAATCATTTGGATCATGAAGTTACAAACTATCTAGGTAAAAACACGCTAGCAGGTGTGATTGGTGGAACTTTAACAAGGGCTCCTGGTTCAAGATTTGGTGTGGGAGTTGCTGTGTCAACTACTCAAATTACAGGAACAAGTAGTCTTAAAGAAAGTGATTATAACAAACTATATGAGCATGTACTAAGCTTTAATGGACAAGAGCTTCTTGGGGACAACTTTGTAGGTACTACCACAGTTGTTGACGAGAATAATGCAACACAAGGAACTTTTGATCACACTGCAACGATTGCAGAAATAAACACGGCTATAGCAAATAGTGCTGCTATTCCTTGGGGTCTATTCTTATTACCAGATGGAAATATTTATTTCGGTTCATATACCGAAAACGAGGCTGGGGATAAAGTATATAGTTATTCTGAAACTAGCTCTCATATGCTTAAGACAGTATTGAGCAATGCTAATCACTATCCAGTTACAAATTTTATGTATGATGTGGATTTACCAGAAGGATTTAAGTATGAACTAGGTGATGAAACGAGTAGTGGTGCATTCAGCCAAAAATTTGGATATTTTGATAATTCTCATAGTAGTAATAGTAGCAATAGTACACCATATAGATTTGGTATGTCTATTCCTAGTGATGTAAATACCTTTACCTCAAACCTACCATCATCTTCAGGGTATCATTTTTTTGAAGGTTCTGCACCTATCTCAGGAGTGAGTGAGAACTATATTGCCCTATTACTTAGTTCTGACAATGACAATGGACTTATGCCAGAAAATGGTTCCCGTTCAATTTTAGATTTTAAGCCCAATCAGGTTATTACAGCAGCCAATGACACAAAAATTACTTGGTCAGAATATGACCCTATAAAAAAAGAGACAACCCCTTATACAGTAAATCTTGGTAAAATTTCGGTCAACATACCAGAATATACCATGGTTGATAGACTTAGCTCAAGCACATCAGGGAACATTACATCAAGTGATCCTGTGGGCACAGAATATGGATTTGAGATTAAGAATAAAAGCGAATCTAGCGATATATTCGAACATAAGGTGATTGAACCTTATGAAGGTGGAACGCTAACATTTAAAATTCCTTCAGGTTTTAATGCGACAGCATTCGGTATTGAGAATTATTTTGGTACGTTTATATCTTATTCATTCACAGGAAGTAATGATACCGGCACAGTTTCAAGTGGGATAGGTGAAATTACGATTCCAGATGAAGTAACAGAAGTACATCTAAAGATATCAGACCAAGGTATTGAAAGTAATTATGGCTCAACTATAGATGGTGTGGATGGGTATTTCAAAGGAACTGTGACAGATGCTGAATTAACAGAACTTTTTGTTGAAGTGAGCATTAAGGGGGCAACGGCTCCTACAAATGGCGTAACAGGAATTACAGATAGAGATATCCGATCCGAAGATTTTGATGGTAAGACAGATGCTGCATATTTAAATGACGAACTTAGAGATACAATTGACCTTACATGGCCAATTGTAGGTGGTGCTGATAACTTAATCGTAGAAGTTTCAGACAGTGGAGATGACAATAATAGAGAGTTTTTAAATAACGTTGGAACTACTTTCCATGGGCCAGCAATAAGCATTACTACATTTGATTATACCACTGGTAAGGTAGAGAATATCGATGACGATAAACCTGATGAAGTGACTTATATCCCTGATAATAAGGCAAACGATGCTGCAGTGACTTCTATACCATACAAAGATGTAGTGTTCGACCTTGTGTTAGAAGAGGATCATTGGAAGTTATTGAATCATTTAACTTTCCATAATGGATA
>CAYJHQ010000120.1:0-1967 GCA_964369775.1 uncultured Lachnospiraceae bacterium
AGCGTTCACTACGTGTACTTGACGGAGCAGTTGGTGTATTCTGTGCAAAAGGTGGAGTAGAACCACAATCTGAAAACGTATGGCGTCAAGCTGACACATATAACGTACCTAGAATGGCATTTGTTAATAAAATGGACATTCTTGGAGCGGATTTCTACGGAGCTGTAGAACAGATTAAAACAAGACTAGGTAAAAATGCAATCGTTCTTCAATTACCAATAGGTAAAGAAGATGATTTCGCAGGAATTATTGATTTATTTGAAATGCAAGCATATATGTATAATGATGACAAAGGTGATGACATTTCTGTAACAGAGATTCCAGAAGATATGAAAGATGATGCTGAGTTATATCGTTCAGAGTTAGTAGAGAAAATCTGTGAGCTTGATGATGATTTAATGATGGCTTATCTTGAAGGTGAAGAGCCTTCAAATGAAGAACTTAAAGCAGGGCTTAGAAAAGCGACATGTGAGTGTCAAGCGATTCCAGTTTGCTGTGGTTCTGCATATAGAAACAAAGGGGTTCAAAAATTATTAGATGCAGTTCTTGAATTCATGCCAGCTCCAACAGACATTCCTCCAATCGAGGGTGTTGATATGGACGGAAATGAAATGGTAAGACATTCTTCAGACGAAGAGCCATTTTCAGCTCTTGCATTTAAGATTATGACTGACCCATTCGTAGGTAAGTTAGCTTACTTCAGAGTTTACTCTGGATCAATTAACTCAGGATCTTATGTATTGAATGCAACTAAAGGTAAGAAAGAGCGTGTTGGACGTATCCTTCAAATGCATGCAAATAAAAGAGAAGAGTTAGATAAGGTATATGCTGGAGATATCGCTGCAGCTATCGGATTCAAAACAACAACTACAGGTGATACTATTTGTGATGAAAAGCACCCAGTTATTCTTGAGTCTATGGAGTTCCCAGAGCCAGTTATTGAACTTGCTATCGAGCCTAAAACAAAAGCATCACAAGGAAAGCTTGGAGAGTCACTTGCAAAACTTGCAGAAGAAGATCCAACATTCCGTGCGCATACTGACCAAGAAACTGGTCAAACAATCATCGCTGGTATGGGTGAGCTTCACTTAGAGATCATCGTTGACCGTCTACTTCGTGAATTCAAAGTAGAAGCAAACGTTGGTGCTCCACAAGTTGCTTACAAAGAGTCATTTACAAAAGCAGTTGATGTTGATAGCAAATATGCGAAACAATCAGGTGGACGTGGACAATACGGACACTGTAAAGTTAAATTCGAGCCTACAGACGTTAACGGAGAGCAAACATTCTTCTTCGAGTCTACAGTTGTAGGGGGAGCTATTCCTAGAGAGTACATCCCAGCAGTTGGAAATGGTATCGAGGAAGCTGCAAAAGCTGGTACACTTGGAGGATTCCCAGTTGTAGGTATCAAAGCTACAGTATATGACGGATCTTACCATGAGGTTGACTCTAACGAGATGGCTTTCCACATTGCAGGTTCATTAGCATTTAAAGATGCGATGGCAAAAGCAGCGCCAGTACTTCTTGAGCCAATCATGAAAGTGGAAGTAACAATGCCAGAAGAGTACATGGGAGATATCATCGGTGATATCAACTCACGTCGTGGACGTATCGAAGGTATGGATGATTTAGGTGGTGGTAAGATCGTAAGAGCTTACGTTCCATTATCAGAAATGTTTGGATACTCTACAGATCTTCGTTCTAGAACACAAGGACGTGGTAACTACTCAATGTTCTTTGAGAAGTATGAGCCAGTACCAAAGTCAGTTCAAGAAAAAGTTCTTTCAAATAAGAACGCATAGTTTTTGCTAAAAATTTGTAAAAACACTTGAAAAAAATAAAGATTTGAAATATAATCAATTTTAACCGAGCAATTAAAAAAATAATAAGAAAATGACCCAAGAGGTCGCTTTAATAAGGAGGATATTCAAAATGGCTAAAGCTAAATTTGAAAGAAACAAACCACA
>CAYJHQ010000121.1:0-1937 GCA_964369775.1 uncultured Lachnospiraceae bacterium
CCAATGGCTTTTGCATCCGCCTCTTCCATACTATAGATTCTTACTTGCGGTTCTACTATATTTGCTAATTCTGGTACACTTGCTAGCCCCACTTGATAAGCCTTATACACCATCTCTATATCGATATTAGATTCAAAGTAATCGATATCTTCTACATCACTCACCCCTAGATGATATGCTCCTACTCCTGATACAATGTCCTTTCGCCAACTCTCACCAATCGAAGCAACCATCATACATAGCATTGTAAATAGTAGAGCTGCTAAACAAATGGTAATGACAATACTCCAACTTCTTTTTTTATATCTCAGTATATTTTGTATCGCTAACTTTCGAATTTGTTTATTCATCGACAATTTTCCCATCCTCAATTCGAATTACTCGGTCTGCTTCTAATGCTACTTCAGTATCGTGAGTAATCATCACTATGGTCTGTTTGTATTCTAAGTTCAATTTTTTAAAAAGGGTCATAATTTCTTCTCTATTCTTACGATCTAAGTTCCCAGTAGGCTCATCCGCCAGAACAATGGATGGTTTACTGATCAATGCCCTTCCTATACTCACCCTCTGTTGTTGTCCACCTGACAATTGATTCGGTAGGTGATTCCTTTTTTCTTGCAGCCCAAGCCTATCTAACAATTCCTCTAAAAATATTTTATCTACTTGGCGTCTATCCAACATCAACGGTAATACAATATTTTCTTCCACCGATAATGCTGGAATCAGATTGAAGAATTGATAGACCAACCCAATCTGCCTTCTACGAAATGTAGTGAGTAACTCTTCCTCTAGTCCATAGATATCGCTCCCATTGATATACACCTGACCTTCTGTGGGCTTATCCACACCTCCTAATAGATGTAGTAGTGTAGATTTTCCAGATCCAGAAGTTCCGATAACCGCTACAAATTCTCCTTTTTCCACGATTAAATCCACCTGATTTAATGCCTGTACTTGATGTTCTCCTCGCCCATACACTTTCGATAAACCTTTTGTTTCAATTACCTTCATAGACACTCCTATCGCGCATTTTGTTCTTTTATAATATAAATTGGTCGCCCTTTGCTCTCTAGATAATTCTTAGATACATAGCCTCCTACAACAGAAATAAATAGAAGTTGAATCCCACTTAGAAATAGCAAGGCACACATCATGATTCCCCATTCTGAAGTTGGAATTTGATAGACTAAACTTGTAATGGCCAAATAAATTCCATACGCAAAAGATAACATAAAACAGATTCCTCCTAATACTGCTGCCATTGATATAGGTGCAGTTGAAAAAGACAATAATCCATCCAATGCATAGCGGAATAATTGTTTCATTCCCCACTTTGTCTCTCCTGCCACTCGCTCGATATTCTCAAAGGGAATCCACTTTGTCTCAAAACCTACAAATGAAAAAATTCCTTTCATATATCGATTATACTCTTTACAAGCAAGAATCGCATCTACCATCTTACGAGACATCATGCGAAAATCTCCTGCTCCGTCATCCATATCAACCTTGGACATACTGCTAATGATTTTATAAAATGTTTTTGACAACGTGTTTCTAAGAAACCCTTCACCATCCCTTGTCATTCGAAATCCTGCACAACATTCATACCCCTCTTCCATAACTCCATGTATCATCTGAGGTAATAATTCTGGTGGATGTTGCAAATCCGCATCCATAATCACTGTAAAATCACTCTTTGCCTCGCGAAGCCCCGCATACATAGCCGCTTCTTTTCCAAAATTTCTCGAAAATGTAATATAATTGCAACTTTCATCTTCTTTATTTAAGTCTTTTAATATCTGTAAAGTTTGATCTCTACTTCCATCATCCACAAATAGAAAATTTGCTTCTATCATACCACATTTTTTTATGTGTTTTTTTGTTTCTTTATAAAATAATCTGACACTATCTTCTTCATTATAGCACGGTACAACTAT
>CAYJHQ010000122.1:0-1915 GCA_964369775.1 uncultured Lachnospiraceae bacterium
AGGCAGTAAAATAAACAAATATAGGAGATGGTTTCAAAATTCCAAACTAAGTAATAGAATTCAAAAAATAATAAAACTATAAAAGCTCTCAATTTTAGGATTATTCTTAACATTGGGAGTTTTAACTTTAAGGAGAAAATAACATGAAGAAAAACTATAAAGTTGCAGGATACATCAGATTATCCTCAGAAAAAGAAACATCAAAATCTATCGAAAATCAAGAACTTATTATTAAAAACTATGTTAATAGTAGAGCTGATTTGGAACTATCAAAATTATATATCGATAAAAATTTAAGTGGCACAAGTTTTGAGCGAAAAGAATTTCAGCAGATGACGCTAGATATTGAAAACAGAAAAATTGATTGTGTTGTGGTTTGTGACCTATCAAGACTTGGCAGAGATTTTATCTCCGTTGGATATTACGTAGAAAACTTCTTTCCTAAAAACGGAGTTAGATTCATTTCAATAAGCGATAAATTCGAAACATTAGATGGGGTTAATAATATTTCAGAACAGACAAAGTCTACTCTAGAAATGCCATTAAAGGCTTTACTTGATGAGCAATATTCTGTAGATGTAAAAAACAAAACTAATGCAACACTTAAATCGCTGATGTTAGAAGGCAAATTCATTGGTAGCAAACCACCTTTTGGATATAAGCGTGATGCAAGCAATAAACACAAACTTGTGATTGATGAGAATGCTGTTGGTGTAGTAAAACTAATCTTCGATATGGCAAGTGAAGGTACAGGTGTTAATGAAATTGTTCGCACACTTAATAATAGTAATGTGCCTACACCGTCTGACGATGATAGTTCTACATCGATTTGGAACTCTCGCACTATAAAGAAAATGCTTTGTAATAGAACTTATGCAGGCGACTTGGAGCAAGGCAAGGATAATATCTTGGTTTTAAACACTCACGAAGCTATTGTAAATAGAGATACATTCCTGGAAATTCAAAAGAAATTTGAAAATAATAAAGCAAGAGAAACTAAAGCACCTGTTGAGGATAATCCACTAAAGGGCAAAGTTATTTGTGGCACTTGTGATGGCAAAATGCAACGCCGACGTGGTAGTAGTAAAGCTGAATGGTATTTCTATTCTTGTATCACTAATAATCGCAAAGGCTCTGGTTGTGACACAGGAATGTATATACGAGTTAGTGAAATTGAAACTGCTATTCAAAAGCATTTTGGAAATGACAATATATCCACTAACTTGGAAAATGTATCTGAAATACTTATTTATAAAAACGGAAATGTGGAAATAAAATAGCGAGGTGTGTAATTGGAGAAATATAAAACAGCAATTTATCTGCGACTATCGGTGGGTGGTGGGCGTGGATTTGAGGAAGATAGCATTGTAAATCAAAGAAGTGTTATCGAAAATTATTTAAACCAATCTACAGAGTTTGAGGTTATTTCTGAGCATATCGACGAAGGTGCAAGTGGTCTTATATTTGAGAGAAAAGCATTCATCGAAATGATGGATATGGCTAAACAAGGCGATATTAATTGCATTATAGTTCGTGATTTAAGTAGATTTGGTCGAGATTATATTGAAACTGGCAGACATTTGCAATCGGTACTCCCTGTAATGGGAATTAGATTCATAAGTGTTTTAGATAATATTGATACTGCTAGTGTTAATGAAAATCAAGAAATGCTTACAAAACTAAGACTTTTAATAAACGATGCTTATAGTCGAGATATTTCAGTCAAGACAAGAAAATCACTCAAAATTATGCGTGATAAAGGTTTATATGTTGGTGCGATGCCTGTTTATGGATATAAAAAGTCGAAGTATGATCGACATCAACTAGAAATAGATGAAGTCACTGCTCCGATAGTGCAAGAAATATATAACTTAAAAATGCAAGGTTATAGCTTGAATAAAATTATGGATTATCT
>CAYJHQ010000123.1:0-1875 GCA_964369775.1 uncultured Lachnospiraceae bacterium
TTGGAGGCTCAAATGGATCCGGAAAAAGTGTTCTTATGTCGATTATTGCAGGACTTGAAGACGCAAGCGAAGGTGCAATTGTAAACAATGCAAAAGAGCATGGCATACGAGAACACGTAGGATTGGTGTTTCAAGATGCCGACGCTCAAATTTTAGGTGAAACTCCCGAAGAAGATGTAGCCTTTGGACCAAAAACAATGCGCCTTCCTAAAGATGAAATTACAAAAAGGGTAAACGAAGCCATTGAACACTGCGGCCTTACTCATCGCAAACAAAACCCTGCACGCCTCTTGTCAGGAGGTGAAAAAAGACGTCTCGCCGTTGCAGGTGTAATTGCAATGCAATGTGAAATAATTATCATGGATGAACCCTTTGCAAATCTAGATTGGAACGGCGTGCAACATGTTTGTGCTATTTTACGGCAGTTAAAGGAGGAAGGCAAAACTCTTGTTGTTCTCACTCACGAGCTTGAAAAAATTCTTGCCCTTGCAAATCGCTTTATTGTGCTAGATCGAGGTTATATTCGTTTTGACGGATCGGTAGAAGAAGGATTAAAAAAAGATCTTTCAAAGTGGAGCATTAGAAATCCTCTGAGCAAATATTCATCAATTGAAGACCTACTTTGGGACTAAACATGACGGCATTGTTTACATACAGAAAGGGAAATACCCTTATTCATAAAGCACCCCCTCTTTTAAAACTTATCATCCTTTTACTGGTTTCTCTCACAGTATTTTCAAGCGTTGAAGGCGTTTCTGAATGGATAATTCTTGCAGCTTATTATATGGGTGCATTTGTATTTTTTATTTTTTCAAAAACACCCTTAAAGCATTTAAAAAAATTGAACTTTGTTATTTTAATGGGTCTTTTTGTTACCTTTTTTCGAGTTGTAAACTTTGCCCCATTTATGCTAGATTTTTCACAAATACCCGACGGAATGCTTTACACATTGCGATTTTTACTTGCAACAATCTTTGTGCTTATCTTTTTTGAAACAACTTCAACATCCCAAATTACCGATTCTTTTCAAAAAATCCAAGATAGCATTGTAATATTTATTCCGCCTTTAAAACCCTTTTTTCAAAAACACAACCCAGGACGCATTATGGGACTTTCAATTGGCTTTATGCCTCGTATTTTTTCAACGTGGGAAAAAGTTCGCCTTGCAACCCTCGCCCGAACACCATCTAAAAAGCAAAACCGCATTGCAAACTTTCTCTTTATTATAGAAGTAGAGTTTTCAGCTCTTCTTTCCTGCATGATAAATGTTGCAGAAACTACCCGAAAAGCCGTCATTAATCGTAGCGAAGATTTGTAACGGTTTACAAAAAAAGGCTTTTTCTCTATAATATACTTTATGAAAACGTCTCAAACATTGATGGCAACATTACGTGAAGTGCCATCCGAAGCAGTTATTGCCAGCCACCAACTAATGTTACGCGCAGGACTTTTGCGAAAGCTTGGAAACGGTCTTTTTGCATACCTTCCCTTTGGCTTAAAAGCCTTTAGAAAGGTTGAAAACATTGTGCGAGAAGAAATGGATAGAATCGGAAGCTTAGAATGTAAGCCTTCTGTAGTTGTACCGGGAGAACTTTGGCAAGAATCGGGCCGATGGGATACCATGGGCGCAGGTCTTTTACGCACAACAAACCGTGTAAACCAAGATTTAGTAGTTAGCCCAACAGCAGAAGAAGCGTTTACTCACTTGGTTCGTGAAGAACTTTCTTCTTACAAACAACTGCCATTAAACTTATATCAAATAAACACAAAATATAGAGACGAAATTAGACCTCGCTACGGCGTAATGCGCGGACGTGAGTTTACCATGAAAGATGCATATTCTTTCCATGCAACACAAGAAAGCTTAGACGAAAC
>CAYJHQ010000124.1:0-246 GCA_964369775.1 uncultured Lachnospiraceae bacterium
GGCAGCCTCTTTCAAATATTAATGACAATCTTATTGATACATTAGATATTGATGATGATGCTCTTGTTCCGAGACTTCTTTTTACCTCTGTTGACAGAAACACAAAGGGAGTAGTAAGTTCACCTATTTTTTCAAAACGAGATGCGAGTCTTATAGACGATAGTATGACATTTCTTCCGATGAGCTTAGATGACTTTGATTTAATTTTAGATGCCACAGCAGGAGCTCGATATATTAATCTTGCTT
>CAYJHQ010000124.1:275-588 GCA_964369775.1 uncultured Lachnospiraceae bacterium
AAGGCTGATGAATTTGGCTTTTCTGAGCTAGTGTATATGAGCTTTTTCTTAAAGAGAAGTAGCTACCCATTTTTTGCTCTGGCAATTTTCCTCTTTTTGGCGATTCAAGCATGGAATTTTAGACTTAGCGAAAACTCAATATTTAGATTTTATTGGATAATAATTGTTCCTATTTTTACAATTGCTGCAGAAGGCATTCGAATGCTTTTAGAATATGGCATGAGCCTTATTAGTTTATCTTTGGCGCGAATAGATGGGTTGTGGCAAATACCTGTAACCATACTTGTTTTTTTTGTTTTTATCATTCTTTTTG
>CAYJHQ010000124.1:598-1866 GCA_964369775.1 uncultured Lachnospiraceae bacterium
AACAAAAAAATGTACGATAACTTAAATCAGTTTTTTCGACGTTTTTTTTTACTCTGTAAGTATATTTGTATAAAATATAGTGTTCTTGTTATTGCCCTTTTTTTGTGGCTTATCGGAGGCATTACATTAGGTATAGTTGGGGCGCTAACAGCTTTTTTTGTACAAACTCTTATAAAAAGGTTACGCAAAGATTCTTCTTTGGAAGAAAGTATTGAAAATCCCTTTAGAAAAAATAGCAACAACGAAAACTTACTTACGTATGATGAACCATTTGAAGGTGCATTATTAGTTTCAGCTTTAGGCGTATATTGTACAGGGAATGCTGAGTTTGCAGGTCTCCAAATGCAAAAACGATTTTCAGCATACACTGCGGATTGGGCAAGCCTTTGCCGAATTGCAGCACATTCTGAGAGTTTGAATGGAGACCTAATTGTTGAGTGTTTGGCCGCAACCTTACTAAAAACCATCGAAAAAGATGAATCGTATGATACTCTTTTATTTCTAATTTTTGCATTTTTATCGATTGTTGAATATGAATGGAGCATTGAAAGAGGCGTAAAACCATCTGAATATCTGGCAGATCTTTTACAAAATCCAATATATCTACACAAAGCTGATAACCAAGAGATAGAAAAAGCCTATTTACTCCTTGGTATTGCTTCCGATTCTACTTTAGATGAGATAAAAAGTGCTCATCGATCACTGGTTGCTTTGTATCATCCTGATACTCTTACTGATTTAAACGAAGAGCAGAAAAAAATAGCCGCTGAAGCATTTTTACGCATTCAAGCGGCCTATGAAAATATTATTAAAACTTTCTAATAGAACTATCTATCAACTCTTTCAATTCTTGCGCCCAAGCTTTTTAATCTCTCTGCAAGATTTTCATAACCTCTCTCAACTTGGTATACATTACGTATAATGCTTTTCCCGCTTGCACACATTGCAGCAATAACAATTGCCATACCTGCTCGAACATCAGGCGAGGTAAGCTCTTCGTCTCCATGTAGGGTGCAGGGCCCTGAAACTACCGCCCGATGGGGATCACATAATGTAATTCTAGCCCCCATGCCAATAAGTTTATCAACAAAGAACATTCGAGATTCAAACATTTTTTCGTGTATGAGTACTGTTCCTTCGACTTGTGTTGCTACAACGGTCATAATACTTGTTAAATCGGGTGGGAATCCCGGCCATGGTGCATCATCAATTTTTGGAATCATTCCGCCTAAATCTGTGTTTACTTGCATCGATTGTGTTTGGTCTAA
>CAYJHQ010000125.1:0-1830 GCA_964369775.1 uncultured Lachnospiraceae bacterium
GGGAAGGGTATAAACCACCTTTTACTATGACAGAGGAGATTACCAATTTGGTCATAGAGATAGCAGAGATGACAGGAATAATTGCAGTAACGGAAAATCTCTCTAAAAATCCAACACTTAGAAGAGAAAATAGGATTAACTCCATTCATTCTTCATTAGCGATTGAATGTAATTCTTTAACTATTGGTCAAGTAAGTGATGTTATTGATGGCAAAAGAGTATTGGGACCACCCAAGGATATTAGAGAAGTGAAAAATGCATATGAAGCATATGATTTGTTAGTGAAATTGGATCCTTATAAAGTTTCGGATTTATTGGAAGCACATAAGATTATGATGATAGATTTGGTAAAGGAATCAGGTGTTTTTCGAAGTGGAGGCGTTGGAGTTTATGCAGGAGAGGCATTAATACATGCAGGAACACCACCACAATATGTACCAGGATTAATTTCGGAGTTATTTCAATGGCTGAAAGAGTCAACACTTCATCCATTAATCAAATCTTGTATCTTCCATTATGAGTTTGAGTTTATTCATCCATTCGCTGATGGAAATGGGAGAACGGGTAGGATGTGGCATACGCTGATATTAGCGAAATGGAAAGAGTTCTTTTTATGGCTGCCAATAGAATCCTTAATTTATCAGCGACAAGAAGAGTATTATCAAGCTATTAATTCGGCTAATAATCAAGGCGAATCTACAGTGTTTGTAAAATTCATGCTTGAAATTATTAAGCAAGTACTAGAAGATTTGACAGTGAGTGTTGCAACGGATGTGAATACAGATGATGAATCGCCACAAGATAGAGTGCTTGAATTACTTAAAGGAAATGGGAAGTTTTCAGCTAAAAAGATAGCGGAGAAATTGGAGTTATCTGAGCGACAAGTACAGAGATTGCTGAAAAACATGAAAGATCAAGGAATAATCGAAAGAAGCGGGACAAGTAGATCAGGGGAATGGATTATTTTATAATACGCAGATGTCGTAGTTCATGTCGTAGTTCGTGTCGTAGTTCATGTCATGGTTTATGTGATAGTTTGTGCTATAAAAAGAGAATGGTTCGAATAAAATGATATAATCAGACCAAATCAACCAGTCAAACCAATCAAATAAAAGCTAAGAAAAAAGATATTAGAGAGCTACCGTGGGACAAGTTGCCAGATGTATTATCGGACAAACAGAAAGAATATAAAATAGGAAATCTTCTAGCTAGTTTAATGGCAGAAAATATTGTTGTAAGAGAGTCGGAAAATCATCAAAATTCTTGCTGGGTACTTAAGTGATTTAGTAAGTACGAAAGAACTACGAAAGAAAGTACGAAAGAAAGTACAAAAGAAAGTACGAAAGAACAAAATATAAATTGAGTGATAGAAAGTAATTAAATCATTAGAAAAAGATACGAGTTTAGTCATTAAGGAGAGGTAAGTTAATGTTGATCGGACCATATGATTATAAAGTACAACGAATAGATGGAGACTATGCGGTGTTGATTAGAACTGATATAGTGTCAGTTGAAGAAAAGTTAGTAGCAAGAGCATTGTTACCAGCAGATATCGTGGAAGGAAGCAGATTACACTATGAGTATTTAGAATATACTATCATATAATGTTTTAGATTTATAGAAGGGTGAGTTATGATGAGGGGAAACAGAATAGTAAAGTCAACTCATCTGCAAAGATAGGAAACGCTTCTAGAACATCCTATGCAAAGATCAAAAGAACAGTGCTATTTAAAACAATATAAAGGGCTAAGAAAAAAGACATTAGAGATCTACTGTGGGACAAGTTGCCAGATGTACTATCGGACAAACAGAAAGAATATAAAATAGGAA
>CAYJHQ010000126.1:0-1816 GCA_964369775.1 uncultured Lachnospiraceae bacterium
TAACGTATATGAATCATTATCTCTTAACTTCCATACTGCAAATAATTCTACATTTCCATTTTGAGGATTATGTTCTGCTTCTAGCTGACCTAGGGATTTAGCTTCACTAACAGTTGCATTTTCATCAGTTGACCACCCTTTAAGAGTATATCCATCTCTTTGTGGAGCTGTCATTGTTGAAAAGTCAAACTCTTTTTCTGCCCGCATTCCTGTAACTTCTGTATCAATAGTTTTAACCAAATCAGGGCGTCCATTAAAGAATTCTCCGCCGTTTGGATTAAAGATTGCTCTTGCAACCCATACTGCTTCAAAATCAATCGCTGCATGTGAACCTTGTTTGATTGTTGTTGTAGCATTAGTTAGTCCTTTTTTCTCGATATTCACTTTCCCTACATCTGCAGAATCTATTACATCTTGCCAATAACCAAATAAAAAGTTTTCTTTCGTTGGATTCGCTAAAGCAAAGTCTGAGCTAGCTTTAAAATAATGCGCTGGGTTTGTTACACCATCTGCTAAAGCTCCTCCGTTTAACTCATATGTTAATGGATATCTTATCTGTTTCCACTTTGCTACCGCTGTTTGGTTTTCTGTATACTTCCATACAGTATCGGCTGTAATTTCTGTCTCACCAATATACCAACCTAAAAAGTCATACTCGCTTCTACTTACTACAGGTAAGGTTCCAATCTCTGCATCATACGTAACAGACATATCATCTGGATTTACCCCATCTTTATAATCAACATCAAAGCTTAAATCCATTTCATTTGCTGTAAAGTGAGCATAGAATTCTTTATTCCCTGTTGCTCCAGCTGAAATTTCAGTTACTACAGGATTGCTCTCACTTATTGCTTCTGCCTTCGCTGTAAATCCTGCAAATGTATATCCTGTTTTTGCTTCTGCTGTTGGTAGTAGTATCGCTGCATCAGCGCTATATGTATATGTACTTGGATCTAATTCTAAGATTTCATATACATCCCCAGTTTTAGTCGTATAATCATAATATGTAATTGTATGCTCTACTGCCTCTATCACAAGTGATGCATTTACATATGTTACACTGTAGTTACCATTGTTGCCAGTTGGATTTCCACTTACTTTGATACCCATATTAGCTTGGTCAGTATTATCGCTGACATATGTTCCAGGTACTGTGGTATTATCATATGCACTATTAACTGTAATTGTTTGATTTGCTGTTAATATTTCTCCTGATACTAACCCTGATTTTTCAGCATCGTTTTGTGCTTCAATCGTATAATCATTGCTATCTAAGCTCAATGTTGATACTTTGCCAAAATCTACTGTTTGCTCAATAGCTGTAACTGTAACAGGTCTAGGAGTAACTGTTAGTTTTACTTGAACAGGCTCTGATGCTGCATAATCACCTGCTAATTTAATATAAACCCAGTACGATCCTGTTTCACTCACATTTGTAATTGCTGGAAATCCGTCTGCATACCAAGTTCCAGCGTTTTCAGGATCAACAGCAGTAGGGTAATCCTTTGTCGTGAGAGTTTTTACTTCTTCAACTGTATAGTCATTAATTTCGACTCCATCCGCTTTGATTATAAAATCTGATGCTTTAAGTTGTAGAGGCTCTCCATCATATACCTTTACTTCTTCCTCTTTTAAGGTTATTGTTACTATCTTTTCCGATACACTTCTTGTTGCTTTCTTTGCCGCTTCTTCTTCAGCTGCTTTCTTTGCCGCTTCTTCTTCAGCTGCTTTCTTTGCCGCTTCTTCTTCAGCTGCTTTCTTTGCCGCTTCTTCAGCTGCTTTCTTTGCTGCTTCTTCTTCAGCTGCTTTCTTTGCT
>CAYJHQ010000127.1:0-1809 GCA_964369775.1 uncultured Lachnospiraceae bacterium
TTCCCTAGTGTACAAATATATCCAGAGTCTAATACAATCACACTATATAAACAAGTCATACTTGATGGCAATGAATACGAAGAGTACGAAAAAGTAGGGAGTTGGAATTTAGAAACCGGTGAGCAAATCGAATAAAATCCAGAAATCCAGCTTTTAGATTGCTCAAAATAATGGATTACCAAACTATTATTCAAACTTTGTATTTGCATTTCGTATCGTCACTTTGTTGTACACAGATGACGAGGATATTTTGCCTCCAAAATTAATGTCACTCCTATAACATTTTCTTTATCGGATGACGAAGCACTGTTTTCAGCTTGTCGGTAGCTACTTTTCGTGGATCACTTAGATATATTTCATGGTGATATCTTGTGTCGTTTATATTTATTTCGTAGCCATTTAACTTTGCAAAATCCTCCATTTCCTCAGTGGTAACAGGCTCGTTATCGTATGAACCGATATGCATACATTGCACGCACAATCCCTCTTCATAAGTAAAAAACTCTACCTTGCTAAAATCTTCTTTTTTCTTTTTCGTGGCGGTTTCAATCGCCCAATCAAAATCAGCCTTAGTTATAAAGTCGGGCAGGCGGATAATCGAAATCCAGCAAAACTTATCTTTGTTCAGATAATTTCTGTATTAGAAACTCTGACAAATTGACTTTGATTTAATCGCTCAAGAGCTTCATATAATGGAATTCTCAAAAGATATTCTGTATCATTTGTTCTTACATAGACTTTTTCTTCTAACTCCTGAATAGATAGAGCATTGCTCAAAATATCTGCTTCAACTTCTTACCCTAATGCATCATAGGAAATATAGAGTTCACTTCCCAACCGTTTCAGCTTCGTCATAAAATCCACCTGACCACTAGCAGGATAAGCCAATGCTACAAAACATTTCCCATAACGCTCCCCCATCAAGAAGGTATCTTCATTCTCAGTAATCGCTGTAAAACAGCCTTTTTTCCAATCCTTCTTCCCTCTTACATAAGAGGCATAGGAAAACTGTGCATCTTGCAAATGTTGGTTCCCTATCTTATTAATCATCTCATCTACCGATAAAAGCTTCAGCGATAACGCTCGCTCTAATAAAGCTTGATCCAATTCCATCTTCTTTCGAACCGTATCGTAGCACTCTCCTGCATTCATAAGAGAAATGTGGCAAGTCTCCTCACCACATCGTTCTCCTAAGTGCATAGTGAGCCGAATTCTCCCTGAAAGCTTCTCTACGATTTCTACTAGATTACCGATATCTCCGTCTATTTCAAATACTCGAATCCATCTGTCTCCTGTAAGTTGAAGTGTTCCCGCTGGATCAAAAGAAATGATTCCAAGAGATTTCCTTGTCTTCTTACTTACAGGTATCAGTACTTTATTGCTTTTATCGGCGTTTTTTCTTGCACTTTTCACTACTGCTCCTCCTTACACATGATTAAACCAATCATCAATCACATTCATAATCTTTGTCTGGAACTCTGGAAGTAATGTTCCTGTTGCAAAGATATACAAAAGTCCTGCAATCCCTGCTGCCACTGCAATGATGATAAACATTACCATGAGTTGATCCGAACCTGCTCTCTTCTCCATAAGCTTTAACTTTGCCTGAAGAATTACATCGTTTGCTTTTTCTACAAATTTTCTCATGAGCTTTTCTCCTCTCCTATTCGTTAAGGTCTTTCACCTTACATAAAATACTTGGGAGCGGAGAATGCTGATTGCAAAAAGGCGCAAAAAAACCTCCAAGAACTTTCGTTCCTGAAGGTTGTCTGTGGAAAGATTTTATTATAATATCCCCTAATCAATCTC
>CAYJHQ010000128.1:0-1797 GCA_964369775.1 uncultured Lachnospiraceae bacterium
AAAGCGATACACACAGTCGCAAATAGCATCAAAGTGCCTAGAATCACTAGCTGCAATCATAATATACGGAATTGGTAAAACACTTGGAAACTGCTTTTCAATTGTTTCCTTAATGTATTCCCATGATTTATTTGTTTTTGAGATGTTAGAAGGTTCATGTCCAAAAAGAAGTGATACTTCAATGTTGTATTTGTTTGCCTTTTTTTGTAAATCTTTTACAATTGAATCTAATGAATCAACGCCCCCTAAAAGACGTAAGTTTGCTGTAACGGTTGCATTATTAGGAAGTACATTTACAGCAGAACTTCCCTTAGCCATGGTAAAAGCGCATGTTGTTTGCACCAGTGCTTTAGGCTCGCCTCCGAAGGATTTAAAAGCAGTAGCAATTAAGGGCGAAAAAATTTTCGAACATTTAAATAATATATTTAGGGGAAAACGTACGCTTGATGAGGCAGCATTTAGCATTGCATGGAGGGGCGGCGTTACAACTGCTTTGAATGGGGAGTTTTTTTCTATATCGGCTACCAAAGCTCCCAGTCTTCCTAAAGGAGTTGACTTTGGAGGGAAACTTGCGTGACCGCCATTGCTTTTTGCGGTAAAGAGAACATTTGCAATTCCCTTTTCACAAAGACCTACCATTGCAGCTTGTTTTTTCATTGTTGGAAGTGGAGCGTCTACTATTGCGCCACCTTCATCGAGTACAAACTCAGGACGTACTCCTTTTTTTTGTAATTCTTCAACAATGAGAGGTGCTCCCCAACCCCCTGTTTCTTCATTGTGTGATGAGCAAAGATACACATCTATTGCAGGGATAAATCCATCTGAAATTAAATCTTCAATTGATTCAAAAAGCCCACATAGAGAGCCCTTATCATCAAGAGTTCCTCTCCCGCGAATTTCTGTGTCGGTAATTTCACCGGAGAATGGTGGATATGACCATCCCTCTCCTATGCGGTCTTTGTCAAAATTGCTATCAGTTGGAACTCCCGCAGGTACAACATCTTGGTGCGCCATAACTACTATTGAACGGCTTGAATCTTTACCTTTCCAACGTAGGATAAATGAGTATGTTCCGATTGTTGGTTTTTCTGTTGTTTTAAACGTATTGGGGTAAATCTTTTTTAATGTTTTGTGTAATTGGTCAAAGTTTACATTCTTTGTTTTAGGGGTATCTTGATCTAGTGGAAGTGATACTGTTGGGCACTGAATAATTTGTGATAAATTACTTGCGCATTTTGGAATTGTTTTCATGTGTCTATTGTAGCAAAAATAGGGTAGAAGTCAAGTAGTGAAATTTATTTGCAAGAACTACACAGATTTTATAGGATTCGTATTTTTGGCGCTAGAAAATTTTGTGTGGAAATGGTATGCTTTTTATAGGGGAAAATATGATTCAAAGATTTAATAAAGGCTCAAGAATGAGTGAAGCAGTTGTGCATAATGGTGTTGCATACCTTTGTGGACAATGTTGTTTTGAAGAAAATGAAGGCAAAAAAGATGTTCAAACACAAACAAAAGAAGCCTTGGCAAATGTTGAACGTGTTTTAGCGGATGTTGGCTCAGATAAAGAAAAACTTCTTATGGTGACAATTTACCTAAAAGATATTAGTTACTTTGATGAAATGAACGAAGTATACGATGCATGGGTATCAAAAGAAAATCCTCCCGGACGTGCCTGTGTTGAAGCGAAGTTAGCAGAAAAAGAGTTATTGGTAGAGGTTGTAGTAACGGCAGCTGTTAACAATTACTAATTACGAGGTACTAGTTACTAATTTGGTAGGGTATAGATGGTGGGAT
>CAYJHQ010000129.1:0-1788 GCA_964369775.1 uncultured Lachnospiraceae bacterium
TATAGTTTCAGAAGATTTTATATATCTTGTATATATATTTTCCTCAGATATTTCGTTGTTCAGTAAGCTGATTTGGTATTTAAATTCTTTATCTTTTATTCTAAATAAAAGGTCAAATTTTATTGGCATAGTTTCGCATTCTGTATTAAATTTATGGCATTTCATTTGTGAAGATAAAAAGGGAGCAGGAATGGTAGTTTCTTTTCCAATTTGTGAAAGAAAGACAGGGTAAAGGACATGAGCTTTAACATAACTTAATGCTTCCAAAACAGTTGACTTTCCACCGCCGTTTGGGCCGTAAATTACTACTGCAGGAATATGTTTTTCATTATCAACTGGGTCAACAATGAGCGTTTCTTCGTGCTCTGTAATATTTTCTGCAGTTAAATCTAAAAAAGCTTCATCTTTAAATGATTTAAAATTAGAAAATACAAATTGTCGTAACATAAACTCTCCTATATTGAGATATTGCCTCAATGTTTATGGTTTATGCACTTTATGATATCATAAATGCTTGACAAAGTCAAGTTTTTGTGAGAAAAAATCTCACGCCCCCCATCACTCAAAATATTCTTGCATAAGGGCGTTGTAGAGTGTTTCGGCTTCGGTTAGGGCATTTTGCACTTTTTGCTTTTGCTTTTCTATTTCTGTTACAATACGTGCAAATTTTTGCTGTAACGGAAGTGGTGGATTTAAGATTGGCATATCAGAAATATTTTTTAAAGATAGATTAGCGCGGGCTACACTTACTTGCGACTCTGAATAATAATTTAATGCACTTGACGAGTTTAAGAAAACTAGTAAGTATTGTTGATTAAGTGTTTCAACTCGAACCAAAGCAACAGCCTGATTAATATTTGCATCCTCTTCTAAGTTGTAGATTGCAGCTCGACCAATAGAAGCCCCTACTATGTTGATTAAAAAATCGCCTTTTTGCAAGATGGAGCGACTTTGTATTTTATTAAATTCTGAATCTAAATATTTTGGCTTACTTAAATCAAGATAACCTTCTCTAACATTTTCACTAGTAATAAACAGAACTCCAGACTGTTTGTATTCAACCCCTTGCCAATTCGGAGAAGAGCCTTTAGTAATCAAACCAGCAATTTCGCCTAACTTCTTAACTTCCCAACCTTTTTCATTGGTTACAGGGTCGCCGAACATGTCGTAAAAGACTGACTGTATGAGGGCATCTAGTTCGGCTAGGCTTTGTTTGTGAAGTTTTACTATGTCGCTTGCAAGGTCAAGATTTTTTGCAATTTTTTCTTGTTCGTCAAGTGGTGGGAGAGGGATAGTAGTTTTTTTAATACTACTTAAGTGCAAATTTGGAACACCAATTCCTTTTAAATGACTATCGAATTTACGTTTTGTATAAGGGTTATTAATTGCATAAACAAAGTAAGTAGAAATTATTTTGTCACTTGGACGAAGTAAAGCTAAGCTTACATAAATATCAAAAATAATATCTTTATCCACGATTGCTGCTACACCTGTAGTACCATTTTTTGCTAATAATATGTCATTAAGCTGAGGAGATAACCTCTTATACAATTTTGCATGTAGCTCTTCGCCAGTATATTTTACGTTGCTCCAATCAATGCTTCCATTTGTTACATTTTTTGAAGACAAAAAGATATACCCTTTATCAGCATAAACTGGTGTTTGGTGAGTCCCATCTGTTATAAGACTGCAGATATCCTCTATCATTACCATTTCCCACTTACTCATTAATACACCCTTTAAGTTCTGCTGTTTTGCTTACAATATCACTTTGCAGTTTTTCAAGGC
>CAYJHQ010000130.1:0-1765 GCA_964369775.1 uncultured Lachnospiraceae bacterium
GGTATAGCTCAGTTGGGAGAGCGCCTGCCTTGCAAGCAGGAGGTCACGAGTTCGACTCTCGTTATCTCCACTCAGGTAAAGAGTAATTTTAACCTGTAATAAAACAGATAAGAGTGATTCCATTATGCTCGAATCTAAGATAAGAGCAACCTTGTAGCCAAGCTACTCGGTCATGGCATTACATGCCAATATAATGAAATATAATTACAAATATAGAAGCAAGCTTCGTATTTGCATCACATTCCATTATGCTCACATCTATATGTACCTTGAAAATCGCATACAAGAAATTAAGTTTAAATATTTAAACAAGACATCCGAGGATGGATAGTAAATGATGAGTTAACTATCCAAAATCAAATGTTGGAGCAAACCAACAGAAAAAACAAACTATACCAACGCTTTCAACGCTATGAAAGTGTAAGTGAGAAGACTTCCCAGTCTTTGAGCGAAGTTGGTTATGCTAATAAGAGCATATGGTGGATGCCTTGGCACTAAGAGCCGATGAAAGACGTGATAAGCTGCGAAAAGCTACGGGGAGGAGCAAATATCCATTGATCCGTAGATATCTGAATGGGGAAACCCGGCTAGGAAGACCCTAGTCACTGCATGGTGAATACATAGCCATGCAGGGGGAACCCGGTGAACTGAAACATCTAAGTAACCGGAGGAAGAGAAAGAAAAATCGATTACCAAAGTAGCGGCGAGCGAAATGGTAGGAGCCCAAACCGAAGTGCGTGCACTTCGGGGTTCGGACTGCATAATTGATTCAACGATTTTAGTAGAATGGTCCTGGAAAGACCAACCAAAGAGGGTGAAAGTCCCGTACACGAAAAGAGAGTTGACATGGCAGTATCCAGAGTACTACGAGACACGAGAAACCTTGTAGGAATGAGCGGGGACCACCCCGTAAGGCTAAATACTTCTTAGTGACCGATAGCGCATAGTACTGTGAAGGAAAGGTGAAAAGGACCCCGGGAGGGGAGTGAAAGAGAACCTGAAACCATATGTTTACAAGCTGTGGAAGCACTTTATATGTGCAACCGCGTACTTTTTGTAGAACGGTCCGGCGAGTTACGCTGGCTGGCAAGGTTAAGAACTGAAGGTTCGGAGCCGAAGGGAAACCAAGTCTTAATAGGGCGAATGAGTCAGTCGGAGTAGACCCGAAACCGGGTGATCTACCCATGTCCAGGTTGAAGTTGCCGTAAAAGGCAATGGAGGACCGAACGCACATCCGTTGAAAAGGGTGGCGATGAGGTGTGGGTAGGGGAGAAATTCCAATCGAACCCGGAGATAGCTGGTTCTCCTCGAAATAGCTTTAGGGCTAGCCTTATTTTAGTCTTGCGGAGGTAGAGCACTGAATTTGTGCGGGGGCGTCAAAGCTTACCAAGCGATATCAAACTCCGAATGCCGCGTAGATGATGAATAGGAGTCAGACTATACGAGATAAGTTGGATAGTCAAAAGGGAAAGAGCCCAGACCTACAGCTAAGGTCCCAAAATATATGTTAAGTGGAAAAGGATGTGAGATTTCGAAGACAACTAGGATGTTGGCTTAGAAGCAGCCATACATTAAAAGAGTGCGTAATAGCTCACTAGTCGAGAGGTCTTGCGCCGAAAATGTCCGGGGCTAAAACATATTACCGAAGCTTAGGGATTGTCAAATGACAATCGGTAGAGGAGCATTCTTAAAACGCAGAAGCTGTACCGTAAGGAGCAGTGGAGATTTAAGAAGAGAGAATGCCGGAATGAGTAGCGAGAGGAAG
>CAYJHQ010000131.1:0-838 GCA_964369775.1 uncultured Lachnospiraceae bacterium
CCCTTTACTTTATCGATAAAGTAAGGTTCTACATCAGTATAGTTTTCAGCCAGCACTAAAGTCCTTGATACATCATCTATTGTAAGTGTGAGTGTTCCATCGCCATTAACAACAAGTTTAAAGGGCTTTTCACCCGCATTAAATGTACCCTCTGTTTCACTTATAGCACTACCAAAGGCAAATGTTCCAGCTTTTGTTTCTGTATCTGATCCCCATGTAGTATTCGTTTGGGTAATTTCCATTCCTGTTTCGTTAAAAGTATATATTTCCAGTATTTCGGATGCCCCTACCTCACCACGATATTTATATGTTTTACCCTTAAAGCTACCTAAGTATGTATTTGCAGATTCACCTGCTTCTAAGAATGTGTATGCATATGGTGATTTACCAGTAGATTGTACATCTTTAAACGTAACTTTTCCTTCTTTACTGCTAAGTGCATCTGTATACCAACTATGCATAACAAAGGCTTCAACATCGTCAACATAGCCTACAGGGTCTCTTTCAAAGAATCTTTCTCCAACAGGAGACCATGCTGTAGGATTTCCAAAACTATCAAAACTACTGGGGTAAGCATGAGCAAAAATGAGTTTAGTATAGGTATCGACTGCAACCAAGTGAGTATTTATTTTTACCCCAAATATAGCATCAGCGGTAAACCGATAAAACATAAATCGGTTCATGTATGTTTCACCTGCATCACCATAGGTTGCTGTATTTGCCGTATTATCTTTTGCGTACATGGGATTGTACCCCTTATACATATAGTACTTAACATTGCTTGTATCCACACTCGTGGGGGCATTTACATTAAAGCCTTTACCACCCTTTGTGTAAT
>CAYJHQ010000131.1:848-1745 GCA_964369775.1 uncultured Lachnospiraceae bacterium
ACATATGATACATTAGGCACATAATTATCTATTATACTTATAGCTATGACTTTATTCTGAAAGTCTACTGTTACAGGCTTTGTCTGTATATCCGCTAGAGTTTCATTCACCGCATCTTGTACACCTTGCGGGAATTTAGCAAGAATAACATCATCAATTTCACCGTTTGGCTTCAACACATCAAACATTGTATATACGGTGGCACCTTCGGGAACAGCATCTTGTTCCCATGATGCTGTAAAGGTAACAGCACTTGCTGGCATTGTATAGGATTGTCCTGGCTGATATGTACTTACGCCATCACTCCAACCAACAAAGGTATACCCCTCTTTTGTTCCTGAGTAACTGCCAACAGTAAATGTTTCACCCTCTTCAAAAGCTTCTAGCGTAGGTGCTACGCCTGACCCACCATCAACATTGTATGTTACAGTGTACGTAGTAGGTGGAGGCGGAGGAGGTGGTTCAATATCCCCACCACCTTCGCCTACCATTGTAAATGTGGTAATACCCATACCAGGAATACCAATAATGGTTAAGTCTAAAGTAAAGCTCTCCTGAGTAATATCAGTAAGTGTTGAACTGGAAGCGGCAAATGTTACCAAGTCAGGAACTTCAATGGTTGTAGGACTCCAAAGTCCGTCAATATCCATTCCATCTACAATTAAAGAGAAAGTACCTGACTTCGTTAACTCAGCTTGCAATTCTCCTATGCTTCCACCAACATTTCCCTTGTACACGCCTGCTTGCAAAGCATCAACCATTCTAAATGTTGGAGTACCCATATTAAGTTCACTTAAATCCAACATAAAACTTGTAATACTAATGTTACTTGCATTAAGTGTCAACTCGGGTGCAGAAACTGTTAAAGTATTACCACCCCATGTTCCGCTAACGTTA
>CAYJHQ010000132.1:0-1725 GCA_964369775.1 uncultured Lachnospiraceae bacterium
AGCTTCATTCTTATGATATAATGTATTTATAGCACAAAGCTCTACATTCCACGAAGCATCGTCGATGGTCTTAACGGAAAAGTGCAAGAGAAATTATTTGTGCAAGATAATTAAGGAGAATGATATTAGACTTAATACATTTTCAAGGAGTACAGGATGAGTGATCTTAATCAAGTAGAAAACAACAGTAACTACGAATTTGCTTTTGAAAAAGTACCTGAAGAGCAAAAAAAGAACGGTGTTAGTATTTTTGTTGTATTAGCAGGCTATGCAATCGCACTGTCTAACTTTGTAACAGGGGCTGCAATTGGGTACAAAATGGAATTTAAAGATGCAATTATGGCTATTTTAGCTGCAGACGCATTTTTAATAGCCCTAGTTATGGTAACGGGTCTCATGGCTTTTAAGTCAGGGCTATCCACTTCTTTTTTATCACGCAAAGCTTTTGGAAAAAAAGGATCCAGTATTTTTTCAGTTATCCTAGCTATCTCTGCAATTAACTGGGTTGGAATAAATGGGGATACATTTTCAAAAATGATCGCTACGACTTTTCCATGGTGGCCATTACCAGTTGGAATAACCGCTGTAATAGTAATTGCTCTTTGGGCGCAAAGTGCAATCAGAGGGTTTAAAGGACTTGAGTTTATAAGTTGGCTAGGTGTTCCTGCAGCAATTATTCTTTCAATTGTTTGTGTTACTATTGTAGGCACAAAAACTAACTTTTTCGCTGAATCTCTAGGGTATGTTCCATCAGAAGGTACTCTCACCTTTACTCAAGCATCTGCATCTGTTATAGGTAGCTGGATTTTTGGATGTGTAATTACACCCGATGTATGTCGATTTGCAAAAAAACCAAAGCATGTTGTTATAGGCGGTTTTTCTGCGTTTATTATTGGATTATTTGCATTACAAACCTGCGGAATACTTGTTGCCACAGCTACCGGAAAACCAGACTTTATTAGCGCAACAGCTGCATTAGGTTTGTCTGTATTAGTATTTATATGTACTATTTTCTGTTTATGGACAACTCAAGATAATAACATTTATGCCGCAAGCCTTGCCCTTCAAAATGTTTTTGAAGAAACAAAATTAAAAGGAAAAGTAACTCATAAACATATTGCTATCGGCATTTCATTGTGTGCGGCTATTTTTGCTTTCTTTGGTGCACTAAAATATCTACTACCAATTGTTCAAACTTTATCAGTTCTAATAGCGCCTGTCCCCGGATTGCTCGTAGCTGAGAATTTCTTTATTAAACGTAGCAAAGAGAAAAAGAATGTAAATATTCTCGCAATAATTTCCTGGATTATAGGCGGAATAGCAGGATACATAGCGCTGCGAGCAAATTTCTTTATATCTCCTGTTGTGGGTTTTTTTGCAACTATCATACTCTACACGATATTAAGTAAACTATTAGATAATAAGTGTAATCCGGATGTATAATAAAATAACAAATATGAACTTCTAACCTAATCTTTGGAGATTTTATGAAAAAAAAAGCACTAATAATAATTGATTACAATAATGATTTCGTCGCCAGTGATGGCAAACTCACATGTGGAGCTCCTGGGCAAGCTGTCGATAAGACAATTGCAAGACTTGTGGATGAGTTTAACAAAAGTGGAGATTTTTTATTCAATGCATGTGATGATCATGATGAAAACGAAAAGTATTCTCCAGAAGTTGGAATGTTTCCTGCACACTGCGATACTGAATATGGAATGG
>CAYJHQ010000133.1:0-1724 GCA_964369775.1 uncultured Lachnospiraceae bacterium
CCTCATTTTTGATGTACTTCTCTGCTTCAATTGTCTCTTTCATTATTCACTTGTTATCCGTACTAAAGATTATAACTCATTTTATTTATGTGATTTTACTCTTTTATCATACAACCTAACAAAAGGGAATATAATAATATAAGCAATAGTATCATTCAAAAATATATCTCTATAAGCGTTAGGGTGCAACTCCCTCCAAAACCCTGATATAAAAATATAGAACAAGGCTAATGATATAAAAATAATATAAGGAACAATAAATCCTAAATATTTATGCTTAAATTTTATTTTCAGTATTAAAATTACTACAATAGAAGCCATTAAACATAAAATAGCTCTATCCAAGATGTGAGAATAAGTATCCGTAGTTCTGCCAAAAGGCAAGTTCAAGACAATGCTTGCAAGCGTGGTTACTGTGAAAATTACGCAAAATAAATTTAAAGTTGATTTTATATTGTTTTTCATATCTTCTCCCTAATTATATAATTTTTACTTAACCACTCACAACTTATATTCACGAGCGGTTTTGTTTTCTGCATAGCATTAACTAAAGCAGTGATATACATTGTTTTGCTCATTTTACTTCATTTTTCTTTTTGAGCAAAAAGAAAAATAATATTGTGAAGCAGATATTGAGGGTTAGTACAATTATGCTTCCCTCAAATTTTAAGTTTCCACCTGAGATTATTTTATTTCCAACAAACTGAGTGTCAAACATGTTAGGGTAATCATCCGCTAAAGATACACTACCTAAAATCAATGCACCAATAATATTCCAAAATGCGTGTGCGACAATCGGAGCAATTAGTGATTGAGTGTATTCTAAGAGAACACTCATAAATAAACTCATTGTAATAACATTTAATGTTGGTATAAGACCTGCTTCGATAGCACCTCCATGTAGCAAAGTGAATAATGCAGTTGTTACAATAACCGAAGCTATCAAACTATATTTATTCTTTATCAGCTGATATAAATATCCTCTAACCAATAATTCTTGCATAATTACATTTAGAAATGCTGAGAATATCCATAAAGCTAACAAATCAACTTGATTTGTAGTTTCTACTTTCATTATGCCAAAAATATAAAATGCAAAAGCTGTTAATCCAAGCCATACAGCTCCACTCGAAAATCCGCAAATTGCACCTTTTCTCACGTTTGATGTGACTAAAATTGAGATTTCTTTTTTCTCTACAAAGTAAAAAATCGCAGTAAATAATATAATGCCCAACAGTGGGATAATTTCAGCAACAAACCGCCAAAGTGGTGGGTTAAGTTCATTTGGTATAGGAATTAAACCAACAATAACTGCCCACCCAAAAAAGAATAATAAACATTTTCCAATAGTAGATAATATTTTTTTCATATAGCCCCTTTCCATGATATAAATAATCTTCAATACATTGATTTATTTCAAGTTTCAATCCTAGTTTAGTATAACAATACGATACTCCATTAAAACACTTCTTGTGGGAACTGTCCCTATAGAGTTACAATATTTCTTCATAACTGAATACAAATCCTCATTTTCAAAAGTGTCTCAAACTTGATGTCATCTATCGAATTCTCTCAAAAAACCTATGTCATCTATATTTTCGCTATTTTTTGAGGGGTAAAAAATGCACCTTTTTTTGCCCGCAAACCCTTATAAACACTGGCTTCTAGCCCAATGTCATCATTATCACACACTCAACATGGAATGTTCCTGGAAATTGATCTAC
>CAYJHQ010000134.1:0-1692 GCA_964369775.1 uncultured Lachnospiraceae bacterium
TCTTTATCTTTTCCAGCGATTACTTTTACAGTGTCGCCTTTTTTAATTTTTAATGTTGCCATTTACGACACCTCCTTATAATACTTCTGGAGCAAGTGATACAATTTTCATAAATTGTTTTTCACGAAGCTCTCTTGCTACTGGTCCAAAAATACGAGTTCCTCTTGGGTTTTTATCATCTTTGATAACAACCGCTGCATTCTCATCAAATTTTATATAAGAACCGTCTTTACGACGAACGCCTTTTACAGTACGAACAACTACAGCTTTAACTACGTCACCCTTTTTAACAACACCGCCTGGCGTTGCATCTTTAACTGTTGCAACGATGACATCTCCTACAGCTGCGTATCTTCTAGTAGAACCACCTAGAACACGAATACAAAGTATTTCTTTTGCACCTGTGTTATCTGCTACTTTAAGTCTACTTTCTTGTTGTATCATGCAGGTAAACCTCCTTTATTATACTTGCAATCCTATTGCTATTATTTTACTTTCTCTAGTACTTCCACAAGTCTCCATCTTTTATCTTTTGATAATGGTCTTGTTTCCATAACTTTTACTTTATCACCGATGCTACATGTATTCTCTTCATCGTGTGCTTTCAATTTATATGTTCTCTTTACGATTTTGTTGTAAAGAGGGTGCTTAACGTTGTCTTGAACAGCTACTACGATAGTTTTATCCATCTTGTTACTAACAACTTTACCAATACGTGTTTTTCTCAAATTTCTTTCCACGATTATGCTCCTTTCTTAAATGCTCTTGCAATTCTTTGAATGAAGTCCTTTATTTGCTTTCAGCCGCTGTGATAACTGTTTGAATTCTAGCAATGTTTTTTCTCACTTCTTTAATTCTACTTGTGTTATCTAACTGATTTGTCGCATTTTGGAATCTTAGGTTAAAAAGTTCCTTCTTAGCAGCTACTAATTCTTCATTCAACTCTGCAGCTGATTTCGCTCTTAAATCTTCTACAAATTTATTAATTTTCACTGTTATCACCGCCTTCTAAATCTGCGCGAGAAACTACTTTACATTTACAAGGAAGTTTGTGTGTTGCAAGACGAAGCGCTTCTCTCGCTACCTCTTCACTAACTCCTGAAATTTCAAACATAACGCGCCCTGGTTTTACTACTGCTACCCAATACTCTAATGTACCTTTTCCAGAACCCATACGAGTTTCAGCTGGTTTCGTAGTTACTGGTTTATCTGGGAAAATTTTAATCCAAACTTTACCACCACGTTTGATATAACGAGTCATAGCAATACGTGCTGCTTCGATTTGGTTTGAACGGATCCAGCAAGGTTCCGCTGCTACAATACCAAATTCTCCATGCATAATTGTGTTTCCTCTTAAGGCTTTACCTTTCATGGAACCACGGAATTGTTTACGACGTTTTACTCTTTTTGGCATTAACATAATTAATTATCGCTCCCTTCCTTTGTTCCTCTTGTTGGAAGTACTTCGCCTTTATAGATCCAAACCTTAACACCTACTTTTCCGTAAGTTGTATCAGCTTCTGCAAATCCATACTCGATGTCTGCTCTAAGTGTCTGTAGTGGAATAGTTCCTTCGCTGTAGAACTCTGTACGAGCCATATCAGCACCACCAAGACGTCCTGAAACAGAAGTCTTAACTCCCAACGCTCCAGCTTTCATAGTTCTTGACATGCAAGACTTCATCGCTCTTCT
>CAYJHQ010000135.1:0-1681 GCA_964369775.1 uncultured Lachnospiraceae bacterium
TTACTGATTTTAAACTAGCAAATTGAACAAACTTATCAAATGCTGCTATCATAATTTTTTTCATACACTCTTCTCCTCTTTTAGTTTGTCAAATTCATTCGAACGAATTTGCACTTTCAGTATATCACTATTTTTTGCAAAGTCAATAAATTCATTCGAACAAATTTATTTTTAGTAAATATATATTAATTTCATTTTGATTTTTTGTGCACTTTTATCATTCAAAAAAAATATTCGTGTTTAGAGTAAATTCTAACTCCAACCACGAACACACTAGCTATCTTTAAATTTTTAATAATGTATAATAGTCTTTTCTCTCTATTCTATAATTGATCTCGAACCAAAAAATTTTGTTTTCTGATAATGATAAATAATTTTAGAAGCATTAAACAATCGTCCATTTGAAAGATACGCATCATCTTCAACTACAAGTGCAGGACACCCTATTTCCAAACCAAGATAACCTGCTGTAACAGAATCTATTTCCTCACAAGATATCACTTTATCCGCAAATCCCAAACTTAACCCTAATTCATCTTTTATATATCCAAACAACGACTTACTTGCAATTTTCATGTCAATATATGATATAAGTTCCTTATTATAATACGTATATTCTACAGAAATAGGTGAATTGTTTATAAATCGGATTCTTTCCAAATAATATAGCTCTGTTCCAATTGCACAATGCATTCTTTTTGCGATTTTTGCATCAGCTTCTGTAATTTCTATTTTTATAACTTTTGTACTAACATCTTTCCCTTCAAATTCTGATGTCAATCCTCTTGTTGTTGCTAAGTTCATACAGCCTTCATGCTTGCTTTTCCTTACAAACATCCCACTCCCTTGTACCGGGTAGACTTCCCCTCGTTCTACTAAAATATTAATTGCATTTCGTACACAATACCGACTCACACCATACATGTCAATCAAATTATCTTCTGTCGGCAATTTATCATTTACCTTGTAATCTCCATTTTCAATATTTTCCCTTAAAATTTTTGCAAATTCTTGATATTTCATTTTTCACCTCTAATAATATGTATAGTAATTGTAACCTATGTAGTAAATCTTTTCAATACATGTCCTTATCAAATCTAAAAACTATAACAATATTCGGTTTAGTAGACGTATCCTTTATGGGATATGCGGTGTACGACAGTTGAATAGCTAAAAATACTGCTTCATCCCTTACAAAGTCTGGTTTTATTTATTGAAAAATAATTTTTATAAGTTTCATACCCTATTAACGAGAAATGCCCCAAGAAATTAGATGCCTTTTTAGCAACTTACGAAACACGTGAACTAGAAACCTTTTGTAATGACATTAAAAGTGGTATTACCCTGTCAAGAAAGCAATATCTCAGTTTGAAAGTTCTGGTTTCGTTGAAGGAAACAACAACTTTAAACTTCTAAAACGTATTGTATATGGGAAGATCGAATTATCCTTGTAAAAAAATGTAAACGAACATTTATGCAAAAGACGAATAATTTTTCTTTACAGTCTTTAGTATAAAATGAGCTGACAACATAAATGTTATCAGCTGTTATACTACCTCTTTTACTCAAAATCCAGAAAGAACCCGCGCTTCTTTTCTCTCTTTTTTACACTATTATGAAATTTCTATCATAACCTTTCCTGCTCTTCTATATTCTGCATCAGTAAATACTTCTACGATAT
>CAYJHQ010000136.1:0-1672 GCA_964369775.1 uncultured Lachnospiraceae bacterium
ACAGATAGATTTGAAATGTTATAACAAGAACTACTACAATTACTAGATCTAAAATAATCCAACCTATATACTCTGACTCTCGCTGCATCCACACAATTCCCATCAGAATTGGTATTCCCCACATTACCTTCCTAATTTTTTTCTTTTTGATTTTTTGTAAAGTTAATATACTAATAAGAATCACAAATGGTAAAAAAGGCATTAGAATCTTAGGTCTTGCATACAAAAAACCATTTAACATATAAGGAATCGCTTCTAACCCAAAAACCATACATACAATTCCACTGGTTACTCGATATCTCCTCACTCCAAGTGATAGAAAAAAGAGGGTTAATGTCAGAATTGTTAATCCAACACCATAAGGGTCATACAGCGCTCCTGCAAAATCAAGATTTACCTGCCATAGATTCACCCCATTAGCTGCACTTCCACCATCTTTTACACCTACTTGTGACAAGATCACACTTGCAGTCGGTAGTAATAAGAATCCTGCCATGCCTATCCCCAATGCAACCAACTTGATAAATGTTAATGTTCGCTTCCAAAAAACTTTCGGATTATAAAAATAAAGAAATAAATACAGTACTGCGATACAGGCAATTGCATAATAATAACTATGAATCAATATCATAAACACACTAAACGGTAGCAGCCATCTCTTTTTCTTTTCTTCCATCTGGGCAATAGCAATCATCCCTAGAATTAAGAATGGCATATAATTAATGAATACTATCTGTCTATGTAGATGAAAAAAACAGTTTGCGGACAAAAATAATATCGTTCCCAGTATCGCTTCTCTTTTTTCAACACCAAAGACTCTAAGTAATTGATACATTCCGACTATAGATAATCCATATAGTAGAATCATGTAGCCTGTAATAATATATTCCATTGGCAAAAAGGGTAAAAATAAACTAATGATAAGATCAGGTCGTAGAATGCCATAGTACGCATAATCGTAGATGCTTGTACCTCCTCCTAGAGGTAAAAGATATGGTATTAATTCCCCTGTTTCATATATTGTTGCTCTCATTGTTTCCGCAATTGATACATACTGACTATACCAATCTGTAGTTGATCCGAATAACATATCTACCCTCTCTTTCATTGTTATAATTGAAGTATAAAATCTAAAAGTGACTATAAAGTGACACTTCTCATTACATACAAAAAATCCCCCTAGTCCTTGATATTTTATCAAGTGCTAGAAGGATTATTGTATTCCTTATATTCTAGAGTTCTTATATGATTTGCTTATATTCAGAAAGATACTCTTTCGTAGTTTCATATGCTATTTACTCGATTGACTATTTCTTTGATAATTTATATAATAAATACAATTATATTAGTATCAAAATCTAACAGAAAGGAATATGGTGCATCCACACCATCTACACTACTATGAATTATGAGTATCAGTGCCAAGCAAGATATGACAAACGCACAGTAACTGAAATGTGTACCTTTGCCAAATACATGGAAGGTCATCGCCCTTCATCACCTACACTTTATAAAATGTATATTTGCACCATTATTCTTTCTATCGTGGTTACTTTCTATGCCTTTTCGTTTGGTATATCTGAACTTTTCTATATCATAATAATGTGTACTCCTTTTTATCTTATTACTTATTATGCTCGACACACATATCTTACTGATAATTTATTTATGG
>CAYJHQ010000137.1:0-1645 GCA_964369775.1 uncultured Lachnospiraceae bacterium
CTGAAAAAGAAGTGGGGAGATATAGAATTTGTAAAAACTGAAAGAGGTGGATATCGGTGGAATAGCGATATTGACGTGATTTTGGATGCAGAAGAGTTCGAATATTTAATCAAAGAAGCAAACACTCAAAAGAGTAAGACTGAAATGTTAAGGGTGTTGCTTACAGCAACCGAAAAATACGAAGGTATTTTTTTGCCAAAGCTAACTGATGAGTATTGGGTTTCTACGCTGAAGACCTATTATCATTCTATGTATTTAGAAGGGATAAAAGAGGTAGTTTCGTTATTAAAAGAAAATGAGGAATACGGAAAGATAGAAGAAGTTGTCGGAGCAGCACTTCTATTAGATAATTTAGACGAAACTTTACATACATGTATGATAGAGGCGTTAGTATACCAAGAAAAGTTTAATTTGGCGAAAGAGCAATATGAAAAAGCAGTAGATTTACTATATGAAAATCTAGGAGTAAGACCATCAAAGCAACTGCGAGAAAGTTACGATAAGATACATAAACAGTTAAATTTGGTGGAAGAAAATATAGATATCATCCAACAAGAATTAGAAATAGAAGAAGAGGTAGAAGAGGGTACATTTTTTTGTGATTATGGTGTATTTCGAAAGGCGTATCAACTGGAAAAAAGGCGAATGAGAAGAAGTAATTGCAGTAGTTATGTAGTGCTTATTTCCCTTGACCCAAGAACAAATGTCAAAAAAGATTCACAAGCCTACTTGAATATGATGCAAAAGGGAATGGATACGATGAGAAAAGCACTATTAGCTACAATGCGAGAGGGAGATGTTGTTGCAAGGTATAGTGGAGTACAGTATATCATGTTGGTGTCTAATTGCTCGAAAGAGGCGTTGAATAAGATAGAAGAGCGAATTGAAAAGAAGTATTATAAAAATGATAAATTTCATAAAATCGATTTCCGATTTTCGATTAATGAAGTGTAAAGAGGTTGCTATGAGACAAGAAGGTGTAAATCTATTGGATTATAACAATCTTTTTGCATTTAAAAAGGCTTTATTAAAGAATTCTACGGATATTAAAAAAGGTCAAGGTTTTCATGTTTTGTGACCGGTGTGTGACTAAGAAGCTTTATAGTAAAAGAAATAATTGAGAACAATTACATGATATAGATGGAAAGAGGAAGGAGTAGAGTGCGAATTATGATTAAGAAAAAGTTATTTAAAAGGTGTGTAGCACTGTCCATGGCTATGGTGTTGACGGTTGGTGCAGGGTCAACAGGGATTATAGATGCTGTTGCAACGCCAGCAACAACTGAAAGCACAGGAATAGCAGAAGAGGAAAAGGTGGCACTAGAGCAGGCAAAAGCAAATCAAGCAGCGGCGGCACAGACGATTGCAGATGTTTTACAGAATGTTCAAGCACAAGAAAGTATTGTGGATGGATACCAAAGCACAGCAAATGCAGCGACAGAGCTGACAGATGAAGTAGCGGCATTGCCACAGGCAGCGACGGATGCAGAAACTAGTGCAGTGAATGCAAAAGGAGCTTCTTTAGAGGCGACATATCAGACTGCGATTGGAGGGCCAGAGGAATCTGTTAAGGCAGTAGCAGAGGCTAATTATAATGCAATCAATACATCGCTTGCAAACATAGGAATGATGAAAAATGCAATAG
>CAYJHQ010000138.1:0-1626 GCA_964369775.1 uncultured Lachnospiraceae bacterium
GGAATATTTCACTGGCTTATTCCCTACTTCCCCAACAAAGAAGTAACAACTTATTTTTCTGAAGAAGAGATATCTGTTCATGATCTTGATTTAGATATTGAATATGTTGCTAATTACTCTTTTTTCGACGCCTATTGTATAGATGAAACTCACCTTCTTCTTTTTAATTCTAATCGTTCAGGGTCTATTGTCCCTGTAAAAATAAATGGATTCCTTTCTGGCACTCTAGAAACATTTTTAGCATTTCTGGACTCCAAAAATATTAAAGAAATTTGCCCTTTATGATTATTAAAGGTATGTTCTCAAATTTTTTTATCAAGAACATACCTTTTTTCTAGACTTATTTCAAATGCAACCTTAAAGAACTCACCTGGCTTTAAATTCATTTCATCCACTTGACAATACCTATTTTCTCCAACAATATATGCCTGTTTTTGATATTCACCCGATGGGTATTTGATTTCAAAAATATAACAATGATAGCCTTGATCTGTCCTACATCCTAAGAAAATAACTCTGTGTACTCCATCTGAGTATCTGCAACATGGTATACATAAATTATGTCATCTATCCACCGAAAGATAGAAACATATCTCTGGCATATCACCATTCGATAGCCTTGTTCATTCAACCATTTATCTGGCATTAAGGAGCCTGAATCCGGAAACATTTCTAGTCGTTCGATGCTACTAAGAATATTATCTGTCACTTTGATTGCAGAATCAATTCCAAATCTAATGAAATAATAATCTTCAATCTTCTTTAAATCCTCCCATGCGGTTGGTAAAATCTCAACGTTACATCTCTTTTGCACGTGCTATTAATTCCTTTCTTGCTTCTGAAATACTTCTTGTCTTTGCTCCGTTCATTCTTTCACTTTCTGCTTGCATAATCTTTGCTCGAAGTTCCAATGCTTGCTCTCTTTTCTCAAAGGCATCAATATTCATAAAAACTCCATCACCTTCTCCATTTTTAGTTATATAAATCGGTTCGTTTGTTTTCTTTGCTAAATTAGATATTGATGCATAATCATTTCTTAGTGTTGCTGAAGCTTTAATTATCATTACGCTCATCCTTTCATATCATTTTATTGATATAATTATATCGCGTTTTTTATAACCCTTCAATCCTTTTATCAAATTCTTTTTGCAATTCCAAATAATCACATTTATAATTAATGTAAAGTACTATGACAAGGTAGGTATAGATGTGAAAAAATTGAACCAAACAAAAAAATTGCTATTTATCCTAGACAATCAAGATTTACTGGCAAAGGAGATAGCATTGAAAATCAAAATGTAATGAAAATTTTTAATCCCCTTCATATGTTAATTGTTGCGTTATCATAGAAGGGTTTATATAACAGGGAGGACGATTTTATGGATATAATTAAATACAATAGTACTGCATGGAACAAGGCTTCTGAAACTGCCCTTGAAGAATGGACAAAACCTGTTTCAAGTGATATTATTGAAAATGCAAGAAACGGTGTTTCTGAAGTTTTACTAACCACAGCAAAGTTTGTGCCTGAGGAATGGTATGTACCAATAAAAGGAAAAAAGTGTTGTGCCTTGCCTGTGGTGGCGGGCAACAAGCACCAGTGTTTTCAGCAATGGGAGCCGATGT
>CAYJHQ010000139.1:0-330 GCA_964369775.1 uncultured Lachnospiraceae bacterium
AAAATGGATATACTTATAAATGCTATTTATGAAGCAGGTTATGCAATAGCACCTGTTTCGAAGGTTATATATTAAAAGGGAAGTATAGTAACGTTGCTATATTTTATATGTGTAATGTGTTTTTATTATGGTAAGTTTGATAATTAAAGAGACAATTTATTAAATAAGGTTTTTATGGAACAGAACAAAAAAGAAAATACTACTGCAAAGGGCTTTGAAGTAAGTAAAGATGCTTTAGTAATAAAAAAAATAATCCCTCCACTTCGAATGGGTATTGATGTTGGATCTACAACGGTAAAAGTTGTTGTACTTGATGAAAATGGTGGTACT
>CAYJHQ010000139.1:340-1613 GCA_964369775.1 uncultured Lachnospiraceae bacterium
TCAATATGAACGCCACAGAGCAGATATTCGAAATACCATTATGACTGTTGTTGCGACTTCTTTAGATGCCGTTGAAAAGCATAGTAAAGATGGGGCAAAGCAACCTCTTAGCATAAAGGTCACCGGATCTGGTGGTATGGCAGTTTCTCATTGGCTTTCTATCCCCTTTGTGCAGGAAGTTGTTGCTTCTACAACAGCAGTACGAAAAATTATTCCCCAAACAGATGTTGTTATTGAGCTTGGTGGCGAAGATGCAAAAATTATCTATTTTGATGGTGGCATGGAACAGCGCATGAACGGAACATGTGCCGGTGGTACGGGTGCATTTATTGATCAAATGGCTGCACTTTTAGAAACCGATGCAACCGGGCTAAATGAACTTGCTAGGGGTGCAAATACTATTTATCCCATTGCGGCTCGGTGTGGTGTTTTTGCAAAAACCGATGTTCAACCTCTTATAAATGAAGGTGCAAGAAGAGAAGATATTGCCGCAAGTATTTTTCAGGCTGTAGTAAGCCAAACTATTTCGGGGCTTGCATGCGGAAAACCTATTCGTGGAAAGGTTGCCTTTTTAGGTGGACCTTTACACTTTTTAGATCAACTTCGCCATCGCTTTATTGTAACGCTTAACTTAGAAGGGGATGCAATAATTGTACCAGAAGGATCACAGTTCTTTGTTGCAACAGGTTCTGCTCTTTCTGCAGAAACAAGCTTTACTTGTGTACAACCTGTTGAAGATGTACATTTTCCAACCGTTGCAGAACTTCGAGAATCGTTGAAAACACTCGAAGATGCCGATATGAAAGAAATACAGCGCCTTGATCCTTTGTTTAACAATCAAAAAGAACTCGATGAGTTTCATAAACGTCATGGAAAAGAAAAGGCTGCTACAGCAGAACTTAAAGATGCAAAAGGCCCTGTATATCTAGGGCTCGACTCAGGCTCTACTACTACAAAGGCAATTCTTATTAACAATAAGGGTGAAATTTTATGGCGTTTTTATGATGTAAATGCAGGTAATCCTGTAGATCTCGCTGTAAAAGTTCTAAAAGACTTATATAAAATACTTCCAAAAGAGGCTTACATTGCACGTGCTGTATCAACAGGATATGGTGAAGCCTTATTCCAAGCGGCACTTGGCGTTGACTCAGGCGAGGTTGAAACAATTTCGCACTATAGGGCAGCAGATTTTTTTGTTCCCGGTGTTGAGTTCTTGCTTGATATTGGTGGGCAAGACATGAAGAGCCTTATGATTAAAGATGGGGCCATTGAA
>CAYJHQ010000140.1:0-1587 GCA_964369775.1 uncultured Lachnospiraceae bacterium
TAATTAACACGAATGTATGCCAAAACTGTAGCAACTATCAAACCGAGAACAGTCGTTCCCACTCCTAGTGCTAAGGAGTTAAGGAACGACGTTCTCCACAATGGTGTTTCAATTATTCCACCTAGTTTTGACAAATTGCTTAAATCAAAGTTTTGTAATTCCAACCCAGGACATACAATCTGTATAAATACCGTCCCAATTGGAACAACTATTAAAATTATTAGTATTGTAAGTAAAATATTACCTATATAATTTTCCTTTGATCTCATTTTAAATTACTCCTTATTGAACAGACATATCCGCAAACCACCCTTTGATTTCTCCCTCATTTTCCGCAGACCATGCTGCGTCAGAGTATACAAGTTTTGGATTTGTTGCTGCTCTATCTTCTTTCATTTCTACACCTGTTACTGATGGTTCAAAATAAGCTTCTTCTCCTGTGTTAATAAGTTCTTGCTGTACTTCAGGGTCTAGTAAAAAGTTCACAAACTCTTTTGCTAATTCTTCTTTTTCTGTCGAAGCACTGATAGCTGCTACACGAACGGATGCAGGTGCTCCATCTTCAGGCCAAACTATAGAAATCGGTTCTCCATCATTTACCATTGTATACGCATTGCTTTCTTGTAATAAAGCTGCTTCTACTTCCCCGCTTGCTAACGCTTGTACTACTTGTGGATTTTTAGGATATACTTTCAAACCATTGTCAAATAATGTGCTGAAATATGCTTTCCCTTCTTCCAATCCTAATTCTTCAAAGAAATACGATGCCATCGGATATGCTGGTGCTGCTACACCTGGATCCGCCATTCCTAATGACAATGCTTGCTCATCTAGTTCAAATATGTCAGATGGTGCATTTGCCTCATCGATTATATCATTTCTATATACTAATACTGAAGCAGCATGAGCTCCTGTTGGCCAGTAACCTTGCTCTTCTGGTACTGTAGTTGCTGCAAATTCTGTTAACGCAGCTGCGTTTTCTGGTTCATAATCCGTTAGTAGTTGCCCATCATCCATTAATCTATGAATACTTGGCATCATGTCAGCCCATACAACATCCCACTGCGGATTTCCTTTTTCCGCTTCAATCTTGGACATGATTTCAGCACCATTTCCTGTAACAATATTTAATTCATTTCCAGTTTTTTCTTTGTACAAATCTGCAATTACTGCATCAAAGTCATTCATATAAACTGTCAATGTATCGCTTTGTTCACTTACGTCTGATGCTTCCGCCTCTGCTTCTCCTGATTGTCCACAACCTACTACACCTAGAAGCATACTTGCTCCTATTACCAATGTTAAAACTCTTCTAATTATTTTATTTTTCATATTGCTCTTATCTCCTTTATATTGCCTCTGTGTTTCTATTGCTCGCTAATTTTATCTTGTATTTGGCTTTACTTCTATCACATATGCGTTAAGTTAATGTAAGGTTTATGTAAGACACATTCGAACATACATGAATATTTTCGCTGAATTTTCGCATACTGTCATTATCAATTAAAGGAGTATTTTACATGAATTTAAACTATGATGCTGTCTTCTATGAAGCAGCTGCTCTAGACTATCCTTTGGGGAAATACT
>CAYJHQ010000141.1:0-1546 GCA_964369775.1 uncultured Lachnospiraceae bacterium
ACTACGGAAGTTTTGAATCAAAGGTAAACGACCTCCATGAAGACTATATCAAACCACAAGAGAATGGAAGCCATTGGGGATGTGAAGAAGTTGGATTGACTAATAGCAATGATTTTGTATTCACTGTACAAGGTAATGACTTTAGCTTTAATGCTTCGCATTATACGCAAGAAGAACTCAGCACAAAAAAACATAATTTTGAGCTTACTAAAAGTGACTATACGGTGCTTTGTTTAGATGCCAAGATGTCGGGGATAGGTTCAGGAAGCTGTGGACCTCAGTTAAAAGAAAAATACCAAGTGTGCGATAAAAATATTACACTCGATTTTACGCTTTTTACCGGTAAAGCATAACATTGTGTATGAAAAATAACTATTTTTTTTGAGTGTTTTCTCTCGCTTTTTCTCTTGACAGCAACACTTCTATACCCTAAACTTATTGTAGGAGTGTGTGGCTAAAAATGAAGTATTCTCAATATGTGTTGATTATTATAATTCTCTTAGCATCTGCTTCTCTGTATAAACAATCGGTAGATTTCAAAACGGTAGAATTACAAGAAACTCAAGCACTGCTCGATGTTTATTCTAAAAGAATGAAAACAATAATTAACGAAACAATAAAGGTTACGAAAATACTGGAAGAACTCATAGTGTTGCACGGTGGAAATGCTCCAATCGATGAGGTAGACCGTCTTACAAAGGTTTTATATGATGAACAAATTCACATCAATATTAGTTATGCACCGCAGGGGATAATAGAATATACCTACCCATTGGATGGAAATAAAGAAGCACTCGGTCATAAACTCCTTGAAGACCCAATAACTCGATACGATGCACTCAAGGCACTCGAATTAGGCCAGTCAACACTATCAAAACCGTATCAATTGCGACAGGGAAATGTTGCTGCAGTCGTAAGAGACCCCGTATTTGTTCAAAAAGATGGAAAGGAAACATTTTGGGGCTTTGTGGCAATAGCAATGCGAACTACGCAAGGCCTTATAAAACACTCAGATATAGACAGCTTAGAAAATTTTGGCTATGAATATAAGCTCAGCTATTTCTACGAAGAAAATGGAGAGGTAGAAGCTGTTAGGGTGCTAGAATCAGGAGATTACAACAAAGGAATCAATACACTATATAATGAATTCGAAACACGCTATGGTACCTGGGAGCTTTCACTAAACCGGATAACAACGATAGATAAAGTGCTCCGAAGTGCACTGGCACTTTGTATGTTCTATGCATCTCTCATAGCAGCACTAATAAGTACAGTTATTGTAATTCGTCAAGAAGTAATAAAAAGAAAACGATAAAGATACTTGTATGGGCGACCGGGCGGGTCAAACGCACTTACGCTTCATCGTCCTCAAAGCGCACATGGCGCTTTTGCGGTCGATTCGGCTCAAGTGTTGAAACACATGAGCCTCAGTGCTAATGCCCCTGTCGCAAGGAAGGTGATGAGGTTTGATCTTCTTATGCGACCCAATGAATACCTTGTAAGGCTTGGTCGACTATGTGGGTGAACACCACTTCGGTTTTATTGG
>CAYJHQ010000142.1:0-622 GCA_964369775.1 uncultured Lachnospiraceae bacterium
TAACACTTACAAATGTTACACTAGGCAAAGACAATACAACCACAGCTGCCTTAGTAGGAACAAATGCTTTAACCGGAACTATAAGCGATGATGATGGTAGTATAGAAAAATTTGAAATAAGTATTAATGCTGATGCTGCTACACCCACATGGGAAGAAGTAAGCTTAACCGGAAGTAGATGGACTCATGAGCTTGGTGAAGACGGTGCAAAAACTGTTTGGTTCCGTGTTACCGATAAGGGCGCAACAACAGTAGCTGAGGATGGAACTCTCGGTGGCCAAAAAACACAAGTATTTACCTCACCTACAATTGACAATACAGCTTCGGTACTTCAAAATACACCGAAATTAATTGACAGTAGTGGAAATACCTACGGCTATACCGATAATAAGACTCTTTCTGATTACAGTACAGTAAAAATGAGTGTTGATACAACCCCACCAATTATTACGATGGTATACATCGATACAACGCTTCAAGAGATTAATCCCGAGTTTGATGACAATGATGATGAACTTACAGAACTTTCGCCAAACCAAGAACACGAATATGGTGGAAATACAAAGAAATTTATATTACAACTAACTGCAACAGACGCAAATGGCATAAGGGGTGTTGTAGG
>CAYJHQ010000142.1:723-1534 GCA_964369775.1 uncultured Lachnospiraceae bacterium
ATACAAGCGCAAGTAACTTTCCCCAAGGTGGGCAAAATTGGTATTAACGGTTACCGATAATTCCGGAACAATACAAAATCAAACTATACCTATTTTATTTGATAACGAAGCGCCAACAAATATTGAGTTTATTTCACCTGAAAAAAATGAGCAAGTTTCTGGTATTGTTGAAATAATTGGAAATGCCGATGACGGAACAGGTGTGGGTATTGAAACAATGGAGTTCGTTATTCCTGAAGTAACTGCTGATAAGACCAGTTGGACGCAACCAGACAGTAGCTCTAATTGGGTTTCTGTTACCGACTTTACAAGCCAAGCATGGAGACTCACCTTCGATGACAGTATGAATTCTGAAAACGTAGTAGTGTATCCTCTTCTTGGAAAAAAGGTTATAACACATGGTATAGAAATTGATAACAGTGAAATTTATTACTTGCCTATAGTATTTAGGCTTACCGATAAACTTGGCAATATGCATATAACCTCAATTAATGACTACGTACTAAGAGTAGATCCAAATGGGCATAAGCCGCAGATATCGGTAGAATTCCCTTCCGTTACTTCAGGTGGCATTGCGCTTGGTGGAACAATTCGTCCATTTGGTAGTGCAGATGACATTATTGGTGTAACTGCAGTCTATATGCAAATAGACACCAACAACGATGGAAGTTTTGATGATACCGATAAAACTAATTTACTTGAGTTTGATGTTAACGGAGTAGATACACCAACCGGTGATCGTTTATACACTATCGAAGACTTTGCAACAAGCATAACCACACTCGATGAACAAATAGAAATTGAAGAGTGG
>CAYJHQ010000143.1:0-1531 GCA_964369775.1 uncultured Lachnospiraceae bacterium
CCCCTCAATCTTGAGGGGATTTGGGATTTCTTTTTGTTGCCTTTTCCTTCATAATATAATTATGAATATATTACAATCTATTTTTAAAGACCATTATGAGGAAATGATTTATCTTTTACATCCACGTTCTTCCACCATTGAAAATGTGGATAAAATGATTAACTGTGGTGACCCTGCCTTTGGTGGTGCAATGTACATTTGTCCTGATTGTAACGAATACAAATATGTTCCGTTCCGATGCAAGAGTCGTTTCTGCCCTACTTGCGGAAATATGTATTCTATTGACCGAACTACGGCTATGTCTTTTAAAATCATTAATGTACAACATCGCCATTGCGTTTTTACCATTGCTGATTCCTTACGCTCTTTTTTCCTCGAAGACCGTTCCTTACTGAATTGCTTGTTTTCAGCTGTTAATAGTGTTATTATGCGCATGTTTCACAAAGATAATAAAACTCAACTTTATACTCCTGGGTTTATCTGTGTTCTTCATACATTCGGTCGCGACTTAAAGTGGAATCCTCATATTCATTGTCTACTCTCCGAAGGTGGTTTTGGTAATAATCTTCTTTGGAAACATAAAAAACATTTCAACTACAAGCTTCTCAGAGACTCTTTTCAAACTGCTCTTTTGGCTTTATTACACTCTAAGCTTGGTGATTCTTTCAAAAAAATCAAATCCTCCATTTACAAACAACACAAAAATGGGTTCTATGTTTATGCCAAACCTAACAAATGTAACCCCTCTAATGTCATTAAATATATTGGGCGATATCTTGGTAGACCAGTCATCGCTACTTCTCGTATTGATTCCTATGATGGCGACTCCGTAACATTTCATTACAACCGACACGAAGATAATAAACTCATCACAGAAACCATCCCAGCTCTTGATTTTATGGAACGATTAATTCAACACATCCCTGAAAAACACTTTAAAATGATTCGATATTATGGCATTTATGCAAGGCATCGTGAAACAGATAAAAAACTGCACCGCGCAATTTCCAACGAGAAGCAACGAATTTTTTTATCCTTTAATCGTTGGAGAGATTCCATTCTCCTCACTTTTGGATACGATCCCTTAACCTGCCCCAAATGCGGAACCACCATGTTATTTTTAGAACTCTATTTCAAACATAAACCTCTTCCACTACACGAACTCTATGAAAGGATTATGAAAAAGCATGGTTGTCGTTCCCCTGCCAAAAAAGTTCTTTCTTAGTTTTTTCCTCTGTGCTAAACTAAAAACAAAAACGGAGGTATCAACCATTGGAAAATCGTGTAGCGGAACTGAGAGCCAAATATATGCAGCATCCACCGGAAGGAATGACATCCAAAGACGTAAAACACATGTCAGACGATGACCTTCTTGATATGGATTACTTTTTAAATGAAGAGGATTTATTTGATGATGAGGCTGGTGTAGAAGGTTTTTATATCTTCTAACCCCTATCATCCATTTATTGTGCCCATCAATCGATGGGCATTTTTTATCCTAACTTTATAGGAAATGAAATTTCCTATAAAG
>CAYJHQ010000144.1:0-1529 GCA_964369775.1 uncultured Lachnospiraceae bacterium
AAACCACTCTTTGTTCCAATAACACCCATAATACAAGCAAGAACAGCAAGAATTACGCTGCTTAATAGAATTGCCCAAAATGAATCTTGAAAACTCATTGCAATTCCTATGCTTCCACCTACCTGCATACTTGTAACAACAAAAACATACCCAAGTGAAATAATCAATAGATTCACAAAGTTTCTTTTTGCCTTCAAAGGTACACTTTCGTTTGTAAACTCATTTGTAGAGTTTTTTGCCTTTTCTTCCATAATGAAGACCTCCTGACGATACATATATTTTGCTTAAAAGCTTACAAGATTATAGCACAGGTTACAGAAAATGCAAGAAAAAAATGAAGTAAAGTTTACATATTTTTATCTATTTTTCAGCAAATAATTCATCAACTGTTTTAACTCTCGCCTGAAATGGTACTAACCTTATCAGGCTTGAAACTGACTCATTAAATATTTCTGCACTGCCGGCACAAGCATCTGAAACAAAGGTCACAAAAAAACCTTCATCGATAGCGCGCATAAGGGAGCTTAACACACAAAACTCCGTTTGTACCCCTGTAAGTATAATCTCAGTATATCCTTGATCTTTTATGTACTGAAGCGCTTCTCCACTATTAAAAGCAGAGTACGTTATTTTATCAAACTCAATTTTTTCTGTATTCACAAATGAATCTAATAAATCCAAACATTCTGTATTTGAATTAATATGAGCAAACTCTTCATTATAACTTTTCCATGTTCCTATCGGATTTTCAGACGCAACATGTCTTGTAAAAATTCGATTTTTATATTTTTCACATAAGCGATGTATGTTTTTTTCAGCATCTTCAATCCCCGGTGTATACCATTCATACCCGGGAGCGAAGATTTTTTGCATGTCTATAACCAACAATACGCTATTTTTCATATTGTATCCTCCTTTCCAAGTTAAAAATTAACTCCTGCAACCAAAATTATATTGGCAAAAGAAGATGTTTCGCCAGTTCTAATAATCACGGAAGCTTTCTCTGTTAAAATTTTAAAATCTGCATGTGGGACATAAACAGAAGGTAATCCATTCATAATTGCTCCAATACTAGTTTTTACACTAGAATTTACGTCACTTATTTCTTCTGCCAGAATATAAGACTCTACAACTAGCTCACTACTCACTGCCTCAAGTGTTTGCACAAAAGTCGGCACACCTTTTACAAGCGAAATATCAACAACAGGCACCCCCTGCGGAATTGGTAAACCTGCATCAGCTATAACAAAATACTGAGTATGTCCAATAGCCGCAATCTCCGATATTATTTTTGGGTTTAGAATTTTATCTTTTTTCACACAATCCTCATTAAATCTTTATTTTATTTATTAAATGTATATTTCGAGAAGAAGAGCCTACTAAAATTTTTCTTTCACCCGTAACATACTCATACTCACCACTATCACTGTTAAAATATTTCAAATATAATGCATCTATTTTTAATGCCACCATTTTTTTCTTTCCTGCTTCAATAAATAGACGCACAAAATCTACCAGCGCTTTTTCTA
>CAYJHQ010000145.1:0-1525 GCA_964369775.1 uncultured Lachnospiraceae bacterium
GAATAATTGGATACTACACTTATCGCTCCAGGATATTGTTCTGGTACTGCAACTGCATTTAACTTAAATGGATAAATCTCATCTGCTATCCCATAAGGGTTAAGATCAATTGCTACATAATATATGCTTTCGTTGTCGCTTTCAGTAATTGGAACTGTAATCGATAACGGATATTTAAATGCAAGATCTGCATTCCCTTTCGTCCCGTCATTCACATAATCCCAAGTATCACCTACTCCCTTTACCTGGAGTGGTGCGGATGGATTTGTTATATTAATGATTGGTTCAGTGCCTGCCACTGGTGCAGGATCTCCATCGCCACTTGCTGGCATCGGTTGATGTCCATCTGCATTCTCAGCTGCTTTTTCTACTACAACTTCTATAGCAGGAAGTTCAACATCTGCTCCTAATTCATATCCTTCTGTTAATACAGCTACATAAGTATACGTGCCTTCTGTTGCTGTATCTAGTTCTAAATCGCTTGCCCAAGTGACTGCAATATCTTTTGCCTCTGTCTCACTTTCTAACATTACATTTAATGTCTCTGGTAACTCTGGCTTGTCTTCACTGTCTAACGCTATGTTTTGAGTTGCAATTTCCTCTCCTAACGCAGTAATACTTACCACTGTCAAAACATTCTGTTCCTCATCACCTTCACTTGGTGGTGTGTTCGCTGGTGGATCTCCTGCTGGTGGTGTGCTTACTGGTGGGGCTTCCGTTGGTGGGTTAACAATTGCTTCTACCACTTTAGGCGTTACCGTTACCGTGATAGTTGGTAATACGACACCTTCATTTAGCGTATACTCGCTTCCTACTTTCAAAGACGCTTCGTGTGTATATGTACCTTCTGCTGTGCCATCAAAGCTAGGTGTAGAATTCCACTCTACTTCTAAGTCTATTGATGTTCCATCCTCAAGTGTGGCTTTTAGATTCGCCGGTAAATTCGGTGCACCATCGCTTCCTACTTCCATTGATTGGGAACTAACTGCCTCATCTAATGAAGCTACTTCTGTGACTAATGGGGATTGTTCTTGTTCTCCTGCTTCTACTGGTTTTTCCGATGTAGTAGTCGCACCAAGAGTTATTGGTTGCACCAATCCACTTGTCACCAAAATAGCAGATAACAAAATTGCAAGAATCTTATTGCTTTGTTTTCTTGCATATTTTTTGCTTACTCTCATCTTTCTCCCTCCTTATCATTTTAACTTTTAGATTCTCTCACTCTTTATCAATAAAAGTTTCAAATTCCTATTTTTATGATATTCCTTGTTCCTGTTTATATAATTCTATCACTATATATGTTTGTTTATCAATATTTCATTGATTTTTTTGTTGTTTTTAAGCAATTATTAATGGCTCTTTGTCAAATGTTTAATTTTCTGAGTGCGGTAGTCGTGAATTCGTGAAGTGGCATTACCGCAGTGGTACAAGTTAGCAGTTTTTTATATAAGTGCATTTTTTGTGCAAAAAATAAATGTTAAGGGAATGATTTAATCATTCACCCCAACATTTATTATAGAGCCTT
>CAYJHQ010000146.1:0-1506 GCA_964369775.1 uncultured Lachnospiraceae bacterium
GTTATTCTGCATTTTATTTAGCCCTAGCAAGTACCAGTTCAATCATTGTACATGAATATATTGATGAAGCAATTAATTCCTTACGTCTTGCACTTTTAGAAGCTAAAAGTGCTGTCAAGCCTCAAATTGAATATATGCTCGGAAAAGCATACTTTCATAAAAATCGTCTTTCGGCATATTATTTTTATTCTGATCTTGCAATAAAATACTTGCATAGTGCATACAATAACGGTTATAATGCAAATGACATTTTTGAGTATTTAGGACTTAGCTATGCAGCACTCGGAATGACCAGAGAAAGTATTTCATATTTCACTGAAGCACTGTTGGTGAATGATTCAGATGTACTACAAATAGCAATAGCAGAACAGTACTATAAAATCGAAAACTATGATGCAGCAAAACCGTATTTGCAAAGGGTAAAAAACGAAAGTGAGAACGCTTTGTATGTTGTAACTTGCTCAAATCTATTAGGACAAATATATTTCGCTGAAGAGAACTATACAGATGCACAAATCGAATTTGAGCATGTACTGACAATTAACAGCCAATCTGCTGATGCGTACTATGGATTGGGTTTAATTTACGAACGTCAGGGAGATTTTGTAAAGGCTCGTGCTCAATGGAGAGAAGCTTTAGAATATGAAGTTAATCATCCAGGTGCACGATTAAAAATGAGATAAATGAATGAGGAGAAAGTATAATGGGATTTTTTGATAGATTTTCAACTGATATTGGAATGGACTTGGGTACATGTAACACATTAATTTATGAACCGGGAAAGGGTATCGTAATAAACGAGCCTTCGGTTGTTGCTGTAGAAAAAGGTACCGGTCAGATTTTGGCAGTAGGAGCTGAAGCTAAAAGAATGCTTTGGAAAACCCCTGGGGACATTACCGCGATTCGTCCCTTGAGAGATGGTGTTATTGCTGACATTAACAGTACAGAGAAAATGATTCGATACTTTGTCTCTAAAATTATTCCCAAATACCAAGTTATAAAATCTGTAAGAATGAAAATAGGTATTCCAAGCTGTATTACAGAAGTTGAAAGACGCGCTGTAGTAGAAGCGGCAATGAAGGCAGGAGCGAAAGAAGTTACCATTATTGAAGAGTCTCGTGCTGCAGCTATAGGAGCAGGAATACCGATTCATGAACCAGCAGGACACATGGTATGTGATATTGGTGGTGGAACGACAGAAGTTTCAGTAATATCATTAAATGGTATGGTTGTTACAAGCTCAATTCGTGTTGGTGGTGATGAGTTTGATGAAGCCATCATTAAATATGTACGAGGTGAGCATAGTCTCATTATTTGGCAGCAAACTGCAGAAAGATTGAAAATAGAAATTGGTAATGCGTCTCCCGAGAAAGTTATTGAAAAAATGGAAATCAAGGGAACAGATGCAATTACGGGACTTCCAAGAAGGTTAGAAATAGACTCTGTAGAGGTACGAGAGGCGCTTAAAGATCCTACAACTTCTATTGTTGAAGAAATAAAGCTCAC
>CAYJHQ010000147.1:0-1498 GCA_964369775.1 uncultured Lachnospiraceae bacterium
AAAGTAAAGTTCGAAAGGAAGTGAAACTCGTATGAAAATAAATCAAATGATTTTAGAAAAGATAAAAAGTAATAATAATATTATTACAACAGCAGAAGTACTCGAATTAGGATTTTCAAAAACGTTGCTTAGCAATTATGTTAAAGAAGGGATATTAGAAAGAATAAGACATGGAACGTATATACTAAGTGACAGTATACATGATGATATGTATACACTAATGCTTCGATCAGAAAGAATAATATTTTCACATGATACGGCAGCTTTTCTTAATGAATTGTCGGATAGGACTCCTTTCGAGCATAGTGTCACACTACCAAGCGGAGTATCACTACCAAATTCACTTAGAGATGAATGCAAGTGCTATTATATCAAACCAGAATTATATGAAGTTGGTGCGATTACGAAGAAAACCACATTTGGTAATGAGGTCAGAGTTTATAATTATGAACGTACCATATGTGATATTTTCCGCTCAAGAAGTAGACTTGATGAAGAAACTGTAATACAGATAACAAAAAATTATGTAAAATCTGAAAACAAAGATTTGAATTTACTATATTCATATTCTAAAATGTTTAAAGTAGATAAGAAAATAAAGGGGTATATGGAGGTGTTATTGTGAGTGGTAAAGCGATGAACTTAAAGGCTAAAATACGAAATTATGCGAAGGTTAATGATATTGCAGCACAAGTTATTTTGCAGAATTATATGTTTGAACGCTTTCTTGTAAGGCTGTCTATTTCATCATATAAAGAAAAATTTATTGTAAAAGGTGGAATGCTAATTGCTGCACTTGTAGGACTTGATACACGATCCACCATGGATTTAGATACAACTTTAAGAGACTTACCTTTATCAATAGAAAAAATTCAAAATGCAATGGATAAAATTTTTTCTATCGATTTAGATGATGGAGTTGTTTTTACTATTTTATCCATTGAGCCTATTCGAAAAGATGATGTATATGGCGGTTATTGCGTAAAAATGAATGCAATTTTTGATTCAATTGTTACACCGCTTTCAATTGATGTATCGACAGGAGATATTATAACGCCAAACCCGATTGAATATGAATTAAGTGGTATTTTTGATGAAGAGTTAAGCATCAAGTTATGGGGATATAATATAGAAACGGTACTGGCTGAGAAAGCAGAGACAATATTAAGCAGAGGAGTCTTTACAACTAGACCGAGAGATTTTTACGATGTTTATATTCTGGTAACGACACAGAAATATAATCAGGATATATTCCTAGAGGCGTTAGATGCGACATCTATACATCGTGGGACAAAAGAAAAGATAAGCAATGTAGCAGCTATTGTTAATGGAATAGCGGAGGATGAAACTTTAGAAATATTATGGAAGAAATACCAGAGACAATTTTCATATGCAAAAGATATTACATACGCGGATACGATTAGAGTATTAAAAATACTATTAGAGATTGATTAGGGGATATTATAATAAAATCTTTCCACAGACAACCTTCAGGAAC
>CAYJHQ010000148.1:0-1092 GCA_964369775.1 uncultured Lachnospiraceae bacterium
AAATAGCATATACTAATTACGTATAGGAGAAGAATGGACTCAAAAACAATAGCCCTACTCATTGCAGCAGGAATTCTTATAATACTCTCAATGCTTTTTTCTGCATCTGAAAGTGCCTTTTTTTCAGTAAATAAGCTCAGGGTACGCTTTTTACGAAATCAAAAACATAAGGGAGCCCTTCGCGCAGGAAAGCTACTCGATAACAAAGAAAAACTTTTAAACACCGTTTTAGTAGGAAATAATATTGTAAACATTGCCTTATCTGCAATTCTTACTTCAATTGCCCTCGATTTTTTTGGCACGGCAGGTGTTGGGTATGCAACATTGGCAACTACAATTCTACTGCTTATATTTGGTGAAATAACACCCAAAACACTGGGCACACAACATCCTGAATCTATGGCTTTTGCCCTTTCAGGATTTTTAAGATTTTTTTCAATACTTTTTAAACCTCTCATAGCACTTTTTTCTGCCTTTTCACAATTGCTAGTTAGAATCCTGGGCATTAACTCAAAAGAAAATCAAGCCTCTTTTACCGAAGAAGAAATAAAAACACTCATTGAAGTTGGAGAAGAAGAAGGTCTTTTAGAAGAAAGTGAAAGACATATGTTGCATCGTGTTTTGTTCCAGAAGATTCATCATACGAAGAAGTGCTATCGCTTGCTCGTTCAACTCGCCTATCAAGATTTCCGGTAATGGGTAAAGATATAGATGATATCAAAGGTGTATTGTATATAAAAGACGTTCTTTTATACATTGCATCTCAAGAATTGTTTTCAATGAAAAAAGCAATGCGAGAACCTATCTTTATCTCTGAAACAAAAAACATGACAGAAATTCAGCAGCTCTTTAAATCTAAAACACAAAGTGTTGCCATTGTTCTTGACGAATATTCAGGTCTAGCAGGAATTATCACAAAAGAAGATATTGCCAGAGAGATTTTTGGCGTTGTAAATGATGAGTACGAAGCCCCACTTGAACATATACATGTTACCATGACAGACTCTGAACTATTGGTAAATGGAAAAACACGTTTGGCAGAAATATCAGAACAACTTGGTATTACATTGGAATCGGATTTTCATGAAACTA
>CAYJHQ010000148.1:1102-1486 GCA_964369775.1 uncultured Lachnospiraceae bacterium
AAGGCTTTTCCTTTACGGTAAAAGCGCTCGATGGTGTTCGCATAAATAAAGTATTAATAAAGGCGGAAGATGTATGAGCACAACAATTATGAGTATATCTCTTGGTATTCTTATTTGTCTTTCAGCGTTTTTTTCCTCTTCGGAAACAGCCTTTCTGTGTATTCCTAAAATACGACTAAGGCAAATGCAAAAAGAAAAACACCCAAAAGCAAAGCTCATTGCAAAACTAAAAAGCAGAACTGATGTTCTTTTAACAGTAATTCTCATTGGAAATAATTTTGTAAATTCACTTGCTTCTTCTTTAGCAACGGCCCTTGCAATAAGTCTTTTTGGAAACTCAGGTACCGGAATTGCAACACTAGCAATGACTGTTATCATTATTAT
>CAYJHQ010000149.1:0-1472 GCA_964369775.1 uncultured Lachnospiraceae bacterium
ATTACATGAAATAAAGGAATTGCTTAATAATGCAAGACAAGAAGTTGCAAGAGAGGTGAACATACAACTATTGACGACTTATTGGAAAATAGGTGAAATAATTGTTCGCTATGAACAAAATGATAATATTCGAGCAGATTATGGGAGCCAAACATTGAAACAACTTTCCAAAGAACTTACAAACGAGTTTGGTAGAGGGTTTTCACGTTCTAATTTGCAAAATATGAGAGCGTTTTATTTAATGAATCAGAAATGCCAGTCAGTGACTGGCAAATTAACATGGACTCATTATTGTGAACTTTTGGCTATTTCAGATGTAGATAAGCGTAACTTTTATGAAAAAGAAGCGATTAATTCAAAGTGGTCGGTAAGGGAAATGAAAAGACAAATTAATACCTCACTATTCGAAAGGCTATTATTGTCAAAGGGCGAAATCAATAAAAAAGAAGTTTTAGAATTAGCATCTAAAGGAGTTGATATTCAAACTCCCAAAGATATTATCAGAGATCCATATGTTTTTGAGTTTTTGGGGATTCCAGAAGATAAACCGGTGCTAGAAAGTGACCTAGAAAAAGCATTGGTAGAACAGATAGAGAAATTCTTGCTTGAGCTTGGAAGAGGATTTATGTTTGTAGGAACACAGCAGAGAGTGACAATAAACAACACACATTATTATGTTGACATGGTATTTTATAACAAACCATTAAAATCATATGTTCTAATTGAACTAAAGACAACAAAGCTTATGCCAGAGGCGGCAGGGCAGCTTAATATGTACCTGAATTATTATGAAAATGAAGTGAATGATGAGAATGATAACAAGCCGATAGGAATTATTTTATGTACGGATAAAGATGCTTTAACACCAGAATATGCACTTGGTGGGTTATCAAATAATATTTTTGCTTCGAAATATACTTATTATATTCCGAATAAGGAAACTTTAATTGCAGAAGTAGAGCGAATAATAGGCGAATTGAAAAAATAACTGTTCTCGCTACTAGTAGTGTAGAAGATGAAAAAGGCAAGGAAGATACAGGTTAAATATAGCGTAATTTGAATATATGAATCACCTTTTGTTAGCTCCTAGCTAACAGCCAGCTAACAGGAGAAAAAATTTTGAAAAAAATCTGCTAACAAAAAAGGTGCATGGGATGTTCGAATTGTAGTATTTAAAAAAGAATTGTCAGAATATTAAGTGATATCTATACTTGAATTTAAAACGGTTGAAGTGTTAATTGAAGAATTAATAAAGAAGGAGTATCATCAAATGTATATATCTAATTTTGTTTTTCCACAAGAAGAGGCTGAATCAGATTTCTATTTTGCACAGAAACTACTTGGTGGGTAGTGAGTGTTGCTATCATCTGTGGAGTGTAGGTTATGTCTTGTTGAAGTAATAATTGCCCCTCGTTTTAGAGGGATAGAAGATACATTTTGAGTAGGATATTCGTAAATAGAAATCCGTCTTT
>CAYJHQ010000150.1:0-1461 GCA_964369775.1 uncultured Lachnospiraceae bacterium
CCACCTTTTGCACAGAATACACCAACTGCTCCGTCAAGTACACGTAGTGAACGCTCTACCTCTACAGTAAAGTCAACGTGACCTGGAGTATCAATGATATTGATGCGGTGCTCTAATGCTTCTGCATTATCTTTTGCTTCTTTTTGCAAAGTCCAACGACAAGTTGTAGCAGCAGAAGTGATAGTGATACCTCTCTCTTGCTCTTGCTCCATCCAGTCCATTGTTGCAGTACCTTCATGTGTATCCCCAATTTTGTAGTTTACACCAGTATAATAAAGAATACGCTCTGTAAGTGTAGTCTTTCCAGCATCGATGTGAGCCATGATACCGATATTTCTGGTTCTCTCTAATGGATAATCTCTTCCAGCCAAGGTTATGTCCTCCTTTTAGAATCGATAGTGAGCAAATGCTTTATTTGCTTCAGCCATCTTATGCATATCTTCTTTTTTCTTCACAGATGCACCTGTATTATTTGCTGCATCCATAAGCTCATTCGCTAATCTTTCTTCCATTGTCTTCTCTCCTCTTTTACGAGAATACAATGTTAACCAACGAAGTGCAAGCGCTTGTTTTCTATCAGCTCTTACTTCGATAGGTACTTGGTAAGTAGCTCCTCCAATACGTCTTGCTTTTACTTCTAATACTGGCATGATGTTATTCATTGCCTCTTCAAACACTTCAATTGCTGGCTTTTCTGTCTTCTCAGCAATTCTGTTAAATGCTCCATATACAATCTTTTGTGCTACACCTTTCTTACCATCTAACATGATGTTGTTGATAAGTTTTGTAACAATCTTGTTGTTGTACAATGGATCCGCTAATACGTCTCTTTTTTGAGTATGTCCTTTACGTGGCACGGCCTTCCCTCCTTAATTATATTTGGAAATCTTCATTTCCTGAATTAATTCATCGGTACTCACATGTGTCTTTCTACATCTGTTCGCACGGGACATTCTCAATACTCTCTATTGATTTAACCCGCAACCTACAGGAATCATAGTTCTGTTTGTGATACGATTCTTTCATTGTTACCTAATGCTTACTTAGCATCTTTTGGTTTTTTCGCTCCATACTTAGAACGCGCTTGTCTTCTCTTTGCAACACCTGCTGTATCAAGTGTACCACGAACGATGTGATATCTTGTACCTGGCAAGTCTTTTACTCTACCACCACGGATAAGAACAACGCTATGCTCTTGAAGGTTGTGACCTTCTCCTGGGATATAGCTTGTTACTTCGATTCCGTTAGAAAGACGAACTCTGGCAATTTTTCTAAGTGCCGAGTTAGGCTTCTTAGGTGTAGCTGTCTTAACTGCTGTACAAACACCTCTTTTGTGTGGTGCTGAAACGTCAGTAGCTTTTTTGTGTAAAGAGTTGTATCCTTTTTGTAACGCTGGTGCTGTTGACTTCTTTACAGATGTCTGACGTCCTTTTCTTACTAACTGATTAAATGTTGGCATTC
>CAYJHQ010000151.1:0-826 GCA_964369775.1 uncultured Lachnospiraceae bacterium
TATTGTGGCTCAAATTTTATTTTTAGAATCACAAAATCCTGATAAAGACATTAGTATGTATATAAACTCTCCCGGTGGATCAGTTACTGCTGGTTTAGCAATTTATGACACAATGCAGTATGTAAAATGTGATACTCAAACTATTTGTATGGGTCAAGCTGCAAGTATGGGCGCAATTCTCTTAGCAGGTGGAACAAAGGGGAAACGATATTCTTTGCCTTCTGCGCGTGTAATGATTCATCAGCCATGGGGTGGGGCACAAGGCCAAGCTTCAGATATTGTTATTCAAGCAAAAGAAATTATGAGGTTAAAGAATCTTTCAATTGAATATTTTGCCCATCATACAGGAAAAAAAGCATCAATTGTTGCTCAAGATATGGAAAGAGATTATTTTATGAGTGCAAAAGAAGCGCTTGAGTATGGCATTATTGATCATATTATGCCGAGCAGGAGATAGCAACTATGGCTAAAAATAAAAATACCTTTGGTGCGAGTTGCTCATTTTGCGGAAAGCCGTCATCATCAACATTACAACTTGTTTCAGGACCGAGTGGTGTTTGTATCTGCAAAAAATGTGTTGCAGTATGTCAAACAATACTTGAAGAAGATTTAGAAAAAACTAATGCAATTGTAATTTCTGATGTTCCTACCCCACAAGAGTTTAAAGAATATTTAGATGAATATGTAGTCAGTCAAGATTATGCAAAAAAAGCTCTTGCTGTTGCTGTATACAATCATTATAAGAGAATGGCTGCAAAAACTTCTTTGCAAGGAAATACCGATGAGGTTCAAATTGAAAAATCAAATATTTTATTAATGGGGCCTA
>CAYJHQ010000151.1:836-1443 GCA_964369775.1 uncultured Lachnospiraceae bacterium
AATTGTTCTTCTTAAATTAATAAACGCTTCAAACGGTAACGTAAAAGAAGCAGAGCGCGGTATTATCTTTATTGATGAAATTGATAAGATTTCGCGCCGCAGTGAAAATGTTTCAATCACTCGAGACGTATCGGGTGAGGGTGTACAGCAAGCATTATTAAAAATTATTGAAGGCACAAAAGCAAGTGTTCCCCCTCAGGGCGGAAGAAAGCATCCTAATCAAGAACTTATTGAAATAGATACCACTAACATATTGTTTATTTGTGGCGGAGCCTTTGTTGGCTTAGAAAAAATAATCGATGCACGAGTTAGTCAGCATTCAATCGGGTTTGGTTCTCATCTTAATACGATGACTGATGATGAGAAAGCAGAACTATTAAATCAAGTTATACCTGATGACTTGGTAAAATTTGGTTTAATTCCTGAATTAATTGGTCGAATGCCTATTGCTGTTTCATTAAATGAGCTTTCACGAGAAGATTTAGTTAAAATACTTACTGAACCAAAAAATGCCATTACTAAGCAATTTATGGCATCTTTTGCTATGGATGATGTTGATTTACAGTTTTCTGATGATGCAATAGCTGCAATAGCTGAAATGTCAATT
>CAYJHQ010000152.1:0-1391 GCA_964369775.1 uncultured Lachnospiraceae bacterium
GACGCTCATCAATTAATAAAACAATTAAATATACTTCAGGATGATTTTCTGTAATTGCATTTGCAATACGCTGCATAAGTATTGTCTTACCGGCTTTGGGTGGAGCAACAATAAGAGCACGCTGACCTTTACCTATAGGTGAAAAAAGATTTATTAGCCTTGTCGAAACTTCTTCAGTTTTAGTTTCAAGATTTAATCTTTCATCCGGATGAAGTGGTGTTAAATTTTCAAATGGTATACGCACTTGAGCTTCACGAGTTTCTTGATCATTTACCGATTCAATGCGTAATATAGCAAAAAATCTCTCTCCTTCTTTTGGAGAACGAATTTGCCCATAAACGGTATCGCCAGTTTTTAAGTTAAATAGCCTTATCTGACTCGGTGAAATATAAATATCATCAGAACCTGGCATATATGAGTTTTGTGGAGAGCGCAAAAATCCGTAACCATCGGGCAAGATTTCTAAGGCACCGGAGGCAAAAATAATCCCACCATGCGCTGTATGAGCTTTAAGTACCACAAAAATAATTTCTTGTTTTTTCATAGGGGCAAGCTCATCCGGGGTAATTCCATACTCACCGGCCAATTTTCGAAGCTCGTGCATCCCCATTTTTGTTAATTCATTTATTGAAAGTCTTGGCTTTGATTCATTATTTTGTATTTCTTCTTCTGTAACAACAACATCCTGCATTGGAAGATCTTGAACTCTTGGCTCCTGGCGTCGCTTTCCGCCAGAACGTTGCATTGAAGATTTTTGGCCTCGTCGCTGTTGAGTTTCAGAAGAAAACCCTTCCGTTCGTTTTTTTTCATTTTGCTCAGGTGATGTTTTTTTACCTTTTGAACGTATTACTATTTTTTTCTTTGGGGCTGCTACAGTTGCTTCAGCATTGGAAGCTTCTGTTGTCCCAAATAAATCAGGTGTTTCGCCTTGTGAAACTTGTGTTGATACGTCAGGACTCCCTGCATTATCATCGAAACGGCCTTCATCACTTTCTGCCATTACTTATCTCCATATGTATTTGATTTCAAATTAGACTTGTTGTTGAATCGGATAACGATTTTTAAACGGAATATATAATAATTATACTAAGAAATACAAGCTTTGTCAATATAGTTACCATACAGTTACTACTATTATAAGGTATCTTCTTCATCTTCATGGGTAGAACGCTGCGCTACTAAGGCTCTGTATTCATTTGGCGAAACTAGAAAAATTTCCATATCAGGAATTTCATCTTTCATTTTTACGGCCCCTGAAAAATTAACATTATCTTCTATTCGTAAACGAGTAGCTTCTATATCTCCCACAACACGACTACCTGAAAACATTTCAAGCTTGTCTGTTGCACTCAAGTTTCCTTCAACTTCACCTGCAATTGTAATTGACTCAG
>CAYJHQ010000153.1:0-1346 GCA_964369775.1 uncultured Lachnospiraceae bacterium
TTGCCATAGGGCTTACATTTATTTATCCAAAAGACTGTAAAGCTGGCATTAATGCAGGAGTGTTGCTTCGATATTTACTTGAAAGGTGCAAGACAACAAAAGAAGCAATAGAATCGACAAGATCATTACCTATTGGCTCAAACCATGCCTTAACTATATGTGATAGCAGTGGTGATATGGCTGTAATTGAATGCTCGCCTAAAAAAGTTGCTATTCATCAAGATGATAGTTTTGTAGCAAGCACAAATAATTTTTTCTTAGAAGAAATGGAGTTTTTGAAAAACCCAAGTCGCATTGATGATTTAAAAGCAAGTGAAAGATATAAAAATGTTGTATTGGCACTTTCTACAAATAAATACTCCCTTAATTTAGCAAAAGAAATCTTAAGTGGAAAGCATGGTTTTATGTGCCAGTTTGATAGAAAACAAGGCGTTGACACTGTTTGGTCGGTAGTGTATGACCTTAAAAATAAAATGATATTTCGAACAGAAGGCAATCCGTCCCGAAAAAAATATAAAGAGGATACAAGATTTAAATTTAAGTAATCAAAAAGCTCTCCGTTTTCATAATGAGTTTGCAAATAACTCAACAATTCGATTCCAGTTATTCGGTTAGGTTTTATTTTGCTTTTATATCTCTGAAATATAAGCTCACGAGATGCGGACAGAATGCAGAAAGAAAAAAGTTTAAGTGAATTCCGCACACTGCAACGTCAACTTGATGATACGCTGGAAAAGCGGAACAAGACATTAAGTGAAAGTGAGAAACAGTTATTAGAACAAGCAATAGACACATGGGGAAAACTAAACCTTATCTGTGGAGAGATAAGATTTACAGAGGAGCTTAGGGTTGGCGTAAAAATAATGGTCGAAATATTTGAAAAGAATGACAAACAGTTAGGCATTATGATATTGGTTTGCCGATTCAATCGTATAGAGGGCATTGGAGAATTGAGCGAATTTGATAGATGACATCAGTTTTGAGACACTTTTGCAAAAGAGGATTTGAATTCAGTTATGAAGAAATATTGGAACTTTATTGGGACAGTTTCCAAAGGAATTGTTTTAATGGAGTGCCACATCTGTTATACTAAACTAGGGTTGAAACCTGAAACAAAGTAATGTATGGAAGGTTATTTATATAGTGAATGGAGAATTAAATGATATTATTAGTTGTTGATACGCAGGAAATGATTGTAACAAAAGAATTGTTTTCTTATGACTTATTCGTTGAGCGTGTTTCTGAATTGATTTTATTAGCAAGAAATAAAAATATTGAGGTTATCTACGTTCGTCATGATGATGGTGTTGGTTCTGAGCTTACAAAGGGAAAAGAGGGATTTGAAA
>CAYJHQ010000154.1:0-450 GCA_964369775.1 uncultured Lachnospiraceae bacterium
TTCCTCCAAAAAGTTGCTTGTCCTTAGCAAATAGGATACTCCTAATAGATAAACTTGTCAATACAGTTTAGAAAAAGAACAAGACGGTATAAAACTATCGCTGAGTTTTTCTTGCCTTTTTAAACTCTTGCTTATTGGCATACATTCTTTCATCTGCAACTTTTAATAGACTTTCAAGGTCTCGCCCCTCACTAGGAAATAACGCCTGCCCAATACTAGCTGAAACTAAGATATCGTGCCCATGAATAACAAAACGCTCTTGTGAAAAATGAGCAATTCTTTTTATCATTTCACTTAAATCTTGTTTTTTATCAACATTTGGAATAATTATAACAAATTCGTCTCCACCAATCCGAAAAATTTGCCCATCACTTTTAATATTAGCTTGTATTCTTCTTACATACGCAATAAGTAGACGATCACCTGTTTCATGTCCATAGGTATCGTTAA
>CAYJHQ010000154.1:460-1339 GCA_964369775.1 uncultured Lachnospiraceae bacterium
ACTATGCTTTGGTTTTATATAATTCTCCAAAACTCGTCTATTATAAGCTCCGGTTAAAGGATCTTTTTCAAGTTTATATTCTACTTTTTTTATAATAAAATATATAAATGTTGACAACAAAACAAAAGCTGACCATATCAATACTCCTTGTGTTAATGTTTCTTGCTCTCCATTTTTCACATACATTGATAAAGTCCAAACTGTATTACCAATTTCAATAGGTGTAGAACGTGCAAACTTTTCATTGAAATCATCAGTTTCAAAAAATAAAATATCTTCATTTTTATAAAAGGCAGTAATTCTAAATTGATATCCGAGCTTTTCTGTTTCAAAAATACCTGTATCTTTGAGCACATCCGGAACAGGAAGCACAACTGTGAGAAAGCCCCAAAATGACGATCCATTTGCATCATCTAAAAACAATGGGTTTCGCACTGCAAGCCCACTTACACCTTGTAGTAAGTTAAACGGCCCCGATACAATAACAGCTCTTTCTTCTTTAGCCATTTTAGACTCTATTGCCGTTGCATCAGAAGCAAAAAGATTATGTCCCAGTGTTTTCTCATTGCCTGCTAATGGATACACAAATTCAACTATTCCGTTTGGCATATACTGGATGGCAACATAATCAATACCTGCTCCTACAGCATGGGCAAGTGCATTAAATGAATTTTCATCCAGCTCACCGTTAGACTCTCTTGTAATTTCTTTTAGAATATCTGTAATATAAATAGCACGATTCATCTGTATACTTATTCTTTCCGAATAAAGAGAAATAACATTTGAAAGCATTTCAGACTTATCTTTATCGGTCGATATAGAAATCAACATTGAAAAAACGAAGCTGAGTACAAATAAAATAGTATAAATCTTTTTAGA
>CAYJHQ010000155.1:0-1331 GCA_964369775.1 uncultured Lachnospiraceae bacterium
AAGTGACCTAGTTTTGGATGGTCCATCTGACCTAATTTTAGAGTACCATAAACATTTTGAGGGTAGGTGACAATTATGCAAATTTTCTTATACTCTTCTCATATTGATTTTTTTAATCTATTTACATGAACTACACAAATAACTGTTATTATTATTATTAGTGCTGTAATTATTGTTGATAGCATAGCACTTTATCTTATGTGATCACTCCGATTTCATATCTTTTCGAACTATCCTCCATATCCAAATGGCTTGCACTTCTGTAATTACATATAAAGCTACGAAAACCACAATTTCAGCACCCTTTGGACTTATAATTTGATAAGCAGGGTATATAGAGATAGCAATCACTGATGGAATTATGATACCTAAAATTGCATGCTTTCTAGTAATTAGGTAAACATGTCCACCTAATATAACTAATACTACAATAAAACTTAGAGTTGTATCGCTGTCGAATCCATTTTGCATGACCATAAAAATATATAGCAATGTCATTACTATTAAATAATTTAGAAAATGCTTCATTTTCTCCTCCTTGATCTTTACAAGCGATAGTATTCATTTTAACATATTTCCTTAGTCTACATTAACACTCTCTTTTCAATTTGGCTTCTCTAAATACTTTTTCTAAAAAGGTATATTCTATTTCTTCCACAAAACTAAATTCGAATTTCTTAAATAACTCAATCGTATTTTTATTTTCTATGTTTACACAAGCATACAATGGACTTTCTCCAACACTGCTATCAAAGTATTCTAAAAACGCCTTCAATGCAGCCTTCCCTAATCCTCTACCTTGATATTCTTTATCTATCATAAATCTGCTAATTGACCAACCTTTTAAATCTTCATCAAAATCATATAGAATAAAACCTATCATTGTTTCATTATCATAAATTCCTAATGTTTCTAAACCGCCTAAATAATGTGCATCTAGTAATGATTGCGCATTATCTGCCACAAAATTTCGTTGATGCTCGTTTACTTTCAGCATAATACATTCCATATAATTTTCTTTATCTATTTTTTTGAACCTAATCACTTTTAATCCCCTCTTTCCCATAGCCTTAATTACTCTGGTTAGATTAAGTACTACAATTACTATTTCTAACTTTTAAATCTAAATTCATTATATCAAAGCTGAGTATCAATCACCAACTATATTCTGATAATTCTTTTAATTTTTTTTCAACCCCCTACAATTCGAACGTGCCATGCACCTTTTTTGTTAGCAGATTTTTTTCAAAAATTTTTCTCCTGTTAGCTGGGGCGTGAATTTTGTTAGCTGGCTACTCTCCCTACTGCCAAAAATTTGAAGCGTAGTGTGC
>CAYJHQ010000156.1:0-744 GCA_964369775.1 uncultured Lachnospiraceae bacterium
TCTGCTTGAACGATAGATTTTCGCATAGCAGCTCCACCCTCCATTCCCTTTGTATATGCACAAAAACGCTTTCGCATTTCTCTGCAAGCTGTTTGCTCTCCTTTATCTTCACATAAAATGCGCAACTCTTTTAATCCTGCCTGAATACAAGATTCAAAAGGAATAGCCTCGTAACTTCCTTTTTCCAACAAATCTTTCGTTTGAGAAAAGACAAAAGGAGCCCCCATTGCGCCTCGGGCAAACATAACGGCATCACACTTTGTCTGCTCAAGCATATCCCTTGCAGCCTCAGGAGAAAAAACATCTCCCGACCCAAATACCGGTATTGAATTTTCCTGAGCTCTCATAAGTTCAACTAAGTCACTTAGAATTTGCCAATTTGAAAACCCTTCATACCCCTGAGCCCTTGTTCTCGGGTGAATTGTTATAGCCCCAACACCGGCTTCCTTTGCAGCTAACGCTGCCTCTTTCCATACCATACTGTTGGAATCCCATCCTGAACGAATTTTTACCGTTACCGGAATAGGATTCTTATAACGTTCATGCAAGATAGGGGCTTCCAAGGCCCTTGCTACAACTGCACTTACAACCTTATACAATATATCAGGATCTTTCATAAGGGCAGAGCCTGAACCTGTTTTTGTTATTTTATGAACAGGGCACCCTGCGTTAATATCAATTACATCAGGGTTTGACTTATTAAGAACAATAGGAACAGCATCGGCCATTGTAGAAGGATCACTT
>CAYJHQ010000156.1:754-1326 GCA_964369775.1 uncultured Lachnospiraceae bacterium
TCATAATTTGTTCAGTTTTACCTGAACCTCGCACCAAGGCTTCGGCCGACACCATTTCAGTATACGAAAAATTTGCACCTCCATCGGCACAAAGAGTACGAAAAGCTCTATCTGAATATCCAGCAACAGGTGCTAAAAACAAATTTCCGTCAAGCGTCACTTCGTGAGAATTTTTTGATAGAGGGCATCCAATAGAAACGGGTCGGTACAAGGTCATGTATTAAACCTACAATTACTCTCTTATGGATCAAGCCTAAAAAATTTGCAGCTATTATTCCATAACGTATCTGCAATTTCTTCTACATCCATATCAAGCATTTCTGCTAAAAAGTGTACCGTTGAAGGTGTGTATGAAGGCATATTACGCTTACCACGATATTCTGCAGGCACCATAAAAGGGCTTTCCGATTCAACTAAAATACGATCTAATGGAACATTTAAAACAGTTTCATGTAAATTTCTCGCATTACGATAGGTTAAATTACCTGCAAAGGAAAAGTAGACATTTAAATCCAAGGCTTTTTTTGCATAAGCTGCATCTTCTGAATAACAATGGAGTACTCCACCTGCAG
>CAYJHQ010000157.1:0-1323 GCA_964369775.1 uncultured Lachnospiraceae bacterium
TAAGAGATTGTGTACAACAAGCAATTCTTCCAATATTAAAAAATCTAGAAAAAGAACTTTGCACTATAGCAGAAAGAGAAGCGAACACACCTCAAGTTGGTCGAACTCATGGGCAGCACGCAGTCCCAATTACGTTCGGTTTTGCCATTTCAGAATATGTAAGTCGTCTTGGAAAATCAATCTTAGAAATTGAAAGACTATCAAATGATTTACGTGGTAAACTTGCAGGCCCCGTTGGAGCATACAATGCGCCATCAATGATTGTAAAAGACCCCGAAGCCTTTGAAGAATTATACCTAAGTTATCTTAGCTTAAAACCATCAGAGCATTCTACGCAGCTTGTAGAGCCTGAATATTTGTTACGCCTCTTACTCGAGTGCAATGTTGCTTTTGGCGTAATAGCAAACTTAGCAGATGACCTTAGAAATTTACAACGAAGTGAAATAGGCGAAGTATTTGAATATTTTTCATCAACACAAGTAGGCTCTTCAACCATGCCACAAAAACGAAATCCTTGGAACTCAGAGCATGTAAAATCTTTGTGGAAGGCATTCTCTCCACGTGTAATGACTTTCTTTATGGATCAAATATCTGAACACCAAAGAGATCTTTCAAACTCTGCAAGTCAACGCTTTGTGTCGGATTATTTGGCAGGATTTACTTTAGCAGTAGAACGTATGCGAAACATTGTTAGTGGCTTACAAAGTGATAAAGAAAACATGATGAAAAATCTGAACGATGGTGGCGGAAAAGTAAAAGGTGGTGTTTTAGCAGAACCTGCATATATTCTCTTGGCTGAAAGTGGCGTTGCAGATGCCCACGAAGTTATTCGAAAGCTTACCCTTGCGGCAGAAAAGAACGGAACATCTCTTTTTGATGAACTTTCAAAAGATACTGAAAGTTTTAATGCAATTACTGCACAACTCGAAAAGCTTGGAATTGAAGACGCATCTACTTTTTTTGCAAACCCTGAGCGCTATTGCGGCCTCGCCTCGAAAAAGGCAGTAAGCTTGGCTCAAAAATATATGAAATTGATGAATTAGTGCTTGGAGAATTGTGTGAATAAAATAAAGCTCATTATTGTTATGATTTTGTGGGGAAGTATTGGGCTTTTCACACGTTATATCGATTTAACGCCAATGCAATTGGCGTTTTCGAGGGCCATTATTGCAATCCCCATTTTATTTTTGCTCATAAAAGATAAAAGAAATCTTAAAAATCTCGACAAACAAAGTGTCATTTTATACGCAGTTGCAGGAATCTTTATTGGTGGGGCATGGGTAACACTTTTTTATGGCTACCAATACACAACCATTGCATCGG
>CAYJHQ010000158.1:0-1299 GCA_964369775.1 uncultured Lachnospiraceae bacterium
TGCTTCGTTTCCGACTGTTCTAATTGGAAATCCCCCTCCACAAGAAGCATATTCCTTAGCACTTAACCCGTGCTCTTCTGCTGGAATTCCTTCTGCTTCCCAGCTAAGTGTTGCTGCTAAAGAACTTCTTTGCATCAATCTTACCGTATTAAACTTTCTTTCCATCCATTTTTGATTTAATAAATTTGTCCCTTGTGGGCAAGATTGGAAGATAATGCATCCACAATGTAATCGAATTGAAATAGCAATTGTGAGATTTTTTTCTTTTGCACATTCCACCATATAATTCCCCAATTTATAAGCCTCATCTTGATCAAACTTTGCGAAGCGCAACATATCTTCTTGTTCTTTTAGTATTTGCAATCCCTCCATAGTTCCCTATCTTCCTTCCTGACCTTTATTATTTTTCTCCTGGAATCTCATAACCCCAAGACTTACGAATATCATCCATAATCTGCATTACCTTTATTGTCTCTTCATGAGAGATTTGTGGGCATTCAAGATCGCCATTTTTGATTGCTTCCATGCAAGCTTCTACTTCATATTCGTATCCTGAAATTTGTTCCGGAACCACAATACACTCTACTTCATTGTATTCTGCATCAAACACACGGATCACTTCTGGATTATTTATGTTTGTGATCTCGATATATCCTTCTGTACCAAAGATAGAAGCATTTCTATTTTGCACTGCATATACGTTGGATTGCAATGTTGCCATCTTTCCATCATCAAATGTCATTGTAATGCTATCTATCATATCAACACCACCTTTAAATACCGCTTTAGAAGTAATCTCTGCTTCTCTTTCTCCAAATATCATTCTTACGAAGTGAATCAAATAAACTCCTACATCAAGAAGAGCGCCTCCCGCTTGTGCTGGATTCCATATTCTTTTCACTTCTCTCAAGTCATAGCCTAAGTTAGCTGTAAGAGATGTAACCTCTCCGATTTTACCACTAGCAATGATATCGTCAACTATCTTTCTAGATGGCATATATCTTGTCCAGATAGCCTCCGTAATCAATAGTTTCTTTTCTTTTGCAGTCTTTTGTAAATCTAGAGCTTGCTCAGTATTTACACAAAATGGCTTTTCGCAAAGTACATGCTTTCCAGCTTCTAAGCACATTTTCGCAAATTTATGGTGTAAAGTGTGTGGCACTGCTATATACGCTAAGTCAATCTCTGAATCTGCTAACATTTCTTCATATGATGCAAATGCTTTTGTCACTCCATAAGTTTTCGCAAAATTTTCTGCCTCTTCTAAATTTAATCCTGCTACTGCATATAATTCGATTC
>CAYJHQ010000159.1:0-1299 GCA_964369775.1 uncultured Lachnospiraceae bacterium
TGCTTCGTTTCCGACTGTTCTAATTGGAAATCCCCCTCCACAAGAAGCATATTCCGTAGCACTTAAACCATGATCTTCTGCTGGAATTCCTTCTGCTTCCCAGCTAAGTGTTGCTGCTAGAGAACTTCTTTGCATCAATTTAACTGTATTAAACTTTCGCTCCATCCATTTTTGATTCAATAAATTTGTCCCTTGTGGGCAAGACTGAAAGACAATGCATCCGCAATTTAATCGAATTGAAATAGCAATCGTAAGATTCTTTTCTCTTGCACACTCTACCATATAGTTTCCAAATTTATAAGCCTCATCTTGATCAAACTTAGCAAAACGCAACATATCTTCTTGTTCTTTTAGTATTTGCAATCCCTCCATAGTTCCCTATCTTCCTTCCTGACCTTTATTATTTTTCTCCTGGAATCTCATAACCCCAAGACTTACGAATATCATCCATAATCTGCATTACCTTTATTGTCTCTTCATGAGAGATTTGTGGGCATTCAAGATCGCCATTTTTGATTGCTTCCATGCAAGCTTCTACTTCATATTCGTATCCTGAAATTTGTTCCGGAACCACAATACACTCTACTTCATTGTATTCTGCATCAAACACACGGATCACTTCTGGATTATTTATGTTTGTGATCTCGATATATCCTTCTGTACCAAAGATAGAAGCATTTCTATTTTGCACTGCATATACGTTGGATTGCAATGTTGCCATCTTTCCATCATCAAATGTCATTGTAATGCTATCTATCATATCAACACCACCTTTAAATACCGCTTTAGAAGTAATCTCTGCTTCTCTTTCTCCAAATATCATTCTTACGAAGTGAATCAAATAAACTCCTACATCAAGAAGAGCGCCTCCCGCTTGTGCTGGATTCCATATTCTTTTCACTTCTCTCAAGTCATAGCCTAAGTTAGCTGTAAGAGATGTAACCTCTCCGATTTTGCCACTAGCGATGATATCGTCAACTATCTTTCTAGATGGCATATATCTCGTCCAAATAGCCTCCGTAATCAATAGCTTCTTTTCTTTCGCAGTCTTTTGTAAATCTAGAGCTTGCTCAGTATTTACACAAAATGGCTTTTCACAAAGTACATGCTTTCCAGCTTCTAAACACATTTTCGCAAATTTGTGGTGTAAAGTGTGTGGCACTGCTATATATGCTAAGTCAATCTCTGAATCGGCTAACATTTCTTCATATGATGCAAATGCTTTTGTCACTCCATAAGTTTTTGCAAAATTTTCTGCCTCTTCTAAATTTAATCCTGCTACTGCATATAATTCGATTC
>CAYJHQ010000160.1:0-1298 GCA_964369775.1 uncultured Lachnospiraceae bacterium
GCGAATTATAATGCAAAAACTGCATTTTGTATATACTTTTATTTAGAGAAGTACTGCTAGCTATTTTTATGTTCTGCTACAAAGTTCAGATATTCGCTGAGCCATTTTATTAAGGGGTACTTGTTCTTGAACACCACCCATTTCAAAAGCTACTCGAGGCATTCCATATACAACAGAGGTTTCTTCATCTTGTCCTATTGTTCTTGCCCCTTGGCGCCTCATTTCAGCAAGCTGGACTGCACCATCTTTTCCCATTCCTGTCATAATTACCCCTAGGGAATTATTGCCATATTCTTTCGCAACCGATTCAAAGAGTATGTCTGCAGAGGGTCTATGACCATTACACGGTGGATCATCTGTAAGTCGAATAATCGATGCGAGTGATTTTTTTTCTACAACGACGTGCTTATTACCGGGTGCTATAAATATTCTTCCCGGCTTTAGAACATCACCTTCTTCAGCCTCTTTTACTTCTAAAGGGCAAATATTATTTAAGCTAGTTGCAAACTCTTTTGTGAATCCTTCTGGCATATGCTGAACAACTACAATCGGTTGCTTGAGGTTTGGGTCGATGTCGGCAAATACTTCCCGTAGAGCGTTAGGCCCTCCTGTTGAAATGCCAATAGCAATAATATCAACCTTACCTTCTTTTCGAATTGGGTCGACCGTTGTGGATATAGTATTTATCGTGGATGTAGTATTAAGTGATTGTTGTAATAATTTCCTTGTAGCAGTTTTCTTTTTATAACCGTCACCATAAGACTGAATCAGTTTTCCTAGGCTTTCAGCGAGGGCATTGACTCCCGCAGAGCCTGAAGGTTTTAATAAAAACTCACTCGCTCCAAGTTCAAGGCATTCCATTGTCCATGTAGCTCCGGAATGTGCAATGCTTGAAAAAATTATAGTTGGAGTTGTGATTCCTTGACGTTTTCGTTCTTTCATGAACTCAAGCCCATTCATAACCGGCATATTGAGGTCGAGAGTTATTACATGATATTCTTTTTTCTTCATTTTTTCAAAAGCAACCAACCCATTTTCAGCAGTATCTACTGCCACATTAGGAACAGTTTGAAGAATAAGAGTTGAAAATAACTCTCTCATAAGTTTTGAGTCGTCAACGATTAGTACATTTATATTTGGCATTAAAATAGATCCTTTTATTGAGTTTTCTTATGTGTTACATTACTTTTTGTGATAAATACAGGCCCAATCCGTTTTCAAAAACTCAAATTTTGTGTCCATGCCAAAAAGTGATTCAGAATGCCCAATGAATAAATATGATTCTGCTTCCATTGAGT
>CAYJHQ010000161.1:0-1284 GCA_964369775.1 uncultured Lachnospiraceae bacterium
AATCGGTTCTTAAACCAGAGTTTACCGAAGCTGAGATTCGAAAATATATACAAGAAGGGATTGATTACGGTTGTGCAACGGTTTGTATAAATCCCACGGCATTGGATATTGCATCTGAAATGACAAAAGGAACAGAAACAAAAATTTGTGTTGTATGTGATTTTCCATTTGGCCTTTCTACTACCGCATCAAAAGTTATGCAAGCCGGAGAATACTGTAAAAGAGGTGATGTATACGAGCTTGATATTGTAGCTAATTACGGATTGCTAAAAAGTCATAAATGGGATGAAGCAAAAGCTGATATAAAAGCCGTATGTGATGTTTGTCATAAGTATGATGTTGCTGTAAAGACAATAATGGAAAGTGATGCACTAACTCTTGATGAAGTAAAAAAGGCTACAGAGATTTTTATGGAAGCAGGCAGTGATTTTATAAAAACTTCTACAGGATTTTACACAGGTGGGGAAAGTGTTGGTGCTACTCCTGAAATCATTGCTGAAATTATGAAAATCACCGATGGAAAGTGCAAGGTTAAAGGGTCCGGTTGCATTAGAACACGAGAGCATTTTTTACAGCTTATTGATATGGGGATTGACCGAATGGGGATTGGTTATCGTTCTACCGCTGAAGTTTTAGGCCTCGATGGAAAAGCTGACGCAGCTAGTATTTCTGAAAAAAGTGGATATTAATTAGGTTAACATATGACAGGTAAGGAAAAATTAGAAAAGGCATTAAATCACGAGGAGGCCCCTCTTTTGATAGATGTGGGAGGATTTCCCACTACAGGCATGCACTGTTCAATTGTAGAAAACCTTCGTGATTATTATGGTCTTGAAAAAAGGACTGTTAAAATTCAAGAACCCATGCAAATGCTAGGCGTTATTGATGACGATTTAAAAGAAGCTTTAGGAGTTCAAACATCTTCGCTGTGGAATAACTATGATATGTTTGGTGTGAAAAATGAAAATTTCAAAGAACACAAAACGCTCTGGGGGCAAACAGTTTTAGTACCTGAAAAATTTGCGGTAACATATGATGATGCAGGTGATATGTTTATTTATCCCGAAGGTCGCCTTGATGTAAGGCCTTCGGGGCGAATGCCAAAAACTGCCTATTTTTTTGATGCAATTGACAGAGCACCTGAGTTTGATGAAGACAACTATGATGTAAAAGATAATATGGTTGAATTTGGGGATATAAAGAGTGATGTTCTTGATTTTTTAGAAACAGAGTCAAAAAAACTTGAAAACTCTGATAATGCAGTTCTTGCAAACTTTGGAGGAA
>CAYJHQ010000162.1:0-1277 GCA_964369775.1 uncultured Lachnospiraceae bacterium
TGGTGCTATGTCAAGAAAAAGTACAAGTTAAACGTGGAAATTTTTATTTCTATAATCTAACTTGCTTTTTTTTGCATTTGTTTCAATTGAATTTCATGTAGATTTTCGTATTGATTTGGAGAATAATAATCACAATGACTATGTATCCTCACAGTGTTATAAAATGTCTCAATATATTCAAAGACTAATTTATAAGCATGTTCATAATCTCGAATTCTGAATCGATTTATCCACTCACGTTTAAGTAATGCGTGAAATGATTCTATACATGCATTATCCCAAGGATAAGCCTTTTTTGAGTAACTTGCCACAAATCCCTCAATAGCTTGACGATATTCCTGACAGACATATTGGATCCCTCTATCACTATGCATCACTAAGGGTTTATCTATTTTTCGTCCTCTTTTCGCTTTATTAATCGCCTCTACAACATGCTTTGCTTCTAACGTTGTACTCAGTACCCAAGATATGATTTTTCTTGAAAACAAGTCCATTATACTTGTCAAATAGACGAATCCATCAATTGTCCATATGTATGTAATATCTGAACACCACACTGCATTCGGTTCTGTAGGATTGAACTGCTCATCTAATATATTTTTCAGTTTTTCACTAAAGTTAGAATGTATCGTAGTTTTCGCATAAGGCTTTACATATTGGGCTCTTATCCCCAATTGCCGCATATAATTTCCAACTGTTTTTTCTGTAATTGTTTCATTTTCAGCATGTAAAATCTTGGTGATCTTGGGAGCACCATAGTTTTGATGTGATTCATCATAAATCTCAATTATTCGGTCTTTTATTTTCGCTTTCTGTTTTTGGTTATCTGTTGGAACTCGCTTTTTCCACGAGTTATACCCACTTTTTGAAACGCCTAATATTCTAAGCACACCGCTAACGTTCAGCTGGCGTTTTCTCTTTTTCTTCAATTCCCTCTCTCTGCGAGATGTCTCAAGAAATAGAGCTTCTGTTAATTTCCCAGTATGCCGATTGCCTTTTTTAGTATGTCCAGAGCCTCTTGGGTATCTCGTAGTTCTTTACGAAGCCTTGCGTTCTCCTTAGCCTCATCACTTTCGTGATTACCACGCCCTCTAGTTGGGACACTACCTGCATTGTCCCTAGCAGCCTCTTTCCATTTGCACAGAGCACTTTTGCTAATTCCTAAATTTTTTGCACATACCCCCATTCCCAAATCTTTATGTTCGTTATAATATCGTACTGCATCTTCCTTAAACTCTTTTGTGTACTGTTTCGCCATGTTCAATTCCTCCATAAAT
>CAYJHQ010000163.1:0-1272 GCA_964369775.1 uncultured Lachnospiraceae bacterium
ATGAATTAATTAGAAAGCTGGCGGAAAAAACTGCTTGCAGAAGTGCGGTAAAAGACGGGCACATTCTAGACCCTCAAACTGCAGAAAATCTCTTAGAGCAAATTTTTGCACTCGAAGATCCACACTGCCCGCACGGCCGCCCACTTTGGGTTAAAATAAGCAAAGCTGAACTTTTTGAAAAAGTTCGTAGAACATAAAAAAAAACGTTTGCAATTTTTTGCAAACGTTTTTTTATCTAAATATCAATTATAATGAACCTAATAACGCTTCTACTTCATCAGCTTTGTAGGATGAATCCTTAGCTTGCAAGGTAATTAAATAGCGTTCAGCACTTTCGTTATCTTGAAGAGTTATACAAACTTTAGCAAGCTCTAAATATGCATCCAAGTTATTTGCATCTCTGTCGATAATTTCTTCATATACTGTTTTAGCATTAGCATATTCTTCAGATGAAGCATATGACTGTGCAAGATTCATTCTTACTGTGTCATTATTTCTATCAAGTTTTAGTGCCACTAAAAAATACGTAATAGCATTCGCATAATCCTCTTTTGCAAGGAAAGCGGCGGCAAGGTTATTATTTGCCTCAAAGCTATTAGGGTCTACTTTAACGGCTGTTTGTAGATATACCAACGCACCGTCAGGATTTCCCAAATCTAAAAAAAGTTTCCCAAGATTTATGTTTGCCTTAACATGGTTTGGTTCAATTTGTAAAGCCCTTGCATAAGAACTCGTTGCTCCATCAAAATCGCCAAGAGCATCGGAAATCAAGCCATAGTTATATAGGAAAGTAGCATTTCCACTATCATTTTCTACCGCTTTTAAAGCATAGTTTACTGCATCATCATACTTCGCTTGCTCGTATAATGCAATTGAAAGATTATAGTTTGTTTTTGCATCATTTGCGGCATAACTAATACCACGCCTAAAATAACTTTCAGCAGTAGCATAATCGGCTTGATTTAAATAAATTGCGCCAATTTCTTGAAGAGCATTCATGTTTGTAGAATCAAGTTCTAAAACCTTTCCATAAGAAGATACCGCTCCTGTATAATCTCTTTTAGTATTTTGCATACGAGCTAATTGAAGCCAACCATTTACATAATTGCCATTTGCTTCAACAGATTTTTTTAAGGCATTTATTGCAGCATTTGAATCGCCTAGTCTATTATATGCTAAGTGCGCATTAAACCATGCTTGATAAAAGCCTGAATCAAGCTCACCTGCTGTTTCAAATGATTTTCGAGCTTCGCTGTACTTTTTCATTGTATA
>CAYJHQ010000164.1:0-1258 GCA_964369775.1 uncultured Lachnospiraceae bacterium
GCCTTATAATGCAATCACCAGGTGGTGAAGGCATAAGCTTTTATTTAATTATCAAATTGATTATATTGAACGAGTTATTTAAAATCAAGAAAAAATTCATAATGTGTCCATACAATAGTAACGTAAATATAGCAAATATATAAGAACTAAAACACGCCAAAAATTGAACATTAAAACGAAAATGCAAATGCTAATTTAAAGAACAACAGATATCATAGAATTGAAATATTATTAAGATGAATAAGTATAAAGATGGGTGGAGGATTCAGATGAAAGAAAATATTTTACAAGAACACAGGATAAAGGTAAATAAGGTATTGCTTATCATATTATGGTTATATTTGCTTATAAATATTGGATATCTTGCGGTCAGTGGAAAGACTTTTGTGAAGATAGCTGTCGTACCTTTATGTATTATGCTTATTATTTCAAGCATTCTGCATTATCTGAAAAAAGGTGAGCAAATTATAAGTTACATGTTGATATGTAGTATATTAACTTTTTTAACGGTTCAGATTATTAATATGCCAGCAGAATCAAGAATTTATATCTGTTTCTTTTATGTTTTGGTTTTACTACTTGCAGCCATGTTTTTTGAAAGAAAATTATTTACCATAGCTAGCACAGTTACCGGAGTTGTACTTTTGAGTTTAATGCTATCATTTTATGGATTTTATGAAACAATAATGGTAGCATCTTTTTTTATTATAGCAGATATTTGCCTGTTTTTTATAACTGAATGGAGTGGTAAATTAATTTTTGAATCCATGAAAAAAGAAGTACAAACACAAAATGCTCTATTGCAGCAACAAAAGACATTAAGCATTGTTAATCAGAACACCACTCAGTTGAATAAGGATATCGAAAAGTCATACGAGAATCTCCAAGCCGTTGATGAAATGAGTAATGGAACTTTAGTTACCGTAAATGAAGTGGCCAGAGGAAATTCAGAGCAGGCCAATAACATCGCAGGTATGAATGAGATGATAGTGAATGCCGTGGACATGTTAAATAAAACCAGTTATATAACAAAAGAAATATCTAATGTTTCAATGGATACTTCCAAAGTAGTATTACAGGGGTCGGAAAATATATCAAAGATGACAAATCAGATGGAACGAATCAATGGTGTAATCGCAGAATCTTTAACGACAGTAACAGAACTAGAGTATAGCATGAACGAAGTTAACAGTTTTTTGGATGGAATTACAAGTATAGCAGAGCAAACAAACCTATTAGCTTTAAATGCTACAATTGA
>CAYJHQ010000165.1:0-1253 GCA_964369775.1 uncultured Lachnospiraceae bacterium
CAGAAAATGCAAGTAAAACAAAAACTAAGCTCATTGCTACGAGTATAGATAGAAGTAAATAAAAGGTTGCTCTTTGATGGCTTCGAGCAAAAGAATGAATAACCTCTTTTGGAATAATGGTTGTCATTATCCAATTGTTTATTCCTGTAAACATATAATACATGTTTCGAAAATTGCCATCGTATGAATATTCACTCATTCCAGCAACTTCATTTTCAACATCTCTTAAAAATTGCTCTTCTGAATATGGGGGCAAGTATTCTAAGGCCGACATTGCATCGTAAAAAGAAAAGTCCATTGCAACTTCGCTACCAGAATCTGAAGTTGCAATATAGTTACCATTTTCGTCTACTATGTGATAATAACCACCACTGGTTGTAAAACTCTTGTCTAGTAAGCGTGATAAAACATTTAAACGCACTTTTGCAACAAGATGAGATCCAAGATGATCTCCACTTAGGTATATTTTTAATGAAAGAACGTGTTCTCCGCTAACGGGATCAAAGTATCCATCAGAAATAAATACATCGGTTTCTCCAAACTTTTCATAGCCAACATTTACATCATGGGGCTCATATACAAACCCAAGGGAAGAAAAGGCCTCAGTTCCGTTATGATAGCTAACACGCAAAAACCTTCCAGCTGTTTTAATTTCGTGTAAAAAGGGTATAAGGCGTTCAGTATTGGAATAACTTTCATTGTTTTCAATTGCATGAGCCGCAATAATCATACTTGTTGCATATTCTGTAAAAATCACATTAAGTGTATGTATATTATTTTGCGTAATGTTAAAAAAATTGGTGTTTACTCTATCGGTTTCAATTTGTAAAGAACTTCTGAAAAAAAGTATAACAGAGGTCAATACCCAAGCAAACAACACAAACGAACACACAATAACAACGAGGTATTTTGGTTTTTTCAATAACAACTCCCTACCTACTATTATAAATGGAGAAATTCTATATGTCAATAATCTGGAAGATAAGTTTTAGCAAAAACATAAAAAAACATCGCATAAGTTGCGATGTTTTTGCGGGACCGGAGGGACTCGAACCCCCCACCTATTGCTTAGAAGGCAATTGCTCTATCCGGATGAGCTACGGTCCCAAGCTGTTTTATGAGTATATCATAAAACAGTGTTCTTTGTCAATAAGTTGCCAAAAGCTACATAAAGATTTTACACGCCACGAAGGAGATTCTTCAAGAGCGCAAATATAGTGTATAAATCAGAATGACACTCTACGTAATACCCC
>CAYJHQ010000166.1:0-1247 GCA_964369775.1 uncultured Lachnospiraceae bacterium
AAAATTCCATACACCGTTGTTGGGGCATTAAAGTTTTACGACAGAGAAGAAATAAAAGACATACTTGCCTTTTTATCATTGATTGCAAACCCTAAAGATGAAATTGCTTTTAGACGCATAATAAACAAACCTCCTCGTGGTATAGGAGCCGTTTCGCAAGACAAAATTGTAGATGCTGCAAGGCAAACTATAAAATCAGAAGGCGATATGCTTTTGGGTAGTTCAACTAATCTTTTAGATGCTTGTAAAAGTAGCTTAAAGGGTATGAATAAAAAAGCTCAAAGTGGCTTACAGTTGTTTTTAGATTTAATTGATGAATTAAAAGAATCGATTCATTTGGAAGAAGGGGCAACGCTTACAAAACAATTTGAAGACAGCGAAGAATTAAGTGAACAAAAAACGGATGAACCTTTTGAGGCAAATGAGCGTTTATCAGTCTTTATAGAGCGCATTGCACAAAAGTCAGGATTAATAGAATATCACAGTGCTCAAGATGAAATTGCGGGTACACAGAAAGTTTCAAACATGCAAGAACTCGCAAACTCAGCTGTGCTATACCCCTTAACACAAAAAGGTCTTATAGATTTTCTAGACCATATTGAACTTGATCGCACGCTTGAAACCGATGATGAAGATGAACAAGAAAAAGATGCAGTAACATTGATAACACTTCATAATACAAAAGGTCTCGAGTTTCCTCGTGTAATTATGACAGGTCTTGAACAAGGTATTTTTCCTCGTAATGGAAAAGAAGAAGACGAGCTTGAAGAAGAAAGGCGCCTTTTTTATGTAGGTGCAACACGGGCAAAAGATGAATTGTATATTACTTCTTGTGCTATGCGTCGCATGTATGGAAAAACTGACCGTATGAGGCCGAGCCCTTTTTTACATGAGATAGATACTACTTCTATTGACGTTATGGGGGAAGCTCCTCCCGAATTTGGATTAAAAGGTAGTACATCAAGTACTGCTCAAAAGTCAGAACTTGCAAAACGATGGGCTAAGGGATCTAGAGTATACCATGATGACTGGGGCTATGGCTATATTTCTTCTACCAAGGGTGATACCGGTGATGAGGATGACTTTGTTATTACCGTGCAATTTGAAACGGGAAGCTTTAAACAATTTATGCCAAAGTTTCAAGCACATAGTTTAATGATTGTACGGGAATAATTAAGCAAATTACGAATTACGAATGCCTAATTACGAATTGTTAGGGCGTAGATGGTAGGGAGTTAAAATCCACA
>CAYJHQ010000167.1:0-1234 GCA_964369775.1 uncultured Lachnospiraceae bacterium
CGTCATGATGATGGTGTTGGTTCTGAGCTTACAAAGGGAAAAGAGGGATTTGAAAACGGTTATAAAGTAATCGTTCCATCATTTTGTAACACTACTATTGATAATGAATTTATGAGCGGTGAGCAATCTTATAGGTATTATAATCAAAAAATGTGGGATAAAAGATATGCAACTTGTGTTGAGTACGATGAGTTGATATCAACGATATAATCATCATGAATATTGAACACTATAGGTACGACCTACACTTTTGAGCAAGCTAAGAGTGATAACCTAGAAGCAATGCATTTATCAAGATTAATAAATTTTGTATAACAATTAGATTAAAGGAGGGATTAGTTTGAAAGTATTAGTAAGTGCATGTTTGTTGGGGGTTAATTGTAAATACAATGGAAAAAATAATTTAAATCAATCATTAATTAAATATCTTAAGGATAAAGAAGTGATTCAAATATGTCCTGAATTAATGGCAGGATTGCCAATTCCACGCTCTTGTGCAGAATTGGTAGATGGTATAATCATGGACGATAAAGGCAATAACGTTGATGCTGAATACAGATATGGTATTTCTCTTGCCCTAGAAAAAATCAAGGGCGAAAGTATCGATTTAGTAGTTTTACAATCAAGAAGTCCAACTTGCGGTGTTAACCAAATATACGATGGCACATTTACAAGTAAATTGGTACGTGGAAATGGATTGTTTGCTAAAGCTCTATTAGATTTAGGTTACAATGTTAAAGATTCTGAGGAATTTAAATAATATACTAGCTATACAATGCATTATTCGTATTGAATTCTTTAAGGCTTAAGTACACTAAAAATGATAATCTCAAAGCAATGGAGTTTTGAGGATGAGCAAATTTTATATAACGGAAGGTATATTGAGCATGGACTTTAAAGACAATGGTTTAGAAGCGTGGGAGAAAAACGCTGAGTTTTGGGATGAACAGATGGGGGATGAGTCTAACTTTTTTCACTGCGATATTGTTAGACCAAATGTAGAAAAATTGCTTGAAATAAATGAAAATGACTTCGTTCTTGATATAGCGTGTGGAAATGGAAACTTTTCGCAAAGAATGGCAAAGCGAGGTGCGAAGGTAACAGCTTTTGATTATAGCCCTAAGATGATTGAACTTGCCATCAAACGAAGAAATGATGTTTTGGACAAAGTCAGTTTTTACGTTTGTGATGCAACAAAGTATGATGATTTGATGAAACTTAAAGGAGATAATCT
>CAYJHQ010000168.1:0-1228 GCA_964369775.1 uncultured Lachnospiraceae bacterium
GTAGTGGCGCACAAATATGGCAAAAACCTACAGATTGGACAAGCAGTAGTAAACTTACTGTAAAGCGGTACGACATAACTACAGCTCCAGATAAAACTGGTAATAGCTTTCCAGAAGACCTTATTAACGTAACGGGTGGATCACTTACTTTACAAAATATCACTATAGATGGACAAGGTGGAATTAACAATATTGGTGGTAATGTTGAAGCACGAGGCTCTCTTATCAATGTCTCATCAAGCGGAAACTTTATTATTTCAACAGATGCAGTACTACAGAATAATAACACAAGCCAAAATGGTGGTGGTGTATTTGTTTCTAATGGAGCCTTTACGATGAGTGGAAATGCATCTATTACCAACAATACTGCTGCAAACTCTGGTGGTGGTGTGTATATTTTAAGTGGTACTTCTACTATGAGTGAAAATACTTCAATAACAAACAATACCGCAAGTACTAATGGAGGAGGAGTATATGTCTATTCTTCTTCTTTAAGCTATGGTACTTTTAATCTCAGTGGTAGTCCTGTTATAACGGGTAATATAGTTGGTAGCACACTTAACAATGTAGTGTACAACTATATCGATGACGGCAGTCGAGGTATTGTAAACATAGTGGGTACTCTTGAACAAACAGCACAAATTGGTATAACTCCACATAGTTCTATTAATAAAGCAACAATTATTACTGCAGGTATTGTGCCAGAATCAAATAATGTAACGTATACTATATTAGACAACGATATCGATGCCTTTAATAATGACCTTGCCGATATTAACTTTATGTTACAAGACAACAACGTGCTTGTAAGCAGGCAAGCGTATTATGTATCAGATGCCAATTCACCGCTTGACACAAACATAGGAACGCAAGACAAACCGCTAGCCTCAGTACAAGAAGCAGTAGACAGAATTATTGTAGGTACAGGTTCTGTGGACGATGAAACCAAATATACTATTTATGTAAGTGGCACCATCGAAACAGAAGGTACTGTAAATGCCGGCGGAGATGACAACAATGAAGGAATGGTAGAAATAGAAAGTGCCACCGAAGTACATATAACACTACAAGGCCTTAATGATACGAACAAAGGTATTATTGATGCAGGTGCAGAGTTTGATGGAAGCGGAACTATCACTAATGGCGGCGGACTTAACAAACGAGTACTCTTTATAAGTGGGGCCGGCGCAAATGTAACGCTTGGCGATAATATTACGCTAACCGGTGG
>CAYJHQ010000169.1:0-1227 GCA_964369775.1 uncultured Lachnospiraceae bacterium
TCAAAAATACTTTCATTTTCAAGCTCCTATAATATAAATTTATGTAGCGTTACCAGGAGTTGGATCGCTACATTTAGATAAAAAATTGAGGGGAGCTAAACTCCCCTTTTTACAATTAGTCTGCAACAAATGGTAAAAGACAAATTGCACGTGCTCGTTTAATTTCTAAAGCAAGCGCTCTTTGATGCTTTGCGCAAGTGCCGGTAATTCTTCTTGGAAGAATTTTTCCTCTTTCAGTTGTAAATCTGCGTAAAGCATCTGGATCTTTATAATCAATCTTTACTTTGTTTGCACAAAATCTACATACTTTTTTTCTAAAAAACTGTTTTGGCTTTCCGCGTCCACCACGGTCATCACCATCACGTGCATCACTTTCTCTCATGATGTCACTCATTTTCATGTTTTTATCCATTGCTGATTGCATTGAATTTTCTTCGTTTTTTATTTCATCTGACATGGTTTGTCTCCTCGTAAATTAAAATGGAATGTCTTCCGGAAAATCGGAATCGTTGGCACTATAGGCCGGCCCCGGATCATATGTGTTTTGAAAGCCACCGGATTGCTGTTGGTATCCACCTTGACTCGGCTGCTCAGGTCTTGAATAAGAAGATCCCTGTGAGGGTCCTGAATTGCCACCAAGTAGTTGAACAGAATTTGCAACAACGATAACCTTGCTTCTTGATTGTCCGTCTTGTTCCCAACGATCTTGACGCAACTCTCCATCTACAGCAATTTGCTTTCCTTTTAGGAGATACTGTTTTAAATTTTCAGCAGATTTTCCAAATAGGTTAATTTCAAAATAACTAACTTCTTCAATCCATTGTTCACCGCTCTTACGATTACGATTTACAGCAATTGAAAAATTTGAGATAGCAAATCCATTCTGTGTATATTTTAGTTCAGCGTCTCTAGTAAGGCGTCCTATCAACATCACATGATTTAAATCGGTCATTGTTTACCTCTATTCGTCTACACGAACAAACATAAATTTCAAAAGATTGTCATTTAACTTGAACTGTCTGTCAATATCAACAATTTTTGCAGGATTTACGTTAATGTTAAACAAAATGAATTTTCCTCTGTTTCTTTTCTTAACATCATAACAAAGGTCCCGATCGCCAAAGGCATTTTCGCTTTCAATTTGAGCGCCGAAATCAGCTAAGACTTTTCGTACGCCTTCCATGCCGTTTTTTGACAAATCTTCCTCTAAAGGAAAAATTGTCATAA
>CAYJHQ010000170.1:0-1207 GCA_964369775.1 uncultured Lachnospiraceae bacterium
TTCCATGTTCCCGTAGGGGTACCGCCTGTAATGGTTGGTGCAATATCATTATCTTCTAAATCGCCAACTTTAATAACTATCGGTTCTGCAGGAACTACCACTATATCAAATGCAATAGCAACATCTTTTGTTTCTGCATTACCGTTAAAAATATACCCTTCATCTGCAGTAAATGTTACTGTCATTGTAACACCAGTACCTGCACTCGCAAGACCTGTTAATGTTGCTGAAACAGTTGCGCTTGTGTTAGTAGGTGCTGTAATAGCTGTTTGCAATGCTTCTTTAATGCTTTCATACGTTGTGCTTGTTCCATCTACGGTGATTGCTGCATCGAGTCCTGTAAAGACTGCATCTGTAATAGACCATGTGCCTACAACAGAAGTTCCAACGGTTGGAGTAAAATCTATAACATCAAGTTCTGAAAATTCGATTATTATTGGATTGGGGTTAGTTCCATCGCCAGTGTCAGTACCGCCATCAGGATTAGTTCCATCGCCAGTGTCTGTGCCGCCATCAGGATTAGTTCCGTCGCCAGTGTCAGTACCGGCTTCAGGATTAGGTTCTAGTTCTGGAGTAGGCACTACTATATCAAACGTAATCACAATATCTTTAGTCTCTTCACTTCCTTCAAAAATATAATCATCGTTTGCGGTAAAGGTTAGTGTCATTGATACATCGGTACCTGCGCTAGCAACACCTGTTAATGTTGTTGAAACGGTAACGCTTGTGTTAGCAGGTGCTGTAATAGCTGTTTGCAATGCTGCTTCAATGTGTTCATACGTTGTGCTTGTTCCATCTACGGTGATTGTGGCATCAAGTCCTGTAAAGACTGCATCTGTAATAGACCATGTGCCTGCGACAGAGGTTCCAACGGTTGGAATAAAATCCGCAATATCAATACTTGTATCGGTAATTAGGGTTGGTTTTGGTGTTACTTCTGCAGCAGGGTTTCTACATGCTGCAAATACAATTGCTAAAATAAACAATAGATTTAGTTTTAATAATGATTTCATGCATTATTCTCCTGTATGGTTTAATTTAACCATGTTTAATGTATTGAGATTACCTTGTAGATGTAAAGAAAAAAGATGATCAAAGATAATTTTCACAGTAACAACAACTTTATTATATAAAAGGTTACAGTTTTTTAAAAATTATAGCTTGTAAATGATGTTGCAACTATTAATAGGGTGTGGTATAATCACTT
>CAYJHQ010000171.1:0-1197 GCA_964369775.1 uncultured Lachnospiraceae bacterium
GCGGTGACGAAACTTTACGCCTAGACGCCAAGCGGAAAATCACGGCGTTAAATGCGGAGTACGTGCGCATATCTAAGGCTAGCGGTTTGCCTATGCAGAGGGAACGAATGGCTGTGGTGAATGTGGCTAAATAACTTGACATAAAATGAAATAAAATATAGTGTTCTTCTTGCGAGAGGTAGTAGCCTTGCAGAACATATTTAATACAACGCCGAAAGGCTAAGTATATAAAGCCCCTCTTTGCTACTACCATTGAGGGGCTTTTATTTTAGGGGTAGTTATATGTATTACGGAATATCGCAAAGCACAGACTTGAGAGCACCTGACACGGAAGTTAAAAAGTTTACAAGTAAAAGAGTAGCTTTGAAATGGGCAGAAAAAAGCGGTTATTTAACACATGGAGACTGGGCTGATGAAGTTAGAAATCACCACCACACATTTAGGAAAGTCTTCCAATTTAAGGGCAGACTACCAAAGTTTAAAAGCGAAGACAGATATACACACGGAATGTACGCAAGAAGTGCAGAATCTTTAAAAGCTATATATATACAAGAAAATGGGGAGCAAATAAAATGAAACTAATATCAGCTGATTGGTATATAGCAGAAGATGGTTCAAGATGGAGCGAGCCCATAAATAATATGAGGTGCTCTGAATCAATGTTTATAACTCTTTACAATGCAATTATTGGGAACTTAAATAAAGGTATGCTTCCAAGGTTAAAAGATATGCCAATTAAGAAAGAAAGACCTTACGACGTGAGGACTTGGATTGATTTAGTTCTAAGCTTAGAAAAGGACTCAGTATCAGTTATTGAAGTTATGGACTCTATACGTTTGGGCTATGTTCCAGAACACCTTACAGTAAGAGATAAATAATGTTTTGTGTTTTTTGTAAAAAACCAACAAAAAGATATGTTGATTGCTGCGTTCGTGTTAAAATTGAAAGAGAGAAAAAAATAAATGAAATATATAACAAATCAAAAGAAATGTTTTTAAAAAGATTTTTAAACGGATATACTGACGATTCTTTTAAACCTAATGTTGTTTTATGTAAAGATTGCAAAAAGCCTACAAAGGGCACATATAGATGTGATTCTTGTAAAGCAAAATGGGATGATAAATGGAATTAAATCACAGGGGGCGCAAAGCCCCTTTTTTGCGCCGTTTGACAAAGAGATAAATTAGCATTATGAAT
>CAYJHQ010000172.1:0-1196 GCA_964369775.1 uncultured Lachnospiraceae bacterium
TAATGATAATATCTTTATAAGGTTCGTGAATTATCATGCCGTGATCTTCTAGTAAGTGAAGTGCTATATGGACAGAAGGTTTTGATAATCCTAATACCTTTGCTATATCTTTAACTCGTGGAATAGCTCCATTTTGTGCTAAGTTTCCAACTGCTTCTAAATAGTCTTCTAAACTTTGTGTCATATGTGTACTCATATATATTTGCAATTGAAAAATTTCAATTATTCAATTGCTTCTCCTGATAAATGTGCGATGTTTACATTGTAAACTCACCGTGAAGAAGCAAAAGTATCAAACTTTTGCTTCTTTGCTCATTATAACAGGCTTATGGGGTCTACGTCAACTTCTATGTACACATTTGCTGGATTTCTGTAACTTTGTAACAAAGCTGAACTTACTCGTTGTAAAGGAAGTATAGTATCTGCTCTAAGTAAAATTTGATTTCGATAATTAGCGGCAACTTTAGCGAGAGGGCATTCACAAGGGCCTAAAATATCTATGTTTTCCTTATGAACTTCTATAATTTGCTCGAGCAGATTAGCTGCCTGTTCGCAGGCTCTTTTTGACTGCTGCTCATTTGCACTTCTGAAAACAAATCTCAAAAGCCGGGTATAGGGTGGAAAACTTGTCATTTCTCTAAACGAAAGTTCATTTTTATAAAAACCTTCTACATCGCCCTTGCAAGCATACTGAATAGCACTTCGTTCTGGGTTAAATGTTTGTACTACTACGTGTCCATCAGGGAAAAATCGACCTGCTCTTCCTGCTACTTGGACAATAAGTGAAAATGTTCTTTCGGCAGCCCTAAAATCAGGAAGATGCAGCCCTGTATCTGCAAGTACAACTCCTACCAACCTAACATTTGGGAAGTTTAATCCTTTAGCAACTATTTGTGTGCCTAGCAAAATATCTATTTTCCCGTCCTTAAAGTCTGATAAAACTGTTTGTAAATCATTTTCTTTAGAAAGGGTATCCGTATCAACTCTTGCTACGCAGTTGTGAGGAAATTTTAACCTTACTTCTTCTTCAATGAATTCAGTACCAAAGCCAGTAAACATAATATCCATAGAGTTGCATTCAGGACAAGATTTTGGAGGCCGTATTGACCATCCACAATAGTGACATCGTAAAACACTTTCCTTTTTATGGTATGTAAGGGAAACAGAACAATTTTTGCACTGTAAATCGTTAGAAC
>CAYJHQ010000173.1:0-1191 GCA_964369775.1 uncultured Lachnospiraceae bacterium
AAAAAATCGGCACAAGAAAACGCCCAAAACTATTATACAAAGTATAAAAAATCTGTATCAGGTTTAGGCGAACTTGATCATGATATTGCAAAGTTAAAAAAAGAAATACTCGACCTCGACATGGCTTGGGAGAGTGTGCTAAAAGAGCCAAACCCGATACGCTTGCAACAGCTTTTAAAAAAGCAAACAAAACCAAAGCAACAAATTGAAAAAAAACACCCCGGCTTAAGTTTTTCAATAAACGGCTGGTACATTCTGGTTGGAAGAACAGCAAGTGAAAATGATGAGCTTTTGCGTCGCCATGTAAAGGGGCAAGATATGTGGCTTCATACACGTGACTACCCCGGAGGTTATGTGTTTATAAAAAATCAAAAGGGAAAAACTGTGCCTTTGGAAGTTTTATTAGATGCAGGGAACTTAGCAGTGTTTTATTCAAAAGCACGAAAGGCAAAAACTGCAGACCTTTATTATACCCAAGTGAAACATTTGAGGCGTGCAAAAAATGGACCAAAGGGAACAGTGTTACCGTCGAATGAAAAAAACATAACGATAACCTTAGATGATAAGAGATTAAAAAGATTGGAGGAATGCGGAAATGATTGATATGACTCAGGGAAGTCCCGCAAAGTTAGTAATTCGTTTTATGATTCCTCTCTTATTAGGTAATGTGCTTCAACAAATGTATAATGTGGTAGACAGTGTTGTTGTTGGAAACTTTGTTGGCCCTGATGCTCTTGCATCTGTAGGAAATGCCTTTATTGTAATGTTTTTTCTTTTTTCACTCTTTGCTGGCGTTGGCATGGGAGCCACAATTCTTATCTCTCAGTTTTTAGGTGCAAACGAAAAGGCAAAAATCCAATATACCGTTGATACAATGTATATTTTTATGTTTATCGGTGGAACGATAATGGCTTTGATTGGATTTATTTTTACGCCATTCTTTTTAGAAATTTTGAACACTCCAACGGGTGTTGTGTTTGAAATGTCAGGTACCTACCTTAGAACTGTGTTTTTAGGAACACTCGCAACTTTTGGATACAGTATGAATAATGCTATTTTACAAGGAATAGGGGATAGTAAGACTTCTCTATTGTTTTTAGCTATTTCTACTATAATGAATATTGTACTGGACTTACTTTTTGTCGCTGTTTTTGGAATGGGTGTGTTTGGAGTTGCTCTTGCAACAGTGAT
>CAYJHQ010000174.1:0-1190 GCA_964369775.1 uncultured Lachnospiraceae bacterium
AATGTATACTGCAACTGCCAATACTGTTTTGTATGCGGTTTGGACGGCAAATATATACACAGTAACCTTTAATGCAAATGGTGGAAGTGGAACAATGGATTCACAATCATATTCGCATGGAGTAACGCAAGCTTTTTCAAAAAATGCTTTTACTCGTATTGGCTATTCTTTTGCAGGTTGGAATACAGAACAGTACGGAACAGGCATAGCTTATGCAGATGAGGAAAGCTATACTGCAAATGCAGATCTTGTCTTGTATGCACGATGGAAAGCACACTCGTACACGGTAGCTTTTGATGCAAATGGCGGAACAGGTGTAATGGATGTACAATCTTTTACGTATGATGTTTTACAGAATCTTACAGAAAATAGTTTTACAGGGCCAAATGGTAAATATTTTGCAGGTTGGGCCATTCAAAAAAATGCAAGCAGTGCAGATTATAGCGATAAACAAAGAATATCAAATCTTAGTAATGTTCAAGATGCTATTGTAACTCTATATGCTGTTTGGTCAGATGTACCCGTTTACATAGTAACGTTTAACGCAAATAACGGTTCAGACAATACCACAACTCAAGCATTTACCCAAGGTGTAGCAGAACCTCTTATTTTCAATAGCTTTTACAGAACAGGTTATACGTTTAACGGCTGGAATACAACTTCTGATGGAAGTGGTGCAACGTATGCAGAAGGGGATAATTTTATCGCAACAAAAAATACTAACTTGTATGCTATATGGAAAATAAATACCTATACGGTAACCTTTGAGGTAAATGGTGGAAGTCCACTACCTGAACAACTAACGGTTGAATATAATAATAACATTATTGAGCCAGTGACACCAACAATGACAGGCTATACGTTTGTAGGCTGGTATAAAGAAGACACCTTCATAAATCAATGGAACTTTACAAATGATACCGTTACAAATGACATTACGTTATACGCAAAATGGTTTGCGAATGCGAAAGTGTGGCTTGATGGTAGTAAACTAGAAAATGGTAGTGGAACTGAAATCTCACCTTTTAACAGTTTTCTTGATGCAAAAACAGCGCTTCCAAATGGTGGAACTATTTGGGTAACAGGCACTGTTTCTATAGACAGCGGTACCCACACATGGAAATCTGACGATACAGTAAATAAACCCCTTGTACTAAAACGAGCACAAGGTTTTATCGCTAGCTTTGTTT
>CAYJHQ010000175.1:0-1184 GCA_964369775.1 uncultured Lachnospiraceae bacterium
CTTTTTTATATACAAAGGCAGGGATAAGCCAAAATGATGTAGCTTTATCAGTTTCTACAAATGTTTCAAACTGAATGCTGTCCATCATGCACGAGGCAGAAAACAAGCACATGTCTCGGTTAAATATTCGATATAACGAAACTTCTTTTCCTTCATCGCTCATCATGTAGACGCGTAACTGGCCTTCATACACAAGCATAACGCCGATACAATCTGCATCTCCATTATGCAATAGTGTTCCCTTGGGCGCACTCATAAAGGTTGCGCCTTCTAAAAGTGTTTTTTGATGTTTTGGATCTAGCTTTTTCCATCCTGGGAAATAATCTTCCATGTTTGGTTTCATATAGTAAGTATACACCGAAAGTTAGTTTAAAGCAATTGTTTTCAATACAAAAAAGCCCGTGCAGAATAGCACGGGCTTTGGTGAAATAATCGCTATTCTAATGCTACATTAAACTCAATTGTTATCTGGCCGGCCCAATTGCCTTCAAAAGCATACCCTGGGTTTTCACCAATAATAACTAAAATTCGCAAAGAGCCTGCATTCCCTACAACCCCAGTACCACCACCTCCGGCAGGATAATACATATCTGAAATAGATGCATTTGGGATATCTATTTCAGCTCGTATTGCTTGCAATATTTCTTCGTAGGTAGTACCATTTGGTACTGTAACGCTTGTTGGCACAGAAGAAGAAGTTACGAAATTACCATCCGCAATTGCCCATGTTCCAGTAGTTGTAAATCCTGTAGGGGCAATATCTGGATCAGATATTTCGGACATAGCAATTATTTTTGAAATCTGAACAGTTAAAACATTACCTTTTTGCGTTATATAAGTAGGTGTTCCTCCCTCATCACTAATAGTATCAGTTATTATTTTGCGTACAAAAGTATTAAGGTAGTCTGTTAATGTTATACTGAGGATAGTTCCAACTGCAGCTACCTCATACTCGTTTCTTCCGCTAGAATCATATTCGTCAACAAAGTCTTTAACATCCTTGCCCTTGATGGTTATAATATGGTCGTTATCACCTGTTCCCCACTCGCCAGGTATTGCAACGTCATTATCGGTAACAAGATGTGGTTTTATATCTTCAAATTCAGGAGTATCTAATGGGTTTCCATCTGCATCTAGGAAAACAACACTTCCTTCATATACAAATTCTACAATAAGTGTGTTTT
>CAYJHQ010000176.1:0-1168 GCA_964369775.1 uncultured Lachnospiraceae bacterium
GTTACCGTGTCAGTAATCCAAATGGTACCACCTTCATTCAAAAGAGAAATCGCCATATCAAAGGTTTTTACTGCATTTTCAACATCGGCACCACTTTTTGTGTCATCACCTTCTTCACCATCTAGATATACATCACTTACTTTTGAAAACCACTTGGCATAGAGTGTCATATCGATTGTAACTACATCATTTTCAAAATTCCAAGGAGTGGTTAATAATTCGTCTTTATACCAACCGTTAAATATATGGTTTTCTTTTTCTGGGTTTACGGGTTTTGCAATTTTTGTGTCTTCAATTGCAGTAATTGCATCAAGACCTGATCCACCATTTGATTCAAAGCTAACGGTATATGTTTTTGCATCCCAAATGGCTATTGCTTCTTTATCTTCTCCATACTCATAAACAGTGTCGCTTGAAATAGAAATACCATCTATTTGCCAAGCTGAAAAAATTGATGCTGTTTTACTTGGCGTTGGTAAATCCCCTATTGGCATACCGTTTGTTACAACTTTGCTTTCGGGGTATACTGTTCCACCATTTGCATTAAATGTTAGGGTATATGTATTCACTGTCCAAACTGCATAAAGAGTAACATTACTTGTGGCGGTGTACTCCGCTTCATCTGCATATTCAACAGAATCTACTCCACCACCAGAGGCCGTGGCCCATCCGGCAAAAATGGTACCACTAGGAGGTGAAAAAGTATTTTTTGCTAATTTCTGTGGAACACCTTCAATAAAATCTTGTATCGTTTTAGCACCACTACCATTATTAGCTTCAAAAGTAATGGTAAATGTCATGCTTACCGGGTTCATGCTCGATATGTGAAGTGTGTTTCCCTCTGCAATCATTTTTTTTGTTTCAGAAATTCCTTCATATTGTACGCCATCAATAGTCGCTTCTATTTTGGCATACACATTTTCTCCAATAATTGGAATTTCTACAAATTCAACTGTTACAGCCTCATCGTTTTCTAAAATAACGTTTTCGAAATCTATAAGGCTTCCGCTTTCTTTGTATAAGCTTATTTTTGCTAAAACGGCTTCAATATCGGAAGCTATACTTCTAACATCTGAAGCTTGGCTCATAGCTGTTAAGGCTTCTTTACTTAGTGAAAAACTAATATTGGCAGAGTTATCTACCCTCCATAATGCGCTACATGAAACTG
>CAYJHQ010000177.1:0-1155 GCA_964369775.1 uncultured Lachnospiraceae bacterium
TAGAAAAAGACTGCCTCATATCTTATGGAAATAATAAGTATTCAGTTCCATCTGAATACGCCCAAAAATATGTGACAGTCGTGGTCCTCGATAACATGTTAGCAGCATATTATGAGGGAAAACAAATTGCATTGCACTTATTATCATATAGCAAAAAGAACATGATTGTCAATAAACAGCATTATAGACAATTAATTGAGAAACAAAGTTTTAATGTAGAGAATACACTTCTTCACAATTCGCATAACATAGATTTTCAACCTTGTGATATAGATTTGGGGGTGTATGATATATGAGTGAAATAATGTATGAAAGAATCAAAGAAAATCTATTTTCTTTAGGAATGAAAAATACACTTGAGATAATAGATAATTATTTAGAAGAAGCAATACACAATGGAACAAATGTTGTGGAAGTGTTAGATTACATACTCGCAAGCGAAGCGAAAGCAAAAAAAACAAGAGCAGTAGATAATCAAATAAAAATGAGTGGATTTCCATTTAGAAAAACAATAGAATCATTTGATTTCAGCTTCCAACCAAGTGTAGATGAAAATCAAATTGCAGAGCTTTGCACGATGAGATTTGTAGAAAATAAAGAAAACGTCGTATTTCTTGGAACGCCAGGCGTTGGGAAAACCCACCTTGCTGTTGCATTGGGAATTGTAGCGGCACAGAATAGGTATTCCACATATTACATAAATTGCAATACACTAATAGAACAGCTAAATAAAGCACACTTTGAAAATAGACTTGCTGAAAGGTTAAAGCACTATGCAAAATACAAAGTTCTAATAATTGATGAAATAGGTTATTTACCAATGGATATAGGTGGAGCCAACTTGTTTTTTCAATTAATAGCTAAAAGATATGAAAAAAACAGTACCATACTAACCTCAAATAAGATGTTTTCTCAATGGAATGAAGTATTTTCAGATCTTACAATAGCAAGTGCAATTTTAGATAGAATTTTACATCATTGCACAGTAATCAATATCAAAGGTGAAAGCTATAGACTTAAAGAACGTAAGGAATTTATGAAGCAGAAAGAGAAACAATTTAATACACTTTTTGAACCCAAAAACTAATATTTTTTTCGTCATAAAACGACATAATTTAAACGCGATAAAACTACAAAAACAAAACGTCATTGACA
>CAYJHQ010000178.1:0-1155 GCA_964369775.1 uncultured Lachnospiraceae bacterium
GGTCAGCAATAATTTGGCACACTTCTGCATATACAGTAGCCATAGTTGCAAAACCGGTAATTTGTTCACCTTCGAAAATTTCTGTTCCGGTGTAGGCATAACTCATAACGTCGTTTTGCACAACACCAATGTCTGCTTCATTTGTAGAAACAAGACGAATATTAGCTGCAGAAGCACCTGTTGATTGAATGTTAACATTCAATCCTGGAACAGTTTCGCTTAATACTTGTCCAACAGCTCCACCATACGGATAGTATGTTCCTGAAGTTCCGCCTGTAGCCATAACAAGGTGAACTTGTTTAGCTCCACCAGATTCACTTGAACCACCTGCAAAAGCAATGGTAAGTGCAAGGAATAAACCAAGAGTGCAAAGTAGAATTTTTTTCATACGCCTTTCCTTTTTTTGCGGTTTAAAGTCCGCTTTGTATAATATTACATAAATATACCATATTTTTAATATTTATGCAATGTTTTGAGGTTGAGTTTAGGGTTTTTTGTATAAAATTTGAATATTGTATAGAAATTAGTGCGAGGTGCATCCAAAGCCATCAAGCACAGTTTTGGCGACTGCATTCCCATTTTTTAGGCAGTTTTGTAAAAAGCTGTCTCCGTCTTTATTATGGGTAAGGTAGTGCATTAAAAAGCCTGCTGCGAAGGCATCTCCTGCCCCAGTGTCGTCAAGGGCATTTACCGCTTCTGTTGTTTCTTCAATGGTAGTATCTTTTGTGTGAAGTATTGCACCTTGTGGCCCGAGTTTTTGGCTTATAACTGCTCTGTTTTCTAATAAATAGTCTAATTCCTGTTTTGACTCTTTTTGTATTGCATCATATTCAAACTCGTTAGCAAAGAGTAAAATATTTTTAGCCTCTATTGTGCCATCTTTTAGAAAATTTGAAAGCTCTAGTATTGCTTTAGGTGCACAAAAAGTGGATGCAACATCTATTGCAATTGTTTTGTTGTGCTTTTTACAAAGGTTTAAAATATGTGTTATAACATCAACGTTAAAAAAAATCATACCTTCTAGCACAACGCAGGTTGACTTTTCAATTTCGCTTTCTAAAACTTGCTCTTTTGTAATTGAGCGTGCAACGCTTGGGCTTGCTGCAATTGCCTTTAGTGGGGATGAGTGGGCGTAGGCTGCAATGCACCTACCAG
>CAYJHQ010000179.1:0-1151 GCA_964369775.1 uncultured Lachnospiraceae bacterium
CAAATACTTGGAAGTTTGGAAGTGTTCGCATAACTGCAATGTCTTCTAAAGAGTGGTGACTTGGGCCGTCGTAAGCATCAGAAAGTCCGCCGTATCCACCCATGAATTTTACATTTAATTTTGAGTATGAACCGAATGCGCGAGCACTGATAAGCCCCATAGTTGTCATAAATACTGCAAATGTATTAATAAACGGAACTTTTCCTACTGCTGCAAGACCACCTGCCATTGCTGCCATGTGAGATTCTGAAATACCACAGTTAAAAAATCTATCTGCACATTCTTTTCCGAACATACCTGATTTTGTTGAGCTTGATACGTCACAGTCTAAAACTACAACTTTTTTATTTTCTTTACCATATTTTAATAATGATTCGCCGTATGCGTCTCTAATAGCCTTTCCCATTAGTTTCCTCCCTTGAGTTCTGACATAGCTTGTGCATGTTGTTCTGCATTGATTGGGCTACCATGCCATGCGTTTTTGCCTTCCATGAAAGAAACGCCTTTACCTTTAACTGTTTTTGCTAAGATAACACATGTTCCTTTTGCAGCTTTTGCTTTTTCAACAGTTTCTGCAATTGAAGATACATCATGACCATCACATTCAAGAACTTCTAAGCCAAATGCTTTGAATTTTGCACCTAAATCGCCAAGAGGCATAATATCTTCAACAGTACCGTCTAACTGTACACCGTTGTAGTCTACAATGATTGTAAGGTTGTCAAGTTTGAGTTTTGCAGCATTCATACATGCTTCCCAAATGGTACCTTCTTGAAGCTCACCATCACCGGTAATTGCATATACATGAGCTGAACTGTTGTCAATTCTTAAGCCTGCAGCCATACCGATAGCGGCAGAAAGTCCAATCCCTAAAGGCCCTGTTGAAAGTTCAACACCTTTGGTGTCTAATGCACAAGGGTGACCTTGAAGGTTTGTGTCTAATTGACGAAGGGTTCTCATTTCTTCAACAGGAAAAAATCCTTTTTCAGCTAGTATTCGATAAAGCATAGGTGCTGCATGGCCTTTTGTAAGAACAATACGGTCACGATCATTTGAGCTAAAGTTATCAGTTGAGATATTTGCTTTTTCAAAATAAAGCGTTGTAAGAATTTCACATACAGAAAGAGATCCTCCTGGGTGACCAGTTTGGA
>CAYJHQ010000180.1:0-1121 GCA_964369775.1 uncultured Lachnospiraceae bacterium
GGATGACAAGCAATTAAATCTTGATTATAATAAATATGAATGTTGCCATCTTCGTTTTCGGTAACATTTACTTTCTTATCAATGTATTTGATAGGAACAGAGTATTTTTTACCTTTATATTTAATCATGGATTCATTTGTTACATTGTACGCTTTTTCGACGGAGACATACGTTTGTAATAGTGCCTGGTTAGTTATGGGTTTTAAATACTCTTTTTCTTTTTCTAATCTTTCGATTGGTCTTTCTTGTGTTGCTTGAGAAACTTCAAGATTTAATTCATCTCGAACATCGTTGACAATGTTTTCTAATTCTTCAAAATCTTCAAACTCCTCATTATAAACTAGCAATCGGCTAGTTAGTTTTGCTAATGCTTCTACCTTGCCTTTGGTTTGTGGTCTATATGGTTGACATGCAATAGGTTTGAATCCAGCATCGGCTGCAAAGTGTTCAAAGGTTTTGTTAAAACTGACCTTTCGAAAAGTTGTTTTACTATGCTCAACAACTGTTTTCATGTTATCAAACAACACTTCATGTGAAATTCCACCAAAGTATTCATGAGCTGAAATCATACATTGAAACAGTTCTTGTTGAGAACGGGTTGCTGTTAATTTAATAAATTTCATCCGTGAATATCCCAGCACCATTAAAAAAATATTTACTTTAAAAATCTCGCCATATTTACTAATTAATGTAAGATTTTCTTTCCAATCTACCTGAGCTTGTAAACCAGGAGTGGTTTCAAACCTTATAGTAGCTTTTTGTTTTTCTTCCTTTTTGTGTTTGCTAACAAAGCTAGCAACTGTAGAATACTGACCAACATATCCTTTTCTTTGAATAAATTTAAATATCGCCATTGCAGTACATCCATGTACATCAACCTTATTGATAATAATGGGTTTGAATTCATCTAATACTGACTTGTAAATACGTTCACTAGGCTTTGTTACTAGTTTCCCAGATTCGATTTTCATGTAACGATCAACAGTCCGTCTATCACAATTAAAGCGTCTAGCTAATTCACTTTTATTCAATAATATCAACTCCTCCCTTTCATAATTTTTAAGATAATTATGTATATCATTCCTCATTTTAATACAGCTCCTTTACGTTCTAAGTAAACT
>CAYJHQ010000181.1:0-1116 GCA_964369775.1 uncultured Lachnospiraceae bacterium
AACAAAGATATGCAAACCATTAAAATGAGCTTAAGAATGTTTAAAGAAATATTTACAAACTTTAAACAATTTGTTGAACCTTAGAGGACGGAAATTATGCAAAAACTAACGAACTACCACACACATTCTACCTTCTGTGACGGTACAAATACGTTACAAGAAATGGCTAAAGCTGCCTTTGAATCAGGCATTCAAATATTAGGCTTTTCTGGACATACAGCATATCCGTTCGCCTCTTTTTGGCACATAGATACACGTAACTATGATGCATACGTCTATGAAGTAGAGCAGTTGAAAAAAGAGTATTCCGGAAAAATGGAGATTCTTCTCGGCGTTGAGGCAGAGTATTTTCCACCTATTTCATTCTGTACAAAAAATATCTATGAAAAATATAGCCTTGATTTTATGATAGGGTCAGTCCACTACCTTAGCGTGCAAGGCAAAGAAAACGGAGGGTGTTTTACGGTAGATGGCCCTGCTAGTGAGTTTTATAATGGAGTACAAACATATTTTTGCGGTAACGGGAAAAAAGCCATCCAAGCATATTATTCGGCACAACGAGACATGATTCAACATGGTGATTTTGATATTATTGGGCATATTGACTTAGTACGAAAAAGAAATGCTGAATTAAAATTTTTCGATGAAAATGATTCTTGGTATCGAGATGAATTAAAAGAAACCGCAAAGGTCGTAGGTAAAAGCGGTAAAGTGGTAGAAATAAACACAGGTGGAATGGCAAGGGCAAATCTTAAAACTCCATACCCTTCACCCGATTTCTTAAAACTACTTAAAGCTGAAGATGTACCAATTACCATAAACTCTGATAGTCACAGTGTTGATTCTATTATTTCACACTTTGATTCTGCCATCGCAGAGGCAAAAGAAGCTGGTTACACAGCCACCCACCACCTTTCTAACGGAAAGTGGCAAAAGTGTGATATCTAACAATATGTATTAACTGTATCGCTTTGCTTTTTCGTCTTTTGTTTTGCAGTCGATACAAAGCACTGCATAAGGAATAGCCTCAAGACGTTCATCAGGGATACGCTTTCCGCAACGCATACACAAGCCGTACTTTCCTTGTTCAATTCTCGCCAATGCATTATCAATAAG
>CAYJHQ010000182.1:0-1110 GCA_964369775.1 uncultured Lachnospiraceae bacterium
CTTCACGTATACCTTTAGTTGTGTTTTCATGCACTCCCTTTAATGAAGGGAGCTTTGAGCTTCCTGAAATTAGAGTTTCGTTTACTGCCTATAACGGTACGCCGCATGAAATTCTACTAGATAAAACAACTTTTGATGTTTTAAATACTTCTTCAGTGCCCTTTTTGTATGGAGAAGAAAGAAAACTCTTCGGTGACGGATTTATTGAAAAAAATGAAGCATTTATAAATGAGAGGAAAGAAGACTTTGTTAAAGAGCTTGCCGATTTGCGTATACGTGAAAAATATGAACTGTTTCCTTTTGCTGTCACTGAAGAGAGAATTGCGCTTGAGAGTAGAGAAAATATAGAGGGTAGTGATGAAGTTTCTTATCCTGTAGTTATTGCACTTATAGGCATTTCTATAGCATCTCTTTTTATTGCTTTAGTTTTGTATTTGTATAGTAAAAAAAACGAAAGAAGGTCTTTTTCCTTATATGTAATGCTGTTATGCATGACTGGGCTAATTATAGCGGGTGGGACCTTTGTTTACGGAAAGACACTGTTAAAACAGGAAGCCTTGACCTTTGGTGCTCAGTTATATACAATTCCAGAGTATGAAGCAAAAGTTGTTGCTTCTTTACATGCAGGTACAAAAGTGACTGTGCAGCATTCTGCAGGAGACTGGTATCTTATTGTAATTGCAGATGGAAGAAGTGGGTGGATACAAAAAACTGATTGTATCTTAATTGAAAAAATAAGGTGAGAATATGAACTTTGGAGATATATTAGCACAGTGGGAAAAAACTGAAAACTCAAGCAAAAAAATACAAAATTCTTCAAGTAAAAAGGCAAATGCTCCTGAAAAAATGCTTGAAACAAAAAAGAAAAATACCGATATGAATGCGTGGTTAAATAAATATGGGGTGATTGATAAGGATAATCTTGTAAAAGAATATGAACTAAAAAAGGCCGTTCAATCGCATACCTCTGCAAAAAACATGCCTATAGAAGCTACTATTGATTTGCATAATTTTACTCAAGAAGAAGCATGGCGGCATCTTGAATCCTTTATTGCTTCATGTAAGCAAAAGGGATTTAAAAAAGTTCTTATTGTTCATGGAAAAGGTACT
>CAYJHQ010000183.1:0-1102 GCA_964369775.1 uncultured Lachnospiraceae bacterium
AAGGTACCGTTGAGACTGAGTTGAGGTAATTTCACTTCCATTTAAGATTATATTTCCACTGGCCGAATTTATAAAAAAATATGCAATATTTGTAACATCTCCATTAAAAGTTATGGAATTATTGTTAGCAGTCTGTAGGGCAAAGGTCGCTTTGTAGTCACTAGATGGCGTGGAGGAAGAATCTACTCCATTTACGGTGCTACTAAAACTAATACTTCCTGTTGAAGAATTAAATCGAATGCCGAAATCTTCTTCCGCTGGGCTTACGGTTGGAGATAGTGATACGGCTCCTGTGTATGTATGATTTCCAGTTGTTCTAACATAACCACCTTTAAATACAATAGAACTTGCAGTAAGAGTAATTTCCCCAGGCTTTACTGTAGATGGACCGTTTGCAGAATCGGCACCAATTCCGCCACCATGGGTAATGGTTCCTCCACTTGCACCTGTTCCAACATCTATTGTAAGGTTGGCATTGATTCCGCTTGTAGCATCATTTACTATTGTAGAGCCAAAGGTAACATTTTGGTTTGTTGCGATAATTGTTGTATTGCCAGTAAGGGTTGTAGCGCCGTTAAAGCTTAAGCCGTTAGCACTGGATGTAATAGTGCCAGAAAGAGTAACAGCACCACCTGTTTGACTAAAGCCTTTTGAAAAAGTTGTAGTTGCTCCTGCAAGTATGTCGACAGCTCCATCAAAAGTTAAAGCAGAAATTGTATTTATCTGCTGATCGCCTGTTGCTTCAAAATTGAGTGTGTTTGCTTCAAGAGAAAGTGTGTCTGCGGTAACACTTCCTTCAAAGTTTATGTTACTTACACTTGCATCAAGGGTAAGAGTTGCATCGTCTGTTGCGATGTTTCCAGTATATGTTTGTGCACCACTAGTGAATACGCTTCCGCCGTTTATGTTGATTGCGGAAGCGGCTATATCTATACTTGTAAGTCTATCAGCATCGGTTCCAATAAGTCCCCCAAATGTAGCTGTGCCAGCACTAGCTGAAACAATTACATTTTTTGCTCCGTTTAGAGTTGATGAAAACTCGATATTACCAGAAGTGTTTGATGTAAAACTTTTATCGTTACTTGTACCACCTAAAACAACA
>CAYJHQ010000184.1:0-1100 GCA_964369775.1 uncultured Lachnospiraceae bacterium
ATATCGCATCAAATCTAAGGTTGCCACTGAAAAACTGAAGTTTTTCAGTGGCAACTAGCAGTAACTCGGTTTTTTGTAGATTGAAAGCTTTTAGCGATTTAACATATAGCGTGAAAATTTTAATGCTTCTTTTGCGTCTTTGTCAAGCGTTGCTTCATCTGCATTATTACTGAGATCTCGGAATACTTTTATATCTAAACCAACTTTCCCGCCCATTTTAACAAAAGGCTCCATTACAACAGGTCCGTCATAATTAATATCTGCAAGTGCGTGGCCAATTTCATTCCAAGGAGTTCTTCCTTTTCCTGGAACACGTCTGTTGCATTCCCCTGTATGGAAATGTCCTAGATATTTTCCTGCTGTTCGTATAGCTGAACCTATACAGTCTTCTTCAATATTCATATGAAAAGTATCAAGCATTACTTTTGCATTGGGGTGGTCAACTTGTTTTACAAATTCTACTCCTTCTGCAGCAGTATTTAATATATAGTTTTCAAATCTATTAAGAACTTCAAGGCAGTAATTTACACCGCAGTCGCCGGCAACTTTACTTAACGTTTTTACGCTTTCTACTGCTCTTCCCCAGTCACCCATCTTGTCAATCGGTTTTGAGTAGTCAATAGGCCAATAAGAATAGAGTGCGCCGCCAATACTTTTTACGCCTAGCTTTTCAAGTTTTTGAAGTAAATCTGTGAAAAAAGCAATACCGTTTTTTCGTATATTGTCATCAGCAGAGGATACGTCTTGTTCAGCAGATGGGCCATGTCCAACGGTGAGAATTATTCCCTTGTCTTCGGCTCTTTTTTTAAGTTCAGTTAGTTGAACGTCGCTATAATTTGCAATTGGGGTTGCTGCTATCTCTAATATGTCAAACCCTAGTTTTGCAGCTTTATCAATATAATATGAATAATCTGCACTCCATTCATTTTCCCAATATGCATAATAAATTCCAAATTTCATATGCTCTCCTTTTATATTAACTAAGTTAACTAATGATATAGTATAAATAAGATAATGTCAATGTTGAAAAGTGTTTATTAAGGCAAGTAAAATATTTTAGAAAAAAGGCTCGATGATTACTTGACAAAGAACAAAAGTCG
>CAYJHQ010000185.1:0-1091 GCA_964369775.1 uncultured Lachnospiraceae bacterium
ATTCAGGATTGCGCACTCCATTTATCTCATATGTAAACAGTCTATAATCAGAAAGATTTATCAGACTCATTTAATTTTAGTCTTTTTCAGACCATTTCCACCATACCACCTATACACGAAAGGAAGTCCCCCAAGTGATACAATACCATATAGTATAATCACTAGATATACCTGCGGTAATACTACATCTCCAACTTGAAACATCACAGCCCCTTTTGTGTATTCGGGAAGATTAGTCAGTACATATGGTGCAATGTTAAATACAGAAGTATACTCCGCAAGTGTACGCCCAATAAATGGACTTAAAGTAAACAGCACTACAGGAATACTAGATGCAATACTTACCGATTGGGTTTTGCTCGCTATAACCATACTTACGGATGCAGAAAATAGACTTCCGATATAGCCACTCAATAATATCAATAAATAATACTGACCATAATTCATAAGATAGAAACTATACGGCTCAGTTATCTGATACATAGTAGCAGAACCACTCGTCCCCATCACCAGAAGCATTCCTAAGCTCATTATCGTCATCGCCCCCCAATATAGAGCGGTTATTATAATTACTCCTACTACTATTTTGTTTTTCGTCGCCTTTGTCCTACCATATCTTGTGGCATAGAACACCTCCGCTGAATCATTCTGATAATCTTCTACAAATATCCCTGCTGCTAAAAAACCCGCAACCAGAATAAGAATGACGCCGTACATGCTAGCATACCGCCCCATTGTATCCCACGAATCTGTCCCTTCATAGAATATAGGTGTATTAATTTCTTGGTATTTTTCGGATAGAAACGCTTTCTGTTCTACGGTTTCTCCGTACTCTTCAACTAGCATTTCCATATTCGATTCATAGTCTGCATAAAAATTTTCTATCTGCGCATCAGTCAGTGTACTTATAATGCTCTCATCATATTCAGAATCAGGTGTGTACACCTGCACTACAAAAGCTAGAACTTCATAATACGATTGAACCTTTGTTCCATATTCTATATTGGGAATCCCTTCAGGGTATTGCTTCTGTAAATCTTGCTCTATATTTATTATTTCTGTAAGTTTTTCTTCCGTCAGGCTTCCCTCCC
>CAYJHQ010000186.1:0-1085 GCA_964369775.1 uncultured Lachnospiraceae bacterium
TGATTTTTCAAGGTTTTTTTGTTGTCTAAAAATAAGCAATGTTAATTTTCTGAATATTCTTTAACGTTCTTACGCACTAAATGTTGCTAATCTTATATATAATAAATATTTATTTAATAGTTAGCTATAAAACTTCGTCTTGTCTCTTTTTCAAGAGAATATAGAAGCAGAGGGAAGACAGAATCACCAGTAAAAAGGTGTAGATATCAATGAATTCTTTCAAAAAGTATGAGCAAAACTGGAGAATTGTATTTCTGAAATTGAATTACCAGATCCAAGTTATGTCATTGACAGAGTCGGAGGCTTATATTATCTGGAAGTTAAGAAATCTAAGTTACCGCCCATTCTTCATACATTTAATAAAATTAGTAGCGTGAGATGAGATGGTTACAATAGCTGACTTCCATTTGATGGTCAGCTATTTTCAGCATTGGTAATACTGGCAAGGTGTGATATGATGAAGAAAATAAATCAATCGGAGGGTGATTATGGAAAAAAGATTAGCTTCAGAAATAGTGAAAGAAAAACTTATAAGGAATAATGAAAAAGTTACAGTTTACTCTGCGACAGGCAGGGACTATCTGATAATTGCAAGTTATGGTGGTAAAACATTTCAAACAAAAGCCCTACCAATAAAACCACCTTACGAATATACAGTGTTCGATATAATTGTAGAGTGTCTTGAAATCAATGGTGGAAAGGCACAAAAAGGAAATGGAAGAAATTTTAGGATGGGAGATTCAAAGTGCGATGATTCAACAGTTGTGGGCTATATAGGGAAACATTATTTGGGAAAAAATAATGGAGAGACAACATATGATCCAGTACATGTTCTTGCAGCAATATTAGAGTGGGCAGATATTGTACATAATGGAAGGGGATATCTAGAGCTTAAGGAGTACGAGTAACTAATTAAACATAATTGTGTACGAGGATAGTATGGGTAATAGAGCGTACAAATCATTTGAGGGATGTAAAAGAGAATTAGCAACTGTAGATAGTATAGACAAGCTGTTTCATATTTGGAAAGAGGCACATAGATTAGAAGAGGAAGAAAGTTGTAAGAAAACATTTCCAAAAACAAA
>CAYJHQ010000187.1:0-1081 GCA_964369775.1 uncultured Lachnospiraceae bacterium
TTTTCTTTCACCCAATGGGTGAAAGCTGAATTTTGAAGGAACGTATATTTATCAATGCTTTGAGTGTGGTTTATAAAGTACTGACGTAGAATCTCAGTATTAATAATAATGATTACTTTGGTATACATTGAGAAACAGAAGCTGTTGTCACATTTATCATAAGTGAACAGAACAAAGAATCTTATGAGATAGAAACATTCAAATAGAATTGAACAAAGTAGAATAAAATGAAAAAGGAGTGAAACATAATGGCAATAAAAGCAGTACAACAATTTCAACTTCGAACCGTTATAGGAACAGAGAAAAAAGCAAAAGAAACTTTAAAACTTATGAAAGAAGCAGGTTATGATGGAATTGAACTTTGTGGATTTATGATAAAAAAGATGCCACTAACAGTACGAATACTAACAAGACTTGATGGAATGCCTATGGGGAAAAGCGGTAAACTGGACTGGAAGAAATTGATTCGTGAATCAGAACTTAAGGTAGTAAGCGTACATGAAGATCTTAATACAATTCTTCGTGTACCAGAACAGGTGATTGATGAAGCAAAGATCTTTGGAACCAAATATGTAGTTGTGACAGGGATGCATCATTTTGACTATTCAGATAAAGAAGTAGTATTGGAGTTGATAGAGAAATTAAACAGAGCTGGTAAACTTTTAAAGGTAGGGGGAATTTCCTTTCTTTATCACAATCATAACTGTGAGTTACGAAAGGTTGAAGTGGGTAAGAACGCCTTTGAACTCATTTTGGAAAAGACAGATCCAGAATTTGTGAACTTTGAGTTTGATTCCTATTGGATTGCTGAAGCAGGAGTAGATCCACTTGCTATGATGGAAAGATTTGGGGATCGAATCAAGCTCTATCATATTAATGACAGAGGAACCAGGGTATCGGGAAAGACAAGTTCTATTCTAAAATCTGATAGTATAGAACTTGGTTATGGAAATATGAATTTGACTGAAATGGTTGAGCTGGTTAAGAAAAATGGTGTTGAGGCTATCGTCTTAGAAACCCATAAAAATTGGGTAAATAAATCACCGATAAAATCGTTTCAATTAAGTGCAAAGTTTATGAA
>CAYJHQ010000188.1:0-1081 GCA_964369775.1 uncultured Lachnospiraceae bacterium
TCATATTTTGTTTCTTTGTCTGCAAGCAATGCTTTAACTGCATCATGAGCAACATATGCACTTCGATATGGTTTTTCAGACAACATTGCTTCAAAAGCATCCGCCACAGAAAGCACTCGTGAAGGCATATATATTTGTTGATTTTTTTTCCCTTCGGGATACCCTTTTCCATCCCATCTTTCATGATGCTGCAAAACAATTATTGCAACTTCTTTTGGATAGGATAAAGTTTCAAGTATCGTAGCAATAACCTTTTGAGAATGACCTTGAATACGAATATATTCATCATCAGATAAGCGACTGGGTTTATTAAGAATCTTCTCAGGTTGTTTTACCATACCAATATCATGCAATAAAGAGGCAGTTATCAAATGTAGAATATCTTTAGGCGGAAAATGCATCTCAAGGGCAACAAGAGCAGAAACAACTGCAATATTAACTGCATTTACAACAAGACTCATGTGATTCTTTACAGGAATAAAACTTATGCCAAGAGCAAAAGACTTTTCTTCAGTAACTAAACTATACACATCTTTAACACAGGTATCAATTACAGACCTATCTAAAGGCGAATCTGATTCATAAGCTTTAAAAATTGATTCAAGTTTTTGAATGGTTTGAACATAATGTGAAAGAAGAGGGTTTTCATCATCATCTTCAACATCATCAAGCATTTCCAGTTCATCAAGGCCATCATCTTCTGACTCAATTGGCTTTCCATACGTAATCACCTTCTCAATGTTCCATCTACGAATAGTATCAAGATGCAGTTTTCCAACAGGCATACGCTCTGCTAAAAACATATTTTTCCCATCTTCAAATAGTAAAGGAGATGAAAAAAGCATCCCCTCATGCAATGTTTTTGTGTTAATTTCTGTCATACTCTTCAACCTTTTTTAAAAATGCAAAGATGCCTGCTATTACTTCATACGTTTCGGGAGGTATACAAGTGCCAACATCTTGCAGTGAAAGCACAAATGCTGTCTCCGGTTCACATATTACCGGAATATCATTATCCTCGGCAATTTTTAGCATTTTTTCAGCTTTCCTTCCTGTTCCCTTAAAAAGTATAAAAGGAGCA
>CAYJHQ010000189.1:0-1077 GCA_964369775.1 uncultured Lachnospiraceae bacterium
TGGCTTTACTTCAAAACTGAGAACATACGGATTTTCTTTGCAAAAGAATCCTTCATTTTTTAGGACCTTTAAGAAGGTAAGCAATTGCTCTGTATCATTTTTACTGTTTACAAAACCAAATCTTGGGTGTTCATCTCCATAGGCTTCACATTCTGGGTTTATTACGGTGTTTCCAATATGAAAGTGTGTTATGTATTCACGAAGTGTTCGTATGGTGAACTCGGATGTTTCGTAGCACATTGGTATATGAGATAAGTCTATCATAAGGCCAAAGTTAGAATGTGTTTTTCGTACTTCTTTTGAAAATTGTGCTGCCAGTGGAGAAGGTCCGATGAGTGATTTTTTTGCGATATCAAAGTCAAATACTTCAAGTTCAATAAATATTCCCATTTTTGCGGCTTCTGTACAAACAGCATGAGTTGTTTTTAATAGTTGATTAAAAGCTTCTTCTTTTGTGCTTTCCTCCCAGTGTCCCGACAAAAAGGCCATGCCTTGAGAGCCAAGTTGTTGAGCTTCTTGTAATCCTGCCATCAACGCTTCTTCTGCCTTTTTTCGCTCATTTTCATCAAGTGCATTAGGATTTAAACCCGCGCCCAGTAATCGCCCATGAGCTGCATAGCATGCTTTTGCATGTGAGCTTTTTAAAATTTCTGTAACGCTTGCTCGAATAGTTTCACTTTTTATTGGGTTTAGCTCGATTACATCGAAGTAGTCGTCCTTTGCTAGTTTTTCCATTGTAGGAATTATTGCATTTTCATCTTTTTGACAATCAGGATATGCCATAAAAGAAACAGACCCTATTTGAAAGTATGTATGTATTGATTCTGTCATATTATTTTCCTTGTAAAATCTTTGGGGGTAAAAAAAATCACTGCCTTTGGAATTCAAAGCTGATTTCTAAGGCAGTGACAGTATACTACAATCAAGTAGTTACATCAAGTTATTTTTTTGCATTAAAATCGTTAAGAGCCTTATACATTGCTAACAGGTTCTCTACCGGTGTATCGCCTTGAATATTATGCACTGGACTAAAGATGTATCCACCACCTTTAGAAAGTATTCCTAAGTTTTTAGTTG
>CAYJHQ010000190.1:0-1073 GCA_964369775.1 uncultured Lachnospiraceae bacterium
CATAGGGTCAATTTCACCGTATTCATAAAATTCTAAGATTGTTGGTATCTTGCCTAATTTATTCTTTAACTCATTATATTTTTCTTTCATAAACTTTAACGAAAGTGTAGAATTGTCTATAGATTCAAATATTTTTTTCTTTGCAATCTCGTCAAAGTGTATAGTTGATGCACCTGGTATTACTCGTTCACCTTCTCTTACGTACCGTCTGATATTGTCTTTGTTATATGTTCGATCTCCCGATAAAGCAATCGGAATCATATAATTATTATTATAGTTCCCTATAAAATCTAGAATTACAACATACTCTTTATCTTCTGCCTTTCTTAACCCTCGTCCTAATTGCTGTACAAAAACAATTGGACTTTCTGTAGGTCGAAGCATGATTACCTGGTTGATTTCTGGTATATCTACACCTTCATTAAATATATCCACTGTAAATATATAATCGATACAATCTTCCCTTGAATCGTCTGTCAATCGTTCAATCGCTAATTCCCTTTGTTCTTGTGAATCATCTCCACTAAGAAATGTAGTGCGAAACCCTCGTTTATTGAACTTGATAGATAACTCTCTTGCTTCGGTTTTTCTACTGCAAAAAACTAGTCCCTTTACTCGATTTCCACTATGTCCATAGTACTTCGCCTTTTGTATGATGTAGTCAACACGTGTATCACTTGTCAGCATCGCAAACTGCTTCAATTTTGAACTATCATCTACAATCTCTCCGTCTATTTCCACTTCTGTTATACCAAAATAGTGAAATGGACAAAGCATATCTTCTTCCAATGCTTGCTGCAACCGTATCTCATAGGCTATATTGTGATTGAATAATTGATAGATATCAAATCCGTCTGTTCGTTCTGGGCTTGCTGTCATTCCCAGTAGAAAATCGGGTTTGAAGTATTCCATAATCTTCAAATATGTATTCGCCCCGGCACGATGAACCTCATCTACAATTATCGTATCAAACGCACTTGGATCAAACCTTGATAAATTTTCATCCCTTGACATCGTCTGTATCGTGCTAAATAAATAATCTGCCTCATAGTCTTTTGTGTTTCCGGATAATA
>CAYJHQ010000191.1:0-1065 GCA_964369775.1 uncultured Lachnospiraceae bacterium
GTTACCTTGCCTTTATCTTTCAGAATCTCTGCATCATTGAATTGCAAGAATGCATCAAGTTTCGTAGCCCAATCTTGCATTGTCATTGGCACGTGTCTCCTTGCTTGCCTTGTAGCATAATCAAGATACATGGTAACTATCTCATTTAATTCCATTAATTCATTAGAGCGTAAATAGTTTTTTGCTATGGAAACATCAGTTTTAACAATTTTACCATCTGGTGAATTCTTCCATGATGTAAGTCCCATATTTTCTTTTTGATGATTCGCCCTACTTACAATAACTTCTGCAGCAGTATTTCCGTGTATAGCAAAATGCATCTTGTTTTGTACCATTGCAAAAAAGTTTTTTGTAATCTTACTATCAACTGCATAATCCACAGCTGTTGCGTAAATATCAGTAATTTTCTGATAAAAACGACGTTCACTGGCTCTAATTTCTTGGATTTCTGAAATCAAATGTTCAAAATAGTCCTCATCGAAAATTTGCCCATTAATTAATCTGTCTTTATCAAGAACGTAACCCTGCTTCGCAAAGCTGCTAAGTACCTTTGTTGCCCATTGTCTAAAATTAGTGGCTCTTTCTGAGTTTGTACGGTATCCAACAGCAATAATAGCCGATAAAGAGTAGAATTTATACTGATAGGTTTTACCATTATCAGCAACTTGTGCAAATTTTGCACAAGTTGAATTTTCATCAAGCTCCTTACTTTCAAATATATTTTTCAAATGCTTAGTCACGACACTTCTATCAACTTCAAAGAGTTCTGCTACTGCCTTTTGTGTGAGCCAAACATCACCATCTTGAACTCGAACTTCAATAGTACTATCTCCGCTGTCTTTAGTAAACATGAGAAAATCAACTGTGCTATTTCTTATCTGTAAATTTGCACTCTTATTATTATCCATTGTCGCAATACGCTCCCCTCTTCTTGCTAGCTATTTATAATCGACTTATTAATTATATAACTTTCTCAACCTTTACACAATATTTTTTATCTCTTCCACAGTTAAACCTAATAGCCTGTTCCTCATATAGCCTCCTATTTGTCTTTTCCATATAACG
>CAYJHQ010000192.1:0-1062 GCA_964369775.1 uncultured Lachnospiraceae bacterium
TGTTATTAAATTAGATGGAAAAGAAACAGAAGTAGAATACTAGTATTTAGGATATAAAACTCACTGTGGGGGAGTTACCTAGGTTAGTAAAGAGTTCGCTACTAGTGATAGACCTAGTAGAGGTAAAAGGCTGGAAGGGTAGAGAAACAAGGTCAACTGGGACAAAGGTATCAATATAAGAAATAGATTCTTTTCAGGAGTTAAAGGAAAGAGCCTATTTTGGCAGCTTTTTGCTCTATGTTATATTTCATGGTTGAGGTCAAATGATAGGATACAGAAAATTCTACAGGAACTTCTCGATTATTAATGATTGCATATGATAGAGCTTCTGAATGCAACAGAGGTGTCCCTGTTTCAATACCCATTTTTTGAGCAGTCTCACTGCTTGCACATACTGCCTCGAGTGAAAGTGTAGTTTTATTCATCTCAATATTATAATTATTTCGAAATGTTGAATACAATGACCTTTCTTGAAAATCTAATTGATCAATTCCAGTAAAAATATTGTAAGGCATAACTGCGCACGTGAGACATAATGGTTTGTTATCCGCATAGTACACACGTTCAATAAAAAACACACTATTATTAGAGAGATGCAATAAAGCAGACTCTCTGACAGTACATTTTCTCACTTCACTGTTTATTATTTTTCTAGTTAAAGTCATCCCAGTAGCTAGAACCTCTTGTGTATAACTATGTATTCTAAGAAGTGAGGCTTCTTCTCTTCTCACATCAACAAAACATCCTTTACCCTGGAGCTTATAAATGTGGCCAGTTCCTTCTAATTCGCATAAAGCATTTCGTGCGGTGATGCGGCTCACATCGAAAAGACCCATAAGCTGAGTTTCACTAGGCAATTTATCACCAGCACGATATCGTCCAGAAAGGATGTCTTCTTTGATTGAATCTACTATAATTTGGTATTTATTTTGCCTCAAGCTTTTTGCCATTTTGCACAACTCCAATTCCCTATTTTTGTACATAATAACATATTTCTTTTAATGGGTTGCAAATGTCAATATAAAAATGTAGGTTTTATACAAAATAAGCATGTATGAAAAC
>CAYJHQ010000193.1:0-1050 GCA_964369775.1 uncultured Lachnospiraceae bacterium
ACCTTTTCAGCATGGCAAATTGATGGAGCATCTATTTCAAGCGACACTGTTTATACCTATAGTGCAAACAAAGAAGCAATAGCCATTTGGGATGCAGAAACATATACTGTTACGTTTGATACAAATGGCGGTACAGAATTAGATGCTATTACTGCAATTGAAAACACAAAAATTGCAAAACCAGCTGACCCAGAAAAAGCAAATGCAAGTTTTGTTGGTTGGTATAAAGATACAGCATTAACTACTCCTTGGAACTTTGAAAGCGATGTAGTTACTAGCGATATGACACTCTATGCAGATTGGAACGATACCATATACACCATAACTTTTGATGCAAACGGTGGCAGTGGCACTATGCAAGCACAGACATTTATACATGGTGTACCACAAGAGCTTAGCTTTAATCTCTTTACTCCCCCAAGCGGAATGGTCTTTATGGGCTGGGCAACTGAAGCAGATGCAGAAAATGCTACTTTTGAAGATCTTGAAATATACACTGCAACAGAAAACAAAACCTTTTACGCTGTGTGGAAAACCGTTTATAGGATAACATTTACGGATGGAAATACTACATACATTCAAAACTTACCTGAGGGCGTTGAGATCCCCTTATTGAAATTTAGCTTTCCTATACCTGCTGGGAACGCTTTTTTAGGTTGGACAACAACAAATGGCGGCATAGCGGTTGAGTATACAGACGAACAAGAGTACACAGCAACAAAAGATGTAACCATGTATGCAGTATGGTTAATCAATCCTACAAAGGTAACAGCCACGCTATCTGAAAACGATACAGTGCTCACCGTAACACCAACTACAGACAACACTGGTACCTCGCTTAAAGCTGCTATGCACGCAGCGGTAGATGACAGTATTCGACCAAACATAACTAAAATAGTAATTAGCGCGCCAACAGACGGCTCACAAATTATCCCCGAAACCGATTTATCTTACTTGTTTAGTGATGGTGATGGAAATTCCTCCTATAACTACTTCACTTCATTAACCACTATAGAGGGCTTAGAGCATATAGACACCTCAAGCGTAACA
>CAYJHQ010000194.1:0-1046 GCA_964369775.1 uncultured Lachnospiraceae bacterium
TAGTTAAAAAACTTGTTACATAGAATGCGTGAAACTCACACATTCTATGCACTTTTCGAAAAGCAGCATTACGCCACTTTTCGGAATGCTTGGAAAGCACTATTCGGCACTTGCTTTAGAGCCAACTGTACCACCGGTTAAGCGAGTTGTCCCTGCTGCAGTGTAAACATCTGCACCTGTTGCATATAATTGGCCATCAATAATGTTTCCGGAAATTTTTCCATTAGTCATAATAAATGAACCACGTGTATACACACCACTACCTTGTGCTATACCACTAGTCGAACTCGTATCAGTTTTGTTAGTTACGATTTCTCCATTAGACATATTGAAAGATGAACCATCTCCTAAGTATACACCGGCACCATAGCCTTCTGTATCTGATGCAGAAGTTGCTTCGATAGTATTATCTCCAATTGTACCACCTGACATTTTCATACCACCATGTTCAATATAAACACCTGCGCCATAACCAAAAGCATCTTTATCGTCATTTGCAGTTGCACCCAGTGCATCATCATAGCTAAAATGGATAAGAGCTCCATACTCAGCAGCTGTTAAATCAAAGTGTGCATGGTAATAATCAGCAAATTCGAAATCTGTGGCTGTATCAGATATAACTTTATTTTTAGTTATTGATCCTGAATTAAGGAAAAGACTACCATTTTCGACATACACACCACCACCTTTTGTAACAGCATCTTGGAGAGAATTTGCTATATCAGCATAGGCATAGTTATTTTCAATACTTCCACCATTTAGCACTAAAGTTCCGTGTTCAACGTACACACCACCACCATATGCTGGGGTATTTTCTGAGTCCGTTGACCATGCAATGCTGTTTTGAATTACAGCGCCAGAACCAAGTGTAAGAGTACCATTTTTCAATAGAACTCCACCACCATGTGAATTTGTAGCTCGTCCGCCTGATATTGTAATGTTTTCAAGTGTTACATTAACATTCAGTCCATCAATTTCAAAAACACGAGAATTACCATAAATATCTTTTTGTTCTGTGTGAGGATTACTTCTAGGAGCACTTGGTG
>CAYJHQ010000195.1:0-1036 GCA_964369775.1 uncultured Lachnospiraceae bacterium
GACGGTGATAAAATGTAATAAAGTAGCGGTATAAAAATGTATTTTTATGACGGAGAGAACTTAATAATGATACACTCAAAAAAACACATAAGGAGTGTATCAGGATGATAGGAGAAAAATGGATGGAAATACGAAATGACCGAAAAAAAGGATTAAGTTATATTGAAATCTCAAGAAAACACAATATCGATCCTCGCACTGCTAAAAAATATGCAAACAGTGAGAGCAAGCCTATATATCATTTAAGTGAACCAAAGCCTTCAAAGTTAGATCCATATAAAAAACAAATAGATATCTGGTTAGATGAAGCTCCCTATAGTGCTGTTCGAATTATGGAAAAATTAGAAGAACTCGGATGTGATAGCAAATATACCATTATTCGCCAATATGTTGCCTCAAAAAAGGTTGAACTTAATAACAATGCAACTATTCGATTTGAAACAATGCCTGGTTTACAGGCGCAGGTAGATTGGGCTTTTTTTGAAAATTATAAAGTCTTTGAAGAAAATACCTATAAAAAATTGTACTGTTTTTTAATGATATTAGGATATTCAAGAATGAGATATATTGAATTTGTGACAGATATGAGCACTAGCACATTAATACGTTGTCACCAAAATGCATTTCGATACTTTGGTGGTTATCCAGAAGAAATTCTTTATGACAATATGAAGCAAGTGGTTATTAAAAGAACACTAAAGCAAGAAGATAGTACATTAAATAGCCAGTTTGAAGATTTTGCAGGCTTCTATGGGTTTAAACCTATATTATGTCGCCCATATCGAGGTCAAACTAAGGGGAAAATAGAAAGGACAGTGTCATACGTTCGGGATAATTTTATGACGGGTGTTAAATACCACTCTCTTGAAGATTTAAATAATCAAGCGATGCTGTGGAACAATAAGGTAAATAAAAAATTGCATCAAACAATCAATGAAATCCCTTATGAACGATTAAAAGATGAGCGCTTAAGCCCTATAACACGAGAATATATTATTGACAGAATAAATGTAAGAAAAGTAGAAAAAGACTGCCT
>CAYJHQ010000196.1:0-1022 GCA_964369775.1 uncultured Lachnospiraceae bacterium
CGTCCCCATTCGTTGTCATGATACTCTCTATAAATTTCAGAGCCATCAAGCCAACCACAGCGTTTTTTTTCCATTAGTTTTCTCCTATAAGTTTCTTTAAATAGCCTTCGTTTAACAGATGTACTGTTTCAAACTTCCCGTTATAAAACACAGCCCAGTTATTAAATACACAGGGGAGATTTTTCGCCTTTTCTAAGCTATCAACAGCAATTAAGTTCAGTGAAATATTTTTATTTTCACAGTATGATGTAACTTGTTCTAAGCAATTTGTGATATAGGGACACTGAATTCCATAATAAATGGTCAGCTCATTATTTGCTACACTCATTTCTCTTGCAGTATCATTAAATGTAGGATTTGTCCCATCAAAAGATAAACTCAAAAGCTCATAATCACCAATGTTATCAACTACCACAAAGTCAAATTTTTGCATAAACTTTTTATCCGATAAAAAAGGTTTCTTCTTTTTAGAGGTTAAAATACAAATACCTGATTTGTTTTGTTTTTTAGCATCGGCTATAGCATATTCCAGTAAACTTTTAGCATAGCCTTTGCCTTTATAAGAGCCAGATACCCACAAACAATAGATATAAATAAAATTTTTGCCTACAATAGGCGTCCACGCAGTTTCAAGTGGTGCATATTCAATAAATACTTTGCCTTTAGCATCAAGTTTTCTAAAAATATGACCTTCTTCTAATCTATTTTTCAGCCATTCTTTTTTACTACTAACCCCATATTGGTGCTTTTTATCTGCAATCGCACAGCATAAGTGTTCGGTGTCAATATTTTCTTTAATTAAGTTAATAAAATCACTCATATAAAACTCCTTTTAGTATTAGTATAGCAAATGAAATGCGACAACTGCATGTCATATTATAACATGCAGTTTAAAAAATAACAGCCAACATTTTATTGTTAACTGTTACATCTTAACTATATACTTACTATTTCGTTTAATATTATTTCTTCAACCTGAGCTACAATATTATTCACTCTGCACCCATTCAAGTTGATTTGAA
>CAYJHQ010000197.1:0-1003 GCA_964369775.1 uncultured Lachnospiraceae bacterium
ACGAATATTTGCAACCATTTCTTCTACTGCTGCAGATGATTCTGTGACGCTAGCTGATTGAGTGGCGACATTGTCATCTAGTGACTTAATTCCGTTCATAATTTGCAGTACTGTTGCATGAGCTTCTTCAACTCCTGCAGATTGGTTTACAATTTGATCTTTTACAGAGTTGATTGAGCGAGAAATTTGTTCAATTGCAGTGGCTGCTCCGTTTACATTTCCTGCTAGTGACTCAGCTGCATCTTCAGAGTTTTTTGCAATACCCTTAAGCTCTGATAAGAGACCTTTTGTCACTTGGTAGAATTTGTCAAGGTCGTTTGCTAATAATCCAAGTTCGTCACGGCTTCGTGCTGGAAATCCTTCTCTTGTATAGTTAAATGTTGCAAGCTCTTCTGTAAAGGTTTGTATTCTTTTTATACGCATCGCCATTTGGCCAACGAAATTAGCATAGCTAAAAATACCGAAGCCCAAGGCGAAGAGAGAGTTCACGAAGCTGTAGTTCATAAAGACATCCGCAGCAGACATGCCTTCGTGAGTAATAAAAAAAGGTGCAACTATTAAGCATGAGATTCCGGTTAATCCCATGAATCCAGTTACGTATCCCTTGACAACTATCGGAAGGGCGATGAATTCTTTTTGTAAATACACTTTTGTTGCTGACCATTTTTCGAAATTGAATAAGTACAAAATTCCAAAAAAGTATGAAAAAACAAAAACGTCTCCTAGTAGTAGTAATGCAATAGGAAGTGTATGAACTTCTAGGTTGTTCATGTTTGCAACAAGAATTATTAGTAGAAAATTGACAATACCAAATATATTGGTGAGGGCTAGAACTGCCATTGTGTTTATTTTTGCCGCTTTATTGGCTTCCGCTGAAGCATCAGAGGAGTTGTTATGTGCTTTAATTATATTGATAGTTTTTAAAAAGATCATGCTAAACAAGCCTATAAAAGCTATGTTTGCAAGCCAGTATATAGGACTAGAAAGTATTACGATTTCAAAT
>CAYJHQ010000198.1:0-1000 GCA_964369775.1 uncultured Lachnospiraceae bacterium
ACTATGGTTCCTGCTCTCGCAGGATAGTCTGTAATTGTTCCTGAAACTAAGGGGATAATAGGTATTGTGTTTAGTGCTTCAATATGTGCAAATAAGGATATAGATTGTAAAATAGTTCTTTTTTCAGGTTTAATTATTTCAACCGGGGTTATAGGTGGGGTATAAATAGTATCATTATTGCCGGTAAATGCAATAATGATAATTGCAAGGATTACAGCAGTAGCAAACATACCCATATAGCGGCATGTGGTTCGTGAAAGTTTTCCTTTTTTTGATACTCTTTCTTCCATTGTGTGCCCTTGCTTTTTTGTATCATCGTTCCCCATTAAAACAAATGAAAAGTAGATTTGTTACAAGTTGAAGGAGAAATAATGAGCTTAAAAAAATGATTTTGCGAATAGCAAAACCATTTTTTAAGATGATAGCGATTGGTTAAAATTTTACTGCGTCTTAGCGCACTTCTATTGCGCCATGAGGTCGAATACTCATAGCATAGACAGGGCTTAATTCACCGCTTGCTTTATCGTAACCGAGGGCTTTTTCCATGTAGTTTGTGTATTCAACACGCAATTCGTTTGGAATAAAGGCTTGAATAACGCCAGCAAAACCACCACCATGAATACGGCAAGCTCCAACGCCTTTTTCGCGTATAAAGATTTCTGTTAAAGCAAGACAAACTGAAATAGATTGTTCTTTATCACAATATTGTGGAACATACACGTTTTGTAACCACTTCCATGATGAGTTTCCAGAATCTGTAATAAGGGATAAAAATTCATTAAAATTACCATTTTTTAAGGCTGTAACTTGTCCATCAACACGGTCATTTTCTTCTATAAAGTGAACGGCTCTCATTACGGCTCTGTCACCGCATTCTTTTCTAATTTTTACTAAATTGTCGCTAATATCCTTAAAGGTTAAGCCTCGTAAAGTTTCTTTTCCGAGTAGCTTTGCTACTGCTTTCATTTCGTTTGGAATAGATGAATATTCTGCAGAAAGG